>JBCBSS010000040.1:0-52197 GCA_039819065.1 Bacteroidota bacterium
TAATTCTTTCATCACTCATCATTATGAAAGTCGAAGAAGTCAATACTAACAGAATTGATCACTTTTTCAAGTTAGATCGACTTTATCAACGCTTACAAGTCTATGTCGAAGATATCAGGATTGCGGATTCAGAGGAAGTATGGGTTTTCAAGGAGGTAAACAATCAGGAAATCAAAAACGATCAATTTCTCATTCCAGTGGAGAACATTGAAAGCCCGATCTTTAAGGAATCTGGCCATACCGAGCGTTGCCTATTTAAAGGAAAAGGAGTTTTGCTTGACTTACAATTGAGCTACCCATATAGAATACAAGTATCACATATAGCCACTGCATACAGGATGAAGTATTTTAATTCAGGTATATCAACAGAGATGGTGGCCTTTCAGCCAGAAAAAGTGAGCTTTAGGTTAGACCCCTTAAACGATTAATATGCTATCGAAATTTGCCATAGGGTTGATATCTTTAGTTGGTTCTATACTGCTTTTCTCATTCCAAGATACGCATGCTGAGGTTCCATATATTCAACCTCAAGAAACAACCAAATATGGTTTTGTCATAGGTGATCAATGCGGTGAGGTCATTAATACCTATCTCGTAAACAACGATTTCTCGATACATCTGCTTTTTCCCAATGGTCGGAAGATACTCTGTGGGCAATTTGTCAAAGACACTTTGGAAGGCGTCCTCGATGGGCTCAGCTTCAGAATGACATTTGGCCTTAGAGGAAGAGGACATGGTGTACTATCTGATGGCACGGAGATGCTCATGATCAAGGGTGCCAAAATAAGTCACAAGAAGCTATGCAGAAGGTTTAAGGTGAATGGATTATATGAAGCATTGAAGCCCTGGTCGAAAGAGGTTAATTTGCCTTTAAACGAGGCTATTGGGTATTATGTGCATACTACTCTCGATGATATTTTGGTAACCTTTGTATACGAAACAGGTTACACTCACGAATATTTCGGCCCACAATCTAAATCAAGGACAATAATATCCCACTACCTCGCTGGGCAATGGACTTTTAAAGAATCTTTATAGGTTATGTTGATCAGCAACCGCCTTGTTTAATGTCTGTAAATCCTGAATCAATCACGGTAATAGAGGTGCACGGTTTTCTCAAACTATAAGCAGGTAGTGCTTTGTAGTCAGTAGACTGATAATAGCGAAAAGGCATAAAATACAGTGGAGCTTAAATCTAAAATGATGTTTGAATTCGTATTTAAATTAATTCAGGCAACTCACTCATATAACAATGAAGAACCTCTCAGCTTGGCTTGCTTTTTTGGCGCCTATATTCATGTTTGTTTTCTCCATTTTGGTCATCCTACAAACGGGTTTTGACGTGACATCGGAATTGGACGAGCCACCGGTGCCGCTTTACATCACACCGTCTGGTTATGCTTTTATCATATGGCAATTCATTTATCTCGGTTTCATTGGCCTTGGATTTTATCAATTGAGAAAGCAAGTGCGCGATGATATCTCATTTGTCAGGGCAAGGAAGTATATCATCATCAATAGTTTAGCCAATGCAGCCTGGTTTGTAGCTGTGCTCAACAATAAGGTTTGGATCACCGCCGTGCTTATCGTTGTCCTACTGTTGACTTTGATCAAAACAGCGGTTCACCTAGAATTGGGTAAACCGGGTGCAGACTGGAAAGAAAAGGTCTTCATAAAGCTCCCGATCGCACTTTATTTTGGCTGGGTTACATTAGCTACGCCCATAAATATCACGTCTTTCTTATTGATAGATGTCGGTTGGACAGGGCAAGCTTTATTAAACCCACAAATCTGGTCGGTTATCATTCTTCTGGTTGCCTTTGGCATTATTGCCATGCTGTATTTGCGTAGGAAGGCCAATGGGAGCTACCTGTTAGTGGGAGTATGGGGTCTATTCGCTATTTACATAGCCAATCAAAACTTACAGAATTTAGTAGGCTACGTTGCGCTGGGATTAGCAATAACCCTGGTCGTTATTCTTCTATTCACCAGAATCGCTAATGGACTTAAGTATAGACTACTATAATCACTAATATCATATGAAAACGCTTTTCAGAATCCTCGCTTTCCTCGGACCACTCTTACAGTTTGGAATGGCCATACTTTCAGTTTTCGTTACCGATTTTATTGATTTAAAGACTAAATATGGACTGCCCGAAGAGCTTTACCTTGAGCCCGCTGGTGCGGCCTTCGCGGTTTGGAATATCATTTTTCTGAGCTTTATTGTTCTGGGCATTTATCAACTTAAGCCGTCACTGAAGGATGATCAACGTTGGGTAAGTGCCAGACCTTTTATTTTTGTGAGTTGCATGGGTAATATCATCTGGTTTCTCGGGGATTTCAGCACCAATCTCACCATCAGCCTATTTGGCTTTCTGATTATGTTGGTAACGCTTACCAAACTCAACAACATCTTCAAGTTAGGTGAGAAGAGCGTTTCTCAGCGTGAGCGTTGGCTGGTTAAATTTCCTATTTCCATTTTCTATGGATGGATCAGTATTGCTTTTCCGCTCGGTGTGACGCTTTGGCTCATGCAGACTTTTGGTCTATCAGGTTATGAGGTGTTGAGTCCCGAGGCTTGGTCTGTTCTTGTGATTGTTGTAGCGTTGGCGATATTCGGCTATCTGTTGTGGAAGAGAAAAGTCAGCGTGGTGTTTATTTCAGCAGTTGTATGGGGACTTTTCTGGATTTTTGTTGCCAATCTTAACGATAAGTTGTCTTTGACTATTGCAGCTTCAGCTGCTGCTACATTACTGCTGATTGAATTAGTTGTTGTTAAGTTAGCATTGAATAAACGGTTGGTAGAAACCAAAAGCCATTTATAGTTTATTCAATAGGTGATAATCTGAAATTATGGTTCACTAGACAGTTGTTTGCTATTTAATCATATGAGGTAACTTAAATGATATAAAACGTTACGATCTGCCTTTAAATGATAAGATAGACTCTCTTAACAATGGGTCATTCGTTTCAATTATAGCTTCAATATTACTTTTTAAGTACATGTATTTGAAGGCTTTAACGCTTCCTTCATTGATTTGTGATGTAATGATATGCTGACCACTGCCATAGATGAAATATTCACCTGACTCGTAAATGGGCGAGCCCAATAACGCAGTCAAATCGTCTTTAGATTTACCCACCAAATCCAGTTGCCCCAAGCTGGGATCATTTAAGCTACTTTGCAGTAAGACCAGCGTTTCTTCGATGGTCAGATAATAATCTTTACCTATTGGTTTTTTGGTGGCCGTGATAATGTAGAACTGTTTTTGAGAAGGAAATTCCATGCCAGACTCATGCTTTAACCGTCTTTGCTCTGTAAAGAAAAAATAGGAGTAATATCCGCCGTTCTCGTGCTTAAAAAGTGGTAATTCGCGCCCCACCGGTGAGCTATGGGAGGACCTTTGGTATGTTTTAAATGCTTTTAGATCAAAAAGGCTGTCAATGATAAACGGGGGTCTGACTGGCGTTTCAATTTCGGATACGACGCTATCTTCTTTAATAACTTCCGCAACTGGCTCTTCCTGTGCAGTAGTTGTAGCCTCTTCCTCTTTGGTCTCTTTCACATTGGATTGACAACTAACTGTTATCAGGGCAATGGCCAAAAATATTACGTTCAAGAGGTTTCTCATGAATTCAAGATAAGACAATTTGAGGAAAGATGATATGGTTGGGCTTCGAACCGGAATTCTACACCACGAATACCATAATCGCTACCTAACTACTTTAACCCAACCTTTAAAGTTGCTTTGCCCTGATGGGGTAGTTCCTTCAATCTTTATCTCATAGTAATAAGTAGCGCTGGCTACCAGTTTACCATTCTTGCGACCATCCCATGGCTGGTAGGCGCCGGTGCTTTGAAACATTAAACCGCCCCAACGGTTGAAAACCGATATCTCAATAACCTCATAGTCTTCGATTCCAGCAATTTCCCAGATGTCATTCTTAGCATCCCCATTGGGAGAGAATACATTAGGGATTGTGAGATCGCTCTTTATAATTATAGGAAATTCTACAAAGACGCTATCGTTATCTGTACAGTTTCTGGCGTCGGTAACCGAAAGCCCAAACCAACCTGTTGTATCAGCAGTGAAGGTACTGGCCACAGAACCATCATTCCATAGGTAGTTGAGTGGTTCGGTGCCATTCTCGATCATGGCCGATATTTCGACGACTTGATCATTCCGTATGGTATCCAGGGAAAGCTCAAGCGGAATAGGTTCAGGAACAAGCACTTCAAGGGTATCTGAACAGCCGTATTGGTCGTATGCGATTACTGCGTTCATGCCCGCATTAGCCCGAGCGTATAGTTCACCACTTAATACCTGCGCTCCCTCATTCCAATTGTAAGTGTATGGGGCAGTTCCCCCAACTGTACTTAACAGTATCGTACCGCTTTCCGGATCATCGCATAATGGCGCCTCTACATTCGCCATGCTTACGTCCAGATCGGTAGTGACGTTGACCATGAATGATACAGATTCCTGAACCCCATCGGCATCGGTAGCGGTATATTCGACCACTGTTTCTCCCAGCGGAAAGGCATCACCACTATTGAAGTTGGAGTTAATGCTTACGACATTACACCTTACCAGTGGTTCATCCCATGTCACGGTCGCACTACAATTAGCAGCGTTGGTCTCTAGTTCGATATCATCTGGGCTGGCAACAATGAGGTTCGAAAGGGTATCCAACACTGTTATTTGTGCGAGGCAAAAAGTAATATGGCCGTTACCGTCATCCACCCAAAGGGTATCAGTAGTGGTGAGATTCACCTGGTTACAGTTAAAAAGTGTTTGCTGAAGTGACAAGGAAACCGGCGCACAATTGTCAAAAGAATCGGCTCCTATGGCGTCAGGGTCTAGCACCAAGGTGGAATCGCGATGTACGATATATAGCGTGGTGTCCTTGCAAATGGCAGTAGGGGCAATATTCTCCAGCCCGGCATCATCGAATGTCCAATTGTATCTGTCGATCATGCTTTGACGGGCTTCCTTCCCGACACAATAAACGGCTAAATTAGCCTGGAAATCAATTGTATCATTTAAATCTCTTGCCGCCCAGCCAATCAAAAGGCTGTCATAATTGGCAATAGAGAGCGGCACATTGCGGAACATGTCGTTGGCCTCTTCCAGGTTACTGACATCCCATGATCCCAGGTTTTGATCGAAGGTGACGCAGCTGAAAAACATTGAACTCATATCAGTGACCTGACTGACATCCCACGAGCTAAGGTCATGGTTAAAATCGAGCGTACCATATAGCATCTCCCGCATGTTGATTACATTAGATACATCCCATGCTGAAATGTCCTGGTTGAAGTCAATAGCTTGTCTAAATACCCTGAACATATTGGTAACATTAGATACATCCCATGTACTGATGTCTTGATTAAAGTCTCTGGCTGCGAAAAACATAGATTGCATATCAGTTACGCTGGAAGTATTCCAATTGGAAAGTCGCGAATTAAATACCGGGGTTTCTGAGAACATGTTGCTCATGTCCCTTACACTGGACACATCCCAGTTATTCAGATCTTGATTGAATACCAGAGCCCTTGAAAACATAGCTCGCATAGTTTCGACCTTCGACACGTCCCACATACCGATGTCTTGATTGAATACCTCCGCTCTGTTGAACATGAAGCTCATATTCAAAACATTAGAAGTATTCCAACCCGAGATATCTATGTTAAAATTATTCGTATTGGAAAACATGTGCTGCATGGTAGTGACTTGCCCCACATTCCAAGAACTGATGTCCTGATTGAAGATACGGGCTTGCGAAAACATATATCGCATATCGGTCACATTGGAAACGTCCCATGAGCTAATATCCTGATCAAATACAACTGCTCCACGGAACATGTAGGCCATACCTTGTGCATTGCTCACATTCCAATTGGTGATGGGTGCATTGAACAATCTCGCGCCGTTGAACATATAGTCGAATTCGATACCATTGGATACATCCCAGCCGGAAATATCCTGATCGAAGCTGGATGCCTGGTCAAACAGAAAGCTGAAGTTGGTGATGTTTGAAACATCCCAGGTAGAAATGTCCTGGTTGAAGGAAGTGGCTCTAGTAAACATCCCTCGCAAAGAGGTCAGCTCGGGGAACACCCAAGAGCCTAACGGTTGATTGAACGCGCTAGCCCCTCTGAACATAAAGCCTGCGTTAGTCAAGCTGTCTAATTGCCAACTGCTGATATCCTGATTGAATGATTCGGCCTGTGAGAACATGGTGCCCATATTCCTCACCTTGCTCACGTCCCAATTACCGATATTCTGATTGAATGCTGTTGCATCGGCAAAGGTAAAGCGCATGCTTTCGACATTACCGACATCCCAATTATCAAGAGGTTGGTTAAATACTGTACAACGTTGAAAGGTGCCATCCAGGTCAGTGATGGTGCTTACGTTCCAGTGATTGATATTGCTATTGAAATTTGAGCAAAGCGTGAAAGCATTCGCTAAAGTTCTTACATTGCTCAAGTCGGGAGCGTCTGTAGCCGAAATATTAAAATTGATACAACGATGAAAAGCAGAAGAAAAACTCCGCCATTGGATATCACCCCATTGTGATACATCCAACAGTTTCTCGCTGTCAGTATCTTGATCATTCGGAAAAGTAATGGCCGGGAAAGTACCCCTTATTCGGATGGTATAAGTACCGGGAGCACCAAAATCATGGCTGAAGTCACCCGTGATACCCATACGATCAAATACACCATCATTATCCACGTCTACATCATATAAATAGGTCAGGTTGGGATTGGTAGTAATAAGAATAGAACTGCTGTTCGAAGTGCCGGTGTTATCAGTCTTCCAGGTACTGATGAATGGAAGCTGTGCGAAAGCGACATGGCTGGTGAAAAAAATGAAAACGAAAACAACATTTCTCATGACCCACAATTAGATGAAAAAATGGCCTATTCAGACATGCTATATGGTTAGTAGTTTTTAATAGGACAAAGTCTACTATAGTACCTGATAAGCCGTAGTATCACATTCTGTAGATCAAATATAAGACAAACGGTACCCAAATAAAATAAAGCCTAGATCAGCTCTATATCTCCTACTGATAAACTGAAGATGTCAAATTCGAATCATTGACCAAAGATGAGTAGGTCTGTTGAAGTTTTCATCTCACAGACCAGATCAATTTACGCTGGAGATCGGACGCCTTGGTTCGGTAGGGACTGTCACTTTGGATGACCTCCGTAAGCAAGAAACCGGCTTTTTCCTTTTGATGTGTTTTGATATAGGATAACGCCAAAAACCATTGTGAATGCATGGCTGCATCCGGATGATTTAATGCAACGGCCTTTTGGAATTCATCAATGGCCCGATCATAATCATCGATATTTAATAAGCAATTGCCTCGATACAGTGCTACTTCATATTGCAGGCTATCCTCAACCACCAAAGAAAACGCTTGGGCAGCTTTTTGATAGTCTCCCAAACTGTATAGTTGCATAGCCTGATAATAATGGTCATCCGCCGCAGATGTACTACGCGTAATCGGCGTTTCGGGAAGGGGCGAATAATAGTGCTCAAAAAGTGAAGCATCAGACGGTAACAAGAAGTAGCCAATGGTGATGAGTATGAGCAGTGATGCGGCCACTTTGTAATACCAACTTATCGCACTTTTTGAAGATAAAGAACCTCTTTTTAATATGGCTTCTTCCTTCAATTCCTGGCGTAACAAGGTGTCATCCTCTACAAGAATAGCCTGTACCATTGTTTTTTGTAGTTGCACCTCTTCAGCAAAGTTGTCGGATGATTTGAGCTTTTCTTCAAAGAGAGCCTGCTCGGATGAAGATAGCTCATCGCCCAGATGTCTGGTAATTAGATCAATATCTTGCTGAGAAAGTGATGCCATCAGGCTTTTACTTTTTTAACTATCTCCAACCATTTTTTATAGCATCTGGCCTTAGTGACTTTAGCCGAATTAGCATTGGAAAGCTGCATTTTAGCAGCTATTTCCTCCATGCTGTATTTGTAAATGTAAAAATAACGAAGAATTTTTTGGCACGATTCGCCAAGTTGTCTGAAAGAATCCAACGATTGTTTCAGCAATTCTTCTTTGTATTCATTGTCATCATCATGTTCATCGTATAAGAAGACCTTGACCTCATGCGCCTTATTCCTACTCCTGTTGGCGTAGTAATCCTGCTCACGCTTCATGTTGACGCAAGTGGTATATATGTAATTACGAATACTAGTGATGCGTTCTATCTTCCCTTGCAGCACTTTCTTTCTGAAATTGAGTATAGCATCAATTAATATATCCTCTGCATCCTCCAATGGACATTTAAACTTTCTTTGAATATTACTAATACAATAGGCGCCATGCTCTTCAAATACAGTTTTCAGGTATCGGTTATCACCATGCTTAAATTGGGTTTTTATTAAGTCAAATTCTGTTTGATTCATCTAGAATGATGCTCAGCACGTGTGCTGAAAATTTTTTCTGTTAACGTTGTTAACCTTGCGATGCTTATTTCATAATAGGTCGGTGGTAGCCGAAAAACCCAAAATAGAGTAGGCATAATTAAAAACTAATTATACTATTATGAAAGCCAAAAAACTAAACCTGAACGATTTAAAAGTGAAAAGCTTTGTGACATCATTTGAAGGCAATCGTGAAAGTACCGTTAAAGGAGGGTCAAATGCTGTAACGCATAATTTTTTATGTAACACTGATCGTACTTCCCGAGGATGCTCTGTCCAAATTTGTGACTAACACTCTTCAAGTACATCATACCGAACCAGCCTCTTAACGCTGGTTCAACCTTTATCTAAATGGTACTTTCTTTCTTTTAAATATTATTTTCACCTATTTCGGCCAGCTAAACTCTAAAGAATGTACCGTTTTTTCACTTTACTTTTATTATTTAACACCACATTGTATGCCAAAGTATTGGCAACTTATCAACCCCAACAGGATTCGACGACAGCTAAGTCTTTTTATGACTATGCAGGAGGTTTGTATGAACAGGGAAAATTTGACAGTGCTATCTACTACTATGAACGAGCCGCTGGGATTTTTGCTAAAAAAGGGCTAGTCGATCCCTCGTTCAGATCAAGGATCAAGGTGGCGTCAACCATGTTCAGGCAGGGAAAATTGGAGAATGCCATTCAATACGCTACTGACCTTGTTGAGGAAATCAAGCTAACCAAAGGTGATGATTCGCTGCTGGAAAGCAGTGCCTTAGAGGTGATTGCCAATTGTCACAATGTTCTATCTTCTTTTGATGAGGCACTGGTCATCCAAGAACGGATTCTTAAAATCAGAGAAAGCCTGGTGGGAATACCTGAATTTCATTTGGCTGATGCCCACAGCAATTTGGCGATCACCTATTTCCGTAAAGGGTATATAGATGAGTCCCTGGAAAGCTTTTCGCTGACACTTCAAATTAGGAAAAGGGTATATGGCATGGATCATCTGCTTGTTGCCGATGCACATCATAATCTTGGCTTTTTCTACTATATCATTGGTGAATATGATCTGTCCCTTGAGTACTATCAAATTGCCCTGAGTATTTATAGAAAACTCTACGGAGAGGGTCACTATGCCATGGGTAATGTTTATAACGGTATAGGTCAGATCCTGGAAGTCAAGGCTTCATATCAAGAAGCTTTAACTTATTTTCAAAAGGCGCATTCAGTTGGAAAGCAGGTATTCGGTGAGAATCATTATTTGGTAGCTGATGCATTGACTAACATGGCCAATGTCAGTTATGAACGGGGGGATTATCAACAAGCACTGATTTATAATCAAAAAACGCTGTCAATCAATCTCAACCAATATGGTGAAAACAATATTGCCACCGCCTACAGTCATTTAGAGATGGGTACCTGCTACCAAGAACTTGATAACCCAAAACTGGCCCGGTACCACTTGAAAAAATCGCTACAGATTCTCGGCCATATTTTTGAACATAAAAGCCCGGAACTGGCCAATACACACAACACATTAGGGCAATTCTATTTAAGCCTGGAAGATCTGGATTCCGGTTTGTTCCACTTTCAAAAGGCGATTGCCGCCAATGTAATTGGATTTGAGAGCGGCGATCTAATTGATAACCCCAATATCAACAATGCGCTGGATAAGACACTGCTATTACGATCGCTGTACCAAAAGGGAAGTACGTTGGTCAAGCAACACGGAGTCGAAAAAGATACTGAACACTTGAAACTGGCACTTAGCACTTTCCAATTATGTGATACACTTTACGATCAAATTAGTAGAGATAGGGCGTTGCAAAGTGACCGGTTATCGTTGGCAAATGTGTCCTCGGGCATATTTGAACAAGCCATTAGGATTTGCAAAGATTTGTACGATCGGGAATCGGATGAAAAGTATCTCGAGCTTTTATTCTACTTCATAGAGAAGAGTAGGGGAAACTTGTTGCATGAATCTATCTCTGGCTTGAGCGCAAGGCAATATGCTGCTGTACCTGATAGCCTAATTACCACCCTCAACAGGTTGCAACAGGATGTCTCATTCTGGCAATCTCGTCTAGTCAGCAAAAAGAATAGTAATGATGGAAAAGATACGGCAGCAATTAGTATGTTGGAAAATAATGCTTTTGACGCTAAGAGGGGGCTCGAAGACTTGGTGAGACAAATAGAAAAGGTTTATCCTCAGTATTATGAGTTGAAATATGACAACAAAAAAGCTTCAGTAAATGACGTACGTAGTAAGCTTATAGATCAGGGACAGGTGCTGCTATCTTACTTCATGGGGGATAGCACTTTGTATATTTCCGCAATCACGAAAGCAGGACATAGGGTAGTAACCCTGAAAAAGGATGCTCAATTTGATATGCAGTTAAAGCGTTACCGGAGTGGTTTGTCTTCGGCTGAGATTACCAAGGCCAGCCGTGAGGCATTTGACCAATACACTGAGTCATCTTATTATTTGTACCAGCAGTTGTTAACACCGGTACAAGATATAATCAAAGGAAAAGACCTCATCATCGTTCCTAGTGAGCAATTGGCATTAGTACCATTTGAAGCATTGCTAACAGAAATGCCTACCACCAAGGCGATTGACTATCAACCTTTACCTTACCTGATTAAATCCCATCGTATCAGCTATGCTAATTCTGCTACTATACTGCTTAATCATCTGAACAGTGAAAATCAGGCTGATAATCTCGAAATACTGGCACTAGCCCCTGCTTTTGGCAACAATTCGTTTAGAACAGCTAGCCGAGATACATTGAGAAGTTCGCTGAGAGGTTTGGTCTGGAATGAGCAGGAAATCAAAAGCTTAAGTGAGCACTTTAAATCCGATGTTCATTTCGGTGATATCGCTACAGAAAAGGTATTCAAGGATAAGGCAGGAGATTATGGCATGATCCATATTGCTTCTCATGGCATGGTAGACCACCAGCATCCCATGCATTCGAAGATCGCTTTTGCTATCGATAAAAACGATACTTTGAATGATGGTTATTTACATACATTCGAGTTGTTTAACACGTCACTCAAAGCGAAAATGGCCGTGTTGAGTGCTTGTAATACCGGATATGGTAAAGTGCAAAAAGGAGAGGGGGTGATGAGCCTCGGCTATGCATTTGCCTATGCAGGAGTACCTAGTGTAATCATGAGTCATTGGCAAGTGGACGATAAAAGCACCAGCATGCTTATGAATCGGTTCTATCACCACTTGGCTGAGGGAAACCATAAAAGTGATGCATTGAGAAAGGCCAAGTTGGAGATGTTAGAAAACGAAAACATGGCCTACGCGAACCCATACTATTGGGCCGCCTTCGTACCTTATGGTGATGACTCGCCGATTATAGAACAACCAACCTCGTGGATATGGTATGTTTTGGTAGTGGCTCTACTTATTCTAACCGCTATGGTCGTTTGGAGAAAGAGGAAAAGCGCTTTGGTATAGCTTATTTAAGGCTACGAACATTCCTGTTCGTTTTGCATTGCTGGCACTGGCTGTCGTTGTGCGTGATGTAGAAGCAAAGCAATCCCGAGTAGGAATTTGGATACTGAATATTGGCTTTTGTTCAATTTGGCTATTTCATGCCATCGTTGGAATTATCTTCAGCGATGCTCTAACACCTAAGATTGACGCCGGATGCTGAAAAAGTTATGATCTTGCTATGACCAACAGTGATAACGCACCATTGGGTAAGACAAATATTTAGATATTAGGCAGTAACAGGAGTAGCTGTTACAAAAGCTTCCTTTCGTCCGAATTTTTTTAACATCTTGTAATGTGATTGTAAGGCTAAAATAAAGGTGTCATTGCAATGGTATGGAATACCATATTGATGAGCCTTACTTTCGATGATCTTTGATATCTCAGGGTAATGTATGTGGCAAATGTTGGGGAACAAGTGATGTTCGATCTGATAATTTAATCCGCCGCACAAGAATGTAGCTACCGGGCTTTTTCTAGAGAAATTAGCGGTGGTCTGCATTTGGTGAACAGCCCACGAGTCCTCCAATCTGCCTTCTTCATTAGGTTCCGGAAACTCAATTCCTTCAACGACATGAGCCAGCTGGAATACAAGGCCAAGTACAAAACCCTCAGCCAAATGCATCAGTACAAATCCTATTAAAAATTGCCACCAGGTAATATCCATCACAATCAAAGGCACTACAATATATATGGCGTAATATAAAGCCTTATAGAAGAACAGATTGAAATATTCAATTGGTGGATGATTGGAATTATCGGTTTCACCAATTTTCTTTTGAAAGAATTTTACATAATCTTTCCTGAAAACCCATGACAATGAAGCAAGGCCGTAAAGGAAAAACGCATAAACATGCTGATATCTCATTACCGGCTTATAATCTTCCATAGGAGATAGCCTCACCAGTCCGGGAGCTATATCAAGGTCTTCGTCGTGGCCTGGAATGTTGGTAAAAGTATGGTGCACTTTATTATGGCATACATCCCATACGTAAGGATTAGCACCGATGAGATTGAAAACCATGCTTAGGATCTTATTTGTTTTTCGTTTTGAAGAAAAAGAACCGTGGATAGCATCGTGACATATATTGAAGCCTATAAAAGACTGCGTCATTCCAAGCAGTATAGCGAGAAAAAGAGTAATACCAAGGCTAAAATTCCCAAATACAACGAGAACATAGAGTAGTACTAACATCGTGAGAAAGAACGTGGTTTTTAGGACCATTGCCATGTTAGCGTTCTTACCTATCTTATTGCTTTTAAAATAATTTTCTACTTCTTTCTTTGCATCCGCGTAAAAACCCGACTGGTTTCTACCATTAAATCTTACTGCCATAGTTAAACATCCAATTGATTATCGTTGTCGATTCCTAATTATTCTGAAAGGTTTAAGCGTACTGCGAAAAGTTATAAGGACAAATACTCACAATTGGATTTAAAAAAATATGTTTATGATTAGTCTTATATCGATCAGAAGTCTGATCAAACACGTTGTTCCTTAAATAATTTGTCAAATTAATGCTAAAAGTCTTACCAATTAAACCATAGTTCTTTTCATGCCACCATCAGGTTATGGGATAAAATCCCTCGCCTTTAGGCGAAGACTTTAGAGTTTGTCCCTTAAGCCGAATGGCTTCTAATTTTTAGCGACCCAAAGCTATGCGAAAGCAATTGAAAAAGTAGACAAAAAATCTAGAAAATTGTTGCACTTCAACTTTGAAAGTAAGTCAAGTGGAATTCAAACAGCAAAATTTTCGCCTGTATATCAACTTTAGCCACTCACCACAGATATTAAAGTTTTAAGTATTAAGGGCTGAAGCCCGGCTCATTTCATCTGACCTTGCCTACGGCCTAAAGGCCATAGCAAGTCAGCATATCCGGGTTTAGGGTTATTAGTCACGGCTTAAGCAAAAAGAAACCTGTGAAGGCTATGGGCATGGCTAAGTACAGCGAACATTCCTGTTCGCTTTTATGTCTATTGCCCCTACAGTTTTAACCTGAAAACTAAACCGCCAGGTGGAAACACCTGGCTACACAGGACATTCAATTACCACGCCTTTTAAGGCGTATTGTTTGGGAACAACCTCGCTTGTGGCTTTAGCCGCTCACCATAACTATTAAAATTTTCAGTATTAAGGGCTGAAGCCCGGCTCATTCTACCTAACCTTGTCTATGGCCTGAAGGCCATAGCAGGTCTCGGTGTCCTGATTCTAGGTTTGCTAGTGATGGGCTCAGCAAAATAAGAAGTCTATCAGGTTTTAGGCACGACTTTGTAAAGCGAACATTCTTGTTCGCTTTTGAGTCTATTGCCCTAACAGCTTTAATCTGAAAACTAAACCGCCAGGTGGAAACATCTGGCTACACTGTTAGCCGTTGTTTGTGTCTCCACAAACGACCAATCTGGCTAAAAATTAACTTAAACCTTAAAACTTCAATTGCTCATCCTTGTCCCAAATGCCCCAATAAGCTCCCACATCACCTTCTGCGCCTACTTTCCATGACTCATCAAAGGAGGAGAAGTAGAATATTTCTATGTCATCTTCTTTAGACCATTTCTGGGCATTGATGAAATACTTCATGAAGTTCTCGGCTGAAGGATGCGCGCCTTGCAAACCAGTTCCCTGGCTAGGCCAACCCGTTTCGGAGATGATCACCTTTTTGCCATTGCCTGCTCTGCCTGCTCGATTGTACATATCTTTCATGTACAGCAAGGAGTAGTCCTGATGGCAGCCTTCCCAATAAGGGTAGCAGTTAGCCAAAATGACATCGCAGGCCTCCGTCACTCTTGGGTGGTCAGTGAATTCGTAATAAGCATCAACGTAACCGACAGGCACTCCCGAGATGCCCTCTTTGGCTTGATGAATGAACCCTAACAGTTTCTCTTCGGTCAGGTCGCCACGGTATAATACTTCGTTGCCCACAGCTGCGATATCGACATATCCTTCATTGCAGATCTGGATCAGATTTTCCACTTCACGTTTATTGATTTCCGGATCATCGCCAAGCCAGGCACCGACCAGCGTCTTCATGCCATACTCTTTGGCGATTCTAGAGATCAGCTCGTTCCCCTCTGTACAGGAGAATGAACGAATCCATTTCGTATAAGGCTGGATGATTTTTATTCTACGACGGATCTGCTCTTCTGTAAGCTGGTCACCAGGCTTTTGCCCTTCTATGTATGGGCTGAAGCATAATCCGTGCATGCCTTCTTTCAATGTTGCTTTGAATGCTGCTTTTAATTCTTCGGGCGTGTATTGAGCCTGATCAGGCCCCGTTAATGCCAAAAGTCTCTCTGCTCTTAAGGACATATTGTTTGGTAGGTTTTGAGTTTTATAGGTTTAGTAATTAGTAGTTTACCTGTTTTTTTACGGCTATCTATTAATAGACTTAGCCATATCCCGAGCCATCGTTGGAGTTGTCTCCAACGATTGTTTAACACTCTGGCCTAACTTGTCGGAGACAACTCCGACAAGGGCGATGGTTTCTTTCTGGCTATGCTCAGAATCCTCTTCGAGTGACTCTGAGTGGGTAAATGATTGCCTTTCCATAAGCCGGTCATTTCTCTCCCGACGAGTCGGGAGAGAAATCTATCTTGATTAAAAGTGTTCACTTATCAAAGAGATAAGAGGTTGTCAAAAAGCCCGTTTTAATGTCATCCCGATTGATCGGGATGAGAAATCTTACTCTTCTGACAATCAATACTTTGAGTTGAGTAAGATTTCTCCCTATGGTCGAAAAGACAGCTTTTGAGGCAGTCTTGACTCTCAGTAACAATCTTCGCTAGCTACTCACCCTCATTTATCGCCTGAAGATCCCGAATGTACTTCAACTGCTCATCCTTGTTCCAAATGCCCCAACGCTGTCCTACATCTCCTTCATGATGTACTTTCCAAGACTCATCAAATGATGAGAAATAGAACAGGTCAATGTTATTTCGTTGTCTCCAGTTATTCACATTAATGAAATACTTCATGGCATTCTCCGAAGAGGGCTCTGCTTCATTGGTATTATCACCGCAGCTCGGCCAACCGGTTTCAGCCACAATCACTGGTTTGCCTTTGGCCGCCTCAGTGGTGATCTCATACATTTGATCGAGATAAGCGGCAGATTTTTCAATCGGGCAACCTTCCCAGAATGGGTAGCAGTTACATAGAATAACATCACAAGCGTCTATCAATTTAGGGTGCTCGTAGAATTGATAATAGGCATCTACGCAACCTACCGGAATGCCTGGCAGCGCCTCTTTCACTCTTTTGATATACCCGAGTAATTCATCTTCGGACATTTCATCACGTAGCAATACTTCGTTACCAACAGCGGCGATATCAACGTTGCCTGCTTTAGCGAGTTCAATCAAGGCATTGATCTCTTTTTCATTTTGTGCCCGGTCTTCACTAATCCAGGCACCAACTAATGTTTTCAATCCCTTTTGATGAGCTGCTTTAGGGATATGCTGATTACCTTCAGTACAAGAGAATGACCGCACCCATTTGGTATAAGGCGCAATGATCTCCATACGCCGCTGAATTTGTGCTTCAGAAAGTTCATCGCCAATATTTTGCCCCTCAAGGTAAGGGCTAAAACTCAGACCATACATGCCGCCATTCAAAGAGTCGGAGTATATCTCCTTAATCTCGATTTGACCTTTGGCTGCGAAATCGACATCGGTATCCAGCTTAACAGGTAATGTGGATTGTATGAGTGACTGCAGCTTTTCGGTTTGATAGAATGATGAACTCTTCTTTTTAGGTGCTTTGCGTCTTTCTAGCTCTGCCCGTATTTCATTGGCCCGTTTTTCATCTACGCCATAATTGCGCATTACGAATATGGCTATTATAGTTCCAAGCATGGGCAGACCGGAGAAAAAGAGTCGCAATCCATCTACTGCTCCCTCTGGTTGTACTTCCAGATTGCCATCGAAGCCTACTACAGTTAAAATCACTCCACTTAGTCCTCCCGCAATGGCGAATCCAAACTTCACCATATACCAATAGATAGCACCAAATACACCCTCTCTTCTGATACCATGATTCAACTCATCCAAATCAATCACGTCAGCCGTCATTGACATCATTAACACGAACAAACTACCAATACCGAAGGAATGAAAAGGCAGGGCAAAAATGAACATCCAGGGTTTGCCCGGCACAAATAAGAACCACAGAGAAGTATATCCAAGAAGGGATATGCTTTGGGATATCATAAAGGCCTTCTTTTTACCCATCTTCTTAGACATGAAGGCCACTACCGGGATAACGAAAACGGTTGTTACCGCTGCTCCGGCACTACCAAAAACGGTGGGCCAATAACTTGCCGCTTCCGTATTACCATTAAATAGGTACCAGACAATAATGAAGAAAGAAAAGCCGGCTATGGTCATGAAAGAATTATAAATCAAGAATGTGGCGATACATAGCTTGCGAAAAGGACGGGAAGAAAAGGCTTCTACAAAACCACGTAAAATTTCTTTGAAGCTTTTTCCAATATTACCAAAAGAGAGTGGGGAATAGTTTTCATTCAATGTGGACTTACTAGGGATAAACAAAGCCGGGATCATCGCACATACAGCGAAGACTGCGCCTACCCATATAGACAGTTCACGAGTAGCAGCCTCGGCCGAAGGAAACCAATCAGGATCATACATGATGATCCAGAAGGTCGGTGCAATTACCCATGCTAACTGGCCGATAAGTTGAGCTATGGCCATGATCTGGGTACGTTCATGAAAGTCGTTGCTCATTTCGTAACCCATGGCTACGTAAGGAACACTGAAAATGGTGATACCAATGTAGAAAGCAAAAGACCAAAGTAGGAAATAGGTGAAATTGTAGTTTACACTATTCTCACTATACAATTGCCACATGATAGAAAAGGCGACACCCATTACTACCGCGCCCAGCAGGACATATTGCCTTCGCCGTCCCCATTTGGATTTCGTGTTGTCAGAGATGAAACCCATGATGGGGTCAGTAAAAGCATCGGAGATACGCGGCAAGAAATATACAATGCCCCACATCCATCCGGGAAAGCCAAGGTTCTGGACCAGCACTACCATGAATATGCCCAGCGCTGCCGGAAACATCTGGTTAGCAAGCATTCCGAAACCAAAGGCGATCTTATGCCCTAGGGGCACCTGTTTGGTAATTGTAGTAGAATCGCTCATTTCACTTAGTAGGTTAATTAGCTATAAGAATAGTTTGAATGGCGCGCTGATCGATAGAAACAGGGGATGATAGCTCGCCTAAACTGACTGTTAAGTTTTTCTTTTCTTCTGTAGGGTTAAAAAGCACGATTGCGATAGACCCATCCGGGTTTTGGGCTGCCGTGGCCATAATCGACGCATCTGACATTTCAAGGCCTATTCGCTTGGCGCCAGGCCTGATGTACTTGCTAAAGTGGCTCAGGGTATAATAAATAGGGGTGAAGTAGACCTCATCCGCTTCCGGGTCAACAATAACCGGAGCCACGCACCAGTTTTTAAACCAGTTAGGGCCACCTTGCTTATCCAACACCATGTTCCAATCTACCCAACCGTCTACCCAGTTATTCAAGCAGCCAATAATATCCCGGGCATAGCGATAGACCGGCACATATTTAGGATGAAACTTCTTGTCTTCTTCCGGTGCCCAATCCCAGCCCCAATCAGTAGCCTCTTTTGACCAATACCAGGCATCATCTTGCCATTTGGGTACTTCCGCATCGACGCAAGCTTCTGACTGTATCAAGTGCTTGTTAGGCGCTTTTCTATGCGCATACTGTAATGCTTCAGGGAAAACTTCGTAAGTGCTGGCGTACCAGTGTATGGCCGTTCCGCCGTAGTATTTTGACGTATTCTCGTCCTTGTACATCTCGTCTACCCATTCTTTCAGATGCTCCCGATTCTGATCGTATCCAAGGATTTTGATATCGCCTTTACCGTCGGCCTCAAGTTTTGGCCCGAGATGGTGCTGTACAAATTGGTTCATCTCTTGAGGAGTGAAATGCATGCTTTCCCAATTGTTACCATTGCCCAGAGGCTCATTTTCTACCGTGAAGCCCCAGATATCAATGCCTTCAGTCTTATAGGCATCTACATACTTGGAGAAGAATAGCGCCCAGGTATCGTAGTACTCAGGCAGCAATTTGCCACCCACCCAACTATTGTTATCCTTCATCCAGGGCGGTGCTGTCCACGGCGAGGTCATGATCTTGAAGCCGTCTTTTGATTTGGCCATCGCAGCTTTGATCATGGGGATGATGTCGTCCTTGTCCTCATCAATGGAGAAACTGGTCAGTGCGGTATCACTGGCTACTGGTGCGTAGGAATAGTTACTCAGAGAGAAGTCACAAGAGTTCATGTGGGTTCTGGTCAGAGAATACCGTGCACCACTTTCGCCAAAGTAAGCCTCTATCACCTTATCCCTGTTTTCCTCACCTAGCTTATTGACCAGATAGGCCGTAGATTCTGTAAAAGAGCCACCAAATCCGGTAATGGTCTGATATTCCTGATCCGGAAGGATGCTTAAGCTAATGGCATCTGTCGACTCCTCGAACTGGGTTAGTTGAGTAAGCTTATTGCCATTGGCGCTGGTTTCATACACTTCTATCTCCAGCTTTTTGACTTTTGAGTCACAGGAGCTTAGCATGGTGATGATGAAAAAAACAAATACATAATTTGGGTTGATTTTCATGGTAAAGGTTAGTTAGTAATTCCAGATGCCTGACTTATGGGTGGTGCCATCACCTCAGCTTTCAAAGTCTCCTCATTACCATCATAAGTTTTTTTAATTGTATTGCCATCTCGTGTTAGGTCATTGAAAATACCCTGATCAACCAAATCCCAAATGGGGTACTTGGCTTGCCCATCCAGGGTAAATAGTCCAAAGTGATTCTCTGAACCAATAGGATTGCCTGCATCTTTCCACTGCTCATTAAACGCCTCAAAATAGAAGCATGAAATACCCGCTTTGTCTGTCCATTCACGCATATGCTTGTAATACAATCCTTGCTTGTATTCGTCAGTGGCTTTAGAACCATCCGGGCCATAAAGCCCATCAGATATGGTAGCCCATCCTGTTTCCCCAATATGAATTGGCTTATCGACACCAAGGCTTTTCATGTAGGAAGTAACCGAATCGTATTGGTTCCTGGCAAAATCAAGTGCACGCAACATGGCTGCATCAGCCTGCTCTATGGTTGATAAATCCTGCTCGCCTTCTGGTACATGCCAGAATTGAGGATTGTAATGCGAATTGTGATAGGGATAAGTATGAATAGATATGTAGTCTACTGCTTGGTATAGCTTCTCAAGGTCTTCCGTGTGATATAATGGATCACCGCCACCCCATGATGCGAAATCATCCGAGCAGGTAATCCATAGGTCTTGTGGAAGTTTACCCTCTTCTTTGAGGCTTTGTAAATGATTGACCCATTTGAGAATGACAGAAGGCTGTACATAATAGCTTGCTGCCCATTTGACCATTGCTTCATTGCCTACGGCCAGTACCTTAACGATGTCCGGATACTGATTGGCCAGCGCTACAGCCCTTTCAATTTCACCTTCATTTTGTTCACTTTCCACATCATGGTCTGGCTCTTGATCTGTCCAGGCATTTTTGCAATCGATCCATGCGCCTAGCATCACGTACATTTCAAAATCAGGGTCTGCTTGCTTTAGCTCGGTTATGGCCTTGAGTACATTAGAAGCATGAGGCAATTGGACGTTGTATGTCCTGAGGAACTTAATGCCCATGGCATGTAGTATTTTCATATCATCCTTGAGTTGCGCTACCGTCGGTTGCGCATCTCTACTCTTTTCTCGATATCCCCCATATGAAATCGCCAGATAATCTGGATTGCCTAAAATATCACGTGCTGTCACTTCTTTCTTTTTAATCGGTTCTTCTTCTTGTTCTGTTTGATTTTTCTGCTGACTGCAGGAAAGTACAACGCCTAAGCAAATGCATACTATCCATATTTTCAATACCCATCTCATAGTGTTGTATTTTGGTCTTGATAAGTCATAGCATTTTCATTTAAAATATTGTATGTCAATTAGTTATAAGCTTATGTTAATTCATTTATTTAATCTTTCTATTGCCATAATGCCTGGATCATTTCAGCATCCCTTCATTGATGTATGCCACAATACGGTTCACCTCACCGCTTCTTTTGAAGATCTTTGAACTGGTCTCGTTATCCAGTACTAAGCCTTCGATAGTAGACGACTCGCCATGCTGGAAAGTCACCTCTAGCTTGTCTTCGTTAGAACACCTATAAGTAATCGGTACTTGGCAATAAGTGAAGCAAAGCTCATTGGGTTCAACGCTGATCTGCTTTCGGTCACAGGCCACGGACAAGTATTCAAAAGCTTGAGCCTCTTTCAGGAATTCACCTTTACGCAGCATACAAGGGTTGAAGGTGAGCTTACCTCCGTTTACCTCGACTCCTAATTCTCCAAAGCGACAAAGGATATCTTCTTTTACCTGCCCGGTCATGCCCGGCTGTTGAGCACCTTTGCTGGCTGGCGTATGTGAGTAAGGGTCAGTAGGAAAGGCCCCATAAAGTGTTGGTGGTTTATGCACGCCAATACCCTCATTGATTTCGTAATAGTGTTCTAATAAACGGCCTATGACTTCATCGCTCGCTTGCTCTTTAATGGCTCTGAGGCAGCATTCTTGTACAGCCAAAAGCAGCTTAGAAACCATGTGCCAATAGATAGAACCGAGGCCTTCATATCCATAGAAAGTGCCTGAACGGCCTGTGAATGCTTTATGATTGAATACTTGCTCAAATAGCTCAAGTACATGGTCTTGACCTTCTTCTACCAATTGGGCATATTGACCGCTAGCATGACATGCTAACTCTGCCTTAAGATCATTGGCATTTTTGAAGTTGCCATTGAAGTGATAAACGCCGTTGATATCCTTTTGAATGATTTGAATATCGCCGTCTTCAACTAGCTTTTTCAATAATCTAGAATTCTCAACTGCCGAAGTGGGGATATTATTCCTTTCGAAAAAGCTCGGTAATTGCTTGTTCGGATATAGAATGTAACTGTATTGATCTGGTCTGAAGAGTGCGCTGGACTTTAGCGCATCCAAGACGGCCAAGGCCTCCTCGGAAGGTAAGTTGCCGCTACTGAGCACCGCTACCTGACCTTCCAGCATTTCATCCAGATAGGATATAGATACCTGATCATCACCTACCACCGACATCAGGTTGTAAGCATGATAAAGACCGTCCGGCCTTTTGTTGGCTTGAAGTGAATGATCTAAGTAACTGATAGACAGTTCAGTAAATTGTATCAGTTCTTCTATCGTCAGGGTCTGCTTACTACCGTTGAATGATTGATCATAAATGTGATGTCTGTAATCGCTGGCAGCTTGACCTAATCCGTCTAAGACATGCTTACGGTCTTGATCATTGATAGAACCAGATAGCAAACCTTTATGGGCTTCCAATGTGCTGTTGACCTGATCAAAGAATGACTTAAGCTCGCTTGAAACGGCAATTGATGATGTATTTACGTTACTGAATAGCCTGTTGCTAAATTTGAGAAATCTTGTTAAGTAGTAAAGCGTGACCATCGATACGCCATTACCCACTAGTGCATTGTTAGCATCGTTCCATTCAGGGCGTTGTGTATTCATCCAAATGCCTCCTTCGGGAATGAAGTTGGACATCTTGGCCAGTACAGTGGCTAAGATCTTCTCTACGAAATTAACCTGTACGACAGCGCCACTGTTATCTTTCAACAGTACGCTATCAGCACCTATGGCCGCTGATTGGCCGCCAATAGCATCATCAACAGCCTGGTCGAAATCAATAGTATCTTTCGGGTTGATTAATAGTTGATCGTAGGGCTTTATTCTATAAGGTACATTGGCATAAACGAATAGCTCTTCGTTAAAATAGCTTTCCAAGTGGCCGGGGAACCGATCTTCGGCGAACTCTAAGAATTTAAGCAAATAGATGATCTGATGATCTCCCCAGTAGCCTATATAAGACCAAGGGTCATCTGGTTCAATTTTCTCCCAATCGATGCCGTTTTTAGTGATCCGATATGGATTGTAACCATCAAAGGTTGAAGCGTTTAAGAACCTGAATATCATGCCTTCGATGAATTCAGGGTAGGAGTGGGCTAATGCTTCCCAATTCTGAAAGATGTCTCTCCAGTTGCCTTCGTAGTCCAGAATCTTTGCGCCATTTTCATCGTGAGTATTGATGGAGAAGCGGTTCCAGGGTCGGCTAGGATCACCGTGCCTACGGCTAAACTTAAGTGGTAAATACTCAAGGCATAGCCTTCTAAAGGCTTTACTGTCAGTGGCAGTAGAAATCTCTTTAAGCTTGGCTAATGAGAAGACTTCTGGTAATTGGTCAATCACTTCTGCACAAGAACGGGCCACTTCCTTGTTCGCTTGTGCTATGTATTCGGTAAAGTCTGTCTTTTCTATTTCATAATTGCTGTCGAAAATACCACCTCTCATGATATTGAAAAGGGTGTTGGAGAAGTGCCTTGTATCCCTGAATTTATCCTGAGACAGTTGTAGTCCATCTGAAGCTGCAGTTAAGCCAATAAGCCTTTCAGTGCCTAACTCAATGTCTTCGTTCACTTTGTCGGCGATTCGATCGTCGTTTTTGATCGCTTCTGTCAATTGGGTAATGCCAGCCATATTTTGGTTGACGTTGGCCACAATCATCCAATCTTTGGTTTGTCCCGGCAAAAGGGCCGTTTGCTCGTAAACAAAATAGGCCCCTTTTTCAGCTTTCACGTCTTCTTCCTGCTCAAGGGGCGTACCGTGTCTAAAACGATCTAGTTGAAAAGAGGAGAGGAGGTATTTAGGATTATTGAGCCCGCAAGACCAGGCCACATTGGCTTTTAGCGCCTCACTGGGTTCAGCTTTATCTACAATAATGGCGCTTAGTGCAAATACACCTAAGCCGCTTTCCTTGTCTAATTCACTTCTTTTGTAGGCATCTACAAGGTTGCTTTGTGCATTCTGAAGCGCACTGCCCACACCCAAGGGTAATATATTTTGTAAACCGTCGAGTAAAGTGATGTCGATCTCTTGCTCGCCAAAGTTGGCCAGCTTGCTTTTCTTGACAAAGCCATAACCATTACTCGAATTCCACTGATATCTAAAAGAGAGTTTGAGGTCGTGGTTTACTTCCTCGAACATGATTTTGTTACCATAAACATTCTTATAGAGGTTTCGGCTGATGTGGTAGTGGGAAGCATACCTGATAGAGAACGGTTCCCAAACGTGGTCTTTGCCGTCCTTCTTAGCCAAAAATATGGACTTACTGCCCGTGATCTCGGCTGATTCTATGATCTTATCGTCTGTGTAATAAGGGAACAGGGAGAACTCGGAGTTCTTTCTTCCCGCACTTAGTCCGCCATTGCTCCCTATAAACATCCAATGATTGGAATCACTTACGATGCTCATAAAAAATGGGCGCATTTCTTCGCAATTGGATATCATAAAATAATCCTCTCCGTCGATGTTCACCTGTTGTAGATCCACTTGCTTGTCAGTGTTTTTTGCTTGTTGTTCTGGTTTGAGTTCAGTTCTCATAATTTTAACTGGGTGTGAGCTATTGCCTGCTTATATTAAGATTGAAACTGGTTATTTTCACTTTCATTGGTGTCTCTTTGAATGACGCTTGTCACTTTACGCCTGTTGAATAATTATTGGTATTCACGATCGAACCTATTTGATCGGAGTTAATCCGTCTTTGAGACACAGAAGCATGGAAGATTCCCTTTGAAAGACTCACTTCTATTCAGTATGGCCGAGTGTTTCCACTTGGCGATTTGTTTCCAAATTCAAAACTCTTGGGTTGAAAGACCCAACAGCATTCCAATGGTGAAATGATCTTTTGCCTGTTACAGGTATTTCTACATACAACCTGTTATGTCTAACAATTGGATAGGGTACGTTTGTTGCAAGTCCATCGCATGGCATTTTACGATATGAGCCTGGGTCGTCAGGTGTCCGGAATAGCCGTGCGCGTCTCGCGCACGACTGTCCAGATCATCTTCTCTTAGTTTGTAATCATCGGTTGTGAAGAAACAACCGACTCATTAACCCTATCTCCGAAATGTCCACTATGTATCCATCCTGTCTGATCTGTGTGTTTCACACACGTAGTAGCAGAAAGATCAATCTTAATTGGCCAATTCTATTGGATTTTTTACGGGTTAAGTGTTACAGATACATTGTCGATATTGGCGGTCACACTACAACCAGCATCACCTCCGCATACGGCTTCTATCAGGAATGAAATGCCTTCACTTACGTCAGTTCCTCCAGGTATAGCAAATGTGCCCGTAAAGGTTGTCCAACCACTTGATAGCACAGGAGCCGGATTAAAGACATGCGTGAAAGAAGCACCTCCTGCACCTTCTCCGAAGAGTATTACATTGAATACAGCTCCAGGTTGAGTTACGCTTCCTATGTGATCAAACTGAACTTGCACAACGTCGCCTGCAACCACTGTTCCCTGACCAATTCTTTCTTGTTTGAAAGCTGGGTTACCCGGTGCGGCGATTACTAGTCTACCGGAGAATGAACCACCATTGTTGAGTGTATTGTCTATCTCTGCAGTTCCTCCATTCTGGAATAAGGCCCAACCGGTAGCGTCGCCGGTTTCAAAGTCACCATTGGAAGCAAGGCCACTATCGGAGCCTCCTCCGCCGCCACCGCCACCGCCGCCTGAGCCATCAACTACAAGCGATACGTTGTCAATGTTTACTACACCTATGGCGGCTCCTAGATCAAATAGCACCCTTGCGTCTGCCGCACCAAATCCGGTAGCAGTCAATGTAGCAGTATAAGTCTGGCGAGTCGTATTGATATCGAATTCCTCGGTGGTGTTAGCGAAAGTTCCACCACTCAGCCCTATACCCGCTATAATAGGCCTTGATACGTCTGACCATGCATCAAAAGTGAGTACATAAGTCTCGTCCTGGACGATTTCTAGTTTCTGTGACATGTTTACACTAAATGCCTGTCCGGCCGCCATCACATCTACAGAGTAGAAAATGTTGCCGTCTTCAGTGGCTGTAGGTACTGGGTCTGTTCCCACGCCAATAGTCCATGGATCAGCACCGGCCTGGAATGAACCATTGGTTAATAATCCATCTTCGAAAGCGGTTACGTTTACCGTTCTTGTGACTTCTGTTGCTGGGTTACCAGCTGCGTCACTGACATTGTAGGTGATTACATAGGTGCCTACGGTACCATTAGCGACAGCTTGTCCGCCCACTACTATATTACCTGAAATATCTCCATCAGTGTCATCCGTAGCCATGGCACCAGGGTCAGTGAATGTATCTCCTTCTGTGATGTTGATAGTGGCATCTCCGTTCAACGTGATTACTGGTGCAGTAGTGTCGTCACCTCCTCCGCCTCCGCCACCGTCGGGATCTACGATAAGCGCTACATTATCAATAACAACCGTACCTACATCTGCGCCCATATCGAACAGAATGCGGCTATTGGCTCCACCGAAACCAGCGGCACTAAGATTCAGGGAGAACATTTGGGTTTGTGTGGTGAGAGTGACTGTTTCACTGTCGTTGCTGAATGGCGCTGCATTCAGTCCAATACCGGCGATTATTGTTCTTTCCCGGTCAGATGAGGCGTCAAAAGTCAAAATATAATCTTCACCTTGTGTAAGTTCTAATACCTGGCTCAGATTGACGTTAAACGCATCTCCTGCCGTCTCTACGTTGGCGAAGTTAAAGCTGTTGCCACCTTCAGTTTGTACATTAAGCGCGTTACCACTCCATCCTAAGCCGCCATCTTCAAAGTCACCGTTAGCCGCTAGCCCGCTGTTAAATCGTTGCGGGATCGTAATGGTGAAGGTATCTTCAAAAGTGTCATTACCACCGGCTATGTTAGTGGCCGTCAACACTACCGTGTATGTTCCGCTCACATAGGACCTGATTGGGTTTATGACAGTCGATGTTACGCCATCGCCAAAATCCCAGGAAAAGTCATCTGCGTTCTCTGAAGTATTGATAAAAGTAACCGTACCCGTATTCTGATCTATGGTTTGGGTAAATCCAGATACTACTTGAGGAAGTGCTTGGTCATCGTCATCACAACTCGTCATTAAACTGGCAACCATAACTACCAGTGCAATCATTCTGATATTTCTTAATAATATTTTCATTGTATTGATGCTTATTTTTTTCAAATTCTTATTCATACACTCGTACATAATCGATTAACATCGTCTGTGGAAAGACGGTCTGGGCATTTGGAGAGCCCACGAATGTGCCACCCACAGCCAGGTTGATCAAGATGAAGAATGGCTTGTCAAAAACCCACTCTCCAGGTACATCGTCTCGTGTAATCTGGCTGTACAATACATCATCGACGTAGTAATTGACAAAGTCAGGTCCCCATTCGATTCCGAATACATGAAAACCCGTATCAAAGCGGTCGCCCGTTAATTCAAATTCTTTGGTAATGGCCTCTCCACCAGAATAGCCCGGTCCATGGACACTGCCTAGAATGATGCTAGGATCCTGACCACGATATTCCATGATGTCTATTTCACCGGCCGCGGGCCATGGATTCTCATCAATATCGGCGCCCAACATCCAGAAGGCTGGCCACATTCCCTGACCAAATGGAAGCCTCATTCTGGCTTCAAATCTGCCATATTGCTGTTCAAAACGATCCTGAGTCAATAGCCTGGCTGAAGTAAAAGCTGAGCCTTCGAAATTCTCTTGCCTGGCAGTGATCAATAGAAAGCCATTCTGTACTTCGACATTTTCAGTTCTATTGGTATAATACTGCAGTTCCTGGTTTCCCCATCCGTCACCGTTAGGGCCGTTGCCAATGTCGAAACCCCACATCTCGCTATCAGGTGCACCATCCACATCGAATTCATCCTGCATGACAATGGTGTCAAGGGTTGTGATTTCTTGTGTTTCATCACAACTAGATACGATAAGTGCTGTGATTGAAAGGAGGGTAATCGATAATGCGGCGCTCACCCCTCTTGTATATTTATTTATCTTGTCCATCATTATTAAAGTTTATCCCTTACTTATAGAAATAGATATTATCTACTAATATGTCTGTTATACCTCCTCCCACGAATGCGATTCGCGCTACATTATTTAGGTTAGGTGAACCTGGAAAAAGTGCAGTAGGTTGGGTGAATCCGTTGATCGGTATATCGATACCAATCCACTGGCCTTCTTCTAATTCGGAGCCGGAAATGTTATATCCACCTCCGGAATCATCTCCGGTTGGTCCATCATCACTGTTATTAGGACCAAAATCAATGATTTGAACAGTTAGTATGTCAGAAGGGGAAAAGCTTTGGTTGACCTGGATGTCAATATGTAGAGAGTCAAAACCGGAGACATCTTCAGTGCCATCCCACCCAAGACCAACAAAACTTAAGTTGGCGTAATTGACGACAATATCATCATTGAAAAACGATGTACTTACTTGTAGTTCAGGATTGTTAAACACAACAAGGTTAAGGCCTGTAACATTATCGTATGCCTCGCTGAAAATTGAAATTACATCTTCAGGGTTCCTCGCCGGAGGTGTGGGCGCCGTCTCAAATTCTCCCACTACATTCGCTGTCAAAGAGCCTTCTGCTTCTACACCATTCAATATGGCCGTTATCTCTGCTGTCCCTTCTCTCAAAAAAGTAACTACACCAGATTCATTGACTCTGGCTACATTTTGATCAGATGTGGCGAAAGTGTAATAGGAGGGTTCGACCAAAAAGGTTTCATCTACTCCAGTGGGTAAATTGAAAGTCTGCAAGAATGGGAATAAGATAAATTCTTGACCTATGAACACATCCGTCACCACATCTTGACCAATTAGAATTGAGGGGCGTGGTTGTGCAATAGTGCCTAACTTTTCAAACCTTAGATCATCAATCCAGAAGGTATAGCCCACTTCTTGTCCTTCGGGGCCAATACCTCCGGCAGAAAACCCAAAAACGTTCCTTACTTCAACCAACTTGGAAGGGTCCGGAATAGGTATAATGTATTTCTGCCAACGGGTAGTCAGGTCTAAGTCTAATGCGGCTACCCTGAATTCAGCTCCAAAACCTATGGTTCCAATGGTGGCGGCTTGTGAAGCCCTGGCATAGAATGTAAGGGCGTCAAAGTTGGTTAGGTTACGCGCTGAACCGTCGATGATGAAATTTGCGCCGGCAAAACTTCCGGCTGGGTCATCTGCATTCGGTACATCAATACGTATCGAAGATTCACTTTCAAAACCCATCTCTTCATCTACCGAAAAGACATCTGCCTTTGCCCCGTCACCGATGAATGGAAAGAAGAAATCGGTACCTAAGCCTACAAAGCCATCAATGAATATATCTCCGTTTTGGCTGAAAGTAGCGAATTCTACATCTTCAGAAACACTTCTTTCACAGCTAGTACTGACTGCTAGCATCAGCCCTAAGACCAAGCTAACTTTTAAACTTATTATTCTTATGTTTTTCATTTTTCTCTGCTGTTATTGCCCAATATTGATGTGTACATAAGTCCTTATTTCCCACTCACTTCCGTCAGGGAACCCGACAGGGCTTATGATAGGCGAGGTGGCAAACTCCTCCGTTTGATTGGGAAGGTAACGAGGGGAATTCTCGTCCAATGAACGCCACATGAAGCGCATACCGATAGTAGTACTTGGCAATATGAACCAATCAGGTCTTCCAACCGAAGTCGAGATATCAGCCATTACCTGTAAAGGGAAGGTCAAGTTAAAATCACGATGGTAATCGAATGGGCCCCAATCGTTGATCTTGAAATGGGATGAAAACTTTAACCTCTTGTAGATGAGCCTGTAGTCAAGTCCATATCTTTCTACAGTACGTGGATCAGGACCATTGGCTTGACCATTTCCTCCGTAGAGTAAAGCAATCATTCCCAACTCAGGACCTAATTTCGATACGATTCGGGCATTAACTTCCCATAAGTCTAAGGCAGGCGGAGCACCATCGGCTGCTATAGGTATCCTGCCTGTGCCTGGGAAAATGATGGCCGCATCTTGAGAGGTAGGCAAGTGTCTGTACACGAATCCTAAACTAGCAGCCAGTTCAGCGTCTTCCGCTCTGTCATTGTCCCACTCATACATCCAAGTGGCTGGCGTAGGGTCAAATGTCAATAATAACTCTCCACCGATCGTCTCTCTGTTAGCCCTTACCACAAATGGATCATCTATGATATTACGAAGTCTGGCTGGTGCAGGCGCATCGCCCGGAATAGGATCAACCAATGGCTTTTGCCATAAGAAGTTCGGTGCGATTTGCAATTTGCCTACAGAGTAGGTGAATCCAGTGAGGAAATTGTTTTGGTTACCACTGCCGCTGTCTTTAAGTCTCCAACCTGTAAAGGTTATGGTGTTATCTCCTCCTCCATTGGCCACTAGTCCTTGAGAGGCTGCTGAAGCATACCAATTGAGACGCCCACCTTCATACGTCACTCTTACTTTACCACCCCATGTATCCGAAGATTGTATTTGATCGGTGAATATCTGGCGGTTGCCCTCGCTTCCGCGTACGAACTGAAATTCTCTACCCACCAGTGGTTGACCTCCCCAGATACCGCCAGCTTGTATGGTCAACTTACCGAGTTCCTTTTCCGCACTCAGTGTTAACCTTCTTGTTCTTGGCTGAGGTACAGCGATAGAACTGACAGCCGCTCCCGGAGCCTGAATATCTTCGTGGAAAATACCGGTGAATTCTATATCAGCTAATTCTCGGTTATACTTTACTAGTATGGCAGGGTTAGCTGCCCACCATAGTTCACGACCATAAGCCACTTTCAAGCCTTCCAGGTATTTCTTTCCTGTAATCTCTAATCCATTCGGAGCCAAACCATTGTAGATATCAATGTTGGGGCCGTAGTTGGCTTCTTGGTATAGACCGAAGAAATCGCCTTCATAGCCCCAATGGTTGTGTCCGGTCCGGTAGAAACCTTGCAGTTCGAATAGTCTGTGATTCCATGAGTATTCTGCCTGGTATACACGTACGCGATTCAATTGAGCCAACTCAGGTTGCGCGTTTAGTACGGGTATGGATTGGTTTCGGCCAAAGCTTTCATAAAAGAGTTCGTTGATTGGGTTTTCGGCAACGTTCCCAAGCAAGTTCATAGTCACATTGGCCCGAACGTTAGGAGCAGGGTTGGCTTCGAATCCAACGAAGTAGGACTCCATGTTATCGAAACCTAGTTGGTTGGGAAATACGGGGTTAGTTGGGTCCGGATCATCAGGAGTGGTGATTAGAGTTCCTCCTGTATTGAAAGTGGTGATCTCCGCTCTGAGTTGACTCAGTCTGATCTTTCCGCCTTTTTCTCCTAGTAGTGATGCTTTATCACTTCTGGCCTTGATCATGGCATCAGCCAACTTGACGCTGGTGAAATGATCGCGAATGACTTCAAGCGTTATGCCATCAAGGTAAGGATTCAGCTTGTGTGCTTCTCTCAGTGTGTAATATGCTGCTCTGGGATATAACTGATATAAACCACGAGAATCGGTTTGTCCTTTGGCACAGATCCCGAACCACTCTTCGTTCATATTGTTTTCACCCACTTCAAAATCTCTCAAGTAACCACCGTTAGCCCATGATGCATTGTTATCGTGAAGGTCAAGGTTAGTGGTTTGCCCATATTTCCACCATCCATCACTAAATTGGAAAGTAAAACCTCCAATGGAATTATCAGCTAGTCCAAGGCCAGCTGCGTTCTCATATATTTCTTTCCAGTTGCCAAGCATGTAGTAAGCTTGCGCCTCTTGGTCTTCCTTATTCTCTGCAGCATTGAATGCATCTGCACCAAACTCAGTAAATAAGATAGGCTTGTTTAGCTCTGCTCTGACCCTGCTGAAGGCATCTCCAAAGGAAACACCGCGGTACATGTTAGTACCGAATATGTCGATGTCTCTACATTCTTCCCTGATGATGTCAAGAAAGAGTAAGTCACCATTACAAATCGCAATGGGGTGTGAAGTATCCACCGCTTTCATAGCAACTGTGGCTTCGTTAAAGAGCTTGTACATGGCTCTTGCCCGGGTAGTTGACTTTCGGTCCTCAATAGGAATATCCTCTGTTTCGGCTCCTTCCCAGAATAGACCGTAATTGTTCTCGTTACCTAAAAGGAATAAAAGAAGACCGGGAGTGTCTTTGTATTCTTGCACTAACTCCGTGGTTTCTTTTAATAGTACCTTTCTTACCCTTGGGTCGGCATATTCCGTATTCGGAAACCAAGTACCATCGAGGGTAAGGCCATAACGACCGAAGGCGTGATTGAGCATGGTGTAAATACCATAGTTTTCATAGATGTAGGTAATCCATTTGGGTGGAATACCAGTGTACACCCTGATGGTGTTGACACCCATATTCTGAAGAAAGGCCATTTCGTAATCAAGAGCGCCTTTAATCACCTCTTCGGGTTGGTTCCACAAACTGTAATTGAAATTGGTGCCTACGGGGAAGTAATCCCAGTTCATTCCATTGACCATGAAGTCTTTGCCATTCACGACCAATCTGATTCCATCACTATCGTCCACCACCGACACCTGATCGGATTGGGCATGGACGACAGACGCCAGCAGCAGGAGCGCTAGCGCTACGTAAAGGTTTTTCATATAAGGGTTCAATTTGGGTTTATAATTAGTTGAGTATCTCAGTGGGTTTAATATTGGGTTTACTCACTGAGATTCTTTCCACCTCATCTTAGGTAAAAAGATTTTCCCAAGTAGTATTATTAATGACGTTCTTCCTAAAATTTCACTACATCAATTCTCTTCAGGGACTACTACAAAATTCCAACGAAATCGTGTGAAACGGCTTTAAATGCATATATTTACTGCACAACGCATTATACATGATAGTACAGGTAAGTATACGACACTTTATTTTTTGCACAGTTGTAAGCTTGATGTTGTTATCTCCGGTCACTGGCGCCACCGGAAAGTATCCTATTAAAAACTTCACCACATCAGAGTATAAAGGAGGTATACAGAATATCGATTTTGCTCAGAATAGAGACATGAGCTTGTTCGTGGCTAACAACCTTGGTATACTTTCTTTCAATGGAACTGAGTGGGGTAAACATGCTTTCAATACAGGTAAGAAACAGCGGTCTCTGGTATTTGATGAGAATTCAAATCGGCTTTATGTCGGTATGCAGAGCGATTTTGGGTACTTTGAGCAGGATTGGGAATATGTTTCCCTGATCGATAGAATTCCCGACCAGTCTCGGGATTTCGATGAGGTTTGGGATGTTTATCTACATAATTCTAAAGTGTACTTCTGTACTTTCCAGGGCATATATGTATTTGATGGGCAATCAATAACGGTACTTGATCATAAAGAAGGGCTTAATAGGTCATTCTTCACGGGTAACGATCTATTTACCCAAAGTGCTTCCGGTCAGTTGCTGGAAGTCAATGAAGCCGGACTTTCGGTAGTCGAGCACCAGGGACGATCCAATCAAATTGTGGCCGGCGTAATCGCTACGTCAGATGGTTATCTACTATTTTACAATTCAGGAGAGATAGAGCTATCCTCTGCCTTTGATGTTTCTGACGTTTTTCCGAACCTGATGACTGTACTGGCAGGAAAATATGTCAATCACGTCAAGCAGCTCTCGGATAGCCGATTGGTCATTTCTACCCAACGCGCCGGTATCTACCTTTTTGACATGACGAGTGGGCTCATCGAAAACATATCGACTGATGATGGACTGCTTTCTAATGCCTGTCTGAGGGCATTTCAAGACCATTCCGGTAACCTTTGGATAGGTATGCAAAATGGTATCGCGCTGGTAGATATCAATTCTCCTATGCGACTGATCAATCGTGAAATCAACTTACAGGGAAGTGGTTATGAGGCTTATGACATGGACAATGGCACTTATTATACTACTTCCAATGGTATATTCTATCTGCCTGAAGGTATCCATAGCGCTGCATTTCTGGACGGCACGGAAGGCCCTGCCTACGGCATGCAGATGATCGATGATAAACTTTATGCCAGTCATCATACCGGTTTATTTATTCTAGAAGGAGGGAAGGCCAGAAGGTGCGCTTTCACTGACGGCCTCTGGCAGATCAAACAACTTAGGTCGAATCCTAACTATGCCATAGGTGGCACCTATTCTGGCTTACATCTATTTCGTCTGAATGATAAGGATGAACTAGAAAGTGTAGGACAAATTGAAGGCTTTAGTGAGTCCAGCCGCTTTTTCGAAGAAGACCGAGAAGGGAGCATCTGGGTAGGACAGTTCTACAAAGGCTTGTATAAGCTCAACCTGGACAATTCACTGAAAACGGCTCAGGTGAGCAAGGTTTCTGATTTATATAACGACTTGCCCATAAATGAGTATGTCTTTTTGAGCAGAATAGAAGACGATCTTTACCTGGGCACAAAACAGGGAGTTTATAAAATTGATCAAGCTCGTGATACTATCGTGGAAGCTGAGCTTTTTTCCAAAACAATTGGAAAGGATTGGGTGTACTTGCTTGCTCAGGATAAACAGAAGAATGTGCACGTTTATACCCAAAACCTGGTAGGCTTTTTCAAGCAGGTAGGGCCAAATAATTTTGCCTATGTTCCTTCTTCTTTGTTTCAACTGAAGCAGTCTTTCAACAACGATTTACTGAGTGTATCTGTGCATGTGAAGGAAGGTGTATTATTCGATGCTAATGAGGGCTTTATTCGTTACAATCCCGCGTTGGAAGATCGTCTGACGATCGAAAACAAACCTATTATCAATAGGATATTTAATATAGCTGAAGACAGTGTTTTATACGGCAGAAAACCATTTGAGGGTAAATCTGCCACTATGGAGCCCATCAGTATTACACAAGGCACGAGGGTGCTGCAATTTGAGGTAGAATCCTTCAAGTTCAGGGATGTAAATAACCAGCAATTCCGCTACTTTCTCAAGGGCTTTGATGATGAGTACGGAGAATGGACCAATACGACTATTAAAGAGTATACCAACCTGAAAGAGGGTAATTATGAATTCTTGGTGCAAACATTCAATTACTTGGGTGAAGTAGTTACTAGTGATCCTATACGAGTGGAGGTTAATCCGCCTTTTTTCAAAAGCTTGCCGGCCAAGATTATATACACCATATTGATCGTGTTCTTTTTGTTTCTAACCTACCGCTTTCAGCGTGGATATTATAAAGGCAAACATTCTAAAATAGAAAAAGCCAAACAAGAGGAGTTGGTCGAAACCCAAAAGGAGGTACAGGCACTCAAAGAAGAGCAAACCCAAACCGAGCTACGCCACGTAAACAACCTCCTGGCCGCTTCTACTATGAACCTGGTGGTGAAAAATGAGTTCATGGAAAACATCAAGGAGGAGATCAAAGAGGTGATGGTGAACGGTAAGTCTTCGGATACACAAAAGGCGCTGGAGCGCATCATCAAGGAGATTGATACCACTTTAAAAGTGCAGGAGGATTGGAAGCAGTTCGAATATCACTTTGACAGGGTACATGGCGATTTCCTCACTCGCCTGACCAATGAGTTTCTAGATTTAACGCCGGGCGAGCAAAAGCTTTGTGCCTTCCTGAGACTTAAAATGGATACCAAGGAAATAGCCAACTTGATGGGGGTATCTCTGCGCGGTGTCGAAGTGGCGCGCTACCGGTTGCGTAAAAAGCTGCGGCTGGAAAACTATCAGAATCTATCGAAGTTCATTTTGGAGTATTGATCAGCACCAGGCTGTCTTAGAAGTCAGTCATCCCGACGAGTCGGGATGATCATTAAGCACAACTTTTGATAGAACCTCATTTCATGACGAATATGGTTTGCCTTTAAGCTTGAGGTTAGCGTAATCATTGTACATTATTGGATATCTATCATCGTATTTGTGACCTCGATTTGGTCAGTCTCATCTTTGTTGTGCAAACCGCTGGATTGATTTGAATGTTAATTAACTTAGCACAAAAGCAAAACTTAAAACCATGCAAAAAACCAATCTGTTTACCTGTTTAGCAATTGTATTTATAATCACTGGTATGATAGCCTGTGGCCCTGCTAAAGAGCAAGAGGCTGAGACACAAGACACGGAAACCGAACAAGAAGTAAAAGAAGAAACTGCTTCCATTACTATTTCTAAAGTGACTGACTCACCAGCATATGAAGAAGCTTCATTGAGTATGACCGAACCAACTGACGAAGGCAATATAGCAGCAGGTGAGGTTAGCTTCAATTTTAACGTAGAGAACTATGAGCTAGGCGCTCAAACACCGGACGCCGAGACTAAAGGCCTGGCCAATTCTGGCAAAGGACAACATATTCACTTGATTATCAACAACGGCCCATATTCGGCGCATTATGAGCCTTCATTCACTAAATCGCTGGAAGAAGGTAGCCATGTAGTATTGGCGTTTCTTTCAAGGTCGTATCATGAGTCAGTGAAAAATGCGAATGCCTTTGCCGTACAGAAAGTTACAGTGGGAGAGGAGACAGCTGTTTCTGACGCTGACCTTTCTGCGCCTCACATGTTCTACAGCAGACCTAAGGGTACTTATGAAGGTGATGATACCAAGAAGCTTTTATTGGATTTCTATCTCGTGAATACTACTCTATCTCCTGACGGCAATAAGGTAAGGGCTACTATCAACGGCACAGAGTTCATGATTGACGAATGGGCTCCTCATCAAATTGAAGGGCTTCCTTTAGGTGAAGTGACCGTGAAATTGGAGCTTATAGATGCTAACGGTGAGCTCATCGCCAGCCCATTCAATCCAGTAGAACGTACAGTAACTTTAAAGTAGGTTGTTATTACTAGCAGCAGTTATGCCTTGCTGACAGTAATTGCTTCATAATTCCAAAAATTGGCTGAGGGATTGTATCTGATGACAATCTCTCAGCCAATTTTATTTTTGGGGAATAAAATTTCAGTGGCAAATAAATGCAATTGTTTTTATTTGGGTGCTGGCGGGAGTAAAAGCTTAAATTAAAATGATCGAAAAGTAATATACCCAATAGTGATAATTAGACTTTTTGGAGAGATAGGAATGAAACAGTCATAACAGGTTTTCTAGCAAAATTCATTAATGGCTTTTCCCAAGCTTTCTGGTCAGAACATATACTACATGTTGAACACTACTTAGAACAGTTTTCAGCTACGAAATCACCCCAATCTGCGATAGACTGAATTAGCGGAGTTAAAGTTTTACCGAAATCAGTTAATGAGTATTCTACTTTTAAAGGAGGTTTAGACGTGTAAACTTTTCTATTTATCAATCCATCTTCTTCTAAAGATTTAAGCTGCAAACTCAATGTCCTTTCCGTAACGGTTGGCATGGCCTTTCGTAATTCGTTGTACCTTAATTTTTCATTCATTAAATGAAAAAGGATTACTGTTTTCCATTTTCCACCAATAATTCCCATAGTTAAGCTTGCACAACAAGGATATTCTTTATCTCGAAATTTGAACTTTTGAGGTGCGACAGTTTCCATAAATCTATACTATCATTTTTGACCGTTATTGCGAAGGTATAATGCTATAATTAGTTTTGCAACTATAATTTTTATAGTAAAAAAATATACCACTAGCATGAAAGCAATGATAATCAATCAATACGGTGAAAATGCTGTATTTGAAAAACAAGAAGTAGAAAACCCTACTACTAAATCCGGGGAGGTATTAGTCAAAATATCAGCTTCAAGCATCAATACGGTTGATACCATGATTAGAAAAATGGGTAAAGACTTGCCCTTATCTCCAGATACTCCAGCCATATTAGGAATGGACTTTGCCGGCACCATTGAATCTGTTGCAACTGACGTCACCGGTTTTTCTGTTGGAGATGAAGTATATGGCTGTGTTGGTGGGCTGGCTGATTTGCCCGGAACGCTGGCAGAATATATTTCGGCAGACAGCCGACTGATTGCTAAAAAGCCGAAAAACATTTCCATGACTGAAGCCGCCGCTATACCATTGGTTGGTATAACCGCATATGAAGGGCTGTTACGGGCAGGTATCACGTCAGGACAAAAAGTATTGGTTCATGGTGGCTCTGGTGGTGTTGGTCATATAGCCTTACAACTGGCTAACTACTTTGGTGCCAAAGTTTATGCTACCGGAGGTGGTGAAAAACAATTGCAACTTATTAGGGAATTAGGTGCAACTGCTATCAATTATAAGACAGAAAAGGTGGAAGATTATGTCCAAAAGCATACTAATGCAGTTGGCTTTGATATCATATATGATTCTGTGGGTGCAGCAAACCTGATTAACTCGTTTGAGGCTGCTGCCCTAAATGGACATGTAGCTACCACAGTTTCCCTGTGCGAATTAGACCTCACTTTAGCCCATTTTAAAGGACTTTCGCTACACGTAGTCTTTATGCTGATTCCCATGTTGCACAACCATAGGCGTGAAGAACACGGAGAAATACTAAAAAAGCTTGCGGAAATAGTAGAAGGTGGTGCCTTAAAGCCTATTCTGGACGAGCAGCTGTTTTCGTTGGAAGAAGTGGGCAGTGCACACGCGCATTTGGAAAGTGGAAAGGCAATGGGAAAAGTAGTGGTTCAAAATTAGATATAAGAAACGTCTTATGAAAACAATTTTGATAACTGGAAGTACAGATGGTATTGGCAAGTTAGCCGCAATTAAATTAGCAAAAGATGGACATCAAATGCTATTACATGGAAGAAACAATGAAAAGCTTCAAAGAACCGTTTCGGAAATAAAAGCATCTTCCAACAATGAAAACATAGTCGGTTTTACCGCTGATTTATCAGATTTCACCAGCGTCAAAAAGATGATAGCTGGGTTATCAGATGAAGTTTATAAAATTGATGTATTGGTCAACAATGCCGGTGTTTTTAAAAGTAGTGTTAGGTCCACTCAAGGTGGTTTAGATTTAAGGTTCGCCGTCAATTATTTTGCACCTTATCTATTGACACATGACTTAATAACCCTCCTGAAAAAAAGCAGCGCGCCAAGAGTGATTAATTTGAGTTCGGCCGCCCAATCATCTGTTTCAATCACCGCACTAAAGGGTGAGGAAACGATATCCGAGCAAGAGGCATACGCACAGAGCAAATTGGCATTGACGATGTGGAGTTTTCACCTCTCACAGAAATTTGATTTCCTGAATGTCATAGCGGTTAACCCTGGCTCTTTATTGAATACCAGAATGGTTCAAGAGGCTTACGGTCAGTATTGGTCCTCAGCGGATAAAGGTGCTAATATTCTACATGAACTAGCTATTTCGAGCCTATATAGTACCAGCACCGGAAAATACTTTGATAATGATAAAGGAGCTTTTGGCAAGGCTCACATAGATGCCTATGATGAAGAGAAGATTGCCATGTTGATTTCTGAGACTGAAAAAATATTGAACAAGTAAATGCGTGTTTTTGGCAAAATAGCATCCAAAGAGAAGTTGACATTAGGCCTGGTTTTTCCATTGGAAGCATATAGCGGTTCAATAGCCACAATGGAACATCAAGAGCAACTGGCAAAACGAGCAGAAGCTTTAGGTTTTAAAGCCCTATGGTTTAGAGATGTTCCTTTCAATGATCCGTCTTTTGGAGATGCAGGACAATTATATGATCCCTGGGTTTATATGGCTCATATTATGAATCATACCGCAGAAATTGCCTTGGGCTCGGCAAGTATTATTTTACCATTGCGCCATCCGGTACACACCGCAAAATCAATCAATAGTCTTCAAATACTTTCAAATGAAAGACTGATTGTCGGTGTGGCTTCCGGGGATCGCCCCATAGAATATCCCGCTTTCAATCAAAAATTAGAGAATAAGTCAGAGCTCTTCAGGGATAGCTTCTTTTATATCAAAGCTTTGCAAGGGGACTTCCCCAGCTATACCTCAAAATTCTATGGTACTACCAATGGTGCTATAGATTTACTCCCAAAATATTATCCAAAAACGCCGATGTTGGTAACAGGGTATTCCGGACAGTCATTAGACTGGATTGCGAAACATTCAGATGGATGGCTGTATTACCCAAGAGATTTCAAGGCCTTACAATTGGTAATGCAACAATGGAGGCAAGCTTTGACAAAAGCAGGGGAGGATTGGAAACCTTTTATGCAATCCTTGTATGTGGACTTGACAACAGATTCGGAGACAAAACCAACACCAATTCATCTAGGCTTTAAATCCGGAACTGGGTATTTAAGCACTCATTTGAAATTATTGGAAGCGTATGGTGTCAATCACGTCATACTGAATTTAAAGTACGGTTCTAGAAGGGCAGAAGAAATGATTGAGGAGATCGGACAAAAAGTAATACCTAATTTCTCTTGACCTAACCAAATTAGAAAGGCCGGTAAATGGCGTTTTTTGCTTCTAATAATATGGGAAAAGAAACGTACCCCAGTCACTATAGATGGTAGATAAACACAATTGTGTGTATTTGGATGCTAGCAACAAGTAAAAACTTAACCCTACAAATGATAAAAAGAACAACATATTTATTGTTACTAACTGGATTTTTGTATTCATGCGGAAATCCAAGGCAAAAGGCAGAAATAAAAAGTTCAGAACTAATTAGAAAGCCCACCAATAAGGTTTTATTGAGCTCTGAAATTGTTTGGGAAAAGCTGAATCCAGCAAGAGGAAGCCAAAGCCCTCAAGCTGGTACAATTTGGGGTGATAGGAAAGGAGTAGGTGCAGGAAGCGTAGCAACAGGATTTTTAGCAAAATTTGTTGATGGATTCTCCTCGCCACCACATATTCATAATGTCACCTACAGGGCTGTTGTAATTGAAGGAATGATACACAATGATGACCCTAACGCTGAAAATATGTGGATGACACCTGGCTCTTTTTGGACACAGCCTCTTGGAGAATCTCATATCACCTCCGCAAAGGGAGAGCAAGTTATTGCTTTAGTAGAAATAAGCAAGGGTCCATATCTCGTCAAACCTACCAGCGAGGCTTTTGATAGTGGCGAACGGCCTGTTAACATAGAAGCCTCGAATATCGTTTGGCTCGATAACGAAAGTACCAACTGGATTGACTTAAAAAGTGATGCGCAAATAAGTTTTCTATTGGAAAGTAACATTGATGATTTGAAAAGTCTTTTCGTCAAGCTGCCAGCAGGATATATTGGAACGGTTGAGACAAATGGAATTGTGTTACATTCAGTAGTTATAAAGGGAGAGCTGAATTATAAATTACCTGAAGATAATGAAGCTAAGATATTAGACGTAGGCAGTTACTTTGGCTCAACTGACAAGGCAATTCATAGTATTTCGAATAGTTCTGCAAACGAATCTGTTATCTACATCAGAACGAATGGTAATGTGAAAGTAAAATAATGCCAGTTGCTAACGTTGTGTATAGGTAATAGCGGTTTAAGTGATGAAAGGAGAGTACGAATATAAAACAAAGGTCAGTGCTAAACTGAAAAGTTAGCGTGTAGAAATCCGCTACTAGTCGTACACGATACCGTTAGCTGCCATGTTATTAATCCCATCCCTAGCAAACCCATTGTGGTGCAGTTCTTGCTCCAATAATGCTAACTACACCAGTTTAGAAAAACATGATAAAGCCACTTTTACTCATCGGTACCCTGCTCTTTTCACAATATTTTCAGCTAAACGCTCAGCACACTGAACAGTTAGACTACATCGTACTCAACAATGGTGACAGCATATACGGTGCTGTGGCGTATATAAACGAAAATGAAGTGAATCGAGGATTTTACAAGAAGGTCAGACTGACCGATGCCAATGGAAAAACAAAAAAATACAAACGAGAAAGCATTTCATCTTTTCGAGTTAATGGTAATGAATACCGAAGTTTTTGGCTGTATCAACCCCTCAAGCCTTTCCACCAAGTTCACTGGTTAATCCGCGATACAACATGGATTCCAAACAAGGACAACACTACTTTTTAAAGGTCGTAAGCATCGGTAAATTGAGTCATTACGAACTCGAATGGTTCGATCAGGGAGATAGCCAATTGTGGTCAATGGCCTTACTTAAGAAAGCAAACGAACGGTATTTCATTCGAGCAGACCAGGGAATAATTGGGTTGAAAAAGAAGGTGCTACAACGATATTTTGCCGACTGCGATGAACTGAGGACAAAAATAAAAGAATCAGAGCTCAATAAGGTTTGGCAAGTAGTAGAAGCCTATAACAACAATTGCGATAAACCGTCAAAATAACCAGACTCCGCCTTCTACCACTTCTTTTTCAAGCCAATTTAATGGTTTGCTGATTTTGATCAATATTCTCTAAAGCATTTATCGATAAAAAAGTGTCCTCCGTGACATATCTTAAACCTTTGGTATAATCAATAGAAACGTGTCGATCTGAAACTAGATCATATGATGTAAAGCTTGAATAGTTCGACACTTTTGTGGATATGTAACCACATCGAAAAGGCACAAATTGATATGGAAATAACTAGTTTAAGACAGGCGACAATAGAAGATAAAGCATTAGTAGTTGGCTTTGATTATAGACTTGATAAAGTCGAGCATGTTGAACTGAAGAGAGAAGAGAAGATAACCAAAGCAATAAGAGACAATCAGTGTTTTATCATCTTGGTAGACGACCGAGCAGTTGGTTTTGTCATATTTGATTATCGCTTTTTTGATCAAGGTTGGATAGAGCTCATTATCGTAGATGAAGCATATAGAGGGAAGGGGATAGGTGGACAAGCAATGAACCTTATATGCCAACAGAGCAAGACGAATAAGGTGTTTACCTCAACCAATAGCTCTAATCTTCAAATGCAAAAAGCATTGACCAAAATCGGGTTTTTATTTGCAGGTAAGCTAGAAGGTTTAGATGAAGGAGATCCTGAATTGTTTTATTATAAAACGACTGACTAAAGGAAAACGCAAAACCGAGGCAAATAGAGAAGTGCAGGCATAACGATAATTCTGTTCGATACAGGCTGACTTCGTAAAAATGAAGATATTCTCCTGCATTTCAATGACCAAGACTGTTGTGCTCAATTGAACAGCCCCTAATTACATATATGAAATGGTATCTGACATCAATTCTGTTTATAACATTTTCAGCGCTTTTTGCCCAGTCTGAAATAGCGCCATATGTTCAGTGCCTGCAAAATCAAAACCAGTCGCCGAAAGATTACATTTTTGAACTATTCGAAACCAATGACATCGTCATATTGGGTGAAAGAGACCACCGGGATACCACGCAATATGACTTGATTCTGGACATACTAAGTGACCCTCGATTCATCGATAACGTGGAACATGTTTATACCGAGATTGGCGTCGTAAACCAAACGGATTTGGCAAATCAGGTCCTTAAAGGCAACTATAAAGACGATAAAGCCTTTGAGGAAGCGTTTGTAAAGCTGTACCGGGATCTTGACTATCATATCATCTGGGACAAGTATAACATGGTTAAATACCTCAAGGGCATTTATCATATCAACCAAACATTGCCTGAAGAAAAGAAGCTAACCGTCGGCTTAACCGATTGTCCATTTGATTGGAATGGCATGACTCATGAAAAGTATCAAGAGTTTGCCAAGAAATACCTCTACACATTTAATGTTAGAGATAGTGTTATGGCTCACAACTTTGTAACGCTGTATGAAAGCCAAAAACCTGTAAATGGCCGCAAAAAGGCTTTACTCATACAAAGCAGGCCGCATGCGATTAATCTAAACACCACATATCAGGGAGTAAAGACAAAAAGGGTTGGTAGTTTCCTTAAAGAGAAATACGGAGAAAAGGCAAAGGTCATTGCCTTTAATTGGTACAATTGGGTGCCACCTGAGATGAAAAACAAAAGATATGGTAAAGCCCGTAAAATCGAGCTATCTGCTGATGGAAAATGGGATGCGGCATTTGAAATATCAGGAAAAAAAGCAACCGGTTTTGATATTCAAAATACACCGTTTGGACTGACAGGTTTTGACTATATCTATGACCAGGATATTAAGTATCAAGATATAATTGATGGAATCATTTTTTATCAACCCTTCTACGCATTTAAATGCACACGTGGATTACCTGGCATCGTAGACAGAAAATTGGCAAGAGTGCTTATCAATAGAAATGATATCGTTAACGGGAATGATTCATATAGCAAAGAATGGAGCGTTAGGGATGAACACCTAGATTGGAAGGAGTTCAGGGATTTTGACTGTAATGAGTACTATGAAGACATGAAAGAACAAATGAACAAATGGATAAATGACTAATCGCAACCATGGGCATATAGACATTAAAAACTTCCCGAATAGGTTTACGCTATATGGCAAATAAACACAATTGTGTTTATTTAGGTGTTGTACACAAGTCAAAATGGAAAGCAAAATAGAAAAATTTAATACTGGAATGCACTATTTAAGAATTCCTCAAAATTCTGATTTGGGGGATTTAAAATCGGAAAAAAGAGTTCTGTGCAATCTAAATTCAGAAATTGAATTCCACTGCGCTGTAATGACTAAAAAAGAAGGTTATTACTTCATTTATATAGGCACTAAAATATTACATAAACTAAAATTGAAATTAGGGGATGAAATTCATTTTGAACTAAAAAAAGACAATTCTGAATTTCAATTTGATTACCCAGAAGAATTGGAAGAAGTTTTTCGGACTGACAAACAAGCAAAAGACAAATTTGATTCCTTAACCGATGGCAACAAGAGAGGTTTAATTTATATAGTTAACCAAGTTAAATCAGTTGATAAAAAGATTGAACGTAGCCTTAAAATAGCAGAGAAATTAAAATGTGGAATTACATCACCACGATTAATAATGAAAAAATAAAACCAGTGTACAACAAACACTAAAAATGAATATGCGAACTGAGCCCTCTGAAAAGTCAATGCGACTAAGAAACTCTGGTGATTTTAGCAACTGGGGCGCATGTTCATTTTAGTTAGGCGTTGTACACCATTGACATAATGAGATTCTCCCTTATAGCACTATTCCTTATTGCCTCCATTAGCCTCTATGCTCAAAGGACGCATAAAACGGATTCTGTGGCTGAGAGATTATGTTCAGCTTTGGGCGAACCTTCGGAAGGAACTCCTGACAGTGTTCGCTTACAGTACGGTATGGAATCCTCCTTGTATCCCTACTTACGAACCTTGAAGGATGAGGACATTGATAATGCTTGGACCAAGGTTCATTATAGCCTGCTTAGAAATTGTCCGGAATACAGTACAATATTATACCGTCGGGATGAGTACTTCGGTGACTGGATGTTGCTAGATTCGGAGCCACTAGTCCAAACTTCAGACGATGAGTGCTCAGCACTGTTGGAGCGGGATGGAATGTACTACATAGATGTTACCGGCGACACAGTCAAAATTTCGATGAAGGACGGGCTTTGGATTGATACTTTTCCGAACGGAACGATGTCAAAACTCCAAATAACTGAATTCAAGGGCTGTAATTTTCGGATCAGTTTCATTGAAAGTACGAACGTTTCAAGAATGAATATGAGCAAGCCCGGGGACGAATATGAATACATCATCTATGACACAAAAGAGGACTACTATCTCCTTGCCGTCAAGCTGGCAGAAACGAATCAATTCTACTCATTTAAGCTCTATTACTGAAACATCAAAGGAGTACAACAATAGCTACATGGCACATGCTAAGTGCATCATTTTGATGTAGTTGAAAATGTCGTTTTCAAAAAAAGAGCAATCGATCCAGCCTAGGTGGTACGTGAAACATGCCATATAGCACAATCCCAGACATAAGGATATCAGGCTCCCCGCTTTTAAGTTGAAGCTCTTTTAACCCATCAAGTTTTTGGTCAGTTTTAGGCAAATCCATAGCCTGAAAATATTGATAATGAAATAAGACCGTAAAAAGTGCTTAGTTCTACGGTCATCCTTATTCATTTGCACAGGCAGGGCCTTACAGATACTTTTACGCTCGTCCAATGGCCAGGAGGACGGAGCTTGGATGGATGTTATATCCAATCCCCAATCCAAAAACATTGGCATAGAAAGGTGACATGTGGAAAACGAAGTCGTCAGCTTGTACCAAAGCCAAGACTTAATGAAAACTAATATGTAAAATACAAAAGTGCATTTATGAAAAGATTCACATTGCTATCCCATCAATGGAAAGCAGCCACGAGATCGGCGGCGGCTTCCAAAAGTATGGGGATTAAAATATACATGGGGTTTGTTTTCTTTATTTTATTCCTTGAGCTACTAGGCTTAGGTTTTTATCTGGGTTCCAACATAGCCGAGAATTCAGAACAGCCCATTGCCAGTTTAATGCGCTACGGATTTTATTTCTTTTTGGCCATTCTGATGACCCGGTTCATGTTGCAAAACCTGCCCACTTTTATGGTAAGCCCTTACCTGAGTTTGCCCATTAAAAGAAGTAAGCTGGTGAACTTTATACTCACCAAACCGTTGTTCAACGCGCTTAATATCCTCCCCATAAGTTTTGTATTAACACTGGCATTGGGTTTACGCCAACACCTTGATGCGCCCACCTTTTGGGTGCTATTTGCTATCGTAATTGTCGGTGACTTATTTGTCAATTATCTGTCCATCTACATAAAAAGGGTACAGATAAAGCACGAATATGTCTTTTACGTCTTCTTGGCCACTGTAGCTGGTATTCTACTACTGAATCAATTCAATATTGTTGATCTGGAGAGCATCTCTTCTGGCGTGTTTATGAATGTTATTGGTCAACCATTATGGCTGTTGATTGGGCTCGCGCTTTTTGCATTGGCTTACTACCTTAATTTCCAATTGCTGTACAAACACTTTTCATTGGAAGAGTTTGAAAAGAGTACTTCCAACAAGAAAAGCAGTTTGGAAAACCTTAACACTTTCAACCGCTTCGGAAAAATAGGCACATTCATCTTGCTCGAGCTTAAAATGTGCGTAAGAAACAAACGCACCAGAAGCATGCTATTCATGGCGCCTCTGTTCCTACTGTATGGCGTATTTTTTTATAATAAGCCTACTTATCTTGAAATGAATGGCTTCCTCATTTTTATTGGTGTATTCATTTCGGGAGGTTTTATGATGAGTTTTGGCTTGTACTTCTTTGCCTGGGAGTCCGGACATTTCGATTTGATGCTTACTGCGAATAATACTTATAAGGATTATATAAAAGCCAAATACTTCCTTATGCTGTCAACCAGTACCATCATTTTCCTTTTATCCACATTTTACATCTTTTTTGGTCTGAAAATTCTGATCATTAACACCGTATGCTTCTTGTTTAATATTGGGGTTAATAGCTTGTTGCTGCTCCATTTTGCTACGAACAACAACCAGCACATGGATCTCTCCAAAGGTTCAGCATTCAATTACCAAGGTGTAAGTGGAAGGCATTTTGTTTTAATGATACCCTTACTAATTATACCAATATTCATATATCTGCCTTTTAGTTTGATGGGTCAGGCCAACCTGGGATTAGCCACCATAGGCATCCTTGGTGTCCTGGGTATATTGTTCCGTGAAAAGATGTTGGATTTGATTACCCAGCGCTTTATGAATAAGCGATATCAAATGTCAGAAGGTTTTAGAGATAAATAATTTTAAAAAGCAATATCATGATTAGAGTAGATAGTTTAAGCAAAACATATAAATCAGTTAAGGTTTTAGATATAGAACGCCTGGAAATCCCGCAAGGCCAGTCCTTTGGTTTGGTAGGCAATAATGGTGCAGGCAAGACCACATTGTTCCGACTTCTTTTAGACTTGATAAAGGCAGACGAAGGCCAGGTATTGAGTAACGAGGTAGCAGTAGACAAAGACAGCCAGTGGAAAAAATATACAGGCTCTTTTTTAGATGAGGGCTTTTTAATAGACTTTCTAAAACCCGAAGAGTATTTTGAATTTATTGCTGATATTAATGGCGTTACAAAAGAGGAATTAAAAGCCGCTTACGAAGATTTTGCCGATTTCTTTGGTGGTGAAATACTCAATACAAGCAAATACCTCCGCGATTTTTCGAAAGGTAATCAGAAGAAGATTGGCATTTTTGGCGCTATCATTAGCCAACCGGAAGTGTTGATCTTAGATGAGCCTTTTGCCAACCTTGACCCTTCTTCTCAAATACGCCTTAAGACCCTGCTTAAGGAGCTACATCAGAAAAGCAAGATAAGCATGCTCATCTCTAGCCACGACTTAAACCATATTGCAGAAGTAAGCGAACGCATAGTGGTTTTAGAAAGAGGTCAAGTAGTGAAAGACCTTTTGACAACAGAGAATACCATCGGTGAATTGGAAGATTATTTTAATCCTGATGCAGCTGTAGAGACTGAGGGATAAACAAAGACTTGCTGAACCAGTCTCACAGCGTATGGCAAATAAACGCGATCGTGTTTATTTGGACGTTGCAGAGCATTAGAATGAACACAAAGCCCATTAAAATAGCAACACTTAGTCTGTCAATCGGACTTTTGATTGTTGCCTTGACCCAAAAATGTTATTGTACAACAAGTTCATGCGGTGACTCGGTTGCTGTTTTCATATCTGGAATATTCGGAATATTCTTTGGCGGTGCGGCTCTTTGTTGGTTAGCTAACCCTTTACTAATTCTATCATGGATTTTGATTAAAAAAAATAACGTGTCGTTGATACTGTGCCTATTATCAACATTGATAGCATTATCATTCATGCTGTTTGACGAGATAATTGACGATGAAGCAGGACATTACAGAAAAATCACTGGATACGAACTTGGTTATTGGTTGTGGATTAGTAGCAATGCGGTTATGCTCTTAGGAAACATTTTGATTAGAAAGAATAAAAACGCACTACAACAAGGTGCATAGTGCATACCCTTCGGAATACGCACCATTCACAAAACGTTCGATTTAATAAGAGAATTCCAAAATACTTGCGCGATAAGGAAAACAATCTTGAAGCAGAGGTAAACGGAATTGAATACTTAATAACCACTCCTAACAGCGTAACAACTTCAATAATTCTAACCACATTCCTTTTTACAATAGAGGTTTTTTAAACATGACTTTGACTATTCACTTCTCAAACTCTCTGCTATATTGACCTTAGCTGATTTTGCGGTTTGAGACATCACAGTAATCCAAGCCACAAGTATCATGAGTGTAGCCGCTACAATGAAATATTTGGGTGCCAAATCAATACTGAAAGCAAAACCTTCCAGCCAACTTTGCATAAGAAAATAACTGACAGGCACACCTATGATAATAGATATAGCAATCACTTTGATAAACTCGAAAGAGAGTAAGAAGACGATTGCACCTATGAATGATCCATGTAGTTTTCTAATGGCAATTTCCTTCCTTCTTTTTCTTACAGTAAAAGAGGCCAGTCCAAAAATTCCCAGACACGAAACAATAATAGCAATGGCCGTGAAATAGGTAGACAACCTAGCTACCCTGGTTTCTGCTTGATAAAGGTCGTTATACTGCTGATCGATAAACTCGAATTCAAATGGAATATCAGCGTGAATTTCTTCATAGTAGTTTTGGATTCTCGAAATAGTTGCCTGTTCAGCTCCATCAGTAAGCCTTAACATGACACTCCCTCCGTTAGGCGAATACCGGATAAAAGTAGGCTTAATATTCTCTCTGAGAGAATGGATATTAAAATTAGCTACTACACCAATAATCTGTTTAGGTTCGTCAGAGTCCATGACTATTTGCCCGACTACATTATCAAAACCCATTAAATCGGCTGTAGCTTTGTTGATAATGAGTTTAGAAGACTCATCGCCGAATGCATTAGAAAAGTCTCGCCCCTCTAATAATTCTATGCCCAACGTCTCAATAAACCCTGCCCCAACTTGAGGTCTGCCAAAGCTAATTTCCTGTTCGGGGGTCTGACCATCCCAGGTGAATCCACCACCTTGGCCAGGGTTTCCTACAATAGTACCCTGTGTCATATTAGTAGCCGAAACCACACCAGAAATGTTTTCCAAGGCAGCTATAAACGTCTTGGGTGTATAACCATACCCACCTTTCATCTTAAAATGAATCAGATCATCGCGATCGTAACCAATATCGGTAGTCTGTACAAATGTGATTTGTTGATTTATCACCATAAAAGCAATCACAAAGATTAGTGATATACTGAATTGGAAGATTACGAGAGCTTTTCTAATCAGTGTTTCACTTATTGATTTGCTTTTTGAAATACCAAAGGCTGAGCCTTTTAATATGGCTATTGGTTTGAACCCCGATATATAGAAAGCGGGGTAACTTCCTGCACTTATACCAACAATCAAGGTAAGACCTAAAATCACCAGGCTGTCTACCAAATTAAATTGGAGTGCCAGATTCTTAGACACCAGCTCGTTAAACCCCGGGAGCAATAGTGCTACCACACCCAAGGCAATAAATAATGAAATAAAAGACATTACTATGGTTTCAGTAAGAAGCTGATTCACTAAAGCACTTCTGTTTGATCCTAATGCTTTTTTTACACCTATCTCTTTCATTTTTTGTGTAGCCTGAGCTGTGGAAAGATTAATGAAGTTAATACAAGCAATAAGTACTATGAAAATGGCTATTGTGGAAAACAGTTGTGTGTATTTTGCCCTACCAGCAACCGGTTTACCACCCTGATAATCACCATATAAATAACGGTCAGAGTATTTCTGTAAAAAAAGCTCTGATCCCTTCCTATCAACAGGTTCTTTTTGTTCCAACCACCCTTGAATCTTGCCATTAAAGGCATCTATATCTGCTCCTTCGGCCAGTAAAACAAAAGTTTCTGCTTCATCACCATTCCAGTCAATGACCCATTCATTAGCTGAGGTAAATAGTTCAATATCCAGAACCATGTCAAACTTGAGTGTTGAATTGAAAGGCACTTTTTCAAATACCGCAGAAATCTCCATTAATCCCTTATATGCATAATGTTTTACCTCGATGGATTTACCTATGACGTTATCTGAACTGCCAAATAACCTTTCTGCAAGGTCAGTAGAAATGGCAACCGATTTAGAATCGGTGAAAACCCTGTCTTGATTGCCTTGCTGGAGAGGGAAGGAAAATAGGTTAAAAAACTGGTTTCCTGCCAATAATACTTCTGTTTTGATATGGGTGTCGCCAACAGTAGCAATTCCTTCCGATCCCCGCCTTAATGCAAGAGCAAAGTCCACCTCAGGTAAATCCATTTCAAAAGATTGTGCAAGAGGTATTGGAGTTCGCCAGTTAGTATGGATTCCATTGGGTCGTTGGTTGTTCTGCATTACCTGGTACAAACGGTCGTCATTTTTATGAAAGCTATCTACTTTCATTTCGTCTGCAATCCATAAGTAGATTAGAATGGCGCTTGCAAGTCCGCTGGCCAAACCAAAGAGATTGATAAAGAAGGTGCTTTTGAAGCGTTTAAAGCCTCTTATTGAGATAAGGATATTATGTTTTAACATGGCGATAGTATTAATTGAGTATAGGCTTTTCCCTTTTGAAAAAAGATAGATAATGATGCTGAATACTTCCATTAAGTAGATAAACTTGGCTTTGAATACTCCTTTAGTTGCTACATTGGCCGTGAATAGCTCTTCCAAATCCCAACGGGCAGTGGAAAGAAAATCATAAGAACAGAAGCTCTCAAGAAGCCACTTACCAAGTCTTGGAGGTTTTGCCCTTTTACGTCTTGCGTTCATGACTTTAACCAATTGATTTTTGGCTGAGGAAGACGATTGAAAAGCTCATTACGCATATTCCTGACCTCATTCAATACTATTACTCCTTCTTTGGTGATATCATAGTATTGCTTGCGCCTTCCCCCTTGCTTTTCTGTTATACCACCAATTCTGGAACTGACCCATCCCTTTTCTTCTAGGCGCTGAAGGGCAGCATACAGTGCACCAAGGCTTATCTTTTTTTTAAGCTGATGCTCGAGTTCCATTTTAATGGTGACTCCATAGGCATTGTCTTGAAGAGCCCCCGTTGAGAGAAGTACCAATTCCTCAAATGCGCCCAAGGTAGTCTTTTTCATTTCTTCTTTTTTTGGTAATAAATAGGAAAAATAAACATTTCTTACGAAAAAGAGTACAAATATTTTCCAAGGTTGCTTCCTAAGAAAAAAATCTTTGATATTTCGGCTGATTACAGGGGAGGGAGCCCACATCCTTAATCGTCATAGTTGTTTGTATAATTCCTCATTCAATCTACATCTAACAAACACTATCATCCATGAGCCAAAGCGTTATTTGCAAAGGCTGGTGTGTTAAGATACTTTTAAAGGAATTTGAAAGTCCGGCTTACGGAGGACAGTTTGACGTTAGTTATTATCTGTACGAACCAATCACTAAAACATGAAGCAAATGAAGTTTCCATTTCTTTT
>JBCBSS010000041.1:0-51253 GCA_039819065.1 Bacteroidota bacterium
CTTCTAATACGTTATGATTGTTAGATTATGTATATATAAGTACTGGTATAACCAGTTCTTAACGCATTTCGTTATTGCCAAACCTAATTAAAACGTGCTGATATGAAGACCCGGGAGAGAATATTGGAAGAAGCGCTAAAACTCTTTAATGAGCAAGGGGTTAGTACGGTTTCTAGCAAGACCATCAGCCAGGAAATGGGCATCAGTTACGGTAATCTCTGCTACCATTTTCCCAAGAAAGATGACATCATCCTAGAGCTGTACCTGAGTATGCAGAAGGAGGTCGATGAGCAATTCAAGAATATTGAAAAGGAAATATTTGAATTCGACTTCATGTTAATGAGTCTTGGCAAACTCATGGGCGTATTCTATAAGTACAAATTCATCTTTTTGGGCTTCTCCAGAGTTAATCGCCGGTTTGATGAAATTAAAAGACATGCACAGCAACAGTTTGAAAAACGCAAGACCATCCTTCGCAACCTCACTAACTTCCTGATCGCAAAGGGCTACGTTAAATATGAAAAGATCGAAGGGCATTATGAGAAATTCATCCACGGCCTCCTCATCTTATTCAATTCATGGATCACTGATTCTGAGTTCTTTTATAAGGGCAAACCTGAAGAAAAGATTTCGTACTATCTGGAGCTGTTATTTAGTATTATTCGACCTACCCTCACATCTGAAGGTGCTAAAGCTTTCGCCAAGGTGTATGAGTCAGAGGAGTTCTTGAAGTTTCAATAAGCATCCTTCGCTGCTAGTCAATTATATCGTTTAATCTACTTCCTCAGTGATAATCTATCTCATACATGCTATGATAAAATAGCTATTTGCTTCTCTACCGACCTATTTCTTACAACCTGTGAAGCCTTTTACCAGAAAATGTAAAAAACCTTACTATCCATTCGATTTGTAATAAGTGAGCTTTTATTAATCCAAAATAGGACAAGTTTAGCGGCCGAAACTGGTGATTAGCCCTGTATGTTCGCCTCTTTCATTCGACTTTAAGTACCTGAATTACAGAAAGATGAGTAAAAACTTACCACCTATTGTCTGTAAACTGACATTCATCTACTTTTGTGAAGTCTATTAGTAACAATTAGTAATTTTTTTAACTCAATTTTTTAGCTATGAAGAAATTTTTTATGGTTGCCGTAGTGGCATTAGTTGTGGCTACAACATCACAAGCTCAGGAATACAGACCTTTTAAAGTAGGTTTAGGATTTGGTTATGCCAGCCCAGCCGGTGAAGGTTCCCGAGGTGGTGTGCTTCTCTATCTTGAGCCTGCCTACAGAGTAAGTGATCAGATTTCAGTAGGTCTAAGATTAGAAAGTGCTATCATGGGAAGAGCCATCGGTAATGAAGACGGTGCCGACATTGATCTTTCAGGTAACGGTTCTTACACTGTAAACGGGCAGTATTATTTGGGAAATGGTACTTTCAGACCATTAGTAGGTTTAGGCCTTGGTATCTATTCTCTAGCCAACATTTCTCTGACTACTGATGTATCAGGAAGTTCAGGTGAGATATCAGCAGGTTCTGAATTTGGATTCTATCCTAGAGTAGGTTTTGATCTGGGCCACTTCAATTTCAGCATTGATTACAACATCATTCCTTCCTCAACTAACCAAGTTGAATTTACTACAGGAAACCCGGAAGAAGTCGAAGTAAAAAACAGCTACTTAGGTGTTAGATTTGGTTTCTCAATCGGTGGAGGAAGAAACTAGTCAGATCATATATTAAACGAAAAAAGGGCCTAAAAGCCCTTTTTTTATGTCTTGTTTATTCAAAATGGCGATAGAAAGACTTATCTGCCATAGCCAGCATTTCCTTGTCCCCACTGGTATCCCCATAGGCATGAATCTCCTCGTATTGCGATAAGTCAATCTCGGCTTTGACCCGATTTACCTTTTCTGGCCCATGACAATTCTTACCATCAATTTTACCCGTTATTTTACCGGCTTCCGACGATAACCTGGTTGCCAATATTTCTATGTCCATCGCATCGGCCCACGGCTTGACCCAGTAATCAGATGAAGCGGTAACTAGCACTACCCTATCTCCTGCAGCTTTGTACTCTTCTATACTCTTTTGAGCCCTTTCCCTTACCAGAGGTGGAATGACTTCTCGCGCAAATTGCTCGCCTAAGGTTCTAAACTGTTCCTCAGCCATACCACCAAAAAAGTGCTTTAGGGTGATTTCTTTTGCTCTCCAATTCGATAGAATACCCGCCTTATAGAATACCATCACAGGGCTAAGCCAAAGAAAACCTAACAGGAAACGTAGCTTTCCCCTATGGTACTTAATGATCTCCAGCATGGTATCTTTGGTGGTAATGGTGCCATCAAAGTCGAAAAGAGCCAGTTTTTTCAAAGCTTGAGCTTTTTGAAGATAGGTTCTGGAATAGACTTAATGATCAGCATGACCCATCTCCACATCCAGAGCACATAGATGGTGTTCTTCTTTTTCTTATAACCTTTGTAAATGGCATTGGCTAATTGCGCAGGTTGAGCAGTCAAAGGTCCGGGCAGTTTCATACCCTCGGTCATTTTCGTATTGACAAACCCAGGTTTGACAGTTGTAACGGGAATCCCTTCCTTGAACAGTCGGTTACGAAGCCCTTGAAGATAGGCAGTAAATCCAGCTTTGGCACTTCCATACAAGAAATTGCTTTGTCTACCCCTATCGCCTGCTACAGAGGATATGCCGATAATGCTGCCAGCCTTTCTTTCTATAAAGTCCATGGCTACAATATTCAAAATAGATACAGCACCATTATAGTTGGTGGCCAGCGTTCTATGCGCTAGTTCCCAGTCTTTGAAGGCATCCTCATTCTCAGTCATATAGCCAAATACACAAATGACCACATCAGGTTTGTTGGGCAACCCATTATAGAATGATGTATGGCTTTCGTAATCCATGGCATCAAAGTCATGAACGGTAACTTCTACGTTGAAGCGTATCTTCAAGTCATTCTGGCTAGGCTCGAAGCGTTTTGCGTTTCTACCGGCCAACATAAGGTTGAAGTCTTCATTGGCAAACTTCTCAGCGCAGGCTACACCGATGTCACTACCGGCGCCTAAAATGAGCAGGTTATTCATGCGTTATACAGGTTGAAATAGTCTTTGTGATTGAACGGATTGGAATTTATACGCTGGGTTGTACTCCTTCACAATATCCAGGAACTTATCTACATTGGGGTACGTCTTCCAAAACATTTCTCGCTCCATGCGCGCATCTTTGGAAAGGTAGATTCTCCCTTTGTGCTCCAGCACTATTTCGTCCAATTCATTCAAGAACTCAAACAGTCCTTTTTTCACTGGGAAGTCAAGGGCTAGCGTATAGCCTTTTGTTGGAAATGAAATCAATCCTTCCTGATCGCCGAACAGTTTCAGTACAGCCAGAAATGAGCCCCAACCTTTCTTATTGATTCTGGTCAATATCTTTCTTAACCCTTCTTTGCTTTCTTCCAATGGTAGTACGAACTGGTATTGTACAAACCCTTTTTTTCCATACATTTTATTCCAATGTAGAATGGCATCAAGTGGGTAGAAAAAACCGTCATAAGGTACTACGGCGTCCATCTCTTTCTTCCAATTCTTCAGGTAGTATAGCCAGTTAAAGGCTTTAATACTCAACCTATTCAGCACAAAAGGCGGAAAATAAATGGGGATAGAAAGCTTGCTCTTGTTATCAAATGTCAGCCTCTTTTCAGGCTTGATATGCTGCACTTCTTCTTCAGTGGCGTGTTCGCCCAGAATCAAAATACTACGTCCGAGATTCTTACCTGCCTTAAAGCAATCGATCCATGACATAGAATAAGTATAGTGCTCGTATTTTTGAAAGAGCTCCATAATCTCGTCCAGATTACGGGCTTTGATTTGCTTTTGGCTAATGAGACTGGATGCAATCTTCTTCAACTGGAACTTCACACTCAAGATCAACCCTGTCAACCCCATGCCACCAGCCGTAGCCCAGAAAAGGTCGGGATTAGAAGCCTTATCGACATTGATCACCTTCCCATCGCTGGTGAGCAGTTCAAATTCCAAAACATGGTAAGAAAAGGAACCGTCTTTGTGGTGATTTTTACCATGCACATCAGAGCCGAGGGCTCCACCAACGGTGATGAATTTTGTACCTGGAGTGACTGGTAAAAACCAGCCTGCAGGCACTATTACTTCTAGAATCTTGTCTAATGTAAGTCCGGCCTGACAGTGTAGGATACCATTTTCTTTATCGAAAGCAATGATGTTCTTATACTTCAGTGTGGAAATGGTTTGGTCGGCTAATGATGCATCTCCATAGCACCTGCCATTACCGCGAGGAATAAAAGTCTCTGGACTATCGACCAGTTTAACTGCTTCGTCCTGGTATCGAAAGTAATTCTGCTCTGCTTCGACCCAGGGATAATTACCCCAGTTCGCTATCCAATCTTTCATCATTTGAATATGTTGATATCAGGAAAATAAATAATCAGATAAAAACTCAATAGCCAGAGGAACAGTACCACTTGTATAAAGCGATCCTTGTAGAGTAGTTCTGTTGGAGAACCTGTGTTGTTCTCTACGATGGCCAATTGTAGGTATCTGAATATACCAGCTATAACGAACATAGTGGTATAGTAAAGTCTGTACGTACCGAAGCGCTGTATAACCTCATCTGATAGTGTGTACAGCAAATAGGAAACGATGACTATGGCTGAAACCAGCCCCATAGCCAGGTTCAGAAATTCCAGATTATACTTTTTGATCGATTTTCTTAGTTCTTTTCCATCTGACATCTTGATTAGAATGTCATCTCTTCGCTTGGCAACTGCAATGAATAGGGCCAAAAGGAATACCATCACCATCAACCATTCTGAGACCGGTATATTGGTAATAATTCCTCCAGACTTTACTCTCAACACAAAACCAATGGCTACAATAAATATGTCCAGTATGGAGATATTTTTCAGGCCCATAGAATAGCCCAAATTCATAGCAAAATAGAGCAGCAATACGAAGGTGAATTTATCTCGCACTATGTAGCTCAACCCAAAGCCCACGATCAGAAGTACTGCCATGAGTATAAGCGCTGTAGGTTTGGCTACCGCTCCAGAAGCGAGAGGTCTTTTACACTTCACCGGATGGAGTTTATCCATCTCGATGTCACGGTAATCGTTTAGAATATAGATAGCGCTGGCGACAAAGCTGAATGCAATGAAACCTAAGATCAAATCAGTATAAAGCGCCCAGTTGAAAAAGTCGCCTGAGAAGAAGAGTGGGATGAATAAAAAGCCGTTTTTAACCCACTGTTTTACCCGTATGAGTTTAATATATTTCAATACCAACTTAATTTACGATCGAAGCTACCAACTAATTGAGATATAAACTATTATAAAATAGTTTTTAGCAATTCCCTCATTTCCCATATCTTTGAAACGGGGTCGAAAATTAAGAAATTTTGAAAGTTAACCGTGATTTATTACCTGATTTTTTAATCATAGGCGCGGGCAAATCAGGTACCACTTCGCTCGATAATTACCTCAAGCAACACCCTGGGGTTTTTATGAGTCCCTTCAAAGAACCTAACTTTTTCGCTTACGAAAAACATAAGGCTGAAGACTTCGATATAGCCGAATCGCGCTACCATTTTGAACATGAATCAGTTACTGATATAGAGGACTATACGGCGCTTTTTAAAGACGCTGCCCATGGTCAAATCAAAGGCGAAACTTCTAATACTTACTTGTACAGCCCTTTGACCATTGACTCGATCAAATCCCATATACCTGATACGAAGATCATCGCTATATTCAGGCAGCCGGCCGAACGGCTTTATTCCCGTTATTTACACTTGGCCAGGGAGAATATGCTACCTACCAAAGAGTTTACCGACTTGTTTGATAAAAGCACCATTTGGTGGTCAAGGCCAGACCTCATCAATGAGGGGTTCTACTACAAACATCTCTCTAAATTCTATGAGGCGTTTCCTGCCGAAAACATCAAGGTGGTGCTGTATGAAGATCTCAAAGAAGATGTTGATGCCTTGATGCGTTCTATTTATGAATTCATTGGTGTTGATAGCGACTTCAAAACGGATACAGAAACCGTCTTTAATAAGTCAGGCTTCGTGAAAAATAAGGCACTCAATAACTTGGTAGGCCCTAATGGAGTCATTATCAAAGCCGCCAAGTCCGTCGCCCCTGCATTGGCCAAGTGGGCCAGAAGTAATGACAAAATATATAACCGTTTGATGAAAACCCGTGAGTCTAACCTCTCCCGCCCTAAGTTAGACCCTGAACTCAGAAAGCGGATAGTTGATGAAATATATATAGAAGACATCCAGCAATTAGAAAAACTAATCAACAGGAACTTATCGCATTGGTATTAATCTCATGAATCGTCTATTGGCTAAGTACCCCAGGGTGCAATCTTTTCTGGAAAACAGAGGTATCAGTACAGCTGAAATATTAATTATCGTTGGCTTCGCCATGGTGCCCATTTTCTTCAACTTTCCCTACCGGGTAAACATCTTCCTTTCATGGGAAGGTGCATATAGGCTCTATCTTGGGCAAGCCCCTTACAAGGACTTCGGCATACCGATGGGGTATGGCTATTGGATCATTCCGGCGATGTTCTTCAAAGTTTTTGGGCCTTTCCTTTCTTCTTTAATCAAAGCACAGGTATTTATTAATATCATCTCCGGTCTCTCTTTCCGCTCGATCTTTAAGACATTAAAAGTCAATGAAGGCATACGACTCTTATCGGTGCTGGTATTTTGTCTTTCTTATTCGTTTTTCAATTTCTGGCCTTGGTATAACCATACGGTAATTGTTTATGAGCTGGTGGCGTTGAGCTTCGCCTTGATGTACATCTTTTCAGAATCAAAGTATCGTCTGGCAGCGCTTTACCTTGCCTCGTTGTTTAGCTTCCTGTCGGTTTTCACCAAGCAAGACGGCGGCGGGATGGCCTTTATGATTGTAGGTATTCTCATTCTGGTTGACGCGATTTACCAGCGTAAGATCAAGAGTGTATTGTTTTTCGCACTGTTTTTTGTGGTCAATGGATGCTTATTCATTCTACCGTTCATCAACCACGACTTTGGTTATTGGTTTAACTTCGGTCAGCCTCCTCACAACTCCCGGATATCTTTGGATGATTTCATCCAGATCATCATGGGAGAATCAAGATGGGAGAAGTTTTATCTATTGCTGGTAGTATTGATCATCATACGTTATCTCAAGGATTGGAAGGCATTCCTGAAAGACAAGTACCTGGTTATGTTTACGTTGGTAACCCTAGGCATCCTCGGAGAAGCGCTCATCTTTCAGGTCACTTCTTATACACCACCTGATAACAACATTTTCTTTCACAGTTTCGCCTTTGTATTCATCATATCCAATATCAGTCTCAACATTGATTTTGCCAAGTTCAAATACATGGTGGCAGGAGGCCTCCTGATAGCGCTTTGGTGGTCTGGTGTTTACTGGAAGTATGTCGATCGCATAGTGAAGCGGGTTTTGCCGCAGACAGAGCAAAGCGATGAAGAGAAAATATCGGTCAGAACCTACGTCAAGCGTAAGAACCCAAACAACATAGGCATGGACAAGTGGGTATTTGCCAAAGGGATGAAAGCCTTTGCTAAAATCTACATGCCGGAACCGACCGCTAAAGGCATCGAAAAGCTCATGAACATGGAGGTGGTGAAGAATAAAAAAGACCTTAAGGTGCTGAATATGACAGAACTCACGCCTTTGGCTTATGAAATGGGCTATGAGTTAGAACCCGGCCTTCCACTTTGGTACCATGTCGGTGTGGGCATGTTCGAAAAGGAAGAAGAACTATTCAAACAGCGTATCAGAGAAGGTTATTATGACATCGTCTTATTCGAGGTCATTCCCTATCTTAACAATTTCTACCCTGAAAGTGTAAGGGAGGTTTTAAAGGAACACTACGAAATGGAAGATCGCTTCCTAGCACCGCGACGACCTACCGATTCTCATATTGAGGTGTATGTGAAGGAATAAGTATTAGAAGAATAGCTTCAATATGTATTTCTGCTCTCGTATGTTGTAATACCCGAGGATCAATTGATCCTCCTTATTAAAAACTGTTAACGCTCTAAACCTTTTTGAAAGAAGATAGTTGTCATCGTTGAAATCACGAATCACTGAAAAGGTCGATCCCTTAAGTGGTAATTCAATAGCCTTCAGGGTCTTGGCATCAATCACTGTTCTAAAATAAACTGACTGATCGTCTTCGGCCCCGGTAAATCCCGGATAAGCACCATAAAAGGAAGATGAAGTAAATCTTCCAAAAGGCCTTCTTGCAGTGAAGGGATATATGGAAGGATCAGCACAATCTTGGTTAAAATCACCATACGATCCTATGGTGAGTTGTAGTGTATCTTGGCCTGATTCATTTACCACTATGGCAGGCGTTTCCTTCGTCATACCTTGAAGAAGGTGACGACGCATTCTCCTGGCCCTCTCTTGACGTAATGTGTAGAAGCTCCCTCCCGATTCGAAATAAATGTGTGAATTCTTAAACGGTATGTTTTCTGTTATGTCAAATGAAAACTGGTTAAGTACTTCTTTGGTATCGATATCTACAATGGACAGTTGAAATGCATTTGAACAAGTCATAGTTTGGTAAAGAAGCTGTTTATGTAGAAAAGAATTAGATTCCAACCTGTTTTCAGCATCAACATAACTGGTAATGTCAGACATGCATGATGATTTATGTTGCTTGAAATATTTGTAGGATGTAGAATGATCATTCATATCCAATTTCAGCAGAATCGTGTATTCATTCTCTGTATCGATACTGATGTACATCATATCATCTTGTAGATACAGTTTGTTTTTGCGATAACCACTCACCAAATCAATCATTCGGTCTTGCGGAATGTAGTGCAATCCACGTCGACGGAAAAAAGACCCGAAATTGATCAATTCACCTCGCCTTGTTAACCCGTTTACCTCAAACGCCGTTTTTTCGTATTCAATCCCATTTTTAGATTTATATACATTCAGTGTGTTTTTCTTATTGCCAGCTGTCAGCAGGTAAAAGTCACTGTTGCTATCAATAAATGATGTTATATATTTTTCTCCTGCACCTGGAAAAAGCCTATCGTGGTATTCAACGCTTCTATCATCTACATCAATGGACACCGTTCTGATTTTATCCGTAGACTTAAAGAACAAGTGGTAAAGACCCTTTGGGCCATGTAACCCGCCTAGCACATCTGAATAAATGGTTTGTTTTGGCCGTTCTACTGACCATAATGTGTCAGTGACTTCAAACCATTCATTTACCACTGTAAAATAGATTTGCTCCTCTTCCACGATAGCCAAAGCCATATCCCGCCCATTTTGATTATGGATCGGAATCATGGCCGTATTCCAGCGTAATCTATCTTTTAGTGGGAGGTTAATCTCACCTATAGTCTTTTGAGCAAATGAAAACGGCAGGTTGAAAAACAGGAAAAATAAAAATAGCAATTGGTTGTGTCTCATAAGTGGTGTTGTTAAAAGGCTATATTCAAAGGTATTTATGAGACACCAGAAAACCAGTGGGTTTGCACAATTAACAACTTAATAATTATGCTCTTTACAGGGCAAATGAAGACAAGGGCTTACTATGTCTATCCCTGCGAACCGAAATCTACATGAAGAGTTAGTTTAATCAAATGATACGATCAAATACCTCTGTTCTTTCACATTGAAGTAGGCATAAATGTATTTATCATGGAATCTGAACAGTGTTTCACCCCAAGCTCTCCCTTCTGGGTTATTGAACAAATAGTTCTCAAACTCACTTGATATACCATCTTGATATTCCTTGACTTTAGAAAATACCGACCTATCTAACCTTCCTTCTAAATGCTTAAAGTCACCCTTTGAAACCAAGCTTTCAAAATAGGCTGACTTAGTCCATAGGAACCTGTAGTTAATATACGAATCGAAAAGTGGGTTTACCCTGGACTGATCTGCATAACGTTTCAAGCTTGGGTTGGTAACACTTAAAAAAAGCGACGCCAGCTCCAAAATAGTCATTGTCATCATTTTCAGTCTCTTCTTTCTCAAGGTAAGAACCTATAGTTAGTCGAAGGCTATCACCTTTATAGCTATTTAAAGCTATAGCCGGTGTCGAAGCAGCCATCCTTCTTAAAAAGGGTTTAGTCTTATCCAACTCCTTGACGATGTTTTGAGATAGTACAGTGCCACCCCCTTCTTGTATAATTGACGTGTTTTTAAAATCTATGTCACCACCCTTCTCAAAAGCAAATTGACTTATCAATTTACCCGTCTGCCTGTCTTTGACTGACAGCTTGAAATGAGAGGAACATACTCCAGTCTGAAAAATCCAATCTTGATAGACGAATGAGCTCGAAGCAAACTTAACCTCTACTCCATTTTCATTGAGTCCTAAGCCACACTCCGACATATACTGGCTATACTTTCGGTAATAGGAAGAACCGTCTTGAACTTTCAACGAAAGTAGCCTGGTAAAACCTTGTTCTTCATCCAATGTGATAATGATCTCACTATTGTTGATGAAGAGTTTGTTTGCCCTATGCGTCAGCGTCAGGTTACCAGGATCATACTCTGAAATCCTGATTAAACCATGCTTCTTAAGTACCTTGTGTAAATTATACGTTTCGAAATCCTTACTTAAACCGGCAAAATTGTACTCCTTCCGTTCGAAGTTATCCCCTCCGTCGAATTTATAGGTATTGATTTGATCAGTCCTTCTACTGGATGTGAGTACATAAAACTCGTTATCAATGCTAAAAGCTGTCAAGTACAATTCTCCCTTGATGGGGAGTTTCATTTGCCTGGAACTGACTTGTCCACTGCTAAAGTCAAAGCTTACTTGGACAAACTGATCTTTTCCGTGAAAGTATATGGCGTATTTTTCATCAGAAATTTGCATACCGCCTAGGACAAACGGGAAGTTGAAACTGGATGGGCGAGCAACCGCATCCATCTCCTTCAACAATTCAAAATCCTTATCAAAAACCCTGGGGTAGATTTCCTTTCTATCCATGACAAACAATGCCACCTTGTTTTCTTCGCGGTTAATGATCGGTATGGTCGCCTGACTATTAATCCAGTCACCTCTTAAATCAATGTCCAATGTTTGGATGGCCTCTTGCGAAAACGATGATTTATAGATCAAAAAAGCTGTAGTTAAGACAAGTAATCTTAAGGCTGTTGATTTCATTTATCTCTGTTTTGACTTTGCTAGCAAATCTATTGTCTATTTGTCTAGAGTACTCACTATATATTATGAATATTTTACGATTAATACCTGGCCCACCAAAAGAAACCGCCTCCGAAATCTTTAAAGAAAAGTCTTAACTATAAATCCAATTGAAAGTAAATCAAACAATCACAAGCCATACCGATTAAAAACGTATTTCTTCTTTCCACTATCGTAGTATGCATATATGAAGGTATTTCCGGCAACAAAAACGGCTTGAGCGGGCCTTGTGATTAAATCGTATCTTTGTTGTGCTTTCTGAGACCTGAACCTTGAAAAAGCGTTTTCCCCCAAAGAACCTGTGTTATGCTCCAAGGTCTCTTTGTTCAACAAGGTTTCAAAATATCTTGTACCTATATGAGTATCCGAATAATAAGGGCTCAAGAGGGAAGAGATTGCTGTAGCTGGGCCAGATACTACTCCATTAGGTGTAGTAACTATCGGTTCTCTCACTATTCCAGCACCAATGGAATTGTCGCTCAGATAAGCCTCCTTAAATGAACCAATAGTTAGCTTCCAAATTCCATTTAAATACGGGTTAACGACGATCGCAGGCGAAGTATTTACCATGCCTCTTAGCAACCGGGCATTTTTCGTTATTTCCTTGGTTGAGCCGCTATTAAAAGTAGAGGTCCCATCGTTATACTGTAAAATGCGACTATTTTTAAATGTTAACCCACCTTCGTGGGTAAACGAATACCCTTTCCGCATCTGTCCAGTTTCCAAATCCTTGATTTGTAGTCTAAATAACCTATCGCAAGCTGAAGTTTGAAATAGCCAATTCTCGTAGATAAATGAATTCGATGAAAAACTAATAAAACCCTCATTGGCAGCATATCCAGAACCAGCAGTGCATCCGAACCTATTTTGAGCATATATCTGATATGATTGAGTGGAGAGAGCCAAATCCAGCTTGAGTAACAGCGTGTAATCTTCTTCTGAATCCAAAGTAATCTGCATTTCATTTTTACTTATGTACAACTTATTGGGATGGTAGGTAGAGGCCAACCCGTTATACGTATCTGAAATTATTGGAAAGAGACCTTCTCTTCTAAATGCTCTACTCAATTTGAATTCTTTACTACCAACCTTTATATCTCCAAAATTGAAAACTGTTTTACGAATACCTACATCCTTCGAAATGGCATAGACCAAGACCTCGTTTGAGCTAATGGCACGGTTCAAAACATAGAACGTCCTCTCATAAAAAGTACTAGCAAGGAAAAGCTCAGAGTCGTTGAATAAGGGCAATTCCTTAACATCCATTTGGTCTATTTGAAAATCGAAAAAAGCCATGATGATACTTTTGTTTCCTTTGAACACCAAAGCATACTTGTTTTCATCGTATTCAAACCCACCGATTATGATTGGAAAGCTGAAGGTAGATGGCCTTGCCAAAAAGCCAAGTGAATCAGTTACTTGTAACCTTTTACCCAATAGATAAGCATTAATATGCTTTTTATCGATAAAAAATAAAGCGGTTTTGCTCTGGTCAGCACTTTTAACCGGAACAGTTATAGTATGCCGATTGAACTTAATGTCAAGGCCTAATGAATAAGTTTCTGAAAAGTATTGTGACCAGGATTTTGAGTAGCTAAAGATGATTAAGGCTACTAAAAGATAAATGCTTCGCATGAATGTGATCGGTTATTGATTGACTATAGACTATCACAATAATAACAAGTTGTTCGGAATCAATCACCTCTAATCCGATGTAATTTCACTGCATTTATTAGACAATTGTCTTGACCACTCTTCTTTTTATCCACAACCAATTCAGGGCAGCGATCATCACAATGATCACAAAGCTGATCAGTATGATACCACTACTTCCCGGGTCAAATCCGGGATAAAGCGTGGAGACTTGCTCTAAAAGTGAACCTCGCACAATCACCACAATGATGGCGGCTATGATCAGACAGGAAAGGTTGAGACTAATGGCCAGCAGTTGGTAGGGCCTGGCAATGGTTTTAACCTCATACCCAATGAGATGTAGGTTCTTCAACTTGTCCTTATTCTTTTCGATCAAAAGATTGATGCTCAATATGAGCAGACCAATGGCCAATGCCGAAATGATAAGGCCTATGGTTAGAATGCCAAACACTGCCAGTCTTAAGAAGTAAGAGAGCTTGCCTGTTTCGAGCGCGTCGTTATTGAGTTCATAATTCTCATCCGTAAAGTATTTAGCGATGCTCGGGTCGGCTGGGTTTTCAGTTTCTATGATCATTCTGGCCGATTCTATGGTCTCACCAGAACCATAGTTTTTGTTAGCCCATGACATGAAATCATAGGGTACCAAAATAGTATTCAGTCTATCTGAAAAGCCGACTATGCGACTATCGAAAATGCGTTCCTTACCCCCTCCTACTATTCTTACCTTTAACCCCACCTGCTTAATGATGTTTTCAGATACTTGAGGGAGCCCCTGGCTTGGTGCAAAGCCAAAGTTGTAAAGTGCCAGATAAGACCTTGGGATGATCACCGGGATGAGTTCATCACCCTCTTCCCATTGCCATTTGGCATCCTGCACATCAAGGAATTCGTCAGGAACAGACTCGAAAAACAGATCTGTATAGAATGCCGGGAAGTTTTTGCCCGTTCTAACAAACGCCTTGACCTGATAGCTTGCCGGCAGAAAAACAGAAGATCTTTTGACAAAAGGTTGGTTTGCCACATCAGCAATCTCGTCTTCAGTAAAGTAGGTACGCTTGTTACGTAAGGTTTTCAGTAGGGAAACCTTCTTATTGACGATAATGAAATTGTTACTAAGAAAACCATCCTCCGAATTGAAAAGGTTGTCGATGTCCCAATAGGATTGGATGCTTAATAAAACAATGGCCAAACCGATCAGGTTGGCCAAGCCAAAACCTATGATTTGGGTCAAGCTTATATTACTTCTTAAAAGCTTCCAGATCATAGTTATAGGTTATAAACATGGTCATAGGCCATACTGTAGCGATTTCCTAAAGATGTCAATACCATACCAGCCTTCCTGTCAGTAAGCTCTTTTATGATCAGGTCACAAGCTATTTTGATATTGGCTTCATCGATATGACTAAATGGCTCGTCCAACAGCATCCATTTAAAAGGTTGGCTTAAGGCCCTAATGATAGCTACACGCTGTCTTTGCCCAAATGAAAGTAATCCTGCTGGCTCGTTCATTTTGTGCTTCAAACCAAACACATCAAAAAGCTCAGCTATCTGGCTTTCAGTATAATAGTCCGTGAGTTTGTTCTTGAGCTGAATGTTTTCCAGTGCTGTTAGTTCAGGGAAAAGCTTCAAACCTTGAAAAACAAGGCTAAGGTTATTCCGCCTCATCCCTGTCCATTGGTCATCAGTCATTGTTTTGGCAGACAGGCCGTTAAGGACGATATCACCTTCATAGCCTTTGCGTTCTCCGTAGATGAAACTGATGAGCGAGGACTTACCAGCACCTGATTCAGCGCTGATGAGGTATTTGTTAGGGAGCGAAAAAGAAATCTCCCGACCCCATACTTCAGAATTGAGATTATCGGGATCGGGAGATATACCTGGATCAACCTTTTTAAGGTCTATCGTCATGCCAACCAGTTTTTAAAGACCAGTGACTTTTTTATACTGTTCATTGATACCGGTTACGATTGCATTTAAGCTATTACCACTGCCTTCTTTCATGCTTACGGTAACTTCACCCGAATAAAAGCCTTCGTTCTTCACTTCGATCTCGTTGATCATACCTGTCACAAAATCGAAGAACAATGCTTCTTCATTGCCCACGCCACCTTTGGCCAGATCCTGTATGAACTCAGGATAGTTTTCCATTTCCATGTTCATATAACCGTAGCCATAGCTTGAAGCAATTTCACCAGCCTTTTTAGAATCTTTCATGCTACCACTGGCATAACCATCACCAGCGAAATTCTCAATCACATCCAGGTGATTGGTAATCATAAGCATGTTATCCTTTTGGGCAAAATAACCTTTGACACCAAACTCACTTACAGCATTATAACCATCCTTTGCTTCGTACATATTAGGTGGAACACTCTCCATAAGCTTTTCATATACCTTCGTATTAGTCATATTCAGCATAATGGCCACTTTAGGCATATTCTCCGTTCTGGTCTTGGTTACTTCCTTGAAGTTACCTTCTTCATCATACTCATAACTCTGATATTCTATCTCCTCCTGCTCAAACTCAATCAAACTGACCATGATATCACCTGATATAGATTCTAGTGCCTCTTCAACTGTCATACCCATTTGCTGTTCAAAGGCACCTGCCATAGAGCCGAATTGCGGATTGTTTTTGATCATGTCAGAATAGGCAGTAAGTCCTATGTAGGTTTTGAAGAAAGCATGGTTCTTCTCAGGAAAATAGCTTAAGGAAGCCTTGTCAAAGCTGCCTCGTGAGGATGACATTTTATCCATCATATCCTTCACCTCGTCGTTAGGCACGACCTTAGATATCATTTTGATCTCATCATCACGAAAATCAGTGTGCATGTGCCAGTAAGAACCTTTGATATCCATTCCTGTTTGCGCAATAATTTGATCGTACTCATTGCCTAACTCGCTTAGAAAATCTGTTGACATCCACAAGCTGATATCTTTTTTGTCGCCATAGAAGCTTTTGAAATCGGCAGAAGCCAGAATGCTATTACTCTCATCCTGGGTCATGATTGATTCTACATACGGTACTAAGCCCTCACGACCTCTATATTCTGGAGTAAAAGCCATCACCATTTTGCTGTCGTCCCAGGCCACCACTGCCTCATCTCCCATTAGAATTCTTTTATATCCAGATTGTTCTTCCACTTCCACATTACCCATGGCCTCTTTGATCATGGCTTTGGAGAACTCTTCAAAGTCTGAAGCACTAGACATCTCAGCCGCCACAGCAATGTAAGGGCTTTCAACATTTTCTGCCGCTGCGAATATGAAAATTGGTTTAGTAAAACTAAGGCCAACTTTGCCAGGATTTTCAGAGAATTGTTGCATCATATCCGATACTTCACCTCCTCCGGATTTGGCTTCTTCTTTAAGTGTTTGGACCATTTCCAATTCTCCTAATTCGAACAGCTTACCTTTAATCGCCAATGACTTCAGGTCAATAGAAGTTACCATAATGGCATCCTTAGGTATGGCCTTAAGGCTTTCGGGCTGTTTAGAACAGGAGGAAAAAACTACCGCTGCAAGCAAAACTGCAACAAGTAATTTAGTAAACTTTACAGGCTGTCTCATAATCATTGTATTTACGTAATCAGAAGTGTCATACTGATAAAGAATTTATCAGTTCAGATCGGGTTAGATCTTCGTATTTCACTCGTTCAAAAAATAGTTTTATAAGTTATACTCAGGTTAATTCGACGACTAAGGTAAGATAAATAAAGCAATCAGAAGATTCTGGCTTATTAAAAAATGATTAATCTTAATATAGCGATAACCCATAGATTTAACTAGTGTTCAAAAGAAGTGGTTATTCGGTCGTTTTGAGTAACGACAAACCCGTACCAAAAGTAAGAATAAACCCATCCTTATCCTTTATATCGAAATCCCTCATGCCATACTCCCGGTCACCGATAGGGCGAAGAATAGCTACATTATTATGCTGAAATTCGGCATATAACTGATCAACGTCGGATACAAATACCCTTAAAGCAGCGTGTTCTTTTGGAGGCAAATAGTCTTCTGAAAGTTGTGATAAGTGAATACCCACACCTTCCCTCTTTACTACGGCATATGTAGCGGGGTCTTCCCATCGAAATGTCACTTCAAAACCAAGCTGGTCTCTGTAGAAATCTGCAGCATGATCTACGTTTTTCACTGGAAAAACAGGAGCAGCATGAGAGAATTGGACTGGACTATCGGACATGTTTGATCATTTATTCAGGAAATCGCATCAATTGATCATATTCGAATGTCCATTCCGGAGTATGCAATGTCTGGCCAAAATCGCTGGTGTACCATGGGCTGGTTGATTCGTTTGAAGGGTTCTTGAGAATCTGTATCTCCTGAGCAGGCATATAGCTCTGTGCGAGTAAGAATAGCTTTTTTCCATTCTCCTTGTTTACGGCCATATCAACCACGATCACCGCATGCCCCGGACTCCCACCTTGTATGAACACATCGCCTATTTGCATTTCATCTAAGGCCACTTGGTCCAACTCTTTTGATAGCGAAAGGGTACCAGCATATGAGAATATAACATCCATATACCTCCGAAAGGATTTGTATTCATTGGATGGTGACGCCGAGGCTGCCCAATAGCTTTTGTTACCCTTGACCACTATCCGATTGCCTTGCTTCCATTTGTTGTAATCTACCCGAAACCCGTTAGTGAAATTGAAATGTATATCGTCCTCCTGCTCACTATGGTAAAGGTATTCAGCCCTTAATCTCATCACGGCATCTGCGCACTGCTGCAGGTCACCTTTACCTACATCAATGTCTATCACGGCATCGTAAACACCATAATTCTCTTTTACACCACCGTTATAATAGTGAACCTTGGCGCCATGGGGTTTGAGCGGCAAGTCTCGCAAATAGGCAGCAAATGAGCCCGTTGCTACACTGGTTCTTTCAAAACCATCAGGTAACATGAAGCGTGAAGCAACGGTCATCCCTGATGCATTGATCAGGTCTTTATTGACCGTACCTTTGCCTTTGTCTTCTCCATCGCCCTCCACTGAGGCTGTGAGTTGCGCTTTTTCATTAGGCTGACATCCGACCAACAAGGTCGATAAAAGCATCGCGTACAGGAAGACTTTAGTTATCATCTTTCATTTGATAATGGGTCATGATCGGATAGTGATCAGAATAATCAATTTCGCGATTGATGTTGAACTGCTGCGCTTTAAAACCATCTGAATAAAACTGATTATCTATTCTAACGGGCAAGGGCATGGCTTGTGTATAAGTCGCTCCTAAGCCGACTCCGGCCGCACCGTAGGCGTTATTCAAATTCCGTCTTATTTTTCTGTATACGAACGTATTAGGGGTGGCGTTGAAGTCACCACAGACAAGCACTTCATAAGGTGAATTATTAATAGCTTCCAATACCTGGTTCATCTGTTGCTCTCGTTTTACAGCTGTCGATTTGAGTCGTGTTAGAATCTCCGCTACCAATCCTGTCCAACCGCGTTGATTCTTTACCTTACCGGCATTCATGCTGGTAAATTCTGCAGATTGCAAGTGGACGTTGAATACACGGATTGTATCTCTGTCGATGACTATGTCCACATAGCTGGCTCCATTGTAGCGGTTGTCATCAAGGAATATCTCTTCTCCTCCCACAATCGGATATTTGGAAAAAGTAATCAGGCCACGCTTTCTCTCCTTGATCACCTGCGGATTGTTAATAAAACTATATTGGTACAATCCGTCCCTGGCAATCTTCTCGATGCTATTGAATATACCTGAAGCGTCATCATTATAGAACTCTTGTAAGCATATGATATCCGCATCCACATCATCTAACCAGTCGACCATCTTGACCGCTGGCTGGTTCAGCTTGGGGTCTTCGTAAGCTTCAGAATAATCTCCTCGGGTATGAAAAAAGCTCACATTGAAACTAAGTACCTTGAGGGGGTTGGGTTCCTTTTTACCAAAAAGGCCATTAACAGAGAAAACCGACAGTACAAAGAAGATACTGACGGCTGACAGAACTATCGAAACAAAATACTTTTTTAATGATTTAGTAAAGTAAGCGTATAAAGAAATAACGACATTTGCCAAAACAACCAATGGGATAAAAGTTGGCAGCAAAGCGGTTACCCACCATGTAGATGGAGATATGAATGGGGAGATTAAGATCAAAGCACTGACTAACCATAAGCAATACAACGCAATGTTGAAGACCTTGGAAACGAGTGAACGGAGACTAAAGCGCATTTTAAAGAGAAATTAATTCAAATTTTTTATTAAATGTAGTATCTTGAAACCTTGTTTAAGGTTTTGGAAATCAAATAATTACAGCGGCCATGAAAACAAAATTTTTACTAGCCACATTAGTGTTGAGCTTATGCTTTTTATCGAGCATTCAAGCACAGGATTGTGATTGCGATCATGTAATTGACCCAACCACACCTTTTGTCAAAGGTGAAAACTTCGACATTCAACCAGGAGATCGTATTTGCCTAATGGCAGGAGAATACGATTACCTTCACATTCTCAATTTTCACGGTGAACCTGGCAACCCTATTACCTTCGTCAACTGTGGTGGTAAGGTTACCGTCGGCCAATTTAGGCACCATTTCGGATTCGTCATGGAAAATTGTCAATATTTTAGGCTGACTGGTACGGGTGATGAGAATATCAACTATGGTATTCTTGTAGACGGAACCACTAACAGGGCCAGTGGAATGTCTATTTCCACTTTCAGTACCGATTTTGAGGTGGACCACGTTGAATTCGCCAATACTGGCGGGGCTGGTTTCCACATGGTAATGAGACCTAGCTGTGACCCTGCGACACATCGCGCCAACTTCACACAGCGTAATATATTCATCCACGATAATTATGCCCATGACAACGGAGCTGAAGGGTTCTATATGGGACACTCCTTCTACAATGGACAAGATATTCAATGTGATGGACAAACAGTTACTGTCTTCCCCATGCTCATCGATAATATCAGGTTCTATAATAACATAACTGAACGGACAGGTCAAGATGGCTTTCAAGTGAGTACAGCTGAAAGTGGAGCTGAGATTTACAATAACGTGGTGAGGGACTACGGACTCAATGAAATTCCTGCTCAGGCCGCCGGTATTGTTGTCGGTGGTGGTACTTCCGGTAGAATTTACAATAACTGGATTGAAAATGGTTTCGCTGGTGGTATCCATGTATTTGGTATTGGCGATGTGACCATCTTTAATAATGTAATCAAAGATGCTGGTGAGAGTGGCATATTCATTGGTGATAAGACCACCCTTCCTGGTAGACCTTTCCAGGTGATTAATAACACTATCATCGAACCAGCGCAAAAGGGAATCGATATGAATAGTGACATCAGTAGCGACAATGTCATTTACAACAACATCATCATCAACCCAGGAGCGTTGAGTGACTTTATTACTAACCCTTTGAGGGCTTACATCAACTTCAAGAACCAAGCTGTTGATGCTGATACAACTAAAAACCACTTCAACTCGGCAATAGCCAATGTCGCTTTTGAGAATGCTAATTCGAAAATTTTCCACCTATTGGAGAACTCTCCTGCGGCTAACAATGGTGTAGATGTGTCTGACTATGGTATCACCTTCGATTTCAATTTCTTCCCAAGAGGGCAAAGTGGTAGCTTCTCTGCGGGAGCATTTGAATTCGGAACAGAGAGAACCGGTATAGTAACTTCGATTGAAGATGATATCATCGAGAGCAACTCAGTTTTGGACCTTAGGATATTCCCTAATCCTGTAAGGTCAAATGGTACATTGAAAGCTGAGATCACATTGAAGCAAAATCAAAACATATCTTTAGAACTTGTTGATATCCAGGGCAGGCTCGTTTCGAAAATAATCGAAAACGAATTCCTATCACAAGGTCAACACAGTTTCGAGATTCCATTGAAGGATCACTTAGATACATCAGGTGCAACTGGCGTTTATCTCCTATCAATTGAAACAGGTGATGATCGTATTGTGAGACAAGTAAATATTTTCCGATAGAAAATATTAACAGACATATACAAAACAAGAAAGCCGGACTGAGTCCGGCTTTCTTGTTTTTGCCCTCGTTGGAGCTGTCTCCAACGAGTATTGTTCAACAAAAATGCTGTTGGAAAGAGTAACTAGATTACTTTGAGTAATCTAGTTACTGGCTACCCCTATTTTCATTGACTTTTTTTAGTCCTAGTTAGCGTTATCTCAACGAGATACTGATCATCGGGTATGCGTAATACTAATCATCAGCACCCCATAATACTAGTCTCAGGTATCCCGTAATACTAATCTTACGCACCCTGTGATATTAATCTTACGCACCTTGTGATACTCGTCTCAGGCACCCTGCGATACTAATCACAGGCACCCTGCGATACTAATCACAGGCACCCTGTGATACTAATCTTAGATATCCTGTGATACTAGTCTTGGGTATCCGATGATACTAATCTTAGGTATCCAGTGGTACTAATCTTGGGTACCCTGCGATACTAATCTCAGACACCCAATGATACTAATCTCAAGGACCGTGTGATACTAGTCTTAGATATCAGGTGATACTGATAGTAGCATGTAGACAATACGAATGATGGTACTTACTGCTATATTGATTGAGGGTATTTTTAGTAATCATTAGAGTTGCTCCGACCAGAAGAAGAGTAACTAGATTACTCGAAGTAATCTAGTTACTTGCCACCCCATTTTCATTGACTTTTAGCCCTTTTTGAAGTCGTCTCCGATGGGTGTTGTTCAACAAAAATGCAGTTGGAGACAACTCCAACTGCGGCATTGAAGAAGGATGTCTCAAAAGCCTTTCCGAGCGGTCATTTCGATCCCGATGGCTATCGGGAGAGAAATATATCTCTTTGATAATGAGCACTTTAAATAGAGATAGATTTCTCCTAACGTCGAAATGACTAGCTTTTGACAGCCTCTTACATCCCCATTTTCATTGACTTCTAGCCCTGGTTGAAGTTGTCTCCGACGGGTATTAAGAGTAACTAAATTACTTTGAGTAACCTAGTTACTTTATCTCCCTATTTCCATTGACCTTTTAGCCCTCGTGGTAGTGGCCTACAACGAGTATTATTCAAAACAAAACCGGTTTTAAGTACTGTAATGACGAACCAGAAACGGGTTTCTTAATTGGCTATCACCTCTTCCAAAGGCACGCCTATCATTTCTTCAAGGTTGATTTTAGCAACTTCAAAGGCAGCCTGTGCTTTGGCTCTTTCGATTTTCACCTGGTTGAGGTTGACCTGGGCTAGTCTGTATTCTTCGAATGTCGTATCGCCATCTCTAAACTTGCTTTCGTAGAGGGAGTAATTCGATTGGGCATCTTCCAGGATTTCGTTTTGGATACCCAATAGCTCTCTAGCCAATTTGTACTGCTCATATAGTTTTAACACCTCTGCCCTGACATTGAGTTTCTTAGCATTGAGGTTGGATTCCGCAATCTTGTATTTCTCCTTTGCTATTTTGGTATTGAGTGGAAGTGTCACGAATGTACCGATGCTGAGCCGGCCACTGAAATTATATATAGGAAAGAACTGAGCCCTTTCGGCAATTAACGAATCAGAACTAAGTATAAGGTCGTTAACGTTCCCGGTTATATTGAACCCATCCCACCATGACCTCTTTTGGAGCTTAATCTCTTTTTCGGCTATGGATATGTTTCGCCTCAATATTTCGTTATCGGGGTGGTTTTGCCACGCCAGTCTTATCAGTGTTTCCTCAACACCGAGATTAAGCGCGTCACCAGAAGGTACAATCCTGTCGTAGTCGACTTCCTGTCCTGCCGCCATGTGGCTTAAAAAGAGAAACAACAAGATTAACCTGTTCATAATCTGGTAGTTTGAATTTAGAATTCGCGATAAAGTTATACGAAAACTAAGGAATTAAAAACGAAATATTTAAATGAAAATTCTAACGATTTATGCTGATATTTGTCGCTTAGTAGGTTTTAATCGCTGGAATAATGTCTTCGAAAGAATCATCTTGGCTAAAAAGTATTGCCAAAAAACTATTACCTAATCAATCCCTTTACATGAAGTTAAGAGGTAACTATTTATTTCAACCTCTTGACGTTCCGACCCCATTGCAGCAGCCAACCAGATTTGAAGTTAATTGGAAAAACTATGTGAGCCAAAATGGTTCGACAAAAAGTGCCCATCCCCCGGTAATATATGTTGTTTCACCTGTCCAGCGCAGTGGCACTAACTATCTCAATTACTTGGTCAATCTTCATCAAGAGCTGGAGTTTCCTGACAAGAATGGTTTTCCAAAAGAGCAGTTTCTTTACTCTTATTCTAGTGAAATAAGGGAATATGCCCAAAAGACAATTGCTTCATGGGGTAAGTGGGTAGAGAGTGAAGAAGAGCTGAATGTGCATGTCAAACAAATGATGGGTCATATGGGCACTGGCTTGTTGAACTACCTTTATAGCAACATCAGTCCCGATAAAACCTTACTACTCAAAACACCGGATAGTGGTGGGCTAAATGACTTTTTCCACCTTTTCCCTAATGGCAAAGTGGCTATCATCGTGCGCGACGGCAGGGATACGGTAGAATCATTTGTACAATCCTGGGGTGGCGATGGTATCTTCACCAAGATGACCCAACGTTGGGCTACCCGGGTTGAGCAAATGTTGGCTTTCCGTGAAGAAGCTGATCAAAATGGATTGAGTGATAGGCATTATATGATTCGCTATGACCTACTGAACCAGCATCAAAAGACGGAAATGGAGAAACTCCTGGATCACTTCCAGTTGGATAAAAATAAGTACGATTGGGACGGTATGGAAAAAGCACCGGTACTTGGCTCTTCAACGCTTCGTGGTACTCAAGAGCAGGTCAACTGGGATCCTCAACAAAAACCAGGAGACTTCAACCAAGAGGCCAAATGGGCTTCGTGGACTGCGCGCAAAAAGCAAATATTCAAGCAATACGCCGGTGAAGCCTTGATCAAATTAGGCTTCGAAAAAGACAACAATTGGTAATGCTAACGATACCCAGTTGAGCATCCTATCCCGCTCCTTCATGAAAAAAATCTTCAATTCTTATTGGATCAGGTCTGGCTTTTATACGCTGGGTGGAAAGATATTCGAAGCAGCTTTCGGCTTGTTGTCCTTTTTCTTTCTGATTAGGACGCTGGACAAACCGGAATTCGGTGTTTGGGCCCTCTTCATGACCGTCAGTGGCCTGACCGAGTCATTGAGAAATGCCTTTGTCTACAACCCATTAATCAGGTTTATCAACACACACGAAGATGCAGACCATGCCAAGATCATAGCCGCTTCTATCGTACAAAATGGCCTTTTTACTTTGGTCTCCTCGGGCTTGATTTTTCTATTGGCGCCATATGCGGCACAAATCTGGGATGCGCCATCTATCATCATGCCATTGCACATATTCTGCCTTTCTAATGTCGTGCTAGCCGTATTCGCGCAATTCAACTTTATCCAGCAGGCTTACCTACAGTTCAAAGGCATGTTTTACTCCTTTCTTTTCAGAAGGGGTTTATTCTTTGCATTCGCTTTGTACTGTTACATAGACTATCGCGAAGTAGCACTAGAAGCCTTGGCATCCTCTCATTTGATCATATTATTGCTTTCTCTGCCTATTGGGTATTTCTTCTCCAGGCAGTTTATCAAGATACACTTCAAAGCAGTGAAGCTATGGCTGGGAAAGCTAGTGGGTTTTGGCAAGTTTACAGTAGGCACGAACCTGACCTCTGTGCTTTTCACTAACATAGACGCCTGGATGTTGGGTAGCCTCATTTCTACTAAAGCGGTTGCCTCATATAACCCTGCGGTCAAGGTATTAACCCTGATAGAAGTGCCAGTGGGCAGTTTGATGACCGTTTCTTACCCTCAAATGACCCGTAAGATCAAAGAACAAGGGGCATCTGCAGCGAGACAGATATATGAGAAATCGGTGAGCTTCATCATAGCATTGATGATTCCTTTGACCATATTGGTCATTATCTTCTCGGACCTTATTGTGACCTTGATTGCTGGCAATGAATACCAGGAAGCCGGCCCCATTCTGCAGATAACCGCACTGTTTGGACTCTTTATACCTTTCAACCGTCAGTTTGGAGTGGTCATGAATGCGCTGGGTAAAGCACATATTAATTTAAGATTTGTACTGGCCAACCTGGTGGTAAGCGTAGTGGCTAATTACTTCTTTATCTCTGCTTATGGTGTAATTGGTGCTGCGCTGGGCACGCTTACCACTTATTTTCTTAGTTTTGTTTACGGTCAGTTATTCTTATTTTTCCATTTGAAAATTAAGACATCGAACATCTTAATTGATATCTTCAAATTCTATAGGAACCCGGTAAGATCAGTCAAGGAAAACCTAAAAAGATCATGAGAGGTAAAGAAAACAAAGAAGCCAACGAAAAGGTATTACAGAACATCGTGATCATCTTCCTCACGTTTGTCTTTCTGTTTCTCTACATTAAAATGTTGTTCTTTTAAAAATCATATAGTTGGCATCTTCAAGAAAATCGGCTGGAGCAGTAGGTAAAGGATTGGCTTCCAAAAGTCTCCTTAATGTCCTTTTTGTGGCTTCCGTCATTCTCCTTTCTATCCCTATCGTCTATCTGATTGCTAACAGTCGCATTTTTATGGCTATTGGCATTCTTGCTGGCCTGATTGGTATTGCCGTTGGCTTTATCTGTTTCATCAATGTAGAATTGGGTTTCCTGGTCTGTTTCGTCTTCTGCTCTTCCATATTCCTGATGTCCCGGCTGGCCGGTACGGATTTGCCGTACGGTGCCGCTCGTGATGCCATTCTGCTCATTCTATTTGTGGGTATTCTAGTGCAACGGATCAAGAAAAAGGCCAAAGTCGATTGGTCTTTGAACAATCCCGTCACCATTGTGCTCATCATCTACACTACCTACCTGTTGATCCAGTTCTTCAACCCTTCGGGCACAATAGACGGCTGGCTGTTTGGTATCAGGGGTTACTTGTCATACCTCATTGCCTACTTCATTATTTTGAATCTTTTCAAAGACTATAAGTACTTCATTCGTTTCACCAAATTATGGATGGCTGTCGCACTCTTAGGTGCGCTCTATGCTTTCTACCAGGAGATCATGGGGCTACCTGGCTTTGATCTTCGTTGGGTGACGGCCACTGAGGCTAGAATAGGCCTGAACTTCATTCAAGGTAAGTGGCGTAAATGGTCTTTCTTTTCCGATTCAGCCTCATTTGGGTTGATCATGGCCTTCTCAAGTGTCTACTTCATCGTGTTGGCGCTCGGGCCTTTTTCATTTCGCAAACGTGCTTTTCTAATGGCCTGTGGGTTGCTGATATTAGTAGCCATGACATTTTCTGGTACCAGAACTGCTTATGCTATCGTTCCGGCTGGTTTTGTGCTTTACGTGATGTTGACCATCAATAGCAAAAGAACTTTGATCATATCAGCTGTGATGGCTGGATTGCTGGTTGTGGTGATATTCGGCCCCTTTCAAGGCAAAACGATCAACCGGGTTAGGTCTGCGTTCCGGCCTCAGGAAGAAGCTTCCATGGAAGTACGGGATATCAACCGTGCGCGTATTCAACCCTACATACACAGTCACCCCATTGGCGGTGGTTTAGTTACCGCCGGAGAGCCAGGCAAACGCTTCTCCCCTAACCATCCATTGGCTGGCTTCCCTCCTGACAGCTTTTACCTTGAATCCGCACTAGAGCAGGGCTGGATCGGTTTATTCTTGCACTTGGCCATTTACTTCACGGTGCTGGCCACCAGCATTAAGAACTTCTACAAGACCAAGAACGAGAAGATCAGATATTTTTATTTGGCACAGATCGCCGCTTTCTTCTCGCTCACCATTGGTGCCTACGCAAAAACGAATATTGCTCAGCTTCCGACGGGATTGATATTGATGGCAGTATATGCTGCGGCTGATAAATTGGTCTCATACGAAAAGCAAATTGAAGAAGAAGAAACAGAACCTACTACCGAAAAGCAACTAGACCTCTTTGAAAGCAACTGAGACCAAAACAGAACTGGCCGAACAAAAGAATAGGTTAGCATGGATCGATTATGCCAAAGGCATGGCCATACTGATGGTTGTATACCGTCACTTGTTGATCGGCTTAGGGAGATCTGGGTTAGATACCCCGGCTGTGTTGATGAAAGCCGCTGATATCGTACTAACCGTGCGTATGCCTCTATTCTTCGTGCTGTCCGGTTTCTTTATTGGTAGAAGCTTACAAAAACGGTCAAACCTGCAATTCATCCGCAATAAGTTTGACACCTTGCTTTATCCGTATCTGATTTGGGCAGCTATTCAGGTCAGTTTGCAAATCTTCTTTTCATCGTATATCAATGCCGATAGAACAGGCATGGATTATCTATACATTTTAATCAAGCCGAGAGCCATCGATCATTTCTGGTTTATCTATGCCCTATTCAATGTCTCTGTATTTTATCTGTTTATCAGTAGAGTATTGAAGGGCAACAAAATGGGTATGTTGATCATTGGCATTATATTCCGCATAGCTTTCGTATATCTCCATCAGATACCAGTGCTCAATGACATACTGCGGTATTTCTTCTTTCTCGCAGTAGGTGACGTGGTGGCATCCTTCATACTCAAATCGGAGAATCAAGAGAAGATGTCATCTTACAAATTCACGCTATTGGTACTGGTTATTTTCTCGGTTGCCCAATGGTTCTGGTTAGATAAGATCTACGTAACCAACGGTGTGATTTCCGAGGAGGCAGGTTACGAGCACAATGAGTTAAACACCTTCATTTTGACCGTTCTGCCTTTGGTGGGCAGTATTCTGATATTCAGTATTTCATTCATTTTGGCCAAACACAACTTAATGAAGTTTTTCAGTGTGGCAGGGTATTATTCGCTTTACATCTATTTGCTACACGCTATGGTCGGGGCGGCATCAAGAGTGGCCTTGGTGAAGTTCCTGGGTATCACCAATGTCCCATTACTATTGGCGATAGAAATTGTGATCGCTACGGCCATACCGATTATATTCTACAAGCTTATCAATAGAATAGGGCTCTACTTTTTGTTTTCACCTAATAAGCCTAAGAGGGCGTAGCATGGCTACGCCTTGGTAGTTTTAAACAGGGCATCCAAAGCCGCCGTCCGTTCCATCACAACCATTAGAACATAAAATTCCAGTACCGGCGCAAGGTGGACAGGCTGATGGTGCAGGCATGCAAACAAATACCGGTAAGCCTTGCGTCACACAATGTTCATTACAGGTTTGTGCCTCAGTCACGCAAACTCCTGGGCCATCTGTAAGATTCGTTTGTAAGCAGACCGCTCCAAAGCAGGAATCCCCTCCTTTCACGGTTAGTTTGTTGTCACAATCCAGTGAGGTTACAAAACTGGTCACTTTCAGGCTGTCGAGGTTGAGCTTTTTCTTTTTCATAGGTAAAGTGTTTTTGGTTTGTCAACATTACCAACAGATAAGCGTCATAATTTCTTGTTTTTACTCAAAATAATTACATTTTAATTGACTTGAATATTTAATTGCCTGAATATCTGACACTTAGAAAAACTGAATATTGAAGACCGGTTTGCTTTAAAAGTGCAAACACCGTTGCGCAAGCATTGGGGTTTGGCGGGTGTGCTACTGATTATCGCTAATTGCCTCGGCCATCGCCTTTACAGAATGCTCCCAGGTGTGAGTCATCGCAAAATCGATTCTCTCCTGTCTTTTTTGGTCGGAGTTTTCTTCAATAGCCTGCTTGATCTTGGAGATATAATCTTCAACCGTTTCGCACAAGTAGGTGTGATTTTCGAACGGTATCATACCGTTGGTTTTAGTGGCTACTACCGGCTTACCCATCACAAGGTACTCATCAATCTTCCTGGGGTAGTTTCCGATAGTCATATAATTCACTACTTGCGGGTTGATGCAAACATCGAATGAAGCAATATAAGCAGGTACTTGGTCTACTGGTCTTTTACCTAGAAAATGCACGTTGCTCATCCCGTGAAGCTTTGATTGTTGGAAGTCCTCATCTTCGGGTCCTACTAAAACCAAACTGTACTCCGGTAGATTTTCCGCTATTTTCTCCAGCAAGGGTATATCCAGCCTTAAGCTAATCAACGCACCAACATAGCCTATTACAGGCTTTTTGATGGGCTGTACATCTTCAGGATGGGCCAATTCGCTTTGATCAAGGAAGTGAGCGGCTTCAAAGCCTTGTCCTACGTAATACGAATGAGGGTTATGATCTCTTGCGTATTCCGCCAAGTAGACAGAATTGGCCATTACGTAATCCGATTTGGCCATTAGCTGCTTTTCTAAACGTTGTCCGTGTCTTTTGAAATAGTCCTGGAGCGTAAGGTTATCCCTCAGGTAGTAAATGGAGAGTTTTTGATCGACCATTTCGGGCAGGTAGAACCCTCTCAGAAAGTCATTATCGTTGAAAAGTACAGCATCTTCAAAGCCCAACTCTTGCATGGCACTATTGATCTCGCCAGCCAGCTTTTTATTATTTCTCTTATTCAGCCAATCGAACAAGGGGCGGTTGGGAATCTTATTGATCGACTCCATGATCACCCTAGGGTTAAGCTCCCAAATGTTTTCCTTAACCTGCTTCAACCTTGGTTCCTCTCCTTTCAGGCTTTTGATACGAGCCTGAATCTGAGGGTGTTCTTTGCTTCTCAGGTAAGATATCCTATCCATGGGATAGTTTACATAGAGAATTCTATTGTGCCTCGATAATTCTAATGCTATATCCTTACAGTTACTACCAATCTCCGTGTCCCAGGGCTGTAAACCGGTAACGATTATATCACGGCCTTTGAGTGGGCTCGTGTTGTTTTGTTGTTTCATGGTTGGTGAATGGCTAGGCTATTGTTCTATGTTTTCAGGAGCCACATTGTTGAGTATTGCTCCCAGGAACTTCGATTTCAGCCCTTTAAGGTAATTGATTGATTCGTGGTCTATTTGCCTTATCACCGATTTAGCCGATACGACGGCAATCACCCCCTGAACATATTGTGCCAGCTCTTTGGCATCAGAATACTGGTTGACAGGAGCGGCTTCTAGAAATATGTAATCGTAATTCGGTGTATGGGACAATATTTCACTGAGGAAATTGTGTTTAGGCAATATTTCTGATGGCGAGTATGCCCCACCTTTACAGCCAATGACATCAATACGCTTATTGTCTGTTTTCGAAAGCGCTTTATCGTAATAGGATGGAGAAGCATCTACAATATGCTCTTCTAATACTGGCTTGGCTTTGTATATCTCGGTAAGTGTATTGTTGGTAAAGTTGGTATCTACAATTAATACCCTTTTGCGGCTCAGTGTCAAGGTCAAGGCCAAGGCCTGGATCAAGGTTGATTTACCTTCGCCGGGTTTGGTACTGGTGAAAAGGAATACCTTCTTACCACTATTCTCAATCTCGAATCTCAGTTTACGCAAAAACTCCCTGAATTGGTCATGTCCCTTGTTCTTCTTCGCATCATTAAATACCTGCGATATACTCTTCTTCTTCAGGTCCACTTGTATAAGTGAGCCAAGTAGGTTCATGTCAGTAGCATCCGGGAAATTGGAAGGTGTGCGGATAGAAACGTCCAGATACTCCAGAAAGGCGATGATTATCACGCAAAGCACAAAGGTAGAGATACCAGAAAGTGCTGTCACGATCAATCTTTTAGAAGGCTCTGGCTCAGCTGCAGGCTGTCCATATAATAGCTGTCTAAATGAATTGTCACCCGAGTAGGCTACATTAAGTGCAGTATTATACTTCTCCTGTGCACTTAGGTACTCTTGAGTGGCTACATTCACTTCTCTTTCCAAGGCCGCTATTTGCGCTTCCTTTGAAGCGAACCCACCAACACTAGCCTTTAAGTTCCTGATGCTCGCCTGTATAGAGACGAGGTTTTGATTGGCAATCTGAAGCTGTACTTGTTTATTCTGTTTGGATTCTATCAACTCGTTGATATCGGCATCCTGGCTTGTACCTCCGATACCTGCCAGTTTTCTATCTAACTGCCTTCGGAGATCCTGAATGGAGTCATAAAGTACGGTGTTAGAACTACCTGTGGCAGAATAGCGATTGCGAAGATTGGTAATCTGATTTCTTAACTCTACAATTTCAGCGTTAGAAGAATTGCTACTGGTACCACGTGAGTTACCGAAGTTGGCATCTTTAATCCTCGCTTCCAAATCTCTTATTTCGAGGTTAAGCGCGGTTATATTTCTATTCTCCTCATCCCTTTGATTCTCTAACTCTGATATCTGCTCGATAATACTGGAGCTCTCCATCTCAAAGTTGATTACGCGGTTGGAAGATTTGAAAGCTCTTAACTCTTCTGATTTATCTTCCAGTGCCTTTTGCTTCTGTTCTACCAGATTGGCGAACAACTGCACCGACTCTACGGACTTTTCGGATCTAATGGATAGGTTAAACCTCAGGAATTCCTCACTGAGGATATTAACAAAGAAGGCCGAAAGCTCAGGGTCTTCGGTAAAAGCCACGATCGATACATAGTCGGTACCACCTATACGCGACACATTAATGAACTGATATAAATCCTGGTACCGGTATTTATAAGCCTTGAGCAGGTCGATAATGTTCTTCTGTTCTTGCTCAAAAGCATTGAGCACTTCTATAGAATCAAGCTTGTTTTTCAGGACTTTTTGGACATTCTCTATATCCACTTTGGACATCACTTCCTGCCTTTTCTCGGGATCTTTGATTTCCCTGAAGGGCTTATTCTCCGGATTGAGGTCATGCAACATGGCACGATATGACAGCAGTGAAAAGACTTTAGGCGAGTTAATGGTTTCAATGAGGTTATTAAATTTAACATCTACTTCGTAGAGGTTGAATCGCTCGCTGATGATTGCCACTTCTTCAGTGACCGTAAAGCCGGTAGACAATTGCGCTTTGGATCTGAATATGGGCTTATATCCGATGGTCAAGGCAAAACCTGCAGCCATGGCTACCAATGGGACTATAATAAGAATCAGCTTTCGCCTGAGTAGCGCTTTGTAAAGAAGAATTAAATCCATACCAACTATTGACCCCTGTTAAATCAAAAAAATCATTAAAGCCTAATATAAATTACCCGTTAAGTTAGCGGGCTTTTTTTGACTTATTCGGTGTTTGAGAAAATAAGTTACCTATTCGGGAACTTTATCTACGAATACAGCCAGTAGTAACCTATGATTACCATTAATTTCTACGAAATTATAAATATTTTCTGAATTGAGGTTTTAAATGGTCACTCACAACGCTATTTTCGACGCGTTGACCGTCAAGTTTAATCCAAATTCATCGTAAACATCTGGTTATTAACCTCTAAAGTACCATGAACCTTATTGCAGAAGTCGTCTTTTGGGCTTGTATCTTCATCGTATTCTATGCTTATCTGGGTTATGGTATGGTACTTTATGGTATCGTTAAGTTAAAGCGCATTTTCAAAGGCAAATTCAGCATTGATGATCTAACAGACTACCACGAGGTTACCCATCTTATTGCTGCTTATAACGAAGAGGATTTCATTGCCGAGAAGATAGAAAATTCATTGTCGGTAGATTATCCCAAAGATAAGATGAAGGTGATGGTTGTCACCGATGGCTCTAATGATAGCACTGCAGAAATTGTCTCCGGATATACAGATGTCACAAGCTTTCACAAGGATGAAAGAAAAGGCAAGATACATGCAGTCAATCGCGTCATGGAGCATGTAAAAACTCCCATCATTATCTTCTCAGATGCTAATACACTGTTGAACGAGGATGCGATCAAAAATATAGTTCGTCATTATGACAATCCCAAGGTCGGCGGTGTGGCCGGCGAGAAGCGCATTCTGAAAAAGACCAAGGACAATGCAGCCGGCGCCGGTGAAGGGCTTTATTGGAGATACGAGTCTTTTCTCAAGAAACTCGATTCAGAGCTATACTCTGTTGTGGGCGCAGCCGGCGAGCTATTTTCCCTTAGAACTGAATTGTACGAACCAGTGAAAGCCGATACGATTATCGAGGATTTTTACCTGACGCTTAACATCGCCAGTAAAGGTTATATCATTCGTTATGAGCCAGATGCTTATGCTACGGAAACCAGCTCGGAATCTGTAGGCGAAGAATTCAAACGTAAAGTCAGAATTGCTGCCGGAGGCTTCCAGTCGATAGTTCGGTTGAGAAAACTATTGAACATATTTAAATATGGTTGGCTGTCCTTTCAATACACTTCACATCGCGTATTGAGGTGGACACTGGCTCCATTGGCTTTATTGTTGGCCTTGTTGACCAACGCATGGTTAGCCATCGACAATTGGTTTTATATGGCACTCCTCGTATTACAAATCCTCTTTTACATACTTGGCCTAATTGGTTACCGACTCCAAAAGCGTGACATCAAGGTCAAAGTACTGTTTGTCCCATTCTATTTCTCTATGATGAACTGGGCCGTTTATCTCGGATTTCGCAAATATCTACTAGGGAATCAGTCCGTAGTATGGGAAAAAGCGAAACGCGCCAAAGCGTAAACTGTCAATATGTCTTATTCTTAGCGAGAATTGTATTTATTTGCGCCACATTGACATATGTGAGTACTGGTATCTTCTTTGCTCTACTTAGGACAAAAGGAGATAAACATGAGCGAGATAGAGAAAAATAGATTTGTCAACAGCATCAATAAATACTTACTACTTACTTCGGTATTTGTACTTGCTGCAGTCATAGGCAGTCTCTGGTTGGGTTGGGGATTGACTATTTTAATGCTGGCCATTATCGGTGGGTTCATGATTTTTACACCTGAACTATCACCACAAGTGATGCTGAAATGGCAAAAAGCACAACAGATAAGCCCATATCAATATCCTGATTTATATAATAGAGTGGCACACCTGGCGAGAAGGGCCAAACTACCCAAGATGCCGGCTCTTTACCTAATTCCCAAAAGACAATTGAATGCTTTTGCCATAGGTTCAAAAGAGAAGCCTATTATCGGAGTTACAGCGGGGCTACTTTCTTATTTGAGCGAAAGGCAGTTATACGGTGTACTGGCTCATGAGATTAGCCACATTAAAAATAACGACTTATCGATCAAACGGATTGCCTACATGTTCGGCAACTTCACCAAGACCTTGTCATTCGTAGGTCGAGTGTTGCTCATCTTGAACTTACCGTTGATATTACTAGGGTATAGCCCTATATCACTGTTAGCCATACTGGCACTGATATTCTCGCCCGCACTCAACCTGCTATTGCAACTCGGGCTTTCCAGAACCATGGAGTTTCTAGCTGATCATGATGCCGCTGCCTTGACGGATGATCCTATTGGACTAGCTTCAGCACTTAAGCGCATCAGCGATGCCCACAAACCATGGTGGAGATGGTGGCAACAGCCACAAGTGCAAAGTGCGGACTGGTTAAGTTCTCACCCGAATACTGAAGCTAGGATCGATAAGTTGGTGGAAATAGACCAGCATAATAGAAGGAACAGGTATAACCCGTTTTCAAGGTCAGAAGTGGCGTTTGGATACTAGTCGGTTGACGGAGTTTGTTTCAAAAGTCTATTTCAGGAATCATTTCGACGTGAGGAGAAATCTCTCTCGGTTTAAAAGTATTAACTATTAAAGAGATAGATTTCTCTCCCGATAGCCATCGGGAGAGAAATGACCGCGTTTTTGACAATCTCTTTCTCTTCGTCATAAGCTCGTCTTCCACGACAAGCTCGACAACAACAGATATAGACATAATCTATTGACTAATCAATACAATATATTCGATTTATAAAGTGGCGTCCTTGATTCTATCGACATTTGTATCATATTCATTATGATACTAAACACTTTTTAATATGATCGAATTACAGCAAGACAATCTGGAAGAAATTATTAACAGCAACGATAAGGTAATGGTACAATACGGTGCGACATGGTGTGGAAATTGCCGCATTACCAAACCTAAATTCAAGCGTTTATCGTCAGAACATGAAGATGTTACTTTCGTGTATGTGGATGCCGAAAAATTACCTTTATCCAGAACATTTGCCGAAGTAAAAAACCTACCTACATTTGCAGGGTTTAAAAATGGGAAGCTGATCAATCAAATCAGCGGCAACAAATCTGAAATCATAAATACCCTGATCAATGAGGTTACCGATAATTAAGCATGTGGTAGAATTCATGGGCGATCGCGACGAAGACTGGGTCGTGGAAACCATAGAATTACTAGAACATTTGGCCGACGCAAAGGGCATTAAAGAAGAAGAACTAGACGTAATTGGTGAATTACTTTCAAACCTGTACGGGTCTTTAGAGGTTTACAAAGAAATAAAGGACGGCACTCCTGAAAAGGAAGCTTTAAACGGCTTCATGAAGAGAGTGTCAGGTTCTATCAATTGAGAAAGACTCCACTGCTGAAGTTTCACCCATCGAGCATTGTAATCAGAAGCTTCAGCAGTATTCCTTAAAATCGTAATGTAGATCAATTACATTATGTTAGAACAGTTTTATTGTAAAAGTCCGGAAGAAATTCCTGAGACATTCGCAAAAGCATGGAATGACCGAGACAGCTATGCTATTGCTAACCTCTTTACCGAAAAAGCGGAGTTTGTGAATGTGGTCGGCTTGTGGTGGCATGATCGCGAGTCTATTTGGAAAGCACACGACTACGGACTCAAAACCATATTCAGTGAGTCTAAAATGGAGATTAGGCAGATCAAATCCATGAAACTGGGTGAAGACGTAACGCTTGTTCATGCCAGAATGATACTCAGTGGGCAAACGGCTCATGACGGCGTCAACTCACCGGGTCGTCGCCAAAACATTCTAAGTTTCGTAGCTAAACATACCGATCAGGGCTGGGTCTGCGTATCCGCCCACAATACCGATGTGATACCAGGCAAAGAGACCAACATAGTCGACGAATCGGGCAGCATGAAATCGGTTGACTATCGGAAGTAGCACCAGCTGGTTTCTATCTTTTCCTATTAAAAATCATAATTAAGGTTGACTTAGGCCATTTGTTGCCATCCGTGCATTGTTTATCTTCTCACCGGATAAACGTATGGTGCAAGGATGAAAAAGATGATGCTTTTGGTATTGATCCAATTGCTGTTATCTCTCATGGCAGCAGGTCAGGTCTATCATCGCGTTTATTTGACAGCTAATCTGGCAGATGCTACCGAAGATACGCTCTTCTTTCCTACCCTATCCAGCCTGTTATCGTCAAATAACAACTCCAGATCTACACTGATTATTAATGGTGACATCAGCCAGCATTATAAGTGGCTGGATCACCAAACTCATTTCCAACCACTCATCGATTTTGGTCATCAAACACCACATACCAAAATAGTAATCATCCCCGGTGACCGGGATTGGAATGATTGTGACAAGAAGGGTTTGAAGGCGGTTAAAAAGCTTGAAAAACTGATCAAATCCCAGGCTTCAGACAATATGATTTGGGCTATTGGCAAGGGGTGTCCAGGCCCTAAATCAATTATGCTTGATGACCGAATTTTGTTGCTCACGGTAAATACCCAATGGTGGAACCATCCTTTCGACAAGCCTAAACCCGCCGATGCTGATTGTAAAATCATCACCAATGGCGATTTCATGGAGGAATTAGAAGACGCCATTGATGAGAATGAGGATAAGAATGTACTGATAGCTGGCCACTACCCGCTTTTATCTTCTGGTGAGTACGGGGGGCGCTTTCCTGTTTGGAGCCATTTGAGTCCGTTGCCCATTATCGGTAGTATGAAGGTTGCGTACCGACAACATATAGGTTTACACAAAGACATAAGCAATGAACGCTACACAGTATATCGCAGCCAGGTTAGTGGTATAATTGGTGAGAAGCATAACCTCATTTACCTTTCCGGCCATGATAGAAACCAGTTCATCGCCAGGCGAGGTTCAAATTACCTGATAAACAGTGGTGCCCCGGTTGAAGCTCATTTTGCCGCCAAGAGTAAACGTTCTATCCTGTCTTTAAACCAACCAGGACTGATCGAAATGCGCTATTACAAGAATGGCAAGGTAGAAGCTATTTTCCACACTTATTCGAAAGGGGTGTTTGTTGAAAGTGGGAAAGAGCACTTATTGTTTCAGTCACCGTGCGAAGCCGATAGCCTCATTGAAGCACCAGTAAGCAATATAACCACTACTTGTCGAGAAGCGGTAGCCGACCCTCCGGCTACCGCACATGGTACTTTCATCTCCTTACCAGCAGGCCCCGAATACGCTGCCGGTAAATTCAAGAGATTCTGGCTGGGGGATCATTACAGAAATGATTGGACTACACCAGTGTCAATTCCATATCTCAACTTAAGTACCAAATTCGGTGGTTTGGAACCGTATAAAAAAGGTGGTGGAAGGCAGACCACTTCGTTAAAACTCCGTAATCCAGAGGGAAAGGAATACGTATTCCGTTCGGTTAATAAAGATCCTTCAAAGGCCATAGATTACAGATTGCGGGAGACTATTTTTTCCAGGGTACTGCGTGATCAGACCACCACTCAACATCCTTATGGGGCAATGGCCGTAGATGTTCTCTTGAACCGGTTGGATATCCTTCATGCACACCCTGAATTGTACATTCTACCGAATAGCCCTAAACTGGGGAAGTATAGAAATGAATACCATGGGTTAATCGGTATGCTGGAGGATCGCCCTGGCAAGGCCGATAATGATGGCCAATACTTCGGAGATGCAGATGATATTTTGAAAAGCCATCAGACGTTTAGAAAAATGTATGATGATCAAGATCACCAGGTGGATAAAGAGGAGTTTCTTAGGGCTCGTGTTTTTGATATACTGATAGGTGATTGGGGAAAGCATGAAGATAACTGGAAATGGGCGCAGTATAAAAAAGATGGTAAGGTAACATACCGGCCCATTCCTCGTGATCGCGACCATGTATTCTCCCAATGGGATGGCGCTTTGCCTTGGTTGGCCGATCGTGAATGGGCCAAGCCTAGTGGAGAAAACTTTGACTATGATATCAAAGGCTTGCGCAGTTTGATGTGGCAGGCACGCCATTTGGACAGGTTTATGGCCAGGGAAGCTAACCGGCACGATTGGATTAATGCAGCGTTCTACATCCAGGAAAAAATCACGGAAGCCGACATAGACAGTGCTATGGCTAAAATGCCTCAAGGGTTATCCTCATCAGCTGAGATTGGAAACAAACTTAAATCCCGGTTGAGAAAGCTCAACATTTATGCTCAGCAATACTACGATATGCTTAGTAAGGAAGTGGATGTAGTCGGTTCTAATGATAGGGAATTCTTCGACCTGATCTCTGAGGACAACGGATCAATTCGAATAGAGGTTTTCAATAAGAAAAAGGGAGACAAAGTAGAAAAGGGAAAGAAACTAATCTATCAAAGAAGGTTCCTTCCCGGAGAAACCAGAGAAATTAGGTTGTTCGGATTGGGTGATAAAGACTGCTTTCACTTAAAGGGATCAGCAATAAGCAGTATTAAAGTACGAATCATAGGAGGCTCTGGAAAAGATGTCTTGGTCAACGATCTGGTGAGACAAAACCCATCGAAACGGCTCATTATCCACGAAATTGATTCTATGGTTTCCACTAGTGCGACTAAGCAAAAGAAAGCCCGGGCGAAAATGGCACAAAAAGTTAGCTATGACCGTACCGCATTCGTTTATAATACTTATTTCCCTTCCCTACTGTTTAGCTATAATGCCACCAATGGCCTAACGCTTAGCGGAGGTGTGGATTTCACACGCCAGCGATTCGCGAAGCCCGATTACAGTACGAAACACAAGATTAATTTTTCACTTTCTAGCGCAGGTAATACCGGTATTGAGTACGGCGTGAAATTCAGGCATGTGGTGGGTAAATGGGATCTCGGACTAGCAACCGGTGTTGGTGCACCGGTTTTTAACCAAAACTTCTTCGGCCTGGGCAATGAGACCAATAAAGTAGACTCTCTTTTCAGGAGTAATTTCTACAGGTCAAGGTATAATAGCTATTATGCCAGAACAGGTTTAGAAAGGACATTCTGGAAGAAAAGCCGTCTGACCATCGGTGCGCTTTACGAACACAATAGGGGCAATATAGAGGATAACACTATTCTGGATCACAATCCGACTTTCGGGGTTGAAACTCTAGATCTATTTGGAGGAAGTGCTTCGTTAGAACTGGATTTTCGCGACCACAGTCGACTCCCCAGGCGTGGTACCAGGCTTTTCACTACCTATGAGGGCGCTTCAGGAGTTAACGACAACGACACGTATGGTGTGCTTGAAGGTTCATTTGAATACTACGCAACGGCGAGACTTCCTGCCCCACTGACCTTAGGAGTGAAAGTGGGTGGAGCTGATAGTTATGGTGATCTGCCTTTTTATAAACAGCCTACGCTGGGATTTTCTAATGGACTACGTGGTTTTCAAAGAAACCGTTTCTATGGTGATTCCAAGGTTTATCTCAATACTGAGTTAAGGCTGAGGTTGCTGAGAATGAAAACGGCCATTGTACCAATGGAGGTGGGTATGAAGGGGTTCTATGATCGAGGTCGTGTTTATTTAAGGGGTGAACAATCCGATACATGGCACGAAAGCGTCGGTCTAGGTGTATACGTCGTTCCGTTGTTTGAGCGGTTTACCCTGAGTGTGGATGTATCTTCTTCTGATGAAGAATCGGTCTTTTTTACTTTCAGCTTGGGTACCAGTCTTTAACCCTTAAGAGACATTTCAAAATACGATTGCAAATCAGCAATATTTCTTGGCCAGGCTTTCTGCTAACGTGAGTATATCTTCCAACCTGGCTAATGAGGCCAGCCAAAACTCTGGAATATCACTTCTTGAGTAAAAAATACCTGCTAACCCTCCGGTTATAGCCCCGGTTGTATCGGTATCATGTCCTAGGTTCACTGCTTTTAAAATGGCTTCTTCAAAGGAGTTGGTGGTCAGAAAAGACCAGAAACTCGCCTCTAAAGATTGTAGAACATAGCCTCCTGAATGTATCTCATTTTGCGAAAGCTGGCTAATGTCATTGTGGATCAAACGGTCAAACAGTTTAGCCTCTTGCTGAGAAAAATTGAGCTGATTCCACAACCTTTTAACCTCGTTTTGCAGGCTTTTATAAGCATCGTTCCTTTCCACACCATCTAACAGCAACTCGGCGTATTTCAAGTATATAAAACAAGCCATCGCGGCCCTAATGTGACGGTGAGTCAGTGCTGACACTTCCCAAATTACTTCAAACTGTTTTTCTATATCCCACCCTTTGATCAAATACAAAAGAGGTAATATGCGCATAAGTGATCCATTGCCATTATCCGACTCCTGGGCATCGTACTTCAGCAGTTTGAGCCCTTCAAGGTCATTGCTTTGTAATAGCTCTTCCAACCTTGAGATCGACCTTGAAGTAGTCATACCAATATCGAAAACCTCATTTCTTGCGCTCCAATAGGCTTGTGTTTTCCATAACACAAAGTTCTTGGCGATATCAAGCAGATCATAACCTTTGGTCAAGGATTCAGCCAAGCAAAATGTTAAGGCGCCATCGTCAGACCACGTACCCATTGGCTGATTGTGTACCCCGTATCCAATCATATCCTTGGCAGGTTTTGACTTCATTTCCTGGGCACTCTTGAACTCATATGGAACACCAATAGCATCTCCTATAGCGACACTGAGTAGAGCATTGCTCAGTTTGTCTTCTTGTATTTCATTCATTGTAATAACGATCTTGCTAACCAACTGATTCTATTTTAGGTACGACCTGACTACGGCCCAACCAAAACTAAGCTGCGTATGCGTTTTTGAAAATATTAAGGTATGAATGACTAAGCTTTAAAACATCAACTTAATACCAATACCTTGTTTCTATGCCTTTGGCATTCATATAGTCTTTAAGGTCTTCGCCACTGTTTTTTGCCTCAGAATACTACGTTCGTATTTGGTAGTGAAGACCTAATCCTTAATTTTTCTGATTCGGAAAAGCTGTTCCCACTGAGTTCTAAAACAGCCAGTTTTGCCAAGCCACTCAAGCTCTCGGGAAGTTGGGACAGTCGATTCTTTCTAAGCAAGACTACCTTCAAATTGGGTAACTGATCAATGTTTTCAATAAGGCTGCTCACGTCAATATTTGGGTTGTTATCAAGCACCAATCCATCCAGTTGATCCATCAGTTTTAACTCATTCGGAATGAATCTTAAATCGTTACCAGATAAAGCCAGTATCTTCAAAGCAGGTACTTGTGACAACACATTGAAAGCGCCTGGTAATTCTAAGTTTGGGTTATCTGACAAGTGCAGTTCTTCCAACATTTTTAACCCCTTCATTTCCAATGGCATGGTAGAAACATTTAATCCATTTAGATATAAGAAGTCAAGTTTTTGAACTTTGGAAAGTGAGTTCAAAGCGTTGCCAAGGTTCAATTGTTTATTGTTGGACAAATCGATTTCCCTCAAATTGGGTAAGTCTGTTAAAACCTCCGGCAAATCTTTAAAATCATTGCCCCTTAGATTAATAACCGTAATTTCGACTAACTTCTTCAGTCCAAGCGGCAACGAGTTCAGGTTGTTATCCTGAAGATTTAACAATCCTAAATGCGCTACTTTCTCGATTCCGTTGGGAAGCTCTTCCAATCCACAGCCCGTCATGTACAATGATTCTAAGTTGGGAAGTTTATCAATTTGTCCGTCTATCCTTGCTACATCCATACAAGCTAAGTCTAGCCATTTGACTTTCTCAGGCTCTTTTAATGCTTCTTCAAGTTGGGTATAGCGTTGATTCCCCTGTCCGATAGCCGTATGTTGTAGAAGTATTATGCAGATTAATATTAGACCTTTCTTCATTGGAACAGATAAGGTGCTTAGCAGCCTGCATGAAAGCTGTAATATTTGACCTACCATTCAATCAACTCCTTCCCTATTTCAACAATTCCGTTTTCCTCTTTAAACTTTTCATGTTCATAATACTCCAGTATGCTACTAGCCACTGTTTGAGGTTCGGTATCTGCGTCGGTCTGGGCAATATCCGTCTTCATTTTGCCGGGGTGCAGGCTGATGAATTTGATGCTGTTCTTAAACTCTTTCCTTAGGCAATTAGTCAACATGTTTTGAGCTGCTTTTGCCACACTATAAGAGTAACTCACGTCAAGATCGTGGTGAGTGCCATTGCTTTGCCTGGTGATCGAACCAAACCTACTATTGAGATTAATTACAAGTGGATCACTTGCCGCCAGAAGATTAACCTTGACCGACTTAGTTGTTCGCAACACTCCCAGGCAATGGATATTGAATAAGTCCAATAGCTCATCCGATTCAACCTTATCAAGTGTAAATGCCTCACCGCTTATTCCTGCATTATTAATCAATAAGTCGATAGGCCCGTTTTGAACGACTGCTTGAATTGACTCGATAGAAGCATCATTTGATAAGTCGGCTACTATAAGTTTACCATTTTCAGGTAAGTTAGCTTTTAACTCCTCAGCCGCTGATTCATTTCTAAGTACTCCAAAAACATAGTAATCTTTGGCCAGAAATAGCTCAAATAGTGCTTTACCAAGCCCTTTATTAATTCCTGTTATTAGTACGTTTTTCATTCGTTTTACATCTGACTCCAGCTTTGTATTGTAAACCAGAGCATCTTACATCCCTTCTAAAGTAGCCGATTGACGAATATCAGGCAAATGATTAGGTAGCTTAAGGGATTTACTATGACGGAGCTTATCCATTATAAAGCACTGTTGTCGAAATCCGCGGAAATTAGTATCCGTGTTCTTCGTTGAGAATTCCTGAATTCTTCCAAAAATTGAATTCAAGAAAGGGAAAACTCATGGTAAGTTTACCAACTTTGTTTTTAAGCAAATAGTATTTAATTCGTACGTACATCGTGACTGGCCTCCAAATAATCACCGCCCCTCTCACCTACTATGCATCAGCTATCAAGCTATAGTAGGACAAAACCTCTTCGCCTTTGCTATGGTCACCTTGATACTTAAGGCCAAGTTTTCGCAATAAGTTGATCGACTTCTGGTTGTCAGGTTTGGTGATGGCGATGATACGCTCATGTTGATGTAAACTGATTATTTTTACGATGTAGGCTTTAGCTGCTTCGTATGTATATCCATTTCCCTCATACTCAGGCAACAAGGCAAATCCAATATCAGGAAACTTCTCATTTTCCCGGTGTAGAAAGGTCACTATGCCAATGGGTTTCTTAGATGCCTTTAACTCGAAGACACTGTAGAAGAAATTAGGATTATCCAGTATGCGTTGGATGTACTTGACAGCATCATCTTTATCAGTAACATTTCTGTCGCCAATGAATTTCAGCCATCCTTCGGAATTGACCAAATCAAGAATAAATACGGCATCCGCTAAATCTATCGGTCTGATTTGAAGTCTTTCTGTTTCTATGTTGATGTACACCTTAGTGTATTTGTTTTCTTAGGAGGAATAATTCTGAAGAGAGTAAAGCTCGCAGTTCTTTTCTTTTCACGTATTTAGCTTAGCTTCTCTCTAATAAATATTCTCTGTATCAAGCCAAGTACTTTACCACTTATAATATTACCATGAATTTTTCATATCTATGATGTCCTCAATTGTCAGTGTATCATCTTTATCGATGTTTAGCAAACCATAGTATATACCGGTAATTATCCCTTCATCAGTTTCAAATACACCGACGGTTCCTTTGCCATCTCGATAAACGATCAAAGAATCATTTGTCAATTTAGGCTCTCTTAGTTGAGACTTTACTACTTGGATTGGCCTACCCACTTCGATATCCCCATACAACTTAATCCCTGGCTTTTGTAGTCTTATTCCCAGGAAGGACTGGTCTGGGTCATCAAACTTCCAGTCCTTATCCTTATGCACAAAGACAACCAACTCACCAATATATTCACGTTTTTCATCCTGCTCACGGTCTTTATTAAATAGCGTATAAAACCCAATAATTCCTTTGTCGGAAGGTTTCTTGTACTTAGCCGCTTTCGAAACTGAGAGTACACCCGAAGTCTCACGATACTTTTTGAAATCCTCGAAATCCGGTACGGGTAATGGCTTGTCAACTGTAGTTTCATTAAGTAACTTTTCGTCTTCGCTTATTTGACCTTTTTGTTTGAGCGAATGATATAATAGTGTTTTTGCCGGCCCTTGCTCCCCTTCATCTCCAAGTAGTTGCGGCTCCAGAAAAAATCGCCCTTCAAACTCGAAGACCATGTTCTTTGCGTCTTCGATCAAATCGAATGGATGTTTGACAGAATCGTTTGCGGGTATTATATGCCAAAAAAGGTCTAAGTTTTTAGCTGTATCACTTTCACTATTTGATTCATAAATGGCCTTGTTCCCCGGTGTAATCCACTGAGGGCATGGGCATCCCCAACCGTAGTATTCCAAGGTAACGACTGAGGTATCCTTTTCAAGCTTGTCGTCATAGGTGGTTTCTCTCTGATCTACAAAAGACTGATCAGGCTGGCTTGATTTACTCAAACAAGAAAAGTTGAGCCCTAGTATGAAAAGTAGCAAATACTTCATGTTATAATGGGTATACTAGCTTATAGTTCATGTAGAGCAAGCAGTAACAATAATTAACCTTTCTAACCGAGAACGCATTATTTGATATTTATAGTGTCGGGAACATCCTTCAACCTATACATTTCATAACCGAAGATTATTGAATTCAAGGTATCATTTAAGAATCTGTATTGAGTGAATAATTCACCTCGTTCATCAGGGCACACGGCAATTAATTCAAGACCATTATAGATACTATCATTGGAAGAGGTAAAATATTTACTGTACACCTCCATTTTGCTCGTTCCTATTTTTAAGCCATTGTTTAGTTTCACCGAAGGTGAGTTATAATAACTACTATCTTCTAAATAGTATTCAACATAGCCATCCTCATGGGTGAAAGAAAAGATAGTCAAATCACACGTATTACTTGATAGCCTGGTTCTATCATGCCTTTCATCATTGCTCCCCATTTGGTAGGTACTGTCAAGACAGTCTTTACAGTATTTTTGTATACTATGCTTTTGATTAGACCCAAAAGGGTAAGCAAGGGCTTCCATGCAGCAAAGGCTCAAAATACCGTTATTATAATCGATAAAGTAATCTCCAAACTCTTCAGCCAGCTCTTTGTCGATATCAATCAAGTTAAGGGTTTTGCTTTCTTGATTGGTAGGTAAAACCACACTATCCTTCTTGTATCCCTCCGGATTTGGTACAAGTTCCCTACTCTCATTATAACCTTCACTACTGTTTCCATCGCCTGAACAACTTAAAAATAACGTTGTTGATGCAATTACCAGAATTCCTATATATGTTCTCAAAGTTCGTGAATTAATCAGCCTCTGAATTAAAGCTTTATGTGTGCTCTATACAAAATGAATGCTGAAGCTAATACTTTTATTGTAGTCTCTAAGCTAAAAGACATCAAACTTTCATGCAGGACAAATGATTTCTTTTGGACAGGCTTAGTCGAAGCCTAAAACTTGTGCTGGACACCTAGTTACCTCTGGCCATATCCAACAACTTGTTCATGGTATTCCAATTGCGCGTGGTGGCGTTGACCTTTAGCTTGTTCTCGAAAAAGTTGTTGTTCATTTTGGCCTTGCCGTACCCGTTGTCAGCATAAAAGTATATACATCGGTCTTGTAGGATGTACTCCTCCCCTTCATATTGGATATGGCTGAGTTGTGCCACTCGATCCGCCGATGGTTCCTCAGAAAGTAGGGTGAGATAGATTTTTTTGGGGTCTTTGTCGGCATCCTTGATGTATGGACAGCGGTCGATGAGCATTTCGATTTGCTCAGGCGTTTGAATAAGAACCGGGACATCAAAACCATATTTCTCTTTGATCTTTGATGCGATGAGGGTTTCAAGGTCATGGGGGCTTTCTGAGATAGCATTGAAAACAATATTACCACTTTGAATGTAGGTGCTGATCTTACTGAAGTTCAGTTCTTCTAAATGCGCTCGGAGGTCTGCCATCTTGATCTTTTTCTGACCACTGACATTGATACCCCTGAGCAAGGCTATGTAGGTTGGCATACGGTAACGGTTGATAAAACTGGACTCAACACTAGCAAATCTAATACTAATCACTAAAAGGATTGGCTGGGTTCAGCACATCGTCAGTAATGACTTCTTACGGTTTAATTTTTCATCACTGCCCAATAATGCGTAGTTTCCATCCTCAATGGATGCAATACCTCAATGCAGTAATATAGAATGAATGGAGTTTAGCGGTAGATTCGTATATGGCTTGATGCATTATGCCAGTCTCATCGGTGCTGACATCAATGCGCTTATGGCACTGAGTGGTAGCAATAAGACCCAGCTCCTAGACCAGGATTTATTGATTAATGCTGATACCTATGACAAGATCACCATGGAAATCCTTTCTTCTACAGGAGACCGGCACTTCGGCTTGCATGCAGGAGAGCACTTGAGCCTTTCTAGCGCTGGCATTGTGGGTCAAATAACGCAAAATGCAGCCACCATCAAGGAAGCACTTGAATATGCTATTGCCTTCGCGAATCTCAGTTGTCGCGCCATTCCAAAATCACTGGTTTGGGAAAATGATCGATACAAAATACTATTTAACCCTACCCCTTTGTGGTTAGCGCAATCGGTAGAATCAGTCAGGCAAACGATTGATGGCCTGATGGTATTTACCTTACGCGAATTCACCAACCTCACCAAGCAAAAGTATCGTCCGTTGTCGGTTTCATGGGCTTTTCCCAAGCCTGATAATATTGCGGAATACCAGCGCATTTTCGATTGTCCATTGGCATTCGGCCAGCAGGAAACAGCGATGTTCTTCGCAAAAGAGCAAGTAGAAACACCCATACTCACCAGTGACTATCACCTACTTAGGGTGTTGGTAGACCATGCATACGAGCGACTGGAGCAGTTCGAGCATAAAAATGGTTTTCATCAGCAGGTCAAACAATCGGTAATCAATATGGCCGCTCCCACTTTTCCTTCTGTAGAACAGGTGGCAGCGAATTTCAACATGAGTGTGAGGTCACTACAGCGCAGGTTGGGAGATGAAGGTCATACCTTTAAAAGCATAGTCGAATCGCTAAGACAGGATTTCTCTTATACTTATTTGAAAAGAAAAGACATTAGTATTACCGAGATAGCCTATTTGTTAAATTATGCCGATAACAGTTCCTTTACCAGATCGTTTAAACGTTGGACTGGTTTAACACCAAACCAATACAGACTGACCTTAGAGCGTAATGCTAACCGGTAATGAGTGAGAAAAAAGCTTATATGATTTTCAATTGGATGACGGTAGGCTTAATAGCGACCATCTTTGGCTATGCCATGTTCTATGAGTCAGCTCACTTTGGTTTGAGTTGCCCGTATAGCGCCAAAGGAATTCCCTGCCCGACTTGTGGGCTGACAAGGAGTTTTAAGCAAATGCTCTTACTGAACTATGAAGGAGCGGTCGAGTTCAACGCTACTGGGGTTAAAATATTTCTATTTCTGGCAGCGGCTTTATTGACCAGGTTTTTATGCAATTTTTTAATATCCAAAAAAGACAGTTTTTCAAAACGGTTGTTATTTTTAGACATCGCTCTAAACGGCATTTTATTCATCTGGGCCTTTGGTGATCTTTGGCTCTACATCATTCGATAACCCATTATGGAAGTACAAGTAGAAACCCATGGCGACGGTAATCGCAAGATATTTGGTATTATCAGCCTTATTCTAGCCATTTTTTCATTGTTCTTTTCCCTCATTCCCTGTGTAGGTTTTTATGCCTTTATACCGGCTTTCATCGCCTTAGTATTTGGCTTGATCTCTTTCGTGATGGGGAAAAAGCATGAAGAAAAAGTAGCCATACCACTCATCGCCATGGTCATAGCTGGTTTTGCCATCGCACTATCCGTATATCAGTATTTCCGATTTCAGGAAGTATATGAAGTAGTTGATGAATTCAACGAAGCCATAGAAGAGGGTATCAAAAACGCATTGGACTCAGCTATTCAGGATTCTACCATTATACGGTATGATTCCATACCAGCGGATTCTACACCGGTAGAGCCGAATCAATAGCTTGACCAAATGGTACTGATTTGATAGGCATGGGTAGGTATTCCATAGGCTAATAAACAACCATCCGCTTGAATCAAGGAAATCACGGATACAGGCAGAAAAACGATATCCCATTGGCCTTCGGTATTTTCGGCGTATTCATTGGTTTGTTTTCGATGTGCTTCTCTTTGATTCCATGCATTGGAATAGAGGCTGTGGTACCAGCAGTGTTAGCGCTGATTTTATCCATTGTATCAATGATTACCGCCAAGCAACAAGGCCAAAAGGCTTTGCTGGCAGTGGTTGGCATTGTCATTTCCGCTATCGCAATAGGCATCATCGTTTTTCAACTAACGCTACTGCTGGGGTTAGGAAATGCGGCCATTAAGAGTGCAAAAGAAAGCCTGGAAGAGCGGGCATTGCAAGACAGCCTTAGACGGTTGGATTCACTACGCAGTGACACGTTGGATGTGACCGTCCCTTTTGGTCAGGATACCTTGGAGTCAGATTCAATTGTAATCACACCGGTAGAATGAACCTGTCTATTTCTTGATCTTGTGCCCTGATAAATTGCCCAGGGCGTCGTAACAAGCGTATTTGTAAAGGTCGTGGAGTGTGGGATAGTTAAAAACGGTATTGATCACTTCATCCACCGTTTTCTTATCCTGAACGAGGGCCATGCCGTAGTGGATCAACTCTGTCGCTATATGGCCCATGATATGTACGCCCAGCACCCGTCGGGATTCGCGTTCAAATACCATTTTTAAAAACCAGTCATCCTTGACACCGATGATCTTTCCTCTGGCTACATCCCGGTAGCATATTCTACCGGAGAAATACGACAGGCCTTGCTTCTCCGCTTCCGCTTCGGTCATGCCCACCATCGACACTTCCGGAATGGTATAGATGCCATAGGGAAATATGTGAGAAAGCTCTTCTATATCGCCCGTATCGAAGATATGCGCTACGGCAATTCTACCCTGATCCATACTGGTACTGGCCAAGGCAGGGAAGCCGATGACATCGCCTACGGCGTAGATATGGGGTATGTTACTTTGGAATTTATCGTTGACTAGAACGGTCTCTCGGTCACCAGTCTTGACGCCGGCTTTCGACAGGTTCAAGGACTTGATGTTACCACTTCTACCGGCGGCAAACAGAAACATATCTACGTTCAGTACCTGCCCGGTCTCAAGGGTGATATTGAGGTGTTCCTCTTCACTATCTGGTACATGAAACGACTTCACCGAGGTGTTGAATAGAATTTCAATCTCATTCTCTTTCATCTGATCAACCAATGCCTCCGAAAGCTCGTGATCCAAAAAGCCGAGTATCTTATCGCGGTTGTTCACCATAAAAACCTTGACACCAATGGCGGCAAAAATGGTGGCATACTCACACCCGATCACTCCGGCGCCCAACACACAGATGGATTCGGGAAATTTAGTAATACCTAGAATGGTATCAGAATCGTGCACGCGCTTGCCATCAAAAGGGATATCGTCGGGGTGGTACGGATAAGAGCCTGTAGAAATGATGATGTGCTCCCCGTAAATGGTCTCTTCCAAATGACCGGATACTTTGATATGGTGTTCATCTTCGAAGCTGGCACAGCCTCGAAAAAGGTCTACCTTGTGCCTGATGATGTTGTCCCTTACCTCCTTGCCCATCGTCTCGACTACCAGGTTCTTCCTGTACATGAAGTCATGAATACCAGCGCTCCGGGTAAAATCCATGTCTATACTGTAAATCCCTTTCTGGTAGATGCCCGAGAAATATAGCGCTGTTTCCTTCAGTGTCTTGGATGGCAAAGTACCGGTCTGTACCCCTGCCCCACCGTACTTGTCTTCCTTTTCTATGAGGGCAACTCTATGACCAAAATAGGCCGCCTTTACAGCAGCCTTTTCCCCGGCCGGACCGGAGCCAATTACAATCAAGTCATATTTTTTCATAGGGCGATTCGGGGTTTAATCGTTTGAGTTTAGTTGAGTACTTAGTGATATAATCAATTGATGGTATAAAATATGATCAATTGTGGATGTGGTTGATTTTGAGTCTAGGGGTGTCTCAAAAGTCGGTTTTAATGTCATTTCGAGTGCAACGAGAAATCTTACTCTCTTGATAATCAACACCTTAAATTGAGTAAGATTTCTCTCCCGACGAGTCGGGATCGAAAAGACAGCTTCTACGACATCCTTATTGCTGATTTCTACCTCACCCCCAGCCCCTCTCCGACATCAGAGAGGGGTGACTCCAGATGTCAGGCCATCATACTTAAACTTTAGTGCACCATGCAAACTATTTATTTCTACCTATTTCTATTTACTTCTACTTGTTTCTAACTTCTAACCTCCGCGAGATTGCTTCGTCGTACCGCCTCGCAATGACAGCCTTTAATCAATTGTACAAAGTCTTTTTTCTTAGTCCGTTAGTAAGATTCCCAAGTCTCACATGCTTAGCTGGCACTTGTCCGTCCACCGACGGATCGCAAGGGAATGACGCCAGATGATCTTTCATCTATTTACTTCTATCTAATTCCATTTATTTCCATCTAATTCTACCTATTTCTAATTTCCAACTTCCTCGAGATTGCTTCGTCGTACCTCCTCGCAATGACAGTCTTATTTCCACCTATTTCTATTTACTTCTACTTATTTCTAATTTTCACACGATTACCTCGCTACCTGTCCGTCTACTGACAGGCTCGCAATGACAGGTAATAACCAAGTACTTATCCCTTCTTCGTCGTCATTTGCTGTGAGCCGTCCCATTTATCGGGAATACCCACTTTCAGATAGTGCTCGCATCGTTCCACGTATAGCTGGCTAGCAATATCCGCAGGGTTAATGTCCAGCACCTTTCTAAAGCCATCCAATGCCGTACTCAACTCTGCTTGCTTGTAATGCGCAATCGCTTCTTTGTAGAATATCAGAGAGCTCAGTTTGGCATCTATAGCAGCATTATCCAGCCCGTCCAATATCTCATAAATGACTGTAGATTGATCTTTGCCCTTTACTTTCACCGTATCCAGATAACGATAGTGGAAGGCACTTTTGTCTTGCAGTTGCTCAACCAGCGATCCCGTCACGATGATGTTGCCTCCGTAGATCACGGTCAGTCCCTCCATTCTGGCTGCTGTATTTACAGCATCCGATATCACGGTGGTGTCCATTCTGGATTCGGTACCGATTGTACCTAGAATAAGATTGCCACAATGAATACCGGTACCTACTATAATCGGCTCAAAGCCCTTCTTCTTATGCTCATCATTATATTGAGCAATAGCATGTTGAGAAAAAACCGCCGCTTCTACCGCATCGTCAGCCTTTTCTGGAAAAAGCGCCATCACAGCATCACC
>JBCBSS010000042.1:0-51192 GCA_039819065.1 Bacteroidota bacterium
AAAGATATCGCAGTAAGAGATAGAATTAGCGACTTACTCTCCACTAGAAAAGTAGCTATTTATTTCGCTGACGATATCTTTCTCTATGATCAATACTTTATCCCGTTTCATTTCTTCTATACTTTATGCTCTTTCGAGACTTTTGGATTGCTTTAGGAATTGTAAGTTATTATTAAAGCATCTTTTGATTTGCCGCAATACAGGAATAGGAAATTTTTCTAAGTACTGATTCTACGGAATAAAATGCTTATTTAATTGAAAATCAGTACTTTAACTTATGGGTGGATGCCAAATACAGGAAGCCTCATAGGTAAATTTCCCTATACAAAATGAGGAAAATTACCCATCAGGCTTTTCGATTAAAAATAGTACTGGTTTGGTTTGAATTTAGTTAGTCGGGACTGTCAACGTGTACGTTTGTCCACGTCTCACAGTAAGTTTATTCTTCCTAAGCCAAGGGTTATAACGCTTAAGAAGCTTGTAATTAATGCCTTTTTCGAGGGAAAATGATATCAAATCATCTATAGTTTCATTTACCTCGATGGTTCTAAGTGTTTCGTGAATATACAAATGATTTTGATCTATTTCGAAACCATACTTCTCAGGGTGTTCTATAATCTCTTTACAAGCCAATATCCTGAACACATATCGAGAAGTTTCTTCATTGAGTAATAGATCGTAGTACGAATTGACCTTTTGGTTATCCAATGCACGCTGAAGGCCGGCCATCCCACGATTATAAGATGCGGCTACGCTAGTCCAGTTACCAAATTTCTTGTAAGCCGTGTTCAGATAGCTACAGGCTGCCTCGGTGGCTTTGATCGGGTCGTACCGCTCGTCGACCTCATTATTAATCTCTAACCCATTTTCCTTTCCGGCAGCTTTAAGGATTTGCCAAAACCCGACTGCCTTCTTGGGTGAAATAGCATTGAGTAAGCCACTTTCAATCACTGGCAGATATTTGAAGTCATCCGGTATACCCTTTTCTTCCAATATCTTCTCGATCTGGGGTAGCCAGCGATTGGCCCGCTTGATCAGGAAAATGGTGTTATTGTGCCAATACGTATTGATGTGTAACTCCCTATCCAAACGCTCTCGTACGTCTGGAATATGCAGCGGCACAGGCTCTCCCGCAAACGTCAGGTTCTCAGGTAAATCCAAAGACCGCGCGTTACTGTATTCTGGCAGCTCCTGAGGGAGTGTATTTGCATCAGGCTGTTGTTCGTATACCGTTTGTGTCTTGGCAGTTTTTCCAGAAAAATAAACCGTTACAGAAACGAAAAGTGCAACAGCCGAGAGAATATGTGGTAGGTATTTCAAGACTAGAAATTCGGAGATAGTAAGTATTTAGAGTAGAAATCGTCAATTACCTTAACGGCATCATCGACGCTGTCAACGATGTTGATGAGATCAAGGTCTGACTCATTGATGTTGCTCTCTTGTTTGAGCAGCACACTTTTCACCCAGTCTATCAGTCCCTCCCAGAAGGAAGAGCCTACCAAAACAATCGGAAAGCGTCCTATCTTTTTGGTCTGGATCAGGGTAAGCGCTTCAAACATCTCATCGAGCGTACCAAAACCTCCTGGCATGACGATAAAACCTTGTGAGTATTTCACGAACATCACTTTTCTCACGAAGAAGTAATCAAACGTGATCAATTTGTCTGGGTCTATGTAAATGTTACCTTCCTGCTCGAAAGGAAGTATGATATTAAGCCCCACGGATTTACCACCGGCACTGGCGGCACCTTTATTACCAGCCTCCATAATACCTGGTCCACCACCGGTAATCACACCATAGCCATGACGTACCAGTGTGGCAGCCATTTCCTCTGCCATTTTATAATAGAGGTGATCTGGCTTGGTTCTGGCCGATCCAAAAATGGAAACACAAGGGCCTATTTTGGCAAGCTTTTCAAAACCTTCCACGAACTCTGACATTACCTTGAAGATTACCCAAGAGTTTGAGCTCTTGATCTCATTCCAATCTTTGTCCTGGAAAGCTTGTCTTATCTTTTGTTCTTCTTCTTGATTTTCAACTGTTGGCTCAACAGTATCTAACTTAAGTTTCTTCTCTTTCATACGGTTCAATTTAAAAAATGAAAAAGCCTAATGACTTACAGCAAGTATTATGCTATTGTTTTGGTTAAATGGGTAGAGAAGGTCATCAGGCTGCTCACGGCTTAATAATAACGAATACCAATGTGGAAAGTTGATATTTTCGACATGCTATTGCTTGGCTAGCTGCGCCAGTGCAGGCTCCAGCTGCTCAAATTGAAATGAAAAACCAGCACTTTGTATCTTTTCGCTGGATACCTTATTGCTACCCATCAACATGGATGCCATTTCTCCTACAATCAGTTTCAATACGAAACCTGGCACCGCTGGCAAAAAACATGGTTTATTAAGGGATTTGGCTATCTTCTTGGTCATCTCCCTATTGGTAACGGGGTTGGGCGCTACGGCATTGTAAGTGCCCTGATAGGTTTCGTCTTCCATTGCAGTTGTAAACATGTTACACAAGTCCTCAAGGTGTATCCAACTCATGTATTGGTCGCCACTTCCTAACGGCGCACCAAAACCCATTTTAATCGGTTTGGAAAGCTCAACATAAGCACCTCCTCCTGTTGCCAACACAATTCCTATTCTCAATTTAACCACACGTAGGCCAAGTTCTTCTATTTTATCAATCTCTTCTTCCCATCGCTTGGTGACCGTGGCTAGAAAGTCGTCCCCAAACCGACTGCCTTCTTTCTGAGATTGTCCTCCGTTATCATATCCATAGTATCCGATAGCAGAAGCTGAAATAAAAGAAGCAGGTTTATTGTCAAGTTCCTTGATCTTGTCGTAGAGCAATTCTGTTGATTTAGTGCGGCTTTCTAGAATTTCTTTCTTACGCTCTTTCGTCCATTTCTCGTCGGCTACGCCGGCTCCGGCCAGGTGAATCACAGCATCTACCCCGTCGAGTGCTCCATCCTGAATGGTGCCCTTCTTTATATCCCACTGAAAAACTTTAATGTCACCCTTATCACCACTTCTCCTGCTAAGGTGTCGCACTTCATGGCCTTGCCCAAGTAGCAATTCTGTCAACCTGCTACCAACCAAACCGGAACCTCCGGTAATTAAAATCTTTTTACTCATTTGGTTCTCTCTGATTTTGTTAGTCGAAAGCACAAGCAAACAAACCTAAAGAAATTCTCATCGTAGAAAACGCAATAGGAATTTTATCCAACAGTTTCTTCTTTTGCATGATGTTTGGATAAATGGAGTTTGTAGAAGTGCTGATATCTGATTTTCCAGACTAAAATTAATTGTGAAGATAAGAATAATCGTATTATTGATTCAAAAAGATTTGTTCACCAAATCTAAATACAGAAACCCGCTGAACATGAAAAAGTTGACCTTACCTCTATTAATTATTTGCCTCTTGTCAGTCCCTTCTCTGGCGCAGGAAATAAGCACGAAAGCCGAAAAACAAAAAATCATTCAAGATGAGTATGATGGTTTTAGCACAGTAGTAGTTGGGCAAAACGCTGTAGTCCGTGGTTTTCTGTTGAAGTATTTACGTGAGAGTGGCCGGGTTAAGGACAGAAAGAATTACGTAGAGATCAATAAGTTAAACATCAATGGCAACTTGTATGAGAACGAAATGTTTCTGGCACAGGTACGACAGGATGGGCAAAAGCAAAAGGTGTGGATGGGTTTTAAGACTGAGGGTGTAGAAGCCGGTAGGATTAAATCCATGAAATCTAACTTACAAAAATACCTGCGCAGCTATGTCGTAGCATTCTACCGCAACGAAGCGCAAAAGGAAATAGATGAATCGGAAAGAGCTGTTAAATTTAGCAGTAGAAAGTACGACAAGTTGTTAATTGGCGGAACCGATCTCAAAAGTGATCTTGAGGGAGCGCAACAGGAGCAGCTGAGACTTGAAAAAAGCTTAGAGGAGATTAAGTTAGAAATCGAATCACTCAAGCTAAAAATTGAGCAGAACAAAGTAAGCCAGGATTCCTCACTGGTTGAACTGGATAAGCTCAAGAAAATCCTACAAGGACAAAAGACTAAGTATAAGAAAATCAACTAGTTCTTATCGGTAGAATGAGGAAATCCGCAAGCTCTCGCGGTTGTCAACTCATTGGTCATCCAATTTATTGTCTGTTAATCTGAGTACCCTTAGATTTGGGGTTTTTAAGATTTAATTATGGATACCAAAAACTACATAGACAGCAACAGGGACAAATTCATTGGGGAGCTAATTGATTTATTAAAGATCCCTTCGGTTAGTGCGGATAGCAAATTCAAAAGCAATGTATTGGATGCGGCCGAGTTTGTGCGCAAGAGTTTGGAGGACGCCGGTGCTGACAAAGTAGAAGTTTGCGAAACTGCAGGCTATCCAATCGTTTACGCTGAAAAGATCATCGACCCGTCTAAGCCTACCGTATTGGTTTATGGGCACTATGATGTACAACCGGCCGACCCTTACCATTTATGGGATTCTCCTCCCTTCGAACCGGTGATAAAGGATGAGAAAATATATGCACGTGGGGCTGCCGATGATAAAGGCCAATTCTATATGCATATCAAGGCTTTTGAAACGCTCATGCAAACTGATTCCCTTCCTTGTAATGTTAAATTCATGATCGAAGGAGAAGAGGAAATAGGCTCGAACAACCTTGAGATATTTGTAAAAGAAAATACCGAAAAGCTGAAATCAGATGTCATTTTGATCTCTGATACAAGCATGATATCCAATGATACCCCGTCCATTTGTGTGGGCTTGAGGGGTATGAGCTACGTAGAAGTAGAAGTTACTGGCCCCAACCGTGATTTGCACTCTGGTGTTTATGGTGGAGCAGTGGGTAATCCGATCAATGTTCTCAGTAATATGTTAGCCTCACTTCATGATGAGCAAGGGAGAGTGACAATACCTGGGTTCTATGATAAAGTAGCTGAGCTTAGTAACGAACAACGTGCGGAAATGGGCAAAGCACCTTTCGATCTTGATGAGTATAAACAAGACCTGGGCATTGATGATGTGCAAGGAGAGGATGGTTACACGACTAATGAGCGTACAGGTATAAGACCTACATTGGACGTAAACGGCATTTGGGGTGGCTATATCGGTGAAGGTGCCAAAACGGTACTTCCATCTAAAGCGCATGCTAAAATATCAATGCGCTTAGTGCCTAACCAGATGAGCCAGGAAATCACGGATCTATTTACCAAACACTTTGAGTCAATAGCTCCCGCATCGGTAAAAGTAAAAGTACAGCCTCACCATGGTGGAGAGCCTTCTGTTACGCCGACAGATTCTACCGCCTTCGCTGCTGCTAGCGAGGCATTTATGGAGGCTTGGAGCAAAAAACCCATCCCAACCCATGATGGGGGTAGTATTCCAATCGTTTCTTTGTTCAAATCAGAGTTAGGCATAGACACTGTTCTGATGGGTTTTGGATTGGACTCAGATGCCATTCACTCACCAAATGAGCACTATGGCGTTTTCAACTTCATCAAAGGCATTGAAACGATTACATTATTCTACAAGCATTTCGCAGTTATGGCGTAGACCAAAAACCGTAGAATAACGTATGATATAATACCTTGAAGTCAATTAAGTACTTGTTATTCTTATTCATATCACTTTTGCTCGTGACAGCCGGATATTACTTCTGGCCTGAAAAACAACTACCTGAAAACGCCAAGGCCGATAAGCTGGTAGTTCATAAAGCGAAGCGTTCACTGGAATTCTGGAGTGAAGGTAAATTGCTTAAGACTTATACCATTTCGTTAGGGAAAACACCAATCGGAGACAAGCAATTTGAAGGTGATATGAAAACGCCCGAGGGTACTTACACTATCAATGAGAGAAACCCAAACAGCGGTTATTTTTTGAATCTAGGTGTATCTTATCCCAATAAAACAGATATCGAAGAAGCCAGAAAGCTAGGTAAGAGCCCCGGTGGATTGATCAAGATACACGGGCTAAAAAACGGACAGGGTCATATTGGCAAGTTTCACCGTTTTAAGGATTGGACTCATGGCTGCATTGCCGTAACCAACGAAGAAATGCAGGAATTATATGATCAAGTGCCCAATGGAACGCCAATAGAAATTAATCCTTAGTTGGTTATTTATGAAAGTTAGGTTTGACTAAACCTTATTCATCATTAAACAATTTCTTCAACATCTCGAAAAACGGTTTCTGCTTCTTGTGAGCGATAAGGTAATAATCCCTGTTCGGGTACAGTTCTGATTGCCAGATTAATTTCAACGATTTATTAGCAACAAATTCTCTTGCATTTTCTAGTAGAGAAACAGCCACTCCCGGGCTCTTGGTCAATTCTTGAAGCATGAAATACTCATTGGGGATGATGTAATTAGTGAAAACCTTCGGTCTTTTCTTGTTGAAACTATGCAGCCAAAAAAGCTTGATAAAAGGATTGGTGGACATGTGTGAAAACCAAATTTGCTGTTCCAACCAATGTTGGATTTTCTGCAGATCATTATCTGCTATAAACTTATCCAGTGCTGTGGTGTCAATATCAGGATGACCGACTATTACAAGTGGGGAGCTGAGAATCTTATGAGAAAGTGTGTCAAAGGTCTGGGTGCCTTCTCGGACGATGGCCGCATCTACTTCCTGCTTGTTGACTAAATCTAACAACACCTCTCTTTTGTCTTCAAATCGGATGTCAAGATGCTTGAAAGTACTCGTGGTTTTATTGGACAAGAAGCTTTTATATAGGTGTTCACTAATCCCAATAACATACAGTTTTTCTTCTTTTTTAACTTTCCGGCTATACATCGCTTCCACCTCTTCGAGGGTGTCAAGCGATTCGATGATGAGGTTATTTAAGAACTTGGCATTCTCTGTAGGTTCTACTCCCTTAGATTTTCTTATGAACAGTTTATGGCCGACGTAGGCCTCCAACATGCTCATTTGATTACTAACTGCCGGCTGGCTTATGTATAATTCCTCCGCTGCCTTAGAGTAATTACCATGCTTATAAACAGCTTTAAAGGTTCTGTACCATTCGAGATTGACCATAGGTATTAAAATACTTATATCATGAGGCAAATTAAGCTATTTCATTTGATATCATCTATTGCCTACAATTGCTTCATGAACATTAAATCATACTCAGATGAATAGAATAGCATTAGTTACAGGAGCAAACAAAGGGCTAGGCCTGGAAACTGCTCGACAATTAGGAACAGAAGGTGTGACAGTCTTAATGGCTTCCAGAAATAAGGATAGAGGCACAGAGGCGGTTCAAAAACTGAAAGACGAAGGGCTGGATGTGGAATTTGTTCAACTGGAGGTAACTAACGAAGCCGAAGTTGATGCCTTGGTAAAGCATATTGACAGTACCTATGGTAAACTTGATGTACTGGTCAATAACGCAGGTATCATGCACAGTGGAGAACCCACAGGTGTAAACACCGCAGAAATTGTAAAAACAGATGTGTTAAAAGAGACCTTTGATGTGAACTTCTTTAGTTTGGTGAGTCTTACACAAAAGTTGTTACCGTTACTCAAGAAAAGTGAATCCGGAAGGATCATCAATGTTTCCAGTATTTTGGGTTCTAACACAGTACAAAGCGACGAAAGCTCTCCCTGGAGCGGCATTAAGCCATTCGCTTACAACGCATCTAAGTCGGCACTGAATTCATTCACCGTTCATTTAGCAGCGGCTTTGAAGGACACTAACATCAAAGTCAACTCAGCACATCCAGGGTGGGTCAAGACGGACTTAGGTGGTAAGAATGCACCTTTGGAGGCTCCGGAAGGCGCGGAAACATCAGTTCTTCTAGCATCAATCAAAGAAACTGACTATACAGGCAAATTCGTCCACAAAGGGGAAGAAATAGCCTGGTAAAGCTTTGATTACTAATTGAAACCCTGTTAAAGGTCATGGACTGTCTCAAAAGCCGTTCAGAACTGTCATCCCGACTAGTGATCGGGATGACAAGATTTTGAGGCGGTCTCAGACTGACTCTTTAATAATTAGCTAGCGCCTCTTAGAGGTAAGGTACTTGTTTCTGATGATCTCCTCGACTGGCCTGTTATTGATTTTGCTTTCCAGCCATGATACAATATCGAGGTAAACGAAGGGGCGCTTCTCGTATTCGTCTTCGCTGAGCACCTTCAATTTGCCTTTGAGTTTGATAAACTCCTTACGCAGCTCCGAGGGGAAGATTTTAGGTACTTTCCTAAGGAACCTGAGTATCTCGGATTGTACGGCCTGCAAGTCTTTCATCTTTACCAAAAAGCGGTAAACCGATTTGATTTGGTATTCAACCAACTCCTGATTACCGAGTTCATAATGGGCAATCAGGTTGAGTATCCTTGAAAAGCACTGGATATCCTCGCGTATATTACTCTCTTTAAGGTTGATGATCTTATTGAGAAAGTAGATGGCTCTTTGATTATCACCAGCGCCAAAATAAAGACAAGCGGCTCGGTAGTAGAAGATAATGATTCTATGTTGATCAAAATCCTTTTCCTTGGACTCAAGCTTATCGAGCAAGTCTGGAATTAATCTCAAACCTTCTGTAAAAGTCCCTTCGAGGAAGTGACGGTCTATCTCATGGGTAAAACGATATAAGAAGAGCAAGTTTTCAATGTTTTTATCCAACTCTCCTTCACGCTCCAACTCTAGCGCCTTCAACTTACCCAGTATTTCCACAAACTTCGAATAATGAGCGATGTTATACAGTGCGCTGAGCAGGTTGTGAATGCCTTTCAAATAAAGCACTACTTCTTTCTCCTTCATTGCAGGGTCGCTCTCAATTAAGCTCACCCATTTCTCCGCATACTTATAGCACTTTAGGAAATCCTGAATGATATAATTATACCACACCTGAGCCATGTAGAGGTATAGTTTCTCATAGAAGCTCAATTGCCCAGTATCGTGCTCTGGAAGGTTACTGATAAAGAAGTCTTTGACGTAATAGTAATCCTTTTCATTTCTGGCGTGTCCCGTTTTCAGATACAGGTCGTAAAGCCTTAAGGCCAGGTTTGAAAACCTGTTGGCAGAATTGATCATCTTGCCGTACGAGGCGGATTCAATCGAAAGTTCTTTGCTCCTTGTAGCGATACTTCTTGTAATGTATTGAAGCTCGATTTGCTTTTCAAATTCTATTATCTCTAAGGTAAGCAGGTTGAACCTTCTGCTTTTGGCCATTTCCTTAACATTGTCAAGTAACTCAAGACTTTGTTTGTACAGGCCTTTATTGTACAGAATACGGGCGTAATCAATCTTTTCCCTGATTTCAATATCATCATTCTTATGCCTGTGGTTGAGTCTCAAGCTTAGCAGCAATTGCTTATAGAGGTTGGCTTTGATATTGGAGAGTTGCGATTTCTTTATCCCGGGAACCGTCTTGAGAATATGTTGCTCATCGTACTCCTTCATTTTGTCCATCACATTGAAAAGTTGGATGAACTTCGCATCCGCAGCAGCCTGATTTCTACCCACAAACAGCTTGAAGTTTCTCTTTTCAGCTTTGCTAAGAGAATTGATCAATTGAACAAGATGATCGGTTTGCTGCTTTGGCATTGTAAATAAATGTAACGTAAATATCTAACTATCAGTTACTTACAAATCATAATAATCATTTGACTACTGTAGGTTCTGCGAATATTTAACCTCCGTCAATCCTCGTAAATCTTACATTTATTTCCTTATTCTCCGCAATATGAAATGTATAAAACCAAAATTTTTTGAATATGTCTGAAAAGAGGATTCATATATTCGACACCACTTTGAGAGATGGGGAGCAGGTGCCGGGTTGTAAATTGAATAATAGAGAGAAGATAGAAATAGCCCTGATGTTAGAGGAACTAGGTGTCGATGTAATAGAAGCTGGTTTTCCCATTTCCAGTCCCGGAGATTTCGAGTCAGTATCTCAAATCAGCCGACTTGTCCGTGAACCGATCATTTGTGGTCTGTCAAGAGCGGTTAAAAAAGACATCGAGGTAGCGGCCGAAGCGGTTAAAAATGCTAAAAGACCTAGGATACATACAGGACTCGGCACATCGGAATCGCATATCAAATACAAGCTCTGCTGCACGGAAGAGCAAATTATGGAAAGGGCCGAAGCCGCTGTAAAGCATGCCAAGCGTTTTGTGGAAGACGTTGAATTCTATGCTGAAGATGCTGGTAGAACTAACAATGAATTTTTGGCTAAAGTAGTCCAGGTGGCTATCAATGCCGGAGCTACAGTTGTAAACATTCCCGATACAACAGGATATTGTTTACCAGAGGAATATGGAAACAAGATCAAGTTCTTAAAGGAAAATGTAAAAGGCATCGATAACGTCACTATTTCTGTGCATTGCCACAATGATTTGGGTTTAGCGACATCCAATGCCATAGCCGGTATTCAAAACGGTGCAACACAAATTGAATGTACCATCAATGGCATCGGAGAAAGAGCAGGTAATACTGCTTTGGAAGAAGTGGCTATGATCATGTGCCAACACAAAAGCCTGAACTTCACTAATAACATCAATACTAAGCTGCTCAATCCAATCAGTCAGTTGGTGGCCGAACGTATGGGTATGCCTGTGCAGCCCAACAAAGCGGTTGTGGGTGCAAATGCTTTTGCACATTCTTCAGGCATTCACCAGGATGGCGTGATCAAGCACCGTGAAACTTACGAGATCATCAACCCTGAAGATGTTGGTGTAGATCAGTCTTCGATCATTCTAACAGCACGAAGCGGGCGGGCAGCACTGGCCTATAAAGCCAAAAACATTGGCTACCACCTTACTAAAACCGACCTTGATGAAGCCTATACACAGTTCCTCCAAGTTGCCGACCGCAAGAAGGAAGTGACTGAAGCAGACCTTCATATCATGTTGTCCCAAATGAGTATTTCAGTTTAGGCCGATCAATGGGAAAAACACTTTTCGATAAGATTTGGGATAGCCATGTGGTTTTTCAGGCTGAAGGCGGCTTAGATGTACTGTACATCGACCGTCACCTTATTCATGAAGTAACAAGCCCTCAGGCCTTTGCTGGTATAGAAAAAAGAGGTATTCCTCTGCACAGTAAAGAAAAGACCATCGCCACTGCAGATCATAATGTACCCACCAAGGATCAGCACTTACCCATTCGGGATGCGCTGTCCAGACATCAGGTGGACACTTTGATCAAAAACTGCGAAAAGCATGGTGTTGATCTCTACGGGCTTGGACACCCCTATCAAGGCATCGTGCATGTGATAGGCCCGGAATTGGGCATCACACAGCCTGGTATGACCATCGTATGTGGCGACAGCCATACCTCGACACATGGCGCCATGGGGAGCATCGCATTCGGCATTGGTACTAGCCAAGTAGAACAGGTCATGGCGACTCAATGCCTCCTGCAAAAGAAACCAAAGAAAATGAGGATTAATGTTGATGGGCAATTAGGACATGGGGTTTTACCCAAAGACTTAATCCTCTATATCATTTCAAAATTGACTGCTGCCGGTGGCACTGGTCACTTTATAGAATACGCAGGCCCTACGTTCAGCAGGCTTTCTATGGAAGGTAGAATGACCGTCTGTAACATGAGCATAGAAATGGGTGCCCGAGGCGGTCTGATCGCTCCAGATACTACCACTTTTAAGTATTTGAAAGGTCGTGAATTCGCTCCCCAAGGAGAAGCTTTCGAAGAAGCCATGGCTCGCTGGGTAGAGTTGTATTCGGATGATGATGCCTCATTTGACACCGAGCATTACTTTAATGCCAGTGATGTCGAGCCCATGGTCACTTACGGCACTAACCCGGGTATGGGCATCAAAATCTCAGAGAAAATACCGCGAGAAACAGATGTAGAAAACGTCACTTCTTTTCGCAAATCCTTAGAATACATGGGCTTGAAGTCTGGCAGTTCTTTGCTCGGTAAGTCAGTCAACTACGTTTTCATAGGCAGTTGTACCAATTCGAGGATAGAAGACCTGCGAGTGGTCGCTGACTACGTCAAAGGTAAGCGCAAAGCATCGAATGTTCAGGCGTTTATTGTTCCCGGCTCTAAGCAAGTGGAACGACAAGCCAAAGAAGAAGAGTTGGATCTCATCTTCGAAGAAGCCGGGTTTGAGTTAAGGGAACCGGGTTGTTCTGCCTGTTTAGGCATGAATGAGGATAAAATACCAAAAGGGGAGTATTGTATTTCTACCTCCAATAGAAACTTTGAAGGGAGGCAAGGGCCAGGGTCTCATACTTTCCTGAGTAGCCCACTGATGGCTGCGGCAGCAGCGATTAAAGGTGAAATAACTGACGTAAGGGAATATATATAATTGATGAGTTGATGGAGAAGTTTACCAACCTTACCTCTACCGCGATTCCTCTGGATATAGAGGATGTCGACACGGATCAAATCATTCCGGCTCGCTTTCTAAAAGCGACAACCCGCGAAGGTTTTGGAGAAAATCTATTTCGTGATTGGAGGTATCATGCGGATAACTCGTTGAACGAAGAATTCATATTAAACCATACTATTTATAAAGGCCAGGTATTAGTGGCAGGAAGAAATTTTGGATGCGGCAGTAGCCGGGAGCATGCGGCCTGGGCATTGCATGATTATGGTTTCCGCGTAATTATTTCCAGTTTTTTCGCGGACATTTTCAAAGGCAATGCCTTGAATAATGGCTTGTTACCTATACAGGTTTCTGATCATTTTTTGCATTCCATTTTTGAAAAAGTAAAAGAAACCCCGGACACAAAAATTCATGTAAATCTCGAGGAGCAGACGATTACCGCAGACGGTATGGCTGCTTCTGAAACATTTGAGATTGACGCCTACAAAAAGATGTGTCTTTTGAATGGTTACGACGATATCGATTTTTTATTAAGTCTAAAAGACAAAATACAAGCTTACGAAACACAACAAGCAGCACATTAAAAACCTCATAAGACTATGCAAAAGAAAATAGGAGTTCTTCCCGGTGATGGTATAGGGCCGGAAGTGGTGGCACAGGGAATCAAAGTACTGAACGCTATCGGAGAAAGATATGGTCACTCATTTCAATATGAAGTGGGTGAAATTGGAGCTTCGGCCATTGATAAAACAGGAAGTGCGCTACCTGATCGTACGCTAGACATTTGCTTAGCCTCAGATGCTATTTTGCTTGGTGCTGTGGGCGATCCGAGATTTGACCTTGACCCCAATGCTAAAGTGCGTCCCGAACAAGGGTTACTGGCCTTGAGAAAATCATTGGGTCTTTTTGCCAACATCAGACCTATAACCACATTTGATGCGTTAATCCACCTTTCGCCATTGAAAGAAGAGAAGATCAAGGGCGCCAACTTCATCATTTACAGGGAATTGACTGGCGGTCTTTATTTCGGAAAGAAAGAGCGCAACGGAGATACCGCTTTTGACAATTGCACTTACAGCACTCTGGAAATTAGTCGTATCGCCAAGTTGGCATTCGAAGCTGCCATACATAGGGATAAGAAATTAACGCTCGTGGACAAGGCCAACGTGCTAGAGACTTCCAGGTTATGGAGGGATACTGTTTCTAAAATACAAAAGGAGCAGTATCCAGAAGTTGAACTTGAGTTAATGTTTGTTGATAATGCAGCCATGCAACTCATACAGCAGCCCAACAAGTTCGATGTAGTGCTTACTGAGAATATGTTCGGTGACATCCTCTCTGATGAAGCTAGTGTTATAACCGGATCTTTAGGTCTTTTGCCTTCTGCCTCGATCGGAGAAAAAACGTCACTGTTTGAGCCGGTGCATGGTTCTTACCCTCAAGCTGCAGGAAAAGATATTGCTAACCCATTCGCCACCATTCTTTCAGTCGCCATGATGCTTGAATCATTCGATATGTTCGATGAGGCGCTAGCTGTGAATGATGCGGTTAAGCGTTGCTTAGAGGAAGGCTTTGTTACCGTAGACATTGCTCCCCAAAACGCCTATCACTGCTCAAAAGTAGGAGACTTAATTGCTTTGCTAATAATGGAGGAAGGCAACACCCACTTCAATAAGCACAATATCGAGGATAGCGAGTCGATTATTATTTAGTGGGTCGGAATAAGATCAAAACCACAAATCAATATTTTGTTTAAGAATAACCTTAACAAAGTGATAGATCAATACGAGTACTATAATAATTACGGCCAGTAGTGTTTTTTTGAATTTTTTCACTGATACAAATATTCTAAGGCTGAGGTGGGGTTATCTCAAAAGCTCTTTTACATGTCACTTCGATCAAATCTGATATGAAACTCATTCGTTCAAATCACCTGATAATTAACATTTTGTGCATTTTGAAAAGCTGATAGTGTCTACTCTGATGAACTAAACCTATATACGTGAACAGAAGTGAGTCGAATTATTTCTATTTAATTCTACCTGATTCTATTTATTTCCAGTTTCTATACTTCTATTATCCACTGGATTGCTTCATCCTACTGCGTCGGATTCGCAATGACAGCCAGAATATCAGTCTTTTGTCTAACGTCTAATGTCTGACTCATATCATCCCCCTAGATTTCAGCTCCAAGTATTTGTTGATGGAGTTGATGGTAAGTTGTTCGGGCTTGGTGAAGATGCTTTGAATACCGAAATGTCTTAACTCATTGATGATCTGATTTTTCTCTGAGGCAAATCGGTGGGCGATAGTTTTGAGGTATATATCTTCTAAATTCTCTGCTCCTTCACTGTAGTAGTTAATCAATTCGGTATTCTCAAATACCACAACCACTAACAGATGCTGTTTGTTGATCCTTCTCAACATGGGTAAGACACGCTCCAATGAGTAGATACTTTCAAAATTGGAGAAAAGGAAAACAAGGCTTCTACCTTTGATGGTATTACGCATCACCGAATACATCAACTCATAGTTAGCTTCCAGTTTGCTTTCTTCTTCTCGGTAAAGCGTTTCGAGAATGAGCTTAAGTTGGTTGCGATGCCTATCGGATTTAACAATGCTTTCGACTTTATCAGAGAAAGTGATTAAACCGGCCTTATCCTGTTTCAACAAGGCCGTATTGGAAATAACGAGACTGGCATTTATCGCATAATCGAGCAAGCTCAAGCCGTTGAACGGCATCTTCATATACCGGCTTTTGTCGATAAGCGAATATATCTGCTGCGCCCTTTCATCTTCGTAGTGATTGACCATCAAACGGTTAGCCCGACTAGTGGCTTTCCAATTGACACTCTGGTAGTCATCACCGATAACATACTCTTTGATCTGCTCGAATTCGTAACTGTGCCCAAGCCTCCTGATCTTCTTAATACCGAAAGAGGTGGCTAATTTGGCAACTGTTCTGATCTCATACTTTTTCATATCCATTACCGATGGATATACCGGTGCTATGACCTCCTTGTCCAAACTGATTCTTCTTTCTACTATGCCCAGAATCGATTTCGCGAAAAGGTGGATTTTACCGAAGTTGTATTCTCCTCGAACCAATGGCCTGATCTTGTAACTAAATTGTTTCTTTTCCTTGGAAGACAGTTTGAAGTTTATGCTGAAATCGCGCTTCTGTAATTGAAAAGGTAACTCATCGATAAGCCTAATGGACAGCGGCAACTTGTATTCACTTCTGACCCTAAGCGTTACTTTATTCTCATTGCCGAGGGAAAGCAATTTTGACATAGAGCGCACAGCGTAAAGTTTGACCGCACCATTGAAGAGCAGAAATATGTCTACGATGATGGCTCCAATAAAGAATAGAATGGCGGTTTGGGCCAAAGAAAAGAAGACCGGAAAAGGAAAGCCGGCTATAAACAGCAATACTATGGCGCCGCCTGCCAGGAAAAACCTGGTGGGTAAATATAAATTTCTAATCTTCTTTATCACCGGGGTACTTCTACCTTTTTAATGATTTCTGCGATAATATCCTCTGGCTCATAACCTTCCATTTCTCGCTCAGGACTCAAAATAATTCTATGGTTCAACACCGGTGCTACTACAAACTGAATATCATCAGGCACCACGAAATTGCGCCCATTCATAGCGGCTACTGCTTTGGATGACTTCATAATAGCTAACGAAGCCCTTGGTGAAGCACCGAGGAATAGGTCGCCATTGTTACGCGTGTTATGAATGATGTGAGCAATATAATTGATCAGTTGATCGCTAATGTGTATCTCCTCCACGATCTTCTTACAATTGACAATATCTTCCCTGGAAATGACCGGATTCACTTCGTTCACCACTTGCGAGGTAAAGTCTTCTTTGAATCGCTGTAGAATAAGGCTTTCGTCTTCTAGCGAAGGATAGCCTAACTTTATTCTAAAAAGGAAACGGTCAAGTTGTGCTTCTGGTAGCTTGTAGGTTCCTTCCTGCTCAATTGGGTTTTGGGTAGCTACAACCACAAACGGCGGTTCCATCTTATAGGTTTCTCCATCTACTGTCACCTGTCTTTCCTCCATTACCTCAAAAAGGGCGGCTTGCGTTTTAGCTGGCGAACGGTTGATTTCGTCAATCAGAACGATGTTCGAAAACACAGGCCCACTATTGAACACAAACTCTGACGTCTTCATATTGAATACTGAGGTACCGACAACATCCGAAGGCATGAGGTCAGGGGTAAATTGTATCCTTGAATAATTCACCGAAATGGTTTTTGAGAGCAGTTTAGCCGTTAACGTTTTGGCAATTCCCGGTACTCCTTCAACAATGACATGCCCATTGGTAAACAAAGCCACCAGAAAGAGATCGATCATTTTATCCTGTCCGATCACTACCTTTTGCACTTCGTTTCTTACCTTCTCGATCGACTCATTGAACCTTGCCAATTGGTCGTCCGACTGGCTATTGACTGGGGTTTCCTCCATTATTTGCAGTTTTTATAAAAGTAGTCCAGCCGCTCATGAAATTCGATCAGATGGTCTACACTGATGTTGACAATAAATTCTAATTTCTTATATCCTTTGAAAATTATTTCAATGTGTTCGTATTCCAAACCTGATTTTAGGCTGGTCTTTTTGATCAATTCTTCATCCAGATTCTTCGTATTCAGGCCATAGTGATTCCTCAAATAAGCCAGAAACAGGTTCATTTGATGCTTGGCGAGGTTCATATGGTTTTGCTGTTGATAGTACAGCCGTCCCATGGTCTCTGCAAACTCTATGGATGAATTGGTATTAGGCGACAGAACAGGTATCACCCTTTGCTTTCGCTTGGCCAAGAAGATAAGATATAGCAATGCTAACGCTATGATCAGATACCAAGCCCATCTAAGACTTGGCTCAGACAAAATGAACTTAAAAGGGCTTTCGCTCTGACTTCTATTAGAATTGAAATCATTATCCTCATAAGGCAACCGGCTAAACTCATCCCATACTATTTTGCCTTCTGGTAAATAGGACACCACCTTTTCCGCGTAATCTAGCTTTTCTTGATCAATAAGGTAGTAGTTGGTAAATGTGATAGGGGTCGTGTGAAAATAGAAACTTCCAGCACCATAATCCACTTTGACAAAATTCGGACGCTCTTCATCGAAGTGTCCCAATTCTATCATGTTTTCACAATTGGTATCCTCAAGATAGCCCCAGTAGTAAGAAATAGAATCCTTTTTTTCACCGTACAAAAAGTCATAGCCATCTTCAACGTTCAAAGAGCTATTAAGGAAGTTGGTCGTTATTTTCGGTGCATAATGTTCTTCTTCATAGGTGCAGCCTTGAATAACGAGCGAATCTCCTAATTCATAAGGGAAAAACTTAGTGGCAATGAAGACATTATTCCCTTTGCTAACAAAGTTCAGTAACGTATCAGTGTCGTCAGTGCCAAAGTACAAGGTCTTACCCACGTAGAAATAATTGACCAGCGTATCTTCTTCGTCTTTTAAATTATCGGAAATTGGCCCGTCAAGCTTGGTAAAATTACCTTCTCCCGCTTTGTCCTTCAACAGATTGTACAAAACGTAGGTGCCATAAGGTTGACGGTCATCATGGCGGTAGGTTTCTCTCCACTTGATATTCGGCTCGCCACGGTTACTGAAAAAGAAGAAGATAAACATGGCTAAGCCAATCACTACAAGGACGACGATATAGATGACCTTATTATCCTTCACTTGGCATTGGTATTTAAGCCGCTCAAGAAATCCTTGAATTCACCACTTACTTTATTGAAAGAGGCTTCTTTCACCTGTTTATCACCATACCACACATACTCGAATATGCGTGTGAGTCTGAAAAAAGCTTTATAATTCGGTCTTTTCCTCATCTCTCTGAGGTACTGCCCGTTAGTCTTTTCCTTCTGCCATTTGATCCACCCTAATTCCACCAGTTCTTTGATTACCATGAGATAGTAAATCCTTAAACCGAGTTTATAATTTTTATTCTCCAATGACTTGCGCAGCCATTTCATAAGGTCTGATTCGCGCAACTCATCTTCATCCATATTCTCAAGATCAAACTCAGCGCCTTTTTTGATTTTCTTGTTGGATATAAAAGCGTCTTTACCAACCAACATTACAATGAGAAATACTATCGCAATGATGGCTAAGGCAGCGAAAACGTATTGCAGAAAACCACCTCCACCAAGGCTGAACATACTGCCTCCAGAACTTTGGTCTACTTCCACAGGTTTGTATTCATCCTCTTTTTTCTTCCGTTCTCCAGAGCCATCAGACCGGTTACGTTGAGATCTGGTAGTCTGTGGTTTCACACGTTGATAGTCCAGTCCATCGGTATGTTTTCGCCAGGAGTCTTCGTCAAACCTTTGCACCTCTACCGGCTGGCCGTTATCCTGTGCCAGGATAGGCGATACACCAAGGATCCATACCATCGCTCCCAACATGATACATCGTATCAAGTGAAGGCTATTTGGATAAAAGGCTATTAATCTATCTTGTCTTTGTAGTCCCAAAACTTTTGATCAGGGTATTAAGGTTATTGGCTTCGTTTATTTCTTTAAAACTAAAATACTGGATCGCATGACCCATCAACAAGAATGGAAAGGCAATTAGAAAACCAAAAACCGTTACCAATGTATTGACAACCAAAAATATAGTGTTGATCGTTTCTTGATCGAACGGCAGACTCCAACCTAGCACCTCAAGGTAGAAGATGAGGAAAGGAGATCTGACAAACGCGAAAAATATGATTCCTATAAAAAACAGCAAAAAGAACACACCATAGAGCTGGGAATAATTGGATTTGGTCAATTCAAACACACGGCTTATGGCAGATGCCAGATTTTTGTTTTCCTTGAATATTAGAAAAGATGCTGTTATTAATAGCGGTGCTATAAGGCAGAATAAAACAAACGAAAAGAACCCGTTGATGAAAAACAGCGCCGACCACATGAGTGTCAACACTAAAACATTCAGATAGCGAGTGAAATTGAATTTCATCTTCTTGTCCAACGCTTTGTGCTCAGAATAATGGCTTAACTGAGAGCACACAATATAGATAAGTGCAGACAAAACCACCCCATTAAGCAAGTACACCAATGGTTCCTGCTGATAGTCTATGAAGTAGGTGAAATCAGCCAGAATTTTGAAGAAAGTACTGATATAGTCCAGGTTATCATAGTAGAAGATGGACGAACTACTCAGTGTATCAAAATTCAGATAAAGAAATACGGGAGTGAACAGAAGAGCGAAAAGTACAAATGTCTTGAAGTACTTTTTAAACTTCAGCTTGTAGAACCCGAAAACGTCTTTAAAAATCTCGCCGCTAGATTTAATGGCGCCTTCAAAATCTATGTTTACTGTTTTGGTAGGCGGTAGCTGAGGGTCTACCGTTTTGATGGCAAAGCCATTCCTGGACTTGGCATAAGGATACCAAACAAAATAGAGTATAATAAACAGGGCAGATAGAAATATGATCGCGCCTCTGATGATATCAGGTGTTTCTGTATACCGCGTCATGAAAGATTCTATGATGGCAGCAAAGGTCAAAATGGGTACAATGCCAAGCATCAATTTCAACCCTCTTCGAGCAGAAAGCTGGAAGGCGTATAGCCTGGAATAGGTTCCCGGAAATACCAACCCTCGCCCCAGCAAAATACCTGCACCTCCAGCTATGATGATTGATGATATTTCCAGCGTTCCATGCAGCCATATGGTCAGAAAGGATTCCTGGAATAGCCCCCTTTCGATAAAGAAGTATTGAAAGGAACCCACCATGACGCCATTGACAATGAGAATACCTATAGAACCAATAGCAAATAAAACACCCGTAATGAAGGTTCCGAAAGCTACCCTAATATTATTAATGGTAATGCCCAGGAACATATCGATCTCATTAGACTCTTTGTAAACGGCCATGGGATCGCCACTGGCAATGTTCTCTTTAGTCATTTCTACATATCTGTCACCTAGAATGACCCTGGCAAACTCCGGATCATTGATAGAAGATACAATACCGATGGTAACAGCGAATAAGAAAACAAAGAGTGACAAAAACAGCTCCTTGCGGGCATGGAAAACGATGTACGGAAGCTCTTCTTTCCAGAAGAAAATGAAAGCGTTCTTTTTTTCTTTTCTATTTTTGTAAATACTATAGAAAAGCTGTTGCGCGATGTTATTCAGGTAAACCCTGATGGAACGGTTGGGATAGAATGTTCTAGAGTAAGAAAGGTCATCGGTGATCTGGACAAAAAGCTCGCTTAACTTATCAGGATCCTTCTTATCAACCTTGAGTTCACGCTCAAACTTCAACCACTTTTCCTTATTTTGCTCTATAAATTTTGTCTCGCGCATATGTCAGGTCAAATAGAATAAATAATATTGATAATGCAAACTATAGAAATCAATACCACCCAAAATGTCGTCATCAAATATGAGGTGGCTGTTTTGCGCGATCGCATACTGGCCTTTCTGTTAGATTTCATCATTTTGTCGGCAACCTTGATCTTTCTTTTACTTGCTTTTACTGCCTTCGGAGAAGCAGGTATGTATGTTTATATTACACTCTCGAGTATTGTTTTCTTTTTCTATACACTTGTTGCAGAAGCCGCTTTTAATGGTCAAACCATAGGTAAAAGAGCCCTTGATATCAAAGTAGTCAGGCTCGATGGTAAACACCCAAAGATCAGCGATTATGCCATGCGCTGGGTTTTTAGAATGATCGACATCTACCTATCCTTCGGCACACTTGCTTCTATCTTCGTCAGCTCCTCTTCCAAAGGTCAGCGACTGGGAGATTTGCTGGCTGATACGACCATTATAAAGGTTAAGCCGAAAACAAAACTTAACTTTAACGACATTTCTAAGATAAAAACGCTAGACAACCATGCTCCTGATTACCCTCAGGTTAAAAAGTTGTCTGAAGCCGATATGCTATTGATTAAAACTACGATCCAGCGCTATCAAAAATACAAAAATGATGCGCATAGAAAAGCATTGGTGACCTTAGCTGAGAAAATTAAAACGCAATTAAATATCACCAATGCTAACCCTCGCCACATCGAATTTTTGAAAGCATTAATTACAGATTATGTGGCGCTTACCAGGTGATTGTTACTCTGCCTCTTCTATTACCAACGTTTTACTCCATCTATCATGCCAACCATCAGGGTTAGTTAGAAACGAAAAAGGATCGAAAGGAACGAATCTAAATATCGTTCTGAACAATACTTGAAGGAAGGAAGGTCTTCTGCCTTTCCTATTCACAACTCTGGTCTTGGTTACTAATTTGCCAAAAGTACGGCCAAATGCTAGTTCCATTATGAAGTAATACAGGCCATAAGTGATGAACATTCTTCCGGTTAACCCAAAATAGAATCGATAAGCTTCTTCTGGCAAAAGCGTAATTATATATGTGCTGAACAAACGAACTAGTACAAAATAGGCCACCAGATCTATCAGATAATTAACGACTCGTTTGCTATCACGTGCAATACGTTGTCTAACTTCTTCCTCCGTTAGCTCTTCATCTGAGTAAGCAGCATCTAATAATTGGTCATCCATTAAGTACCACCTAAAGCTCATCAAATCTCAATGACATTGGTTCTGGAAATAGAATCGTGCCACCCTTTTCCTTCTGAATTAAGAAAAGAAAGAGCTTCGAAAGGAATCCATCGACAGAGTGTGCGACCTATAATATTCAAAGTAGAGGGCTTTCGTCCGTCATGGGTGACAACCCTGGTTCTGGTTAGGAACTTACCCACTGTTTTACCAAAACTAGCCTCCATGACAACATAATAGAAAAATGTAAGTAGCGGTGAGCCAAAAACGAATAATACACCAACTATAGTCGCTGTTTCTTGAGAACTTGATGTAGAGCCAAGTAAACCAAGCAAAAGTGTATAAAGAAATATCAAAATAACGGTGACGACTGAATCAATGATGTGATTGACCAGTCTTTTGCCTGAGCCTGCCATGTGCTTAATTACATGACGTTCGCCCAACACCTCTTCGGATTGCTGGAAGTCCAGCACTTGTTCTTGTGATTCCATGAAGTGATTAGATTAAAGTCAACAAAAAAACCAGACTAAGATAAGGTGTTCTATTGAAAACATCTTAACCTCGACCGGTTCTTATCTGCTTTTGTCAGGTAGCTATTGGTAACCTTAGGCCACTTGCTCTAGCATATTTTTAAGCTGTGATACTTGCATCACTCCTGAATGCCGCCACTTTTCCTCCCCATTCTGAAAAATGATCATGGTCGGAATGCTACGAATTCCGTATTTATTAGCTGCGGATTGATTTTTATCCACATCCACTTTGATGACTTTTGCTTTGCCTTTCACCTCAACTGCCAATTCTTTCAGTATTGGGGCCATCATTTGGCAAGGGCCGCACCAGTCAGCATAAAAATCTACAAGCACAGGTACATCAGAATTTATGATCTCATTAAATTTTGCCATGTCTTACGCCTTTTTTAATCCGTACTCATAACCCTAATTTGAAGGATTTAGTTTTTCTTCAAGTACTGACAACCGCTTTTCTATTTCCATAAGCTTATGTATGATTATGATATGCGTTTCCTTGGCATCGATTCCGACGACACTCTCGGCGCTTTCAATCATCTTCTCGATTTCCTGATATTTCTCTTTGGGAATAAAGTCTTGCATGATTTACGTGTTTTCGTTGATGTTGACTATTCTAAAGTTTGTAGATAAATTAGTCTGTTAAAGGACAATTTTGATCAAATAAATCACCCCAATCTGATTAACAGATCTAACGTCAAGCTAATTACGTTATGCACTATTAGAAAACTTTTTAAGAAATTTGTTTGTATTACTCCTGAATTACAAAAAACCAATTCGTTTCAAATGAAAAAGTTAATTGGACTTTTAATCATATTATTCTTCTCGTCATGCTCAGAGGCCCAAATATTGGAGCCTGCCAAATGGTCTTATGCTGAAAGCAAGAAAGCAGTAGCTATCGGAGAGGAAATTGATCTTATATTCAAAGTCAGCATAGATAAGAAATGGTATGTCTACTCATCGGATTTCGATCCTGACTGTGGCCCCATACCAAGTAACTTTACTTTTAAGCCCAACGATTCCTATGAGCTAATCGGAGGTGTAGAGCCTGTTAACCCCAAAAAGAAATTCGACGAAATATTCGGATGCGAATACACTTACTTCGAAAAAGAAGGGGTTTTTAAGCAAAAAATTAAAGTACTGAAGAGCAACTTAAAAGTTGAATCAGCTTACGAATACCAGGTTTGCTCAAGCATTGACGGCAAATGTATCGTTTTCGATGATGAGCATATCTTCCAGGGCTTCTCGGTAAGTGGCACTGCCAACCCTGTACCAAATGAAAAAGAGGACGACAAGCAAACCGCCCAAAACGAATCTGGTCAAACCGATGAAGTAAAGCCAGAAGATGAAAGCGAGCAGTCGATAGAAAGCTTATTCAAAAGCCCAGAAGAAGAAGCTATCAAAGTCACTGAAGATAAAAGTGAGGATGATAAAATCGAAGTCTTAAAAATGAACCCGTTTTTCGACGGGGATGTGGATGAAGATAAAACATCATTCTTGTGGTTTATGGTATTGGCCTTTTTGGCCGGATCAGCGGCGTTGTTAACACCTTGCGTATTCCCAATGATACCAATGACTGTTACCTTTTTCACCAATAAACAAGGAGGAAATGGCAGGGTCAAAGCACTTTTCTACGGTTTTTCGATCATATTAATCTATACATTGATTGGGGCTTTACTTTCTCCTTTAATGGGGCCTCAAACAGCCAATCATCTGGCCACAGAGTGGTTACCCAACCTGATTTTCTTCAGTGTATTCGTGATCTTCGCACTATCATTCTTTGGCCTTTTCGAGATTACACTCCCTCATAAGTTTGTCAATTCGGTAGACAGGCAAGCTGATAAGGGAGGGTTTATTGGAGTGTTCTTCATGGCCCTTACACTCACGCTGGTATCTTTTTCTTGTACAGGCCCATTGGTTGGGTCATTATTGGTAGAATCAGCTGGAGGACAGTTTTTGAAGCCCATTTTAGGAATGTTTGCCTTTTCACTGGCATTCGCTATTCCATTCACCCTTTTTGCCATTTTCCCTAGCTGGTTAAACAACCTGCCTAAATCCGGAGGGTGGTTAAATTCCGTGAAAGTGGTGCTAGGCTTTTTGGAATTGGCATTTGCCTTTAAATTCTTAAGCATAGCCGATCAAGCATTTCATTGGCGCATCCTTGACAGGGAAGTGAACATCGCAATATGGATTACCATATTTGCTTTGATGGGTTTCTATTTACTTGGAAAACTCAGGCTACCTGGAGATAGTAAACTAGAGGTAATCGGCGTACCAAGGCTCATTCTGGCTACCATTACTTTTTCATTCGTAGTTTATTTGGCGCCTGGCCTTTTTGGAGCTCCTTTGAAAGCACTAGCTGGTTATTTACCTCCTCTGCATACGCATGACTTTGATTTGATTAGTGTCATCAGGGACGGCGATGAGGATGGTTTTTCTGACCTTCCGGAAAATTGCGAACAGCCAAAGTATACTGACCTACTGCACTTACCTCACGGCTTAGACGGGTACTTCGACTTAGAGCAAGCTATTGCTTGTGCTAAAGCACAGAACAAACCAATCTTCGTGGACTTCACAGGTCATGGTTGTACCAATTGTAGGGAAATGGAAGCCGTGGTTTGGTCGGACCCTCGTGTCCTTAATCGACTAAAGAATGACTATGTGGTCGTAGCACTTTATGTCGATGATAAAACGAAACTTCCTGAAAATGATTGGTATATCTCTGCGTATGACCAGAAGATGAAAAGAACCATCGGCAAGCAAAACGCTGATTTACAAATTCAACGTGCTAATAACAATGCACAACCGAATTACATCCTACTTGGTCATAATGAAAAGGGCTTGATAGACCCTAAGGCGTATGATCGTAGCGTTGATAACTTTGTCGATTTCCTTGATGAAGGGTTAAAAAGCTTCGAAGAAAGCCAGCTACAAGCAGCTAAATAGTCTTCATAGGATCCGGGTGGATATACCTATAGCCAGCAGCTGTCTTTAGTTTGTCAGCATTGATTGTTTTGAATGGAGCAGGCTCTTCACTAAACTTTGGTGGTTCTAACCCTAGTTTATTAGCGGCTAAGGTATAGAATGCTTCACGTTTTGGATGGGTATCAGAACAGGCGTTGAATGTTTCTCCCCAGATGTCTTTTTCTATTAAGGCAGTGATCACACCTACGCAATCGTCAAGATGAATCAGGTTAATAGGATTGTCTTTACCTTTTAAATTCTTTTTACCAGCTAAAAAGCGTCCGGGATTACGCGCGGTATTATATAATCCGGCAAAACGCACCACTGTAGTTTTGAAATTGGTGTTCAGCGTAAATTGCTCTTCCAGTGCCAGATTATCAACACCAGAATGTTTGGACACAATGTGCTGTGCGTCTTCTTCGAAAACTTCGTTATTGGAGTCCGGATAAACTGAAGTGGTACTCACATAAACCACTTTTTCCAGTTTAGCTTCTTCTACAGCCTTTATCAGCGCATCAAATGAACCGTCTATTCTTGAAGGAGGAACATTAACTACAAGTATATCACTGCTTAGGCATTGGGACAGAGCCACCGAGTCAGGGTTACTGAGATCAATGCAATAAGCTTCAATGCAATGGTCACGAAGCTTTTCCAATTTATCCACGCTCGTTGTAGAGCCTTTAACTGCGTAACCTAAACCAATCAAATGCTTGGCTAAAGGCAAACCCAACCAACCACAACCTATTATGCTGATCTTTTCTCTTTTTTGTTCACTCATCACTCAAAAATAATGATTAAGATCATCTTACATTGAGTTACATAATTGATTAGAATTTGGTTATTTCCGTAATATGAGTGTCGAGGTAATAAAAGAGACATATCCCGTCAAGGGAATGACCTGTGCGGCTTGTGCCAATAGCGTGGAAAGCCTATTGAAGGGTCAGAGTGGCGTACAAAACGCTCATGTAAATTTTGCCACTGAAGAGGTAAATATCACTTACGATAATCAAGTCATTGCTTTAGAAAAGCTTGAGCGAGAGGTGAGTAGCATTGGTTACGAGCTGGTCACCCAAGTCGATCAGGAAGCATTGAAAGCCGAAAAAATGAAAGCTTTCAAACTGCTCAAACAAAAGTTTTGGGTTGCGTTAGCTTGCACTACGCCGGTTTTCGTGCTTTCCATGTTCATGATCAACATCCCCTTCAGCCCATGGATTCAGTTGATACTCACCCTGCCAGTCATATTTTGGAGTGGGCGACATTTCTATATCAGCGCCGTAAAGAAGCTAAAGCATTTCCATTTCAACATGGACACGCTTATTGCCATGGGTACCGGTGCTGCCTTTGTGTTCAGTTTATTCAATACGTTGTTTCCTAACTATTTGACACAATTTGGTCTAGAATCCCATATATATTTTGAATCTGCTGCTGTAATCATCACTTTGATTCTATTAGGAAATGTGTTGGAAGAAAGGGCTAAGGTGAAAACTTCTGATGCTATCGAAAAGCTGATTTCGCTTCAACCTCAAAAGGCTACCATTCTATTCATCGGTCGTGAAACAGAGGTCGATATCGTCAATATTCGAAAAGGGGATATCGTGGTTGTAAAACCAGGAGAACGCCTAGCAGTAGACGGAAGAGTAATCAATGGCCATTCTTTTGTAGAGGAAAGCATGATCACAGGAGAGCCTATTCCTGTAGAAAAAAAAGAGGGAGATAAGGTCATTGGAGGTACCGTGAATACTAATGGATTGTTATCGGTAGAGGCAGAAAAAGTGGGTTCTCAAACGGTTCTGGCTCAAATGATCAGAATGGTTCAACAGGCTCAGGGTAGTAAAGCCCCCGCTCAAAAATTAGCCGATCGCATCTCCGCAGTCTTTGTCCCATTTGTGATTACGGCAGCTGTAATGAGCGCTTTGATATGGTATTTTGTTGGGCCTCAGCCTTCTTTTACCTACGCCTTCCTGGCTTTGGTGACAGTTCTGATCATTGCATGCCCATGTGCATTGGGTCTGGCCACGCCGACGGCCATCATGGTGGGAATCGGCAAAGCAGCGCAAAATGGCATTTTGGTGAAAGACGCTGAAGCACTCGAAGAAATACAAAAGGTAGATGTATTACTCGTTGATAAAACAGGAACACTTACGGAAGGGAAACCTTCAGTCAGTGATTTCAAGATTTTGAGAGGTGATCGGGGGCAAGAAATTAAGCAAGCCGTTCTAGCCATTGAATCTAGATCTGAACATCCGCTGGCTCAAGCCATTGTACAATTTCTGAAATCCGAAGGCCTCGAAAACAAGTGGCATACTGATGATTTCAATAACGTTGCTGGCATGGGCGTTACGGCCAAAATTAACGATCAGCTTTATCATATTGGCAAAAAGACATTTATAGAAAGCCATGATATACCTGTAGATCAATATCATCAGATCGCATCAGGAAATGAGGGTCAGTCAATGGTATTGGTCTCAAATTCGAATGAGTTGTTAGCTATCATCTCCATAAAAGATAAGATCAAAGATTCGAGCGTAGAAGCCGTCGGCGCAATACAAGGCATGGGAATCGAGGTGGTTATGGTTACTGGTGACAATGAACGAGCAGCGGCTCATGTAGCAGATTCATTGAAATTGTCTGGGTTCCATGCTGATGTTCTACCACATGAAAAAGTAGATATTCTAAAGCAATACCAAAAGCAAGGATCGGTGGTAGCCATGGCCGGGGATGGCATCAACGATGCCGGTGCGCTGGCTTCTGCTGATGTGGGTATCGCCATGGGTACAGGAACTGATATCGCCATTGAGTCAGCCTCCATCACCTTGGTGAAAGGCGATTTATCCAAAATCAAACTAGCCAGACAATTGTCGGCTTTGACCAGCCGCACGATCAAGCAAAACCTTTTTTGGGCTTTCTTTTATAACGTCATTAGCATACCAATAGCGGCTGGGGCTTTATATCCGTTATTTGGGTTTTTGTTGAATCCCATGATTGCAGGTGGAGCGATGGCTTTTAGTTCCCTTTCGGTTGTGCTCAACAGCCTAAGGTTGAGAAATCAGAGCTTGGCAGGCTAGAAAGCTTCCAGTACGAATCTACTCTCGAATACATCAAATGAGGACTCCCATTGCATGATTGTACAATTATTTGGTACTGTTTTGTTGCAAAATGACTTCAAAAGGATAAATTTAGAAGCGAAGTTTTAAATATTCTTACATCAACTAAACATTAACTTGAGTTTTTCCTTAAGATTGTAGCATTGAAATATCTGTAAATCAACAATTTAAGGAAGAAAATTAACGCTTAGTCCTAATGTCCAAAAAACTCGCAGGCGCCATTGCCCTAGTATCAATCTCTATTGCCGCTTATTTTATTCTTCCCACCACCACGCAAAAAAGCCAGCCAGTAGCCGATACAAACGAAGCATCAATTGCTGATTCTATCCCTCCAGCTCCACCGGAACCTACCATTCTTTACGGCATGGTGATCGATTCTATGGTGGTTATAGAGGATAAGATCAAACGCAATCAGAATATTTCAGAAATTCTATCTTCCTACAATATTCCTTATCAAGACATCCATCAGCTAGCCAAAGCTTCTAAAGATGTATTTGATGTAAGGAGAATTGCAGCAAACAAGAAATATACGTTAATATGTGACCCTGATTCACTCAATACAGCTAAGGCACTGATTTATGAGCCTAATGCCATAGAATATGTCGTATTCAATTTGAGCGATTCTATTAGCGTTGAAAAAAAGCAACGTGAGATTCAGATCGTAGAGCGAGAGATATCTGGAGTAATTCAGTCTTCGTTATCAGTCACAATGGAAGAATTGGGAGTGAGTCATGCACTTACTAATGATTTGGTTGACGTTTTCGCCTGGCAAATAGATTTTTATCGCCTTCAGAAGGGTGACAGGTTCAAGGTAATCTATGAGGAAAAGTCAGTAGGTGGTGAAGTAGTTGGCATTGGCGACATTAAAGCAGCTCAATTTGAGCATTTCAAAAACGACTTTTTCGCCATACCATTTACTCAGGATGAGAAGTTCGAATATTACGACGAAGAAGGTAAAAGCCTCCGCAAAGCGCTTTTGAAGTATCCTTTAGAGTTTAGTCGCATCAGTTCTAGGTATTCTCTTAAAAGATTCCACCCTGTTCAGAAAAGATATAAAGCCCATTTGGGAACGGACTTCGCAGCACCTACTGGAACACCAATAAGATCTGTTGGCGATGGTATCGTTTTAGAGGCCAGATACAGCAAGTACAATGGCAACTATGTGAAGATCAAACACAATGGTACTTATACAACGCAATACCTACATATGTCTAAGATTGCTTCTGGTATCAAGCCTGGTGTTAAGGTGAAGCAAGGTCAAACGATAGGCAAGGTGGGAAGTACTGGATTAGCCACTGGAGCACATCTATGTTACCGATTCTGGAAGAATGGTGTACAAGTTGACGCTTTAAGGGTGAAGCTACCTTCCTCTGCACCTATTCAGGAAGAAAATAAAGAAGCGTTTGATATACTCAAGGATAGCCTGATTAAGTCGCTGGAAAAAATCGCTTATCCTGAGACGGTGGAGCCGGAAATGATCGTCAGGGCTGAATAATAGAATCTTAAAACTTCATTAAAAGCAAGGCAATAATTGTCTTGCTTTTTTTGTTTAGTTTTAACTGCATGGAGGTGTCAAAGTCCCCATATACACCTTTATATGATGTTTACAGTTTGAAAATCGCGTACCTGATTTGGCTAGATTCTACATTTCTATCCTCTTTCTTGTCCTAGCTCATACATTAGCCGCTCAAAAGGTGGCTGTCGTACTGAGTGGTGGTGGTGCCAAAGGTCTAGCCCATGTTGGTGTGCTAAAGGCGCTGGAAGAGCATGATATCCCGGTAGATTACGTGGTAGGCACATCCATGGGTGGAGTGATAGGAGGATGCTACGCCGCCGGCTTCTCTCCGGAGCGCATTGACAGCCTGGTAACGTCTCCTGCCTTTTTGGGATGGGTCAATGGTGAGTTCGGTGACCAATACAATTACTACTACAATCGACAAGATCCAGACGGTGCGGCACTTTCCATCAGCATTGCCCTAGATTCAGCTACTGGTGCGAAATTCAATTCTACTTTGGCAGATGATCTCTCGCTCAATTTCGCACTGACCGAATACCTGGCTCAGCCATCAGCCAAGGCAGGTTATGACTTCAACAACCTCTTTGTGCCTTTCAGGGCAGTCGCTGCCGATGTATTTACTCAGACGGTGGTTGCTTTGGAGGATGGTAACTTGAGCGATGCATTGAGGGCTACGCTATCGGTTCCCTTCTTTTACAAACCAATTAAGATCAAAAACAAATATCTTTTCGATGGTGGTGTGTATGAAAACTTCCCGGTGGAAGTAGCCAGAAATGAATTCAATCCAGATGTGGTAATCGGTGTCAACGTATCTTCAAAAACGTTCACGGAGTATCCTTATGACAAAGATGATGAGCTGGTGGCCAACTCATTGCTTTTTATGCTTTTGGATAAGTCAGATACGGAAGCCCTTGGTGAGAAAGACATATACATCGAGCCGGACTTGAGGGAGTTTACGGCATTTGATTTTGCCAAAGCCAGAAGCCTGGTCGATAGCGGTTATGTATGGGCCATCAGGCACATGGATGAAATCAAGAAGAAAATCAAAGCGCGCGCCACCAAAGAAAAGGTTAGTGGTCAGCGGGAAAGCTTTAACCAAGCCGTAAGGCCACTTACTTTTAGCGATATCAAACTGCATGGTTTCAACTCGAAACAACAAAAATATATCAGGAGGATATTCAGAATTAAAGATAAGACGTTGAGCCTTGACGACATTAAAAAGGGCTATTACCGACTGGTATCTGAGGAGTATTTCAATACGGTTTACCCGCGTATGACCTTTAATGAGTCCACTCGCAACTATGATTTTGAGCTTTTCAAAAGACCCCAGAATAACTTTAGTCTCGGCTTTGGTGGGTCAATAGCTTCCAGGAGTATCAGTCAGATGTTCCTTGGCTTCGAGTTCTATAAATTCGACAACTACCTGCTAAAAACCGGGGTATCATTCTACGCTGGTAATTTCTACAAGTCTGCACAACTAAGGGCAAAGCTTAAGTTACCAACACTGCGTCAAGTGTACATAGAACCGGTACTCACTTTTAACAGTTGGGATTTCATTGATTCCGAAGACTTTTTCTTTGAGGCAGGTAGGCCAACCGTCTTGGAAAGAATAGACAGAAGTAACCGGTTAAATGTTGGTATGCCACTTGGCTCAAAATACAAGTTGGTTTTTTCGTCTAGTTATATGAGCAACAAAGACGAATTCAGTAACAATCCGACATTTATTTCATCGGATACACTTGACCAATTAAACCTTACCGGCTTTCAGTTTGGTCTGGATATTTCAAGCAATACGCTGAATAAAAAGCAATTTGCCAATGCAGGAAAAGCGCTCAGTTTTAAATTGGATTATTTCAACCTGCTCGAACGCTATCAACCAGGCTCGACATCATTAGTTGCCACTGGCATTCGCACGGACAGAAGTTGGTTTAGAGCTAAAATCTCAACCGAGCAATACTTTAATGCAGGCAAGTATAAGCCTGGTTATTTCTTCGAGGCTGTTGCTTCTAATCAGCCATTTTTCTCTAACTATTTTGGATCTTTGGTCAACGCCCCAGCCTTCTACCCACTGATAGATAGCAGAACACTTTTCCTGCAAAATTTTAGAGGCTTTAGTTATGCTGCCATAGGTATGCGCAATGTACTCACCGTTAAGCCCAATTTCGATCTAAGGTTGGAGGGGTACTTATTCAAACCTTTTGACAGAATTATAGAATCAGAATCCCAAGTACCCTCCAGTGATAATTTTATTAGCCGGGCTTTCTTCGCAGGCACTTTGGCTGGAGTCTACCACAGCCCCATTGGCCCTATCAGTGTTAACTTCAATTATTATGATGACCCTGAGTCCGACTTTGGTGTTCTGGTCAATGTCGGATACCTGATATTTAACAAAACACCTCTGGACTAATTTCATCAGCCTAAAAGCATAGTCAGGATACAACCATTCCCAATTTTTATCCGGATTGTTATCGATATAGAAGTTTCTAAAAACACTGCCATGATCATGGAAACCGGCCTTTTCGGTATAAATAGCAGGTAGAAAGAAGGTAATTTGGGTATACTTTTTAATGTGTGATATTCATGTATGAAATTCTTTAAAAACTAATTTTTTTGGCTATGTTTACATTAGGAAAGAAGCATAAATTTTTAATATTAATCCTGGTAGCATGTCGAGATTACTACTAATTTTTTCACTGGCTTTGTTTGTGTCGGTTTCTTCCAAAGGCCAGACCGTGCAATGGGCCTCTAAAGTACTTGAATTCTCAACAGAACTTACGCCAATTCAATATTCTGCCCAGCAGATATTGGGAAAGCCAAACGTACTGCCCGCGGGTGGTGAAAACCCTAACGCCTGGACTCCGGACAGAGCCAACAAAAAGGAGTTTATCAAAGTTGGTTTTGACAACCCAATTCAAATACAACAGATCGCCATCGCCGAATCTTACAGCCCAAGTGCCATTTACAGGGTTTTGGCTTATGATGAGGCAGGTACCGAATATGAAATCAATACTTTTAATCCTCGCTCTATCCCTATATTGAGCAGGATGCTCAATGTATTTGTAGAAGAGACACCGTACAAAGTAGCGGCCGTAAAGATAGAATTCGATGGCGCCGCGGTTCCGGATTATTTCGGTATTGATGCGATAGCCATCTCTGATTCGAATATTCCAATCATTGCTAGCATCGAATTGCCGGAAGGACTTTCCGAGCAAATCGTGGTAGAGAGGTTAGATGAAAATATAAACAGTGAATACGTAGAATATAAGCCTCTGCTTTCCCCGGATGGCAAGACTTTATATTTCAGCCGTAAGAATCACCCTGAAAATATAGGGGGGGAGAAAGACCCTGAAGACATCTGGTTTGCAGAGCTAGACGAGAATGGCAAGTGGAAGAAAGCTGAGAATGCAGGCCCTGTTTTGAATTCTGACGGCCCTAACTTCATCAGCTCAATCACACCAGATGGAAATACAGTTGTTTTGCTGCTTGGTAACGTCTACCTGGATAATGGATCGATGGCAGCAGGGCTATCAACCAGCTCTAGAGAGAACGGCCAATGGACAAAACCGCAAGCAGTTTCAATTATCAATGATTACAACTTTTCGGAAAAGGCTAATTTCTTCTTAGCCAATAACCGTAAGACCTTACTATTGTCAGTAGAAAGAGAAGATACGCAGGGTGACAGAGATCTTTATGTAAGCTTCTTTCAGGATGATAGTACTTGGACCGAACCTAAGAACCTTGGCCCAAGCCTCAATACAGCGGCCGAAGAATCTGCCCCTTTCTTAGCGGCCGACGATAAAACACTATACTTCGCTTCAAATGGATACAGCGGATACGGAGGAAATGACATCTATGTTTCTAAGAGGCTAGATGATACCTGGACAAACTGGTCTCCACCTGAGAACCTGGGCCCGGACATCAACTCCAACCTGGAAGAGTCATTCTTCAACATACCTGTATCGAGTGACTATGCTTATTATTCTAAAGGAATAGATGAAGATAATCTTGACATCGTAAGGGTACAGCTTCCTATCATTGTTACGCCAGACCCTGTCATCGTAGTGAAGGGTAAACTGGTTAACTCAGAGACTGGCGAGCCTATTGAGGCAAAAATTATTTACGAAAGATTATCAGATGGCAAGGAACTTGGTATAACTAAATCGAACCCAGAGACGGGAGAGTATCAAGTGGTGCTTCCAGCAGGTGAAAAGTATGGTTTTAGGGCTGAGGCTGAAGGTTTCATTGCGGAAAGTCAAAACATCGACCTAACCGATTTTGAAGGTGATAACTTCACCATGGAAAATCAAGACTTAAAATTGGTACCAAGGAAAGAGAAAGTGATTATCGTATTGAACAACGTGTTCTTTGATTTCGACAAGGCTACTTTAAAGTCAGAGTCCACGCCTGAATTGGATCGCATATTAGGTATACTGAACGAACAGGCTACAATGGAAATAGAAATCCAAGGACATACTGACGCCACTGGACCAGAGTCATACAACTTGACCTTATCAAGGCGCAGAGCTGAGGCGGTTAAAAATTACTTCGTCAGTAAAGGAGTAAGTGAGTCCAGGTTAAGTGTAGCTTATTTTGGCGAAAATCAGCCAGCTGAAACCAATGATACCAGGGAGGGGCGAAGCAAAAATAGAAGGGTTCAGTTTAAGATAATGAAAGAATAAGATCAGAACGGATATGAGAAAATTCAATTTGGCGTTTTTGGCTTTGGCCACGATGGCAATTTCGAGCTTTTCATTCAGTGCCCATGCTCAAGAAAGTAATAAGAAGACGGTAGAATGTCGCATTTACGATTCCAGCACTAAAGAGCCTATCAAGGCGAAAATCACCTATGAAAGCCTGCCATATGGAAGTAAGATAGGAGTGGCTATTAATTCGTCCATTTCTTTTCAAATGGAGCCTGAAGAGACTTATTCTATTCTGGTAGAAGCTAAAAACTACATTCCGGCCACAGAACGCATTTCTAAAGAAGATTTTGAAGCCAGTGGCGACAAAATAATGAAGGAGATCCACTTGGTCCCTTCAGGAGTAGGGAGGATCATCAGGCTTGAAACACTAATATTCCCAAGAGGTGAAAGCACCATCTCTGAAGATGCGCACAATGAATTAGATAAATTAGCTTCCATGCTTAAAGGCCATCCGGATATGATCATCCAGTTAGAGGGGCACACAGATTTCCGTGGTAATGCCAAAAAGAACCTTAAACTTTCGCAAAAGCGAGTAGACGCAACAAAGTCTTATCTCGCAGCCAGAGGAATACCGAAAAGCAGAATCAAAACCAAAGCTTTTGGTGGTACGAAACCTATTTCAAGATCAAGTGACCCTGACTCGCATAGATTGAATAGAAGAGTAGAAGTGAGAATCCTACAAAATTAAAGAGGAATAGGCCATCTATCTGGCCGCCATAATTCGATTTTTCTTGAGCAACTGAGCATACTTGTGCTGTAAATGCTCTTTATCTTCTTTCTCCACCAGGTTAGAAGAAAGGGTTGTATTCAATATCAAACCAAACATCTCCACGATACGATCGGAACCGTATAGCATTACGGCCTTTTCTATATCAACCAATGCCTGCATGTATTCTTGTTGATTAAAAGATTGAACCGAAGCATTATAATACTGTAGAGCAGCCAATTCCGGTAGTCCTATTCTTCTTTCAACATCAACACTAAACTCATAATTGAGAGCATTTTTAGGAGCTCGGGCATTAGCGCTTGGGCCTGTTTCTTTTCCACCAGCGTAGGCAGTCATACGTTTTAGCACTTCCGTCTGATCATCGACAAAACCATTCAATGGATCAGTTGTCTCAATCAATATTTGCTCATCCTCCAACTCAATAATCAGATATATGTGATAGTTAGTCTCTACCACTGAATAATTATAGTCTAGCTCGTCAAGCAGGTAGGCGTACAACGCCGTAGCAGACAGGCAGTCATATTTCCCTGATTTGATCGTTTCGTGAAATGTCGAAAAAGGGGAATAGCGCTTGAGGTATTTACGATGAATCTTGTAAAACAAACTCTTCAAGGCTCGTTTGTCGCTGGAATACTTATGTAGTTTTTTTTGCATTTCATTGGTAAAACCTTTCAGCTCCATTTGCCATTGTGCGGCCAAAATGGGTGTGGTTCTTTCGTCACTTGCTACCAGCATGTTGTAGGCAAGCTGCTTATTATTTTTCAGGTAAGCATGTAAGACATGTTTTTCAAAGGTAGTAGTAAAGGTGAGTTGATCAGGGGATAAAACAGGCCGGTTCCTGTCCTGCCCCACGATGAAAGTTGAAACCAACATCCCTAAAATCATACCAATCAGTGCTCTTGTTTTCATCCCTATCTCTCCAGCCTGTTTTAAAAAAAAATTGTATCGTCACTTAACAAAATTAACATTAAGATAACATTAATTTAACATTTCAGCAACTTTATATGTCGGAAAATCGACGAACATAGGCTTTTGTAAGGTTGAATCAATCTGGATGAGGTTGACTTAGCAAGCAAATAAGAATACCTTTAATTCTAATGATTGAAACACGCTTGAAATGAAAAATTTGATTTTGGGATTGATCGTGTGTTTTATATGTGGGTGTGATTCAAAGCGTCAAGCCAATATCAAATTGAGCCAAGATAATCTCATTGACTCCGCATGGAATAAACAAGATACGCTACCATCTATTATAACGAGTTTATCTGAACTCAAACTGGACGTTGACTCTACCCGGAATTATACATCAGTAAAGCAGTCTGTTCAAGGCATAAGAAATGGCCTAAACCCTGAAACGCCTCATGACACACTGGCTGTTATATTCAAAGAACTGCTTCTTAATAGAATTATTCCTTACTGGGAGCATACGCCTTGGTCTTTTGAAGGGCACACCAGCGAACCTGGGGTAGGTGAAATAGCTTGTGGTTACTTTGTATCCACCACGCTGCAGGATGTTGGTGTCCGCATAAACAGATATAAACTGGCGCAGCAAAGCCCGGAAAATGAAGCTAATTCATTGTGCCTATCAGGAATGCCATTAAAAATTGAAGGAGATACAAAAGAAGACATTATTAAAACCATAGATGCTTCAACTAAAGAAGGAATCCACTTTTTAGGGTTAGATGAAAGCCATGTCGGGTATCTCTTAAAAGAACATGGAAGGTTGTACTTGATACATTCAAATTACATTTATTCTGAGGGAGTAATCATTGAAGAGGTCAGCTCTTCAGAAGTTTTCTCCTATTTTAACACATTCTACTTAGCAGAACTCAGTACCAATGAAGCATTTCTAAGGCACTGGCTGAGTAAAATTGAAATTGAGATCGTCAAGGGTTAAAGACCCATTGTTGAAGTCAACGCTGGTGAAGGGTCAGCTTATCTTAAATTAAACAGTATGGCAGTAGAAACTATAAACAATCAGCAAACCGGACTTGAAGAGATCATAGGGAAAGTTTTTGAAGAACAACGTGTCACTAGTTTATCACTGAGACAAGAGCGCTATCAAGAGAGGATTAAGCGTCTCAATAAGATTAAAAACTGGATAGAAACGAACAGAAAAAAAATACAAAAAGCTGTTTATCAGGATTTTAAAAAGCCATCGGTCGAAGTAGATATTTCTGAAATCCATCCTGTCTTGAGTGAAATCAAGCATTTCAAAAGCCATTTAAAATCGTGGGTAAAGCCTAAAAAAGTGGATGCGCCTTTAACGATGCTAGGCACCTCATCACGTATTACTTATGAGCCAAAAGGAGTCTGTTTGATCATCGCTCCGTGGAACTATCCATTCAACCTGACCATAGCGCCCTTGGTTTCGGCCTTAGCGGCCGGCAATACGGCCATTCTCAAGCCTTCGGAGATGACACCACATACTTCAGCCTTAATCACCGCCATGATTGGCGAACTGTTCAACAAGAATGAAGTAGCGGTCTTTGAAGGTGGGGCTCATGTTTCTAAAGCGCTACTCAGCATGCCTTTTGATCATATTTTCTTCACGGGCAGCCCGGCCATCGGCAAATTAGTGATGAAAGCGGCAGCCGAAAACTTAACCTCAGTTACACTTGAGTTAGGTGGTAAGTCTCCTGCGATAGTGGATGAAACGGCCAACTTAAAAGATACTGCCGAGAAGCTTGTATGGGGTAAATTCCTTAACAATGGTCAAACCTGTATCGCTCCTGATTATTTATTGATTCATGAAAAGGTAAAGGATCGCTTCATTGAACTGTTCAAGTCTTACACTGAAAAACTCTATAACTCTAATGGTGAGGGTTATAGCCAATCAGATAGTTATGCGCGCATTGTCAATGAACGTCACTTTGATCGCATGACCAATCTTATAGATGATGCCATCCGTAACGGGGCGAAAGTGGAGATGGGTGGAGAAGCGCAGAGAGATGATGCTTTCATCCCACCTACATTACTCACAGAAGTACCTGCCGATGCCCAGGTAATGGAAGAAGAAATATTCGGCCCTATTTTGCCAGTGGTTACTTTTTCTAACCTGGATGAAACGATAAACATTGTCAATGATAAACCTAAACCGTTGGCATTATACGTGTTCAGCAGGCGTAAGAAGAATATTGATCACGTACTGACTAACACGTCTTCCGGGGGAGCATGTATCAATGAATCGGTAATTCAATTCTCTCACAACAATTTGCCTTTTGGAGGGGTCAACAATAGCGGTATTGGCAAAGCACACGGATATCATGGCTTTCTGGCCTTTTCTAACGAGAAGTCTGTCTTGAAACAAAGAATAGGTTTTACTGGCGTTAAACTGATGTACCCCCCTTATTCGCGACGTGTGAAGGGCATGGTCACATTTCTTTTAAAATATTTTTAGATCTCCAAGCAATCTGGATTGACTACTGCCGTTTTTGTTATTGAAATTACGCGCAGTATGGGGAGTAAAAACTATCTAAAGCCATGGGCATTGATTATCCCATTGGCTATGCTCATTTCTTGTACAGAAGAAGCAGAGGACGAAGGGTCCCTCTTATTAGGGGACTGGAACATAGAATGGCAAAGCAACGAAGCATTAACAGCTCAATTGGGCTCAACTACCATGCAGGGCAGTGTGTCATTCTCCAAATCAGGGATTGCTTCCTTGATTGCTTACGGATTCAAAGGCTCTCTTTTTCTTTCCGATACCGTAGAAAAGACTTATCAATGGGAAGTAGTAGACAATGAGCTGAGACTTCAAAATGAAAATGATCAATTTACTTTGGTTTATACCATCGACCAATTGACAGGCAATTCCGCAGCACTTACCCTTTTTGAAGACGTTAAAGTGAACCTCGTCAAAATCAATTGACGTGACCAGCCAATTGAAGCACCATATTTAGTAGTACGTTGGCCCCTGCTTCAATGTCTTCCGGTGTAGAGTACTCATTTACATTATGGCTGATACCATCTTTACTGGGGATAAATATCATGGTAGAAGGGCATAAAGCAGCCATCATTTGAGCATCATGACCGGCTCCACTATACATTCTCCGATTAGAATAGCCCAATTCATTGGCCACTGTCTCGCCAAGGAGAATCATTTGAGGGTCGAAATCAACGGGCTGAAAACGAACTAGCCTTTTGCTCTCGATAGAAACCCCTTCTGAATGTATCAACTCATTAACATATTGTAGAAGGCGCTCTTCTGCTTCCACCAATTTTGTTTCGTCGGTATTTCGAAGGTCTACCGTCATGCGTACCCTTTGTGGCACTACATTAATAAGGTTGGGTTCAAATTCCGTAATGCCTACTGTAGCCACCTGGCTATCGCCCATTTCAAGGGCCATCTTTCTCACAAAATAGTTAATCGATGATGCCACGAAACCGGCATCCTTCCGCATGGACATCGGTGTAGTACCAGCATGATTAGCCACACCATTGATGATCAATTCCGTCCAAGATATACCTTGCACCTTTTCCACGATACCGATCTGCTGCTTTTCATGTTCCAGAATAGGCCCTTGTTCTATGTGAAGTTCGATAAAAGCATGCGCTTTGAAATGTTCCAGCTTCTGTGCTCCTTTATAACCGATTCTAGACAGTTCACTACCAACAGTTTTAGAATTGTCGTCCATGGCTTTAGCGTCCAATAGCGATTGTAAAACTTCTGGCTGTTTCAGTGCAAAGCTGCCCATCATGTCTGGTACAAAGCGTACACCCTCCTCATTGGTGAAGTTGGCTAGCATAATAGGCCTTTCTAAAGTCAGCCCGCGATCTTTGATGGTATCTATTACTTCCAATGCCGCCAATACACCCAGGCTACCATCATACTTTCCACCTGTACCTACTGTATCAAGGTGAGACCCGATCACTATAGGATCCAGACTTGAAGCATGCGGAGTGCGGCCGAACATATTGCCAATCTCATCAATGGTGATTTCCAGCCCTGCTTCCTGCATCCATACCTTGAATAATTCGCGTGATTGTTGGTCTTCATCGGTAAGTGCCAACCGACATACACCACCTCCGTCAATGGCTCCTATTTGACTCATGTCCATCATTCTTTTCATGAGCCTTTCCACATTAATCGATATCATTTTAATAGCTGATTTTAGACAAGTATTGGAAACTGGCACCAAATTAAATTTTGGTTAATTTTTTAATATGCCAGACTATATAAAGTTCGTTGACATTAATATGATACCAATCTTCTTAAATTTGTTAAAAGCCAATTAACAAGAAGAAGCTATCTCATATCGGGAGCATATTCATTCCACCAGATAGTATGGTAGCATAGCAAATAAACCGATTTAAATTAACGCCTAACTTGAAATAAACCTTCTGTAAGATGAAAAAGGTGCTCAAATTTCTCATGATTACCTTGCTAAGCCTGGTGATCTTAATCGTGGCTGCAGCGATCATTATACCCACGTTCTTCAAAGATGATATAAAAGCTGCCATAGACGCAGAGTTGGCTAAATCGGTCAATGCCGATGTGGTTTACGATGCTGACAACTTTGGGTTATCGCTATTCAGTAACTTCCCCAATATCACAGCTACCATGGAGTACTTTGGGGTAATCAACAGGGCGCCTTTTGAGGATGAGATCTTATTCAGGGTAGAAAAGTTAGAGGTAGAAGTCAACCTTTCCAGCGTGCTTTTTAGTGATAAGCCCAGCCTAAAGGGTATCACCCTTGTCCATCCGGAGGTTAATGTGAAAGTGTTGGCCGACGGTAGTGCCAATTATGACATTGCTGTGCCCAGCGACGCACCAGTAGAAGAAACAACCACCACCGAAGAAGCGCCTGCTGATTTCTCTTTTGGCATAGATCATTGGCAAATTATTGACGGGCATATCGTTTACGATGACAAGTCCATACCCTACTTCATGGAATTAAAAGGAGTACAGTTGACCGGAAGTGGTGATTTGACACAAGACGTATTTGATTTAGCCACCAAAGCGACCATAGACTCAATCAACATCAGTTTTGATGGTACAGAATACTTATCCAATAAACGAGCTGATATTGATATGATCTTGTCGATCAGTGATGAGTATGGCAAGTATACCTTCAAGGAGAATACAGTGAAGGTTAATGATTTTGCCTTTGGCTTTGATGGATTCCTGGCACTGGAGGACGATGGTTTTCCTATGGATATCACCTTTAAAACCAAAGAGAATAGTTTCAAAAGCCTCCTCTCTTTGGTGCCCGGGGTGTTCACAGAAGGATTTGAAGATATCAAATCGGAAGGAAGTCTAAGTTTCAATGGCGCGGTTAAAGGCAAGTACACCGATGCTACTATGCCTGCCTTTAACATCAACTTAAAAGTAAACGACGCCATGTTCCAATATCCCGACCTGCCCACAGCAGTGGAGAATATCAGCCTGGACATGTTAGTTGATAACAAGGATGGCAACATTGATAACACGCTGGTCAATGTGAAGCAATTCCATATGGACTTTGGCAGTAATCCTATCGATGCCCGCATACTGATAGAAAACCTGGTGGACTACAAAATGGATGCGAATATCAAGGCCAACCTCAACTTAGGAGAGTTGACCAGCATGTTCCCCATGGATGGCATGACCTTGAAAGGCATTTACAGTCTCGATGCCAGTGCTACTGGATTGTATGACAGCATCAATAATATTATTCCAAAAATCGACGTGGCCATGGCATTGAAAAATGGCTATGTAAAGACTTCCGATTTCCCTATTCCACTGGAAGATCTACACTTCAGTTCTACCGTAAAGAATACCAGCGGTAGAATGGCCGAAACCAAAATAGCAGTCGACGATTTCACCATGATCATGGATAACGAAGAGTTCCGTGCCGATATGATCTTCGAGAACCTGGATGACTACACATGGGATCTTCGGGCCAAGGGAGGCATTGATCTGGAAAAAATAACCAGTCTATTCCCTCTAGAAGGAATGGCACTGACCGGGAAAATAAAGGCGGACATTGAAACCAAAGGAAAAATGTCAGACCTGGAAGCGGAGCGATATGCCAACTTACCTACCAGTGGTAGTTTCGAAATGGCCAATTTCACCTACAAAGATGTGACGCTGCCTTATGATGTAACCATCAGCGAAGCTAAGGCTTCCTTTGACCCTAAAAGGATATTATTAGAGAGCTACAAGGGTACGGTGGGAAGAAGCGATATGCAGGCCAGTGGCAGTATCTCTAATTATATCGGTTTCCTTTTCGGAGAGAATGAATTGCTCAAAGGCTCTATGGATTTCTCATCCAACCTACTTGATCTCAATGAATTTATGGTTGAGGAAGAGGGAAGTACGGATGAGACAGAAACCACTCCCACCGAAGAAACTGACACTACCGCTAGTGGTGTCATCCCTATCCCTAAGAACATTGATTTTATATTAAAGTCTAACGTAAAGACCGCTAAGGCCATGAATCTGGTCATTTCCAATGCCACGGGAGACATCATAGTCAGGGATGGAGTAGCCAATTTGAGTGGCCTTAAATTCGGCATGCTAGGCGGGCAGTTCGTAACCAATGGTAGCTACGATACTCGGGATCTGGAGCATCCGAAATACGACTTTGATCTCAATGTTCAGGATTTAAGCATCAAGCAATCTTACCAGGCTTTTAATACGGTACAAACGCTTATGCCCATTGCCCAACTGGTCAATGGCAATGTGAATACCGACTTCAAGATCAGTGGTGAGTTAGATGACAATATGCTGCCGGACTATGCTACCATCAATGGTGGCGGGCTGCTGAAAATTGCACAAGCCGCTTTGCAGGATTCGGAAAACAACAAGATCATCAGCGGGATTACCAACCTGACGAACCTGAAAGATGCCAGTGTGGTCAATATTAAAGACCTTGTGATGTCGGCCAAGATCGAAGACGGTAAGTTCTCGGTTAAGCCTTTCAATATTAAACTTGGCAATTACGAGACTACTGTTTCCGGAAGTACCGGTTTTGACCAGTCGGTAAGCTATAATATGTCAATGAAAGTCCCCGCGGGTAAGCTGGGCACTAAGTTCAACAGCTTTGTCAACAATAGCGATGGCGGAGACGGAGCCAGTTCCTATGTCGACCTACCCATTGTCATCGGAGGTAGCTTCACAGACCCTCAGATCAAAGTGGGAGATGCTCCCAAGGATCAAATCAAACAGGCGGCCAAAAGCAAGCTGAAAGACGAAGGCTCCAAGCTGGCTGATAAGGTCATTAAAGATGATAAGGCCAAAGAACTGGTAGGCAACCTGCTAGGCGGGAAAAACAAAAAAGACTCTACTAAGTCCGACAGCACCAAAACCGACCCAAGCAAAACCAAGCTCGACGACGTGAAGAAAGATGTAGATCGCATCAAGAACCTATTTAAGAAGAAAAAGAAGAACTAGGCACAACGAACATTCTTTTTCGTTTTCCTCTGTATCTTTTCACCACGTTATGCTTTAATGATTAACACTGAAAAGAATTTAAGCCGTCATTCTGGAAGAATCTTATTGGCAAGTGCGTGCAACTGGAGTTTACAGATAGCAAAAATGGATAGCAGGCATTAACCAAACTATTTACCTTTCAAATTAGGTTGGTGCTCATAACCACTAAGTTTCTTTCAGAAGGTCTTTATAGGTTATTGCTTGTCTATTAGACCAGAAGAGATTATCCGGGTTTTCTCTTTCGTCGAAAACCTAGGAATGACGGGGTTTTCTTAACACAACAAATTAACCTTCATAATGGACATATTTCCCCAAGCTATCATTCTGAAAGAATCTTATTGGTAAGTACATATTATTAGCGCTTGCAAAGAATAGAAATAAAGGACGGATAGTGATCAAACTACTTACCGGTCAAATTAGATTGGTAGACGTAGCTACTAAGCATCTTTCAGAAGAAAACGATCTTAACATTAGAATTGGCGCAGGTATAGCTTGTGATAGGTGAATTCGACCCCCCTCGTCCCTAGAAATCACTAGTTTAGCAGATTGATACGCCAAACAAACCACAGCTGTGAAAAAAATAGGCTTGATAATTTTAATAGCTACTCAAGTTTCGTTAAACATTTCATTTGGTCAAAATGATATAGACTCTACTCTCGCCAAACAATATTATGATTTGGCAGACTCTCTATTGGGAATACCGGACCGTGACTTAGCGACGCTAGATAGTATCGTTGTACTTCTAAACAAGGCAAGCCTAATATATGAGAAAGCCGAAAACTGGGAGCAGTTAACATCTTGTCTCTTAGGATTGGGAAGTACTCACCTCGCTCAGGGGCGTCGCGATGTGGCGTTATCTACTTTTGAGAGGGCGCTCAAGCTATGTACAACCCACTTAGGGCGGAGCCACAGGTTTACCCCCAAGGCATTGGCAGAATTGGGAGTGATAAACTCTGTCAATGACAATTTCGTTAAGGCGAAAGCTTATTTACTTGAAGCCATTGATAAATATGAAAAGTTGGCGGAAGAAGATGGTTCAAATACAGCGCTCACTTATAATCGTCTTGGCATCAACTTCGTTTACCAGAGCAAATTCGACTCTGCCATTATTTGCTACCGAAAAGCGCTTAAGATTTTACCCATAAACAAAAAGAGTAATAACCAGTTGCACGCTAGTTTAATCAATAACATCGCTATAGCCATGAGAAACCAAGGACAATATGACTCAGCGATGGTGTATTACAGAAAGTCAGCAGCCATGAGAGCCTCATTCTTTGGATATAATAGCGATGAGCATGCAGCATCTTTGGCCAATTTGGGAACACTTTTTATGTATTTAGCCGAATATGATTCAAGCGTTATATACACCTCGAAAGCATTGGAAATTCAAAAGGCAAATTCACCAACTGACAGTGCTGCTTTGAGTAATTCAATTGGTAATCTAGGAATAGCACTTCAATATAAGGGTAACTTTGATTCAGCCAAAGTGTGTTACGAACTGTGTATAGAAATACAAAAACGTATATGGGGCGAAGAAAACTCGAGAGTCGCTGGGAATTACTCAAATTTTGCCAGCCTGCTAAGCGAATTAGGAGAGTACGACCGAGCCCTAGAGTATTTCAAACGAACATTGAAAATCGATTTGAGATCAGGTGAAAACAACGTATGGTCAATGGGTTCGTATTTCAAAGTTGGATATACTTACGTCCAAAAAGAACAATATGACCTAGCCCTGCAGTTTTTACGAAAATCTGAGTCAATTGGAGAGAAGATACTAGATAAAGATAACCCAGAATTACCACGTACATTTAATACAATAGCTACAGTATTGGTCAAGAAAGGGCTTATAGACTCCGCATTATACTATTACAATAAATCACTTAGAATTTATCGCATAAAAATAGGCCCAGTGAATAATAATGTAGCTTCGGCCTATCACTATATGGCTTTAGCTCATAAGGCAGGAGGGGATTTAGGTAAAGCCATGGAGTATCTGAACAAAGCTATTGAAGTAAGAAAGCAATCAATTGGAGAGAAGCACTACTTACTGGCTGCGGATTATAATCTATTAGGTGATATCTACTATGAGCAAAGCTTGTTTACAGCATCATTAGAAAACTACCAATTGGCACTAGAGTCCAACTACCTTGGCCCTAAAAGCGTCTCAGATTTAACCGATAAGCTCAATCTCTCCGAAATATCCGATAAGCAAGAATTTTTAGAAACATTGGTTAAAAAGGGTGGAGTGTTCTTGTCCCTGTATGAAAACAGAAAGTCAAGAGAATATCCCGAACTTGCCTTATCGACATTCAAATTGGCAGATATGCTTATTGATGAAATGAGAATATCTAAGATAAACTATGAGGATAAGATAGGGTTCTCAGATATCGCCAAATCCGCTTATGAAAGTGCTATAAAAAACGCACTTATATTGTTCGATTTAACCAACGAAATTTCCTATAAAAAACTAGCCTTTTTCTACGCTGAAAAAAGTAAAGAAGCCACCCTTTCCCAAGCAGCTTGGAGTGCTTCTGCCCGAGATTTCGGATTAATGCCTAAAGACCTGATAGATCTGGAGAATAACCTAAGAGTGGACAGGGCGTATTACTGGTCTCTGATGCAAGAAGAACTTCAAAAACCAGAAGGGTATGATTCATTGACCATAAGTCAATTGGAGAAAAACCTTTTTAAAACGAACAGAACTTATGACTCTTTAATTGGAGCTTTGGAACAAAACTACCCATCATACTATGATATTAAATATAGGCGTGATGTATCTAGCGTAGACTTAGTGCAGGAGCGGTTAAGTCCAAAACAAATGCTCATCTCATACTTCACTGGTGATAGCTCAATTTTCGTTTTTACTGTTACCAAGTCTGATTTTCATACGTTCGCTATCCCCGTAGATGAGACATATTTTAATGATGTCATTGAATTGCGGCAATCATTAGATCCGGCCGAAGAACTTTCTGAGCTCGAACGTTGGGAACTATATAGAACTAATGGATACGACATTTATAACAAATTCGTTGATATGGCTCTTAACGAGAATGAATCGTCCATAGATGAACTGATCGTGATACCTGATGGAAATTTTGGGTATATACCATTCGATGTACTGTTAAGAAAACAACCCTTAAGTAGTAACGAGCATTATAAGGACCTGCACTATCTTTTTCTTGATTATGAGATACATTATGGCTATTCTGCCAGTCTACTCTTTCAGGCTCCAACAAGAAATAAACGTCCAAGTGGCACTTTTCTGGCTATTGCACCGGAGTATGATGGTATAGAGACAGATTCTTTAAGAAATCTGCGTTTGGGCCGATTCAGAGATCAAATAACCAAACTGACACATAACAAAGAGGAGGTCGAGAACATCAGTAGGTATTTTGATGGTGTAACACTAGTTGGTAACGAAGCCGTCGAATTCAATTTCAAAGCTTCCGCGTCTCAGTTTAACATCTTACACCTCGCCATGCATGCCATTGTTGACGACCAAAATCCCATGAATTCCAAATTCGTATTTTCTAATAACGAGAATGATATTGAGGATAACTTCCTTCATGCATTTGAACTATACAATATGCAGTTGTCTTCTGAAATGGTTGTTCTAAGCGCTTGTGCAACAGGCTATGGCAAACTACAGCAAGGTGAGGGTATTATGAGCCTGGCCAGGGCGTTTTCGTACGCCGGTTGTCCGAGCGTAGTGATGAGTCACTGGTCTGTCAATGATCAGTCGACCGCCGCTGTAATGAACAGCTTTTACAAGTATCTCGCGGAAGGCAAGGCTAAATCCGCTGCCTTAAGACAAGCAAAGCTGGATTTTCTTCAAAAATCAGGAGTCAGGCAGTCGCACCCTGCTTACTGGGGTAGCTTTGTAGTATTGGGGAATAACGATCCTTTGAGCATCAGCAGGTCTTGGTTTAGGTGGTGGTATGCGGCCATTCTTTTAGTTCTAGTGGCTGGAGTGGTTTGGAGGTTTAGGGTTTCTCGTTCTTAGCTTCATAAGCAGTCATTCTGGAAGAATCTTAATAGCAAGTATTTACTACCGGCGTTTGCCAGTAATAGAAATGAACGGCCGATCTAAGGTTAGTGCCCGAAGCCACTAAGTTTCTTTTAGAATGACTTGAGAGGTTCTTGTGTTATCAATTGACAATACAGAGATTCCCCGGATTTTCTCCTTCGTCGAAAACCGGAGAATGACGGTGATTTCTTAAATCTCTCAATGGCATAAATTAGTTGTCATGCCGGAGGTATTCTCCCCATGATGTCATTCTGGAAGAATCTTATTGGAAAGTTTCTCTAACAGATGTTAGCATACTACATAAGCTAGTGGCAGGAGTCTAATAGACAACTCTATCCACGTTAGTACCCGAAGTCACTGAGTTTCTTTGCTTATGACGTGTTTTTATATACGCTGAAGACCTTTGCTATTCTTACCCCTTTTTATTTCCCCTAACATTAGGGGAAAACTCTCCAGAACAACAGAACTGCCTAATGATTTCGGCCAATGTCATTCAATTTTGTGTATTGAAACTAAAATATTAAGTCTCAGAAGGACTTTATGGGTTATTACATTTTCAAATAACCTTGAGATTCCCCGGTTTTTCTCCTTCGTCGAAAACCGGAGAATGACGTAATATCCAAGGCACTACCATACCAGTCATGTCGAGTGCAACGAGACATCTATCTTGAAGGTACATACATACCACAGTAAACAATTAGGAATGTTCCTTTCACAGGTTTTCTACTAGCTTTACCATGCGTTTCCTTTGTTCAGCATTAGGTAATCGTCCTAATCCGGCACCGAGATTATCGATCATATGCTTGGGTTTGGCAGTCCCGGGTATTACGCAATTAACTGCCGGGTGAGATACCATATATTTCAAGAAGAACTGTCCCCAGCTATTGCAATCAAAGTCTTTTGCCCAAGTTGGAATTTCCTTTCCTCTTGTTTTTCTAAATAGTGAACCTCCTTCATACGGCCTATTCACAATTACGGCTATACCTCTATCCTGAGCCAAAGGAAGAATGCTTTGTTCTGCTGTTCTACTCAGAATGGAGTAGTTCAGTTGAATGAAGTCTATTGGGTGATTCTTCATAATCTGCTCCATATCATCATAGGCAGACTCGACATAATGCGTGATGCCCATATACCTGACTTTACCATCTGCTTTCCAGCCTTTAAGCGTATCCAGATGGGTTCGCCAATCAACAAGGTTATGTACTTGCATCAGGTCCATAGGTCTTTTATTCATCAGTTGCATCGATTGCTCCATCTGGCGTATACCTGATTGTTTGCCTGACGTCCAAACCTTAGTGGCTCCAAAGAGCTTCTTACTCAGGTCCAGTTCTTTGGACAGTTCCCCGACTACGCCTTCGGATCGGCCGTACATGGGAGAGGAATCGATAACCGAACCTCCTTTTTCGGTCAGTAGTTTCAAAACTTGGCGCAAAGGTTCCCTTTCAGAGTCGTTGTTACCAACATCGAAAGTTTGCCATGTACCAACACCCACTACTGGCAATTGCTCTCCCGAAGAAGGAATTGGCTTTTTTCTAAGGTTTTCCACGAGAGAGGTGATCTCAAATGAACTTAATGAGAGGCCTAATGCTAGCGTCATTAAGCTTTTTGAGGCATCACGTCTTGACATTTGCTGTTTCATGATCCATCAATTTAGTAAAAGTTATTTTTTGATCCTTCCCGAGTTGATAACCAGTAATTAACCACGCAATGGCCAAAGGCACTGCAGTAAAGGCTAAAGCGGACAAATTAAAGCCCAAACCCTTTAGTACTTGAAAAAGAAGGCTACTCGCTGCATCACCTCCTCTGTAGACGGTGGTGTCGATTAACCCTTTGATAGTGTAACTGTTCTTTCGTTCTAACCTAGTGAATATTATCTCTCTGCTTGGTCGCTGAATGGCTGCATTACCTGCTCGATAACAAACTTGAACAATGGTGACCACTAAAAGCGAAGGGGAGAACCCGACCACAGCGAACATTATTACAGACACTGCCGGGATGATCATCAGACTGAAAATAATCCCTTTGCTTTTTATCAGTTTCTTGGTCACAAAGACCTGAACCAAAATAGCCATTATACTGGTTGCAAGGTCTCTAAATGCGAAAAAGGAGACTCGGTGTTGCGGATCGCTAATAGTTGAGGAAATGATATGTGCCTGTTCAAGATATAAAAACGTAGAAAGCGAAGCGTATAGAAATACAAATAAGCCAAGGATACTAAGTTGATTAGGCTTGGATACATGGTCTTTTCTATCATCTTGCTGCTTAGCATTAAAGGAGAGGTGACTAGGCGAATTGGCCGCTACTCTACTGCAATAAAGCGAGCAGAAAAGACTTACCGTAGCCCAAAGTAATATGTATTTTGATCCTCCTGTAGCGATCACCAACTGAACCAAAATAGGCCCTGTGATGGTCCCGACTGTGATCCCCAAAGCTGCCTTAGTGAAGAAAAAGGGGTGTTCGGTAGCTGGAACAACATTACCAAGTAGGTGCCATGCCATCGATAGGCCTAGCAAATTGAAAACATTGATCCAGATGAATAACACCGAGCTGAGCTGGCTGACGTTTCCATGCTCATTCAACACTAAAAATGAAATAAACAGAAGCAGAGCAGTGAATACGGTGACTATCGCGAATGGCGTCTTTTTGAATTTCACGTGTAGCCATTGTACGATAGGCAGCGTTAACAGTACTACTAAAAAACTTCCTAAAAACAATAAATACAGATTTTCTACACCGAATGTAATAGCCATTTCATCGCGCATCGGGCGTAACATAAAGCAGCCATTCTGCAAAAAGAAGAAACAAGCTAAGATCCAGATTGTGGTTTGTGTCCTATTAGGTAGTTGGTGTAGAGGGCTGCTCACAGGTTGTTCAATAGATATTTAAACCTGTAAGTAAGGAGTAAGTGGCCTAATTGACCTTCGAATTAATGAATGTGAATGATGGATTAATTAATTCTACAAATAAAATACTGGTTGGGGAAATGAGAAGAGTAGTATAAGTGCATGGGCCTGCATTAAGACCCATGCGACAAAAGTCATTCTTAGTAGCAAATTTCGTTACAGTTTGTCTGAAGTGCAGTTTGGCAAGGGAACCATAATGTAAATAATGGATCATCGCACTGGCAAGGGTGAATAGAGTCTGTTACAACAGGGCATCCGCCTTTTACTTTTTGCTCATCTGAAGTTGTGAAGCTTTTAACTTTCAGATTTTCGAGTGATAGCTTAGATTTTTTCATGGTTAATGATTTTTAGTTATATATAAAAATATAAATATTATTTTTTATTTCTCGTGTAATTATGGACATTATTTAATTATATATAGATTAAATATATAAT
>JBCBSS010000043.1:0-51144 GCA_039819065.1 Bacteroidota bacterium
AAGGTCTTCTGTAATGGATAATATTAAGCCACCCAAAGTCTCATATTCACCCTCAGGAAGTTGCCATCCGTACTTATCATTCAGGTAGTCTATTTCATGTCGAGCACTGAGGATATAAGTATGTTCATCTACCTTTTGCTCAGGCAAATCTTCCTCATCATGCTCATCTTGTATCTCACCAAATATTTCTTCAATGATATCCTCCATAGTCACGATACCCGATGTCCCTCCGAACTCATCAACCACTAGTGCCAAGCTCTTGTGTTCGGTAATAAACTGGATCATAAGCTCATTCGCCAACATAGTTTCTGGCACTATGATGATTGGCGTAAGAATATGGGTAATTGATTTCGGTTTCTTGAAGAGTTCTGAAGAGTGTGTATAACCTATCACGTCATCGATAGAATCTTTATACACCAATATTTTAGAATGACCGCTATCTACAAAAGACTTTTTGAGTTCCTCTATCCCACCTTCTACATCTATTGAAGTAATCTCTGTACGAGGGATCATACATTCCCTTACTCGAACAGTTTTAAATTCCAGTGCGTTAGTGAAGATCTTAGCATCGACTTCTACTTTATTATCTTCTGCAGCGGCCTCAGATAATCGTTGAATATAGTTATTGAGATCGGTCAGTCCGAAGACTGGCTTGCTTTCCGAGTACTCTAGTCTTAATATTTTTACAATGATCAGCTTAGACAAATTGACCACAAGAAAAACAGGAACCAGTAACACCCAATAGGCTATCCACGCCGGAATAGCAAGAATCGTAAGTAATGAATTAGGGTTGATTAGGAAAAGGCTTTTGGGAAGAAACTCCGCCGTAACCAGTACGATTAGCGTTGAAACTATCGTCTGAATGATCATGACCGCGATATCCGGAGCATCATTTCCAAAAATACCAAACCAGAGATCCGATATTTTAGGTTCTAAGAGGTTGGCCATAAAAATACCATAAAGTACCAATGCTATGGTATTGCCGGTCAGGGTAGCTCCGATAAAATAAGAAGGAGGTTTTCTGACCAGTTTAGAGAGTAATCTACTGGAATATGAGCCGGTTTGTCCCTTAAGTTCGATTTGCAGTTTGTCCGCAGATACATATGCTATTTCTATACCGGAAAAAAAAGCTGAGAAAAGTAGCGTCAGTAAAATGTATACAACAAGAATATCCATCTGACTCACTTATTAGTTTTACTTTCTTCTTTGTTCTTTCTCATCCGATAAAACAGCAATAAGCCTATGGATATCATGAATATCCAATATGACTCCAGGAATCCTACCGTTATAAGCTGATGTATACCTATAATAAAAAGCGCAACAGTAGTTGAAAAGATGATAGAGTCGAGTAGCTTCATTTATTGTTCTATATCAAATTCTCCTGTTGGGTTTTTGATTTCGTAGGTTTCAAAATTCTGATCGGCTTCAAGTCCTTTCCCGAATATAACCTTATTAGCTAAAGTAATAGATACTTTTTTTTCAGTAGATATGCGTTGCTCTTGAGGATACCAAAATAGCTCCTCAGTATTTAATCTTTCCTGATTTTCAATATTGTTGACGATGACATTGCCTATGGCATGCCACTTATTTTCTTCTTTCAGGAATTTGGCGGTATTAGCTTCAATAGTTGAAGTAGTATTACCTTCTAAGTCATAAAATTCTAAATGAATCCCCTCTGGAAATTCACGATCGCCATCCGCAAACTCTAAAGATCTCGCAGCAACCGCTTTGGTCGTTACGATAGCGGAGTCGCTGTAGTACATGACTAAATTATCTGCCTCCACAAGCGGGCCGTCATACACCTCGAAGCTCTCTATGGTTTTTTCTTCTGTACAAGAAGCCCAAAGAAAGGCAAATAAGAATAGTATGACTAGTATGTGAAATCGCTTTGGTATCATCAGTTTCATTATTAATGTAAAACTACAAGTAGATTAGGACTTTTGCATGTCGCATGAAAGCCTTAGAATCAACTATGATGCCAATAATCAACAAAAAAGCCATAGGCTATTAAGACTCTATGGCTTTTTCTTGCAATTTCTATATGATTAATCTCGGCTTCTAACCGTCGTAGTCGTATTTATCCAACAGCCAACGTCAATTGATTGACCAGACTGGTAGTTAAATGTGAATATTTCTTCTTTAGACGGAAACTGCTCTTTAGCAGCTTTCATCATTCTGCTATTACCTGCTTTCTTGAACATATCATAAGCAACTAAGAATACAGATCTGTCTACTACAATGTCTTTTCCTGCTGTACAATTGTTAAAACTTCCGTAGTACAATTGACCAATGTAAGTGTAAGCTTCTTTCTTATTGGGGTCTAACTGTAAAGCTTTGGTATACGAATTTCTAGCCTGTGCTTTACTTGTAGCTAGGGTACCCAATTGTACATACATGTCTGCTTTGTCAGAGTCGTTAGAAGCCAATTCTATTGCTTTGTCAAAATACATCTTAGCGCACTCTTTGTCATCATTGCTCTTGCACTTCAAAGCAAGGTTTTTCGCTAATCCAAAATCGGGTTGGTCATTGAAAATCACTTCTCCGGCCTGGAACCAAAGTGGCTCATCAGTACATTTACCTGCCAACATGAAGCTAAAAATACGCTTGGCCAATTTAATATCAGTAGGGCTTGCCTCAAACTTAGGCCCCATATTCTCTTTCACAAAGTTGCAATCAACAGTTACTATCTCGACCAATATTTTGTCAGCAAAGTCTTTAGTTTTTTGGTAAGAGGCTACGTTTTTACCCGCCTTGATTCTTTTATCAACTATTTCTGATAGTTTGTCATACTTTTCAAGTACCTGCTCATCAGTAAGGTTTTTCTTACCCAACTTATTAACCTTCAACACGTTCATGTAGGCTCTTAGGTTGTTTCTGTCTACATCATCACCACTGATCTCGAACACCTCGTCAAACAAGGCAAGTAGTTCTTCGTATTTTGAAGGGTCTTTGATGTAGTATTTGTAAGCTGAGAATGCCTTTCTATTCAATACATCCACCTTGTTGCCACAGATCTCAATACGCTTATCATACAATTGCATAACTGTATCAATGTAAGCCAATTTCTGTGCTTTGTCAGTTTCTTGATCAGCCAAACCTTCATATATTTTAACACCTTTGATATAAATAGAAGTGTTCAGGTTAGGTGCATTTTGCAGGAGCCAACGCAATTGATCAGCAGCGCCAGTGTAATCTTTTTGCTTTAGGGCATCTCCGTATAAAGCATTCTTTTCTTCAGCAGTGGCCTTATCCTCAGGCCAGTTCCATCCGTCACATTGCCCATAAGCCTCGTTCAAAAGGCCAAATGACGAGAGGAACAAAGTAACTAGTACTATTCCTTTCATTTGCAGTTTCATCTTCATAATTATTAGTCAAACTTTCGTTTAATAAACCAGCGGTCATTAAATGTGACCCCAAAATAAAATCTTACTATGTTTTCTTCAATAATAGTCTCTTGTATGTCTCCACGCTGACTATATTGAACAGCCATATTTAGGTTGGAGAAACGACTCACCGGAAGTGAGAAGCCAAAATTGATGCCAATTTCACTTACTTGATTATTATTAATGATAAGTGGTGTCTGTTCATAATTAAAACCGGCGCGATAAGTCACTCTTTTGAAATAAGAAGAAACTGACGAAGGATCAGGCGTAAATTCCCCTCCTAAGGACAACCTGAACTGATCGCCAAGCTCGCCCGCCTCCCCAATGAAGTTGGTATATTCTGACCAGTTTTGGAGTCTTACATCGACACCCGCTGACCACCTGAGATTATTCCTTAATGAAACACCAAAGGCTATTGAACCTGGAATAGAAAGTGAGCCACTTAGTTCATTGGTCAAAGTATCGACGTCATTTAGTCGTGTACCTATCAATCTTTCAAAGCTCTCAAATCTATTTACATTCAAGTCAACTGGGTTATCATAGGTAATACCCGCGTGCAGTGATATTTTTTTATTAGAAAAGAGTGAATCCTGATGATAAGCTAACCCTCCCGAAAGCATTATGTCAGACGCCGTATCCCTTCGCCTGATCGATGGCGTGAAAAGGACAGGCACATTCAAACCTGTCAGCCTATTGGAAAACTCATTGTTGATTGAGCCAAAAACATATGACAACTTCGCGCCTACTGAAAAATTCTTGTGTAACCTTATACCATAGCCCAAAGCAAACTGGTTGAAACCACCAGTACCTTGCTCAGTAACATCTGTCTCCACATCACTTCCAGTTACTTGTTCGGTATAATCCAATCGATAATTAACGAAACTGTAAGGCTGCAGCGCCAATGAAATGGTAGAGGCTCGCTTTTGGGACAACTTATTTAATCCTAATGGAAAGGCAGTGGCCATATAGTTCAGGTTCCCACTTCCACCTGTTTCCGTAACATCGGCAGAGTTAATGGTACGGCTCTCACCGACAATACCGATCTCAAAGACAGTTAATCTATTGAAAGGCAGTAAAGCGGGATTTTGATTATTGAGATGGAAAATAGTAGGGTTACTGACACCAATGCCGCCCATTCCTCGGCTATTGATCAGAGAGGGAGGAATGATGTCCCCGATGCCGATGGCAGAAAATGGGGTTCTGGATGCCTGACCAAAAACCTGCGCTGCGGCTATTGTCAAAATGAACAATAAGCCTAACCTCTTACTCCAGTGCATTATTATATTCTAGTATGCTGTTTAGTCCAATTAAAACCAATTCGGGTTTCGCGATCCCTGCAGATTTCATTCTACTTTCAACGAAACGAGCGTCTCCGCCGCAAATTAGAATCTGCAAATCTGAGAATTTGTGTTTATACTTCCGAATAATTTCCTGAATTTCTGCTACTGTGCCATTAATTATACCACTTAGAATTGATGTCTCAGTAGAATCTCCTATCAAGTCATAATCACGATCATCAAACTCAACTAACGGTAATCGGGCCGTAAAATTGTTGAGTGACTTGAATCGCATGCGAAGACCGGGAGAAATCGCCCCTCCAAAGTATTTCCTTTGGGAATCTATGAAATCATAGGTGATACAGGTTCCCGCATCTATGACCAGGCAATTCTGATTAGGGAAAAGTGTTTGTGCTCCAATAACCGCTGCAATGCGATCAACTCCCAAAGTATGAGGTGTTTTGTACCTAATTTCAGCAGGAATGGGCGTTTGTGCTGTTAACCCAATTGTATTAGGTCCAAGTGAGGCTTGTTCAATGATCTCAGAAGTACCTTGGCTAACCGAGCTAATTATGGTGAAATCAGGCTTTTTCAAGCCTACTATTTCTTTCAGGTCATCTACTGATACCTTCTCTTTCAGCTCCACCATGTTTTCTCCTTGGAAAAAGGCTATTTTGGCAGAAGAGTTACCAAAGTCAATAGCGAGATTCATTCTTCAATCTAAGCTTTGAAATTTTCTAAGTAGGTGAACCCAAAGCTAATAATGCTGGTCTGATCACCAATTTGATGTAGTTCTGATTGGCATTTAGATGTGCAAAACTAGGAAAATATGGAAAATTATAAAGTAATAGGTGTAATGTCGGGTACTTCCTTGGATGGGCTGGATGTAGCGGCATGCCAGTTCAATCATGATGATGGAAAGTGGGGTTTCCAGATTATTGATGCTTTTACTTTTAATTATCCGGAATCCATCTCCGGCAGATTAGCTCAATCCACCCGTCTATCAGGGATGGAATTGAAGCAATTGGATCACGATTTGAAGCTATTTATTGGTGATCGTGTTAAAGACTTTATGAGTACTTATGGATTTCAACCCCAATGGATAAGCACACATGGTCATACGGTTTTTCACCAGCCTGAAATAGGTTATACCCTACAAATTGGAAGCGGTTATGAAATCAGCCAATCGACTGGTATGCCCGTTATAGCAGATTTTAGATCACTAGATGTAAGTCTTGGAGGGCAAGGTGCTCCTCTAGTACCCATCGGTGATCTGTTGTTATTTCCTGATCACCCCTTTTGCCTCAATCTGGGCGGGATAGGCAATTTATCGTTTAAGCAACAGGAAAGGATTGTCGCTTTTGATATCTGTGCCGTTAATATGGTACTGGATCATTTAGCGCGTATGGAAGGTTTGGGTTATGATAACGAGGGTAAACTCGCGGCTCAAGGGACAGTTGATCAACAACTGTTGACTGAACTCAACCAACTCGAATTTTACGGACTTGACTATCCGAAATCGCTTGGATATGAATGGGTAGAAAAGAATGTATTTACTCTATTAGATAAAGAGTTAAGCACATCAGACATACTGGCAACTTATGTTCACCATATCGCTGAGCAGATCGGTAATGCCCTCTCGTCTATCATTGCCTCACATGATTTCCAAAACAAACCAAGTATTCTGGTCACGGGTGGTGGCACCTTCAATCAATTTCTAATGGATACGCTCAAGCAACAGCTTCCACATGTATCGTTCGATATTCCTGACGTGCAGCTCATCAAATTTAAAGAAGCATTGGTATTTGCTTTCCTTGGTGTACTGCGGCTGAGAGGCGAAGCGAATTGCCTGAGCAGTGTAACCGGAGCATCCCATGATAGCTGTGGGGGTATTGTTTATGATCATTCCCCTTCAAAAGTACCTCACTCTTGATACTTTTTTTGATCTTTGAACTTCTTAAGAGCAAAACAAATGAAGGAGTTATTAGAAAAGTTTGAGAGTAAGTCTCCTGAAATCGTTTTTGAATGGTGCGACCAAGAAACGGAGGCACAAGGTTGGGTTGTCATCAACTCACTGAGAGGAGGAGCAGCAGGGGGAGGAACTCGCATGCGCAAAGGACTGGACAAGAGAGAGGTAGAATCCCTTGCCAAGACTATGGAAGTAAAGTTCACTGTGTCTGGTCCGGCTATAGGCGGTGCGAAATCCGGCATAAACTTCGACCCGAATGACCCCAGAAAACACGGTGTTCTAGAAAGATGGTATAAGGCCGTTCAACCATTACTTAAGACATACTATGGCACTGGCGGGGATCTCAATGTAGATGAGATTACGGAGGTAATTCCGATCACAGAAGGTTCTGGCGTATGGCACCCACAGGAAGGGGTTTTTAAGGGACACTTTCATCCTTCAGAGCCTCAAGTGGTAAAGAGAATAGGGCAACTGAGGCAAGGGGTGATCAAAGTATTGGAAAGTGAAAAGTACTCTCCTTCACTAAGTAGGAAATATACCGTAGCAGATATGATCACCGGCTATGGTGTTTCTGAAGCGGTAAAACACTATTATGAAATCTGGGGTGGTGAAATAAAAACAAAAAGAGCCGTTATACAAGGGTTTGGTAACGTAGGCGCTTCAGCAGCCTTTTATCTTGCGCAAATGGGTGTAAAGATTATTGGTATAATCGACAAAAGTGGTGGTTTGATAAACAAGGAAGGTTTCACTTATGAAGAAATCAAGGCTTTGTTTTTGAGTAGAAAGGGCAACTCTCTAAGTCATCCTGACATGATCCCTTTTGAAGAGATGAATCAAAAAGTTTGGGATTTGGGATTTGAGATATTCATACCGGCAGCCGCCTCGCGTCTAATTACAAGGGAACAGGTAGAAAGAATGATTGCTTCTCATTTAGAGGTTTTCTCCTGTGGCGCAAATGTTCCTTTTGCTGATCCTGAAATCTTCTTCGGACCCACAGGGCTGTATGCAGATAGCAATTTCTCTGTGATACCCGATTTTATCGCCAACTGCGGTATGGCCAGGGTCTTTGCGTATTTCATGGAAAAGGATTCAAAACTTGACGACCAGTTGATATTCGACGATACATCTGACACTATCAGAAAAGCACTCTTAAAAACTTTTGAAAAGGATAGCCACAAAACAGGCATTGCCAAAACATCATTCGAAATTGCGCTAAGACAATTGGTGTAGTGCCTTTTGACAAAAAAAGAGACCAAAACTTAACAACAGTTTAACTTGCTTAGCAGTTTGCATTCACTTAGATTTATGATTAATAAATTCCGGAATTTCGTGGCCAAAAAAATTGCTTTACTCTCTTTTCTTGTTTCTATCTTTTTGGTTCTAAGTACCCCTTCAATTGGCCAGTCACATTCCAAAGACCAACCCGATCATCATACTGAAACTACGACTACAGACGATCATGGCTCGCATGACGCGGCAGGTCATGGCGAAGAACACGCGTCCGCTTCCGTTTGGTCAGTTATTCCTTTTGTGCTGTTGCTTTTAATGATCGCCACAGGTCCTTTGTTCTACGAACATTTCTGGCATAAGAACTACCCCATCGTAGCGGTCGTGCTGGCCTTGATTGTGGTTTCCTATTATCTGTTCGGTTTGCACAACGCTCACGAGCCTATACATGCACTAGCTGAATATGTTCAATTCATATCGCTGTTAGCATCACTGTATATCGCATCGGGGGGTATAATGATCAATATTGATAAACCCGCCACGCCTTTAGCCAACGTGGGTATATTATTTATCGGAGCTGTAATCTCCAATCTTATTGGAACTACTGGGGCGTCGATGCTACTCATTAGACCTTATATCAGGCTTAACAAAACAAGGATAAAGCCATATCATATCATATTCTTCATTTTTACGGTAAGTAATATAGGCGGCTCACTAACACCTATTGGAGACCCGCCTTTGTTCCTTGGGTTCTTGAAGGGAGTACCATTCGAATGGACGCTTACCCACAACTTCGCGCCGTGGATTTTTGCGCTGATCGTATTGTGTATTCTTTTTTATTTCATTGACAGAAGAAATACTGCCAATTACGGATTAGTAGATGAAGATCTCACTTACACCAACAAAATATCGCTGGTTGGAGCCAGGAATTTCTTGTGGCTTGTGGTGGTAATCGGCTCTGTATTTCTTGATCCTAACATACTAGACTGGGTTCCCTATATTCCCTTCCATGGCCAGAAGTTCTCATTCATAAGAGAGATTATCATGCTCTCAGTGGCTTTCATGTCTTATCGATTTGCCAATAAGGCCGCTATCAAGGGTAATGAGTTTAGTTTTGAACCGATCCGAGAAGTAGCTTTCATATTTATCGGCATTTTTGGTACTATGATGCCTGCACTACAACTCGTAAGCAATTTTGCGGCTTCACCTGAAGGTGCTCAGTTAATCAACCATAACACGCTCTATTGGGGCACTGGTATGTTATCAGGGTTCCTGGATAACGCACCTACTTACTTGAACTTCCTGACCGCTGCCTTGGCATCATCACAGGGAAGTATAAGCAATATGGCAGATGTGGTTTCTTTCGCTAACGGTGGCTTCCATAACTCCGTTGTATCGTTGAAAGCCATATCGGTAGCGGCTGTGTTCTTTGGTGCAATGACCTATATCGGGAATGGGCCTAATTTCATGGTGAAATCTATATCCGAAGAAGTCGGAATTAAAATGCCATCGTTCTTCGGATACATAATAAGGTTTTCGATACCTATTTTGATTCCACTCTTAATTATCGTTTGGCTAATCTTCTTTGCTTTTCTACCTACCTAGGGCTTAAAATAGGCCTTCATTCAGCTCATTCAGGGCCTGAGTCTTGAAGTTTGTATCTATCAGTAGAGAGATATTGTTTCTACTTCCTCCATAGGATACCATTCTGATAGGAATGTCAGAAAGAGAATTGAATACTTTGCGTATCACACCTTTCTTTTCTGCGATCATCGCCCCCACTATACATATGATAGATTGGTTTTGATCTACTTCGACAAGGCCAAAATTCTCAAGCTCTTCAACGATCTCTTGTAAGCATCGGCTATCGTCAATCGTAAGTGAAACGGCTACTTCCGAGGTGGTAATCATGTCGATAGAAGTTTTGTACTTCTCAAATACCTCAAAGACTTTCCTTAAGAAGCCATAGGCCAAAAGCATACGGGTAGATTTTATCTTGATGGCCGTGATATTATCCTTAGCCGCAATGGCTTTGATTTCTACACTGCTTGTTTCATCACTAATCAGTGTTCCTTGAGCCTCATCATTCATAGTGCTTTTAAGTCTCACCGGAATATGATATTTCTGGGTGGGTATGATAGAAGAAGGGTGCAGTATTTTGGCGCCGAAGTAGGCCAACTCGGCCGCTTCATCAAAGCTGAGCGCAGACAATGGGAAGGTTCTCTCTACAATGCGAGGATCATTGTTGTGCATGCCATCAATATCCGTCCATATTTGCACTTCTTCCGATCTTATTGCCGCCCCAATCAAAGACGCCGTATAATCACTGCCTCCTCGTTTCAGGTTATCTATTTCTCCCTCATGATTACGGCAAATGTAACCTTGGGTGATGATGACCGTGTTTTCCTTAACATCACCTATAAACTGCTTGATCTTTTCCGCTGTCCGATCAATTTCAGGTTCGTGGTCTCGATCAATGCTCATAAATTCAAGGGCCGGAATAAGCACTGAATCTATCTGCTGTTCCTGCAGATACTGATAAAATAGATTGGTGGATATCAACTCACCCTGGGCCAGCAATATTTTGTTACGATCCTCGGTAAACTGACCGTCCAACATATCCGCAATAGTAGTGAAGTGGCTATCAACCACTTCAGTGCCCTTCACCAGATAATCATTTTGAGTGTATAGCTCTTCTATGAATACCTTATACTTATTTTTCAGCGTCTTGATCTCCAGTAATGCTCTATCTTTTTCATCTTTGAAAAGTCTTTCTCCTATGCTAACGAGGGCATTCGTAGTGCCGGAAACAGCGGATAGCACCACAATTTTACTGGCAGGTTCTTTCGTTACCAGTTGAGCAACTTTATGCATCCTGGATGGAAGACCAACTGATGTTCCTCCGAACTTTAGTACTTTCATTCTATTGAAGATTTAAAAAACTGAGATTGGTTGATGATTGGAGATGGCTAAAAGCCCAGCATTTTGATGGCTGTAATTGCTGCTTCGTCACCTTTATTACCATGTTTGCCTCCGGCACGGTCAAGTGCTTGCTGCTTATTGTCTGGTGTTAGTACGCCGAAAATAACAGGCTTGTCGTATTTCAGGTTAACGTCCTTGATTCCTTGAGCCACGGCGTCGCAGATAAAATCAAAGTGACGGGTCTCTCCTTGAATAACACATCCCAGGCATATCACAGCGTCAATATCATCTCGCTTAGCCAGCCATTGTGCTCCTAGCGTGAGTTCGTAACTGCCTGGCACATATTTTAGAATTACGTTATCTTTTTTAGCCCCATTATTTAAGAGCGTTTCAAGGGCTCCTGAGTAAAGTGCTCCAGTTACGTCTTCATTCCATTCGGACACTACTATGCCAAACTTCTTATTGGAAATATCTAATACGTTTTTACTACTGTAGTCGCTTAGGCTTTTATCTGCTGTTGACATGTGGGCTTTTACATTTAGTTTTGGGCAATAAAAAAGGGATAAAGATTGTCTCCCTATCCCTTGTCATATTTTCTATTTCAGTTCTTAGGAAGCTGACGCATTCAGTCTTGCTTTATATTTCTTAGCCTTCTGTACGGCTTCGTTAGCATCCCAATACTTTTCAATGATTTCATCGTAACACTTCTTGGCTTCTTCCAAGTTATTTAGCTTTTCATGAGCCAAAGCCTCTTTTAATAGATACTGAGGTGTGAAAAACTTGTTGGGTTTGTAGTTAGCAGCCTTGTCATAGTACTCTGCCGCTTCTGAATATTGCTGCTGTTCCATGTGGGCATCACCTATCAAACTATATGCTCTTGCTTGTATAAGCAGGTCAGATGAGCTGAAGTCTTTAAGATAAAGTGTTGCTAATTCAAACTTGCCTTGTTTTAGGTAGATAGCACCTATATAGTAGTTAGCTAGGTTGGCCGCGTCTGTTCCGCTATACTGATCTACGATCTCTCTGAAACCGTAGCTATTACCATCACCATTCAATGCATAGTCAAGGCTGTCTGATTCAAAGTAGAATATGGCCTGGAACATCTCACTCTGCGCAATATCGTTCTGGTTGCTTTGGTAGTAGTTGTAACCAAAAAAGCCTCCAACAACTAGCACAATCACTGCCACAACGCCAATAACAGCTACTTTATTCTTTTCAAGGAATTCCTCTGACGCAGTTAACTTCTCAGCTAACGCTTCAGGGTTTTCTAATAGTTTGTCCGATCCTTTTTGTGTAGCTCGCGTTTTCGTTTTTGCCATTGCTCAAAATTTAGGCTTGCAAAGCTACTAATTAGAAAAAACTTCTGCAAAGAAGTTTAATCCATTATATAAGGATAGTCTGTCTGCACATAGACATCATGGAAAACTTCGGACGCGTCAGGGTAGTCTGACTCTTCCGCGAATTTCACGCATTCTTCTACCTCTGCTTTTATTTTTTGATCTATTGCTTCCAAATCAGCCTCTGTAGCGTATTTGTTTTTAAGAATGGTCTGCCTAACCTGATCAATAGAATCTTCAGCTTTCTTTTCAGCTACTTCTTCTTTTGGACGGTATCTGGCGGGGTCTGACATCGAATGCCCCTTATATCGATAGGTTCTGAATTCTAATAGTGTAGGGCCATCTCCCTTTCTGGCTCTCTTAGCCGCCTGCTCAACTGCATTGTGCACTTCTTCTACCTCCATGGCGTCAACAGGAGCGGAAGGCATATGATAGGCATCCCCAAGTTTATAAAGGTCAGTTACGTTTGATGTCCTCTGAACAGAAGTACCCATAGCGTACCCATTATTTTCTATCACAAAAATGACCGGCAGTTTCCACGTCATAGCCATATTTAATGCTTCGTGGAAGGCCCCCTGTCTTACTGCTCCATCTCCCATGAAACAGATACACAAATTCTTGGTCTTCTTATATTTTTCTGCAAAACCAATTCCTGCTCCTAAAGGTACTTGTGCCCCTACTATACCGTGGCCTCCGAAGAAGTTATGTTCTTTGTCAAACATGTGCATAGAACCACCTTTACCTTTCGAAATACCTGTTTCTTTGGCAAAGAGTTCGGCCATTATTTTCTTAGGGTCAGAACCCAAACCAATTGGATGAGCATGGTCTCTATAAGCAGTAATCCACTTATCGTCCTTTTCCAGTGCAGAAACTGCTCCGGCTACACAAGCTTCCTGTCCAATATAAAGGTGACAAAAACCCTTGATCTTCTGTTGACCATATAGCTGACCAGCTTTTTCTTCGAACTTTCGCATCAATTGCATGCTTTCGTACCAGCTCAGATAGGTCTCTTTAGAGAATTTAGGCTTGGCTGATGCCTTCGCTTTAGTAGTCTTTGTGGATTTATTGGTCTTTGTAGTCGTAGCCATATCAATTAGTTTTGAGAACTTTCTGATTTAAAAAAATGAATCAGTTTTTGAGGTGTTCAAGCCTTTAGGTCATGATATCTGCCTCCAAAAATGGATTACGAAAATAACTAAAAAAACTTAATGCACCTTGAAAATATCTCCTTGTTTAATTTCAAGAATTATGAAGATGCTAATTTGATTTTTTCACCAGATATAAACTGTCTTCTAGGTGAAAATGGGAGTGGAAAAACAAATTTATTAGATGCTATCCATTATTTATCCCTCACGAAAAGCGCACTTAATTCAATAGATTCCCAGAATATTAAGCATGGAGAGGCATTCTTCAGTGTTAAATCAAATATTGAAAAAGAAGGTGACATTTATGAGGTGCATTGCAGTGTAAAGAGTGGACAGAAAAAGATTTTCAAGGTCAATAAATCCGAGTACGAAAAGATCAGCGAACACATTGGTAGTTTCCCAGCTGTGTTGATCTTTCCAAATGATTCGGATATTATAAGAGAAAGTAGTGAAGCTAGAAGGAAATTCTTTGATGCTGCTATATCACAGATTAACAGGCCTTATCTAAATCATCTTGTCAAGTATCATCATTTCCTTAAGCAAAGGAATAGCTTACTGAAATCTTTCGGAGAACAAAATAAAATTGATAAGGACTTGATAGAGCCTTATGATATCCAGTTACTACAACTCGGACAAGAGATATTCATCGAAAGAAAACGATTCGTTAACGATTTTCTCTCTCATTTTACCAGACATTTTGACGATCTTGTAGCGGATAAAGAACAGGTATCTATTCAGTATAAGTCTGAGTTATTGTTTGATGCTTTTCAAAGCAAGTATCTAGGCAACCTAAAGCGAGATTTGATTTTACAACGTACGGAGTTAGGCATTCATAGGGACGACTTCGTATTTAAGATTGAGGATAAACCTTTGAAAAAATTCGGGTCGCAAGGTCAACAAAAGTCATTTCTAATCGCTTTGAAATTGGCTTTGTTTGAAATTATTAAGATCAATAAAGGGTTTAAGCCTTTACTGCTCTTAGACGATATATTTGATAAGCTTGATGACCACAGAATTGACAAGCTGGTCAAAATGATTGCCAGTGATGTTTTCGGGCAAATATTCATCACCGATGCCAGGCCTGAAAGAACACGAACCTTCTTCAAGGAAATTGGCAAAACAGTAAAATTCTTCGAGGTAGAGGATGGAAGGACAAGAGAGACTGACTAATTATGGCAAAAAGAAAAGCGACTAATCCAAGAAAATCTGATACATCCCAGATTGGCGACGCAATCGGGGATTTATTAAAATCTTATAACCTCAAATCCAAATTTGATGAAACCCAGTTGGTGTCTTCATGGCAAGACCTCATGGGAAAACCCATCGCGTTGAAGACGAAGAAGATATTTATCAAGGATAAGGTGCTGTTCGTTGAGATCACTTCGGCTCCGCTAAAACATGAGTTGAACATGTCTAAGTCCAAGATTAAGGAGATACTACAGCGTGAGTTTGGTCAGGATATTATTGCAGAAGTGATCATCATGTAGGACTTGACGCCTTGCATTTGGCATGGCTGTGATTTTTTCAACAGGTCCTACGTAGCCTCGGTCTTTTTAGGCAAGCGTACCTGGGCTTTAAAGGTTAGGTTCTTCTGAGATAATCTCAATTCTCCCTGGTGTAATCGTAAAATCTCATTGCATATCCAAAGACCTAGTCCAAGCCCCGAACTATACTCTTTCGACTTATGATATTGGCTGGTTAACGACGCTATATCCTCAATCGGTTCGACCAGCTTATTATCGAAGCCAATTGTAAAGAATGCATCCGCGTTACTCTTTAAACTGATGCATACTTTATCATGTGGTTTGCCGTATTTGTATGCGTTTTCCAGAATGTTGATGAGTACGTTTTCTAGCTTGTCATGATCTCCGTAGATATTAAAGTCATCTATATCTTCTTGCAGGTTGAGTTGAATCTCTACACCTCTTTCCTGGCTTAAGTATTTGGTTTTGGATAAGGCTCGATAAATGAGTTCGTCTACTGGTTGAAGGTCTTGTCTGATGATCAGTGTCTTGGTTTTCAATTGACTGACCAATAAGAAGTCCTGTATGATTCTCGACAAACGCTGCGTCTCACTGAGTTGATTACTAAGTACTTTCCGGATATTCTGATCGGTTTCTTTGTCTAAAGCCACTGAAAGTTCGGTTTGCATGACCGCCAAAGGCGTTCTTAACTCATGTGCTGCAGATGCGAAAAAGTTATTCTGGCTGTTAATGCCTTCCTCAATGCGTTTGAGCATATCATTAATGGTCTCACCCAGCATTTGAACTTCATCTCTTGATTTCGGTACCGCTACACGTTCCAGACTGTCAGATGCAGATATCTTTGAGGCCGTCTTTGCCATTCTAGAAACAGGGTTAAGCACTACTTGCGACAATACCAATGCCAGAATGCCAGATATCGCTACCGATAATACATTGCCCACGATCAGATACCTTCTGAGGTCCTTCAATTGCGTTTCAAGCGGTGCGTTACTTCTAGCCAGAAGCAATTGCAGTGAACTACCTGGAAGGTCATCCAATTCCCGGTTGACGACAGCTATTTTAAGTGTATCTACTTGTAGTATATCCAGGTAATAATCAAACTCATCTAGCAAAGGGAAACCGGGAGATGTAAATAGTTCTTGGGAGAAGTTCTCACTGGTAACTCTTAAGCTAATCAAGCGCTGGGCGTTAGGTAGTGGTATGCGTTGTGGAGAGTAAGAAGTTTCCTCAAGCAGGATATTCGCTTCACTAATGATCTCTCTGTCATCAGCTGCCATTAGTGTGTCACGGACTTTCTGATATATCAGGTTATTCGCAGGAAGCAGGATAACGGTGAAGATGACCACAAAGACTAAGGTAATCTTTACGCGTATGCTTTTGTAATGGAGCCCTTTGATCACTAAGATTTAATTAGCATTCCTTCTATGATGTAGCCCAAACCGACTCTGGTGGTGATTAGTTTATCATCCACTTCCCCGTCAATTTTCTTCCTCAGTTGGTGCATGTGGACTTCTATCACATTGCTTCCCATGTCAAAATTGACTTCCCAGATCTTTTCTGCTATCTCGGTTTTAGTGACTACTCTGTTAATGTTTCTTAAAAGTAGCTCTAGTAAATTGAATTCTCTATTGGTTAGGCTTATCTTATGATCATCACGGCGGACTTCCCTCGCGACAAGGTCCATTTCAAGACTGCCGGTTTTCAGTTTAGTAATTTTAGCTGACGAGCCTCTGCGTGTTACTACTCTTATCCTGGCCAGCAACTCATCAAAATCAAATGGTTTTTTGATGTAATCTACGGCCCCCATATCTAGTCCTTTGATAACCTGATCTGTATCAGTCAACGCGCTCAATATAATGATGGGCACTTCATTCTTGAAACCCTTAATGTTTTTGATGATTTCAAATCCATTTTGCCCAGGCAGCATGATATCCAACAAAACCAGGTCATAGCTGTTGACCATTGCCATCTCCAAACCTTCGCTGCCATGCGCGCTTACATCCACTGTGTAGCCATTTTGTTTTAAGCCTTTGCTGATGAAGGCTGCTAGCTTTGGTTCATCTTCAATGATAAGTATTTTCAAGGTTTGCTCTTCTTTTATATGTAATTAGGTTGATCATTCAATTTTGTGGAAACTGTTCTGAAAGTTTGGCCAGCTTTTCTAAATCTGATCTCGCTTTGTTCATAAATGGATTGATTAACAGCACATTATAGTTTTTCCAAAAATCTGGATCGTATTCCTTTTTATGATTTCTAACATATTGGTTTCTATCCATTTGCTCCTTAAGCTTCACCTTACGAAACTTATCCCCTCGGTCTTTCACTTCGGTAATCAACAATTCGCGAAAGCTATAAAAGTTGTTCTTATCGGGATCAATTTTCCTGCCATTAAGTGATTGATCCTTATAATTCAATGTAGTACTGCCTGTCTGACGAGCTTGTTCAAAAGCCAGCCTACTGGCTTTTTGCTTATCACCTCCTACAAGGCTTCCATATGAACTCATGTAGTATGGGTACCAGTGATTTTTGTATTTGCGGTACTTGATTACTTGTAACCTTCTCCAACCATCTACCAGATAGGCTGCATTACCGCGTTGCTCCTTCGTACTGTTAGTTATTTCTTTGGGTTTCATACCGACATGCATTTCAATCACTGCGTAATCACCGGTTCTAATGATCAAGCGGTTGAATTCTTGATATTTATTGCTCATCCAATCCCGATTACTAAAAAAGGAGATACAATAGACGAGATGGCCATCGAAATAGGACAAACTATCCAAAAGGAAGTCAAAGTTTCTCGTCATGCTTTGATTTACTAACGGCCAATATCCATAGCCATTTCTGTCCCTTCTAGAATCGATATAATCGGATCCGAGAAGACCCATCAGATCGTTATGCTCCATCAAAGTATCATAATGTATGTCGAGGCTATCCATGTCACGATGATCATTACTCTTCCTTAGGGCATCTAGTCTTACACGTTTGTCTTGGTACTTGTTGTAACCCCGATCAAAAACGGTAAATGCGGCTTCCGCAAGCAGCATATAGGTTTCGTCATTGCGAATCAATTGACGGTAGAAACCTTTCAACTGATATTTCTTCCTGATATAATTGGTCTTGTAGTTATTCAGTGCTTTGACAACTATCGATTTTGCATTTTCATCTAGGGCGTTGACGGTAAGGCCTTTCATGACCAGCACATGTGGTTCAAGTGAAATAATTATACTGTCAACTGCTATAAGGTCTGCTATCTTGATCTTCTTGGTCTCAAAGCCAATAGCCGAAATCACCAAGCTATCTTGCTGGAAACCCTCACGGATATGTATGTCAAACAGGCCGCTTAAATTAGTGGCAGTCCCTATCCCGTGCTCTGGTAATCCGACATTGGCAAATGAGATCGGATTGCTATTTTCATCGACAACTTTGCCCGTGAGGGTTTTATTCTGCCCCAATACCGTTAGTTGCATTGCAATCAGGCAATATGTTATGATTAAATATATTTTCATCATTGCGACAGTATGAATTCCTGGCCATTGATTATGATCGCCTTAGGTCGGATGATTTGATACTCTTTTTGATATACTTCACCTTGTCTTTTTATTCGCTTCTGTCCTTTTACACCGATTATCATTCCCTTTTTAATATTGGGTGCCAGCTGTTTAGAAAGTTTAGGAGTTGATTCTATATAGAACTCATTGTCGATAAGCAGATACATCAACAGGCCGGTCTTGGCCTTTTCAATCGCAGTAATCTTTCCCTCGACCTGAGCATCTTCATATTTATGCCCTCCATCGGGTGCTCCGACAAAGCTCTTTTCCATTTTCAATGTATCCTTTCCTGCGATCAATGCGAAAAGGCTTACACCATCAGGTTTAACATAACTACGTGAAGAGTAGTACGCTAGTACCGGAATGTTACGTTCGGCTATTTCCACTACCTGTTCGGCCTTCTCAGAGGGGAAAAAGAGATCAAGTGTCCGTGAATTGGTTTGTAGTTTAAAGCCGATATAAGCAAAGTTCTGCTTGTACAGAAATGATTTGATTTTTCCTGATGCAGCTTTAAGCTTATTCACACCATAGTACATATGCTTGCTATCAACAATAAGCCTTTCTCCTTCGACATGATAATATGGGTAGGTATAAAACGAAACTTTATCCCCAACTGAGTAATTATGTTCGTCAGGCTTGTACCCAAACCACCTAACTCCTGAAACAACATCTCCTTCAAATGACACGGCCAACACTTCGTCATCACGGAAAATGACCTCTTCTATTTCTTTCTCAATAAAGACTTTGGGGTTCCAGGGTCTAGTGTTAGCCATGTTTAAATAAGTAGGTCGTTCATTACCAATTTCAACTTGCTGCGCTCCATTCCATACTTTGGTGACACGGTTAGTATATAGGTAGTTCAAAGTCAGTTTAGATAACTTGGCGTCGGGTTCTTTACCTACACCAGCTTTGGGACGCCAATATTCTACCTTCACTATATCGCCTGGTTTGAAACTATTATAAAGCCTTTGGGCATAATGGCTTGGAAACTTAAGCTCTATTACTTCATCACCAGTCTCTAAAAGTACGTTGTCAATGGCGAACCCCCGGACAGGTTCGTAAGATTTGATGGTACCTTCTATGGAGTAAAAAGCCTTTTCAGGTTTTTGCCCATGGCTAAACCCGCATATAAGGGTGATCAATAAAACTGTGTAAACTATTCTCATCTTCTTCACATTCATCACAATAAACATAGTGAGTGCTTGTTAAGATGGTCTAAATCTCCAGTTAAGATTTCTTAAGATGAATGATTTTGGTGGTTCAACCGGCTAGATACAAAAAAAGCCATCCTTATCGGATGGCTTTTTTGCCAAACAATCCAACCAGACCTATTGCTCTGGCATAAGTACAACTTTTACGTAGTTCTTTTCATCGAAATACTTCTTAGCTGCTTTTTGTAGATCATCTTTGGTGAAGGATTCCACCATGTCTTCATACTCATAGAAAGTATCAAGGTCAGATCCGTTATAGTAGTAGCTCCTCAATTGATTAAGCCAAAATCTGTTCTTCTTCAAGTTCTCTTCTCTGTTCTGTCTTTGTGCTTCTTTGATTTCATTGATATCTTCATCAGAAATCTCACCTTTTTTAAGCTTTCCAATCTCGTCGAAGCAAGCCTTTACTAGCTTATCAACATTTTCTGGCGCACATGGAAACGAGATACGCATGGTATAGCGCTCAGCCGGTAGGCGGGAAACGCTTCCGAAAGCGCCAACTGTATAAACCCCACTCTGATCTTCTCTGATATTATCGATAAGGTTATTTCTCAGTAATTCACCTAATGAGCTCAGTACATGACCTTCTTCTTTACCATATTTCATGTCACCGGTGAAGTTAATCGTTACCTGACTTTTAGGGTCTGTTCCACTCCTTACTACTTCCTCAACTACTCCTTTAGGCGGCCTGATACCGAGGTCTTTCCATGACTCTTTTCGGCCAGTATTTGGCAGGCTTCCTAAGTATTTTTCCAACATTGGTGTGACCTCTTTGGAATCAAAGCTACCAACGAAGAAGAATTTGAAATCACTCGCGTCAGCAAAACGATCCTGATAAATCTCAAATGCTCTTTCGAAGTCTACTTTGTCAAGTTCTTCCGAAGTAGGGAACCCACCTCCTCTAGGGTGATTCTGGGTCATGATCTTACTAACCTTATCAGAATAGAAGAATTGAGGGTTGGACATCAGGTTTTGGAAGAGCATTTTATTCTTAGCCTTGAAAGACTGGAAGGCTGCTTCATCTTTTCTAGGTGCAACGAAGTATAGATGGATAAGCTGAAGCATAGTCTCAAAGTCTTTTGGTGATGCTGAGCCATTAAAACCTTCTTGAAGGGATCCAATGAATGGAGATACCCTTACTGTTTTGCCCACCATCATTTTCTGCATATCGACCATAGAAAAATCACTCACTCCGCTTTGCGAGACTACTTGTGACGCATTGGATGCCGAATAGTGATCTTCGTCTGAATACAGGTAATGACCTCCGAAGCTGAAGGCAGTCATCAGAATTTCGTCATTCTTAAATTCAGTTGGCTTAAGCACCACCTGCACACCATTAGAAAGTGTAATTTCGGTTACACCCAATTTATCGAAGCTCTTCTCGTTCGTGACCTTACCAGCTACTGGCTTAGCTGTGAATAGCTCAGCACCTGAAACTTTATCTTCGTAAGGTTTGACTTCTATCTTCTCAGCCTTAGCCAGCATATTTCTTATTTCTGCCTCAGATGGCAGTGTTACACCTTCTTTGTCCGGGCCGGTGATCACGATCACTCGGTTCACATCTTGAATCCAGTCTTTAGCCAGTGCATTAATCTCTTCTAGTTGGATAGAAGGCATGACCTTCTTCATGAAATCATAATTGAACGTAACACCTGGGATAGGGTCGTCACTCAAAAAGTTACCTACATATTGCCAAGTGTATCTTGACGATTCTGTCTTATCACTCTCTTTGTATGCTTTTTCTACTGAATTAAGCATCTCTTTTTTATACCTGTCAAGCTCACCTGGCGTGAAACCAAACCTCTTAACACGCTCGTTTTCTTCGATTAATGCCTTGAGACCTTTTTCTACGCCGTCTTGCCCAACAATGGCAAAAGATGAATAGTTACTCTTTGATCTCACCATACTGCTAAAGCTTGTACTTCCAGTGAAGAACGGTGGTTCAGCTGATTGACGAAGTTCGTTTAAACGACGATTTAACATGCCATTGTATAAGCTTCTTACCATACTGGCTCTCATGTCAGAAAGCGTTTCTTCTTTATAATTGTCGACTTTATAAATCAACTGTATTTGAGTAAATGAAGCTTCTTTGTCTTTGGCTACAGCTACGAAAGTCTCTTCATGATTAGGCACTTCGAATAGCTTCCTTTCCCGTGGCTTCTTTGGTCCTTTTATCTTGCCAAAACGCGTCTTTATCTTCTTCTCCATTTCATCGGGATCAATATCACCAACGGCGACCACTGCCATGAGGTCAGGCCTGTACCAATCCTTGTAGAATTTCCTGATCGTTTCATAGTTAGCGTTTTGAATCACTTCTTTAGTACCTATTGGAAGCCTTTCAGCATAGTGTGAGTTCTTGAAAAGCACCGGAAAGTATTCATCTCGCATCCTTTGAGAAGCACCTCGTCCCAATCGCCACTCTTCCATAATTACTCCTCTCTCTTTATCAATTTCTTCTTCCGTAAACTCGATGTTATGGGCCCAGTCTTCCAGTACCAGAAGCCCTTTGTCTAGTATTTCTTCATCGTCGGAAGGGATAGGCAGCATATAAACCGTCTCATCGAAGCTGGTGTAGGCATTCAAATCAGATCCAAACTCCACACCCACTGATTGCAGGTAATTGACGAGTTCGTTTTTCTTGAAGTTCTTAGTGCCATTAAAAGCCATGTGCTCTACGAAGTGCGCTAATCCTCTTTGATCCTCATCTTCAAGAATGGAACCGGCATTAACTACCAGTCTTAATTCCACTTTGTCTTCCGGCTTTGCGTTTTTTCTGATGTAGTAAGTCATACCATTGTCAAGCTTACCAACTCTAACATCAGGGTCTACCGGAATTTTGGTATTAAGATTACCGCTAATGTTTAACTCTTGCGCCCTTAAGCCAAGCGCACCAACTACAAGAAGACCTAGTAGCAAGTAAATCCTTTTTAGTTTCATATCATGTGGTTTTAGGTAAAGAGATCAAATAAACTAAATGATTAGTTTTGATGCAAACCGCAAGCATCATTTATACCATTGTTAACGTTGTTTTATAGACGATAACAAGATAGTCCTAATCGCTGTATCCCAAAAGAATACAGTGATTATTAAAATCAAATAAAAATTAGATTAACTTTTCTTAAGGAAGAGTTAATTGGATGCAATTACCTCTTATTCGGATGATTTCACGGTGTCTTCGTGATCCTCAGGCATGGGCTCTGTGTCTGCGGTGCTTTCTTCCATCTGATTGGATTCCCCTTCGCCAGTCTCGTCTTCTTTCTTTTCTCCAAAGTATCTTTTCTGCATGACAAGGATCACCAATACGCCAATGAAAATAGAAGAGTCAGCTATATTGAATACAGGGCTAAAAAATAAGAAGTCTTCGCTACCTACTCCCGGTAACCAATCGGGGAAACGTCCATCGAACAATGGAAAAAATAACATGTCTATCACTTTCCCATGAAACCAGGGTGTTGGGGCATTGGATGGTGCATTATCAAGAAAAACACCGTAGAATGTACTGTCAATAACATTACCTGCGGCACCACCCAATATGAGCGCCATGCATATAAGCAGGCCTTTCGGTGATCTCTTAACGATTAGTTTATAGAGGTAATATCCTATACCTACCATAGCTAATAGCCTAAACAGCGTAAGTGCTAGTTTCCCATACTGAGCCTCCCATTTGAGCCCAAAAGCCATTCCAGGGTTCAATAGGTAGTGTAGTCGAAACCAATCACCAATCACGTTGATCTCACTGCCTAGTTCCATATTGAAGTGTACCAACAGCTTTGATGTTTGATCCAGAGCGATCACTCCTAGTGCTATTAGATAATATTTCAGATAGGTATTTTTCTTTTCCTCCATTGTCATATAGTACTGCCTGTCGCCTTGATCTTACACTTTTTGGCTACGCTTCAATGTGAACCTTCACTTTCAACTCATCCATCTCAAGGGTCTTAGCATCGCTAAGGGTGTCTAATATATCCAGCGATAGTGCTTGTGTTTCGCGACAAATATATTCGCGATTCGCTTCTAATGCCGTATTGACAAGGTCAATATTTTTCTCAACGTTGATTTTAATCTTGTCTTGCACCTCTAAGCCCATATCTTTTCTGAGGTTCTGAACGCGATTCACCAAATCACGCGCGATACCTTCACGCCTTAATTCGTCCGTAAGCGTGATGTCCAGTGCTATGGTTATTCTACCTTCGCTTGCCACAGACCATCCGGGGATATCATCGTAACTGATTTCTACATCTTCCAATGTCAACGTGATCTTTTCATTATCAGCTAAAACGATATCTATGGCATTCTTCGCTTCTAATTCCTGTATATCAGTATCACTAAAGGCATTAATCTTACCGGATATCTCCTTTAATTTTGCTTTATATTCCTGACCGAGCTTGCGGAAGTTCGGTTTGATCCTCTTCACCAGGATACCAGAATTATCATCTACAAACTCGATGGTCTTGGTATTTACCTCAGAAAGGATCAGCTCTTCTACTGCCTGAACTTGTTTTTTGAATTTGTCATTCAACACTGGTACAAGAATACGTGATAGCGGCTGCCTCACTTTGACTTTGTGCTTTCTTCTTAAAGAGTGCACTAATGAAGATATGCCTTGAGCCAAGTTCATTTTCTCTTCCAAATCCTGGTCTATGCATTCCGCGTGCACCTGAGGAAATTCTACCAAGTGAACAGACTCAGCATTTTCTTTTTGCGTCACGCCATTCAAGTCACTGAATAGCCTCTCCATGTAGAATGGTGCTATTGGCGAAGAAAGCTTAGCGATGTTTAGAAGACAGGTGTAGAGCGTTTGATACGCAGCTCTTTTATCTTCATTGTATTCACCTCTCCAGAATCTCTTCCTATTCAATCTCACATACCAGTTGCTCAGATCATCGATGGTAAAATCCTGAATCATCCGAGCCGCTTTAGTAGGCTCATATTCCTCATAGGCCTGACCTACTTCTTTGATAAGGGTGTTCAATTTAGAAAGTACCCATCTATCACTTTCCGTGCGCTTATCCAAAGGCACCTCATTTTCTACATAATTGAAGCCATCAAGATTAGCGTACAAAGCAAAGAATGAGTAAGTATTCTGAAGCGTTCCAAAAAAGCGACGTTGGACTTCATTAACACCTTCCAGGTCAAACTTGAGGTTATCCCATGGGTTAGCGTTAGAAATCATATACCACCTAGTCGCATCCGGGCCATATTTGGCTAATGTGGAAAATGGGTCGATAGCATTGCCCTTGCTCTTCGACATTTTGTTTCCTTCTTTGTCCAAGACAAGGCCATTGGCGATTACGTTCTTAAATGAAACGCCGTCAAATAGCATTCCGGCAATGGCATGAAGTGTAAAGAACCAGCCACGTGTCTGATCCACACCTTCCGCTATGAAATCAGCAGGGAAGTTCTTTTCGAATATCTCTTTGTTCTCAAAAGGGTAATGCCATTGTGCATAAGGCATCGCTCCCGAATCAAACCAAACATCAATTAAATCCGTCTCCCTAAACATCTTCTGACCAGTAGGGCTTACTAGAATGATGTCGTCTACATAAGGCCTATGCAAATCGAAATCATCGCTTAAGCCTTCGGACATGAAACCGGCTTCGATGGATTGCTGTACTGCTGCTTTTAGTTCTTCAATGGAACCTATGCACAGCTCTTCAGTCTTATCTTCAGTAACCCATATCGGCAGTGGTGTTCCCCAGAAACGAGATCTGGAGAGATTCCAATCCACCAGGTTTTCAAGCCAGTTACCAAATCGACCGGTTCCAGTAGATTGAGGCTTCCAATTGATGGTGTTATTCAACTCAACCAATCTGTCCTTATAGGCTGTGGTTTTAATAAACCAAGAATCCAGCGGATAGTAGAGTATGGGCTTATCTGTACGCCAGCAGTGCGGGTAAGAGTGTAAATACTTCTCTACTTTGAAAGCTTTGTTATCCTCTTTCAACTTAATCGCAATCTGGACATCAAGCGACTTTTCGGGCTCTTGACCAGGTGCATAATATTCATTCTTGACGTACATGCCGGCGAAATCAGTGATTTCGTCAACGTACTTTCCTTCTTTGTTTACAATAGGCGCGTCGTTACCATTCTCATCTTTGACATACACGCCCGGGATTCCAAATTTGACGCAGGTTCTATAATCGTCGGCACCAAATGTTTTGGAAATATGCACTATACCTGTACCATCTTCTGTATTGACAAAGTCTCCAGGTACAACGGTAAAGGCGGGCTTGGGTAATGGTATGTATGGCATCAACTGCTCATAATACATACCAGCCAAATCCGCTCCTTTCAATTCCTCTACGATCTCATAAGGAATTAACTTATCGCCGGCCTTAAAATCTTCAATTTTGATATCCTTGGCTTTGGCATTGAAATAAGCACCTACACGATCCTTGGCCAGAATAACATTTACCGGCTCAAAAGTGTATGGATTAAAGGTTTTGACTTTTACATAAGTGATCTTTTCACCTATAGCCAACGCACTATTAGCTGGCAAGGTCCAAGGTGTAGTCGTCCAGGCCAGGAAGTAATCGTTTTCTGTTCCCTCAATTTTGAATTGTGCCGTGACGGACGTGTCCTTTAACTCTCTGTATGTACCGGGCATATTAAGCTCGTGAGAGCTAAGACCGGTCCCAGCAGCAGGAGAGTAGGGTTGAATAGTATATCCTTTATAGAGAAGGTCTTTGTCGTATAACTTCTTCAGCAAGTGCCAAAGTGTTTCTATATAGTCTCTTTCAAACGTGATGTAAGGATTATCCAGATCAATCCAATAACCCATTTTCTCGGTAAGGTCATCCCACTGATCTTTATACTTCATCACCGTCTCGCGGCATTTCTGGTTGTATTCTTCTACCGATATTTTCTTACCGATATCATCCTTCTTGATGCCAAGTTCCTTTTCAACCTGCAATTCTACCGGAAGACCGTGTGTATCCCAGCCACCTTTTCTTTCTACTTTAAAACCCTGGAGTGTTTTATAGCGGCAAAAAACATCCTTGACCGTTCTAGCCATAACGTGATGGATACCCGGCGTACCGTTGGCTGAAGGAGGCCCTTCGTAAAAAGTAAAGGTGGGCTTTCCTTCTCGTGTACTCACTGACTTTTGGAAAATTTCGTTGGTCTTCCAAAAGTTGAATATTTTTTCCGCTACCTCAGCGTAGTTGAGCGCTTTATACTCGTTGTATTTCATAAATATCTAAGGATCAGCTATGACTTCATCTCATCAGGTACTTCCCCTGCCGTACCGTTTTCTACTTTAATCAGATCAAGATCAATCTCTTCATCTTCATCTTCCTGGTAGAATCCATCGTCATATTGCTCTATTAGCGGATGACGGTCTTTGCTTCTCTTACCAGAATCAAAAGTCAACAATAGAGAGGGTAATACAATAAGGTTGGTAAACATGGCAATCAGGAGTGTAGTCGAGGTCAGGATACCTAGCGCCACAGTGCCGCCAAAATCAGACCATGCAAAGATGATGAATCCGGCAAACAGCACCACGGAGGTGTACATCATGCTCGCTCCGGTTTCTCTCAAGCTCCTGCTCACTGCTACCGTCACGAAAAACTTATTGGCAAATAGTTCTTGTCTGTATTTAGCCAGAAAGTGAATAGAATCATCCACAGAAATACCAAACGCAATGCTAAATATCAGTGCCGCACTTGGTTTTAATGGTATACTAAAGAAACCCATTATACCTGCTGTAATCAATAAAGGAATGATATTGGGTACAATAGAGATGAGTATCATGCGTATGTTCGCGAACAATACGCCCATAATGATTGAGATGATGATAAAGGCCAATACCAGGCTAAACATCAGGTTCTCAATCAAGAATTTATTGCCTCTCACAAACAAAGGTGTCGTACCGGTCACCTTCAATTCCATGCCAGTGTCAGCAAACATGGAATCCATCTTGGGCGTAATCACCTCCTTGATCAACGAATCCATTTTATGCGAACCTACGTCAGCTACCCTCAGTGAAATACGCATTTTCTGAGCGGCTGTGTCGACAAAGGCGTTGATCAAGCCTGAGCTATCAGCTTGGTCTTTAAAGTATGGTGCAATGTAGGCTCTTTCTCTATTCGTAGGCAGGGAATACCTTTTAGGATTATTACCATAAAAAGCTTGCTTAGATGCCTTCACGAAACTGACAATCGATACAGGATTGGAGATGTCCTCTTGTTCCGCAAGGAACTGTTCAAACTCATCTACAATTCTTAAATTCTTGATCTGATTTACACCTTTTCGCTTTTTAGTATCTACAATAATTTCCAGCGGCATGATACCACTGAAGTTGCGCTCAAAGAAAGCCAGGTCTTGTTTGATCTTACTGTCTTCCGGAATATCGTCAACCATGTAGGATACTGTGTCTATTCGGTACATCCCGACAATGGCTAAGGCCATGAGTGCAACGGTGACGATGTAAACAGCCGGACGGTACCTGTGTACCAAGATATCAAGCGTACCCAGCGCTTTGTCTAGTGGCCTGAACTTGAGGTGTTTCAGTTGCTTGCCGCTAGGTGCTGGAAGCATAGAAAACACACCTGGTATTAAGATCATACTGACCACGAAGGTCGCTAGTATATTCAAACCGGCTACCAGACCAAATTCCCTCAGTATAACTATTTCGGTTGATGTGAGTACGAGGAAACCAATGGCGGTGGTGAAGTTGGTAATCAAAGTAACCAATCCGATTTTCCTGGTTACTTTACTGATGGCTTTCATCTTGTTACCATGCTTCTCGTATTCCTGATGATATTTATTCAGCAGGTAAATACTATTGGGGATACCTATGACCACAATTACTGGTGGTATCAGGCCGGTTAGCAGTGTTATCTTGTAGCCAAACAGCGCTAAGGAACCCATAACCCAAACCACCACTACAGCGATGATGATCATGGGGAAGACAACGGCATTCCATGCCCTGAAAAATAAGAGTAGGATAAGACCCGTGACTACTGCTGAAAGTCCCAGGAAGATCTGCATTTCATTTTTCACCCTTCCGGCCACTACGGATCTTACAAAGGGAAGACCAGCGTAATGTAATTCCAGATCTGTACTTTCTGAGAACTCTTCCCCGAAGTCGATAATCTCCTGGGTGAGTTTGAGTCTTTTTTCTGAGTTAAGTATTTCTCGGTCAATTGAGATGAGCATGAGTATTGCTCCATTCTCTGCGTTCAATATCTGACCTGAATAGAACTTCTCATTAAATGCGACCTGCAACAGGCTGTCTAATACCTTTTGGTCGTTATTGATATTACTGAAGATAGGTTGCAAGTTGAATTTCTTGCGCTTGGCATCTTTCTCCAGTCTGTGCAGCAATGGTAGTGAAATAACTTCATTCACGCCGGAAATCGTCTCTACGTTTTCGCTTAGCTCTTTGAATTTAGTGAAGTTGGCCACTTCAAAAATGGCGCTGTCTTTTATACCTACAGCTACTACATTACCATCTTCTCCGAAAAGGTCCTTAAACTGTTGAAAGTAGACCATATCTGGATCGTCCGCGGGAACGGTATTGGCGAAGTCGTAACTCCATTCTACTTCTCTTGATTTGTAGCCCATGAAAACGGTAATGAGCACCAGGGTCACAATCAACGTGATCCGATATTTTATGACAATATGAGCGAGTTTAGTCCACATTTTGAAAAAAGAAGCTCAAAGGTAGCGATTTTTGGGTTTAGTCTGCGATTTGGTAATCTTATATTCTAAAGAAGTAAGTTTTTACAATCTATCTAATAAACGTGTTAGTTGATGTATTGATTAGTACAATAAAAAAAAATCAATTTTATGCGTCTCAATAGCCTTGAGGCAAGGTTATACCCTTAATTTTCCTATATAGGGATATGGCATAAGAGTCCGTCATTCCTGCCACAAAATCTACGCAATGCATTAGCAGATCATACGCTCCCGGAGGGTCATTATCGAATTGGCTATCAAACTCTTCCGGCAAAAGTCTTTTCAAGCTTTTGTGCCGTTTTGAATAACCGCTTCGATCGACATAAGCATGATAAGCTGAGTCGGTAAACTCATCCAAAAGGCCGGGTAATACCTCAAAGCCGGCCGCTTCCGTTTCTATGACAGACCTAGAACGATAAATCTTCTGTATGGAGATGTCCTTAATGCGCTTCAAAGCTTGGTTGCACTCGACATCATCGACAAGTGCAGCGTCAAACTTACCGGCCAGAATGGCTTCTTCATTATCCAGAAATACACCGGCCGATTGAACGATCAATGTATTGATGGATAAGGCCCTAAGCAATCCTATCTTCTCATTTTTACTGTTGATCTTACTCAGTTTATCAGCATCGAAGCGGTCCTCAATAATCTCAGCCAACAAGGAAATAGTCTCTTCCTCGCTAACCAAACCTAGCCTACAGCCATCCTCAAGGTCGATGATATGATAGCATATATCGTCAGCGGCTTCTACAAGGAAGGTCAATGGGTGTCTGCACCATACGTAATCACCAGACTCACTGAGAGGAATCAATTCAAGGTCTTCCGCTATCTCTTTGAATATTTCACGCTCGCTTTGGAAGAAACCGTACTTCTTATGGCTCTTTCTAGTTCTGGACACTTCAGAGATACAGGATTCTCTCGGGTATTTGCTGAAGGCTGCCAATGTAGCATTGGTCAACTTCAAACCCTGATAATCACGCTTGTTTAGGATTCTAAACCCTTGCGCATTGCCTTCAAAGTCGGTCAAATCCTGCCACTCTTTTTCACCCACCAGCGCCTCGAACGACTTTCCCCTTTCATGGTGCAAAAAGAAGTCTGATATGGCCTCCTCTCCCGAATGTCCAAAAGGTGGGTTTCCAAGATCGTGTGCCAGTGCTGCTGCTGCCGTAATAGCTCCAAAATCAAAGTGAGAATATTTTGATGCCAGTTCGGGGTGCCTGGCAATAACAGTCTCTCCTACAGAGCGCCCTAAAGATCTGGCTACGCTTGACACTTCAAGGCTGTGCGTCAACCTGGTATGTACAAAATCATAAATCGGTAGCGGGTGTACTTGTGTTTTATCCTGCAGCCGACGAAAGGGGTGAGAGAAGATGATACGATCGTAATCCTGTTCAAAAGCACTTCTCGCCTGACCTTCGTGTCCTTTTCTTTTTTGACCTACTCGTTCGCTGGAGAGCAGTTTTTCCCAATTCATGAAATGCCTTAGAATTTAGATTAATCGCCAAATATACAACGACCTTATAAAACGCTCACTATCTATTTGTTGAGTTGATAAAGTTGAACCGGATCTTGGTTTAATAACTTACACATAAGCCTGTATAGCTTGGGCATAGCTTCCTGAAAACCTTCCGGCCTTTCGAAAAAATTCTCTACCGCTACGGCAAAGAACTCTTCTCTGTTGGTCATCGCATAATCCCTGAAAAAACTATTTCTACCAGCTGCCATGTCATTCACTATTTGTGTGGATCTTCGTTCCCACTCTGCCAGCGTATTGGGGTCGAAAAAGTTATGTTCTCCGTTCTTAATGAGGTTTTCAAACCTGAGCGCATGAGCCATTTCGTGTAGACCGAGGTTCATTGAGTCAGTGCAATCGATATAACCTTCTACAAAATTCTTCCATGAGAGTACGATCATACCATAGCGCGGATTGACCTCACCTTTGTGGTAAGTCCTATTGATGGTAGAATAATAAGAATCGGGATAAACCAGAATTCGCTTAAAGTGAGATAAATAAACTTTGGGCAGCCCAAAAGTCAACTGCACGGCAGCTGCAGCGATCAAAGTTTTCATCTCAGGTGTAATAGCTTCAATATCCCGAGGGATGAATTTCTTTGCTGCTATGAATTGATGAAGCTTTTTTTCAAATTTCTTCTGGTCAACAGCATTCAGTCTCTTGTAGAATGGGAAATACTTTTTCAGTATCTCTATATAGGCTGATTTGACTGGTGTAATTTGTGACCTAAGCGATCCAAAAATGTTGTCTTTCCTTCTGTCTTTGGTAATAAATAAGACTAAAGTCAGCACAAAAAGGCCTCCCATGACCACTCCCGTCATTGCATTCTCGTCCATAGGTTGTAATTAATTTTAGCCTCGCCTATAGCTGGCGTAGTACATTTTTGATTGATGAAACAGCGGTGATTTTATCTTTGAGCTCGGATATAGATATGCGGTCTTGCTCCATTGTATCTCTGTAACGAATAGTTACTTTGTTGTCTTCTAGTGAGTCATAATCTACCGTAACACAATAAGGCGTACCGATAGCATCTTGCCTTCTATAACGGCGGCCGATAGCATCTTTATCGTCATATTGGCAATTAAAGTCGAACTTAAGCTCATCTATTATTTCACGTGCCTTTTCCGGAAGGCCATCTCTTTTGACTAATGGCAGCACTGCTACTTGATAAGGTGCCAAGAATGGAGGTATACGAAGTACTACACGTTCGCTTCCATCTTCCAATTGCTCTTCCTGATATGCGCTGGCAAGCACTGCCAAAAACATGCGATCTAAACCAATAGATGTCTCCACTACGTAAGGAACGTAACTTTGATTTTCCTGTGGATCGAAGAACTGCAATTTCTTTCCAGAGTGCTTTTCATGCGCCTTCAGATCAAAATCAGTTCTGGAATGTATTCCCTCCAATTCCTTAAAGCCCATAGGGAAATTGAATTCTATATCGCAAGCAGCATTAGCGTAGTGAGCTAAATTCAAGTGGTCATGGAACCGGTAGTTTTCTTCATTGATTCCCAATGCTTTATGCCAGTTGATACGCTTTTCTTTCCAGTATTCGTACCATTTGATTTCCTCTCCCGGCTTGACAAAGAATTGCATCTCCATCTGTTCGAACTCACGCATTCTGAAAATGAATTGGCGTGCTACAATCTCATTTCGGAAAGCTTTTCCTATCTGGGCTATTCCGAACGGTATTTTCATTCTACCTGTCTTTTGGACATTGAGGAAGTTTACGAATATACCTTGGGCCGTTTCAGGTCTTAGGTAGATTTTATTGGCCTCATCTGATACAGAACCCAGTTCCGTTGAGAACATTAGGTTGAACTGACGGATATCTGTCCAGTTTTTCGAGCCTGACACTGGGTCGGCAATACCCAATTCTTCAATGAGTAGTTTGAGGTCTTCAAAATTCTGCTCGTCAATGCCAGCCTTGAAACGTGCATTGATTGTATCTATTTTCTCCTGATTTTGAAGTACTCTCGGGTTAGTAGATCGAAATTGCGCTTCATCAAAATCGTCACCAAAACGCTTAGCTGCCTTTTGTACTTCTTTCTTGATCTTCGCTTCGATCTTAGCCACGTGATCTTCTATCAAGACATCAGCTCTGTATCTTTTCTTTGAATCCTTGTTGTCTATTAGAGGATCATTGAAAGCGTCCACGTGTCCGGAAGCTTTCCATGTGGTGGGATGCATGAAAATGGAGGCGTCGATTCCCACGATGTTCTCATGAAGCTGAACCATCGCTTGCCACCAGTATCTTTTAATGTTATTCTTTAGCTCGGCACCATTTTGCCCATAGTCGTAAGCAGCACTCAGTCCATCGTAGATTTCACTTGAAGGAAATACGAATCCGTACTCTTTAGCATGAGCAATTATTTTCTTGAGTAGATTGTCGTCTTGATTTGCCATGGGCGCAAAGATAGAAAGTCCCTTATGGCAAGGCAATAAGATGATTCAAATAAAAGTACTTATTACTGTTTTGCTTACACTAATCAGGCGATTGCCTCAGAGCTGATATCTAGATTGTTCTTCTTGAGTATTTTCTTGAGCCTTTCGTTCTGATCGGTCTGGTCGGCTAACTGTTTCTTGTAGTCTTCCATAACCCTGCCCATTTCCTCCTGGGTAGCCATCATTTCTTCCTGATTCTGCCTGAGCTCTTCTTCCTGGCTTCTCAGGTTCTCTGTCAATTCTTTCGACTCTTCCAACAGCTTTCTAGTACGTTCATTAGTTTGAACCGACGAAATGGTAGCGGCTATGTTTTCAGCAATTTTCTCTACAAAACTAACTTCATGGGCTTCTAACGCTTGGAAAGAGGCTACTTCTATGATACCAAACACTTCTTCGTTCAGCATCAAAGGAACAATTAGTATGTTGCGGGCAGTGGCCTCTCCCAACCCTGACGTTATATTAATGTAGTCCTCAGGAACCTTGGTCATAAAAAGGGTCTCCTTCTCTAAAAAACATTGTCCAACCAGTCCATCACCAGGCTCTATGGTCTTCTCCAGGTATTTCTTCTTGTCGTAGGCGTAACAGGCTGAGAGTTTCAAAACAGGTTCGTTTTCCTCATTTAACTCGGCTATATAAAGGCTACCCTGGTTGGCATTTAAGTACTTTACCAAACTGGATACGATTTCGATAGACAGGGTTTCAAGGTTGTTTTGATCACCTCGCAGTATCTCTGCAAACTTGGCCAAACCATGGTTTGTCCACTGCCTGATGCTATCTTCTTGTTTGCTGTCTTTTAGATAGGTTCTAACGTTGACCAACGAATTGACTACAGCATTATCATCGACCTCGCCCACGTCAATGTCAGAGGTGTAATCTTCATTCTCAATACTTTTAACAAAGGTGGTAATGACGTCCTGAGTGGCACTGACTTTACCAAAGCTATCCTTAAGCAGTTGATTGCTTGATCGTACCAGGCTGTTGGCCAAATAGTATATTACTATAGAAATAATAATAATTAGGATACCCAATGTCACCAAAAATGGCAAAATGCTACTCATTGATTCCATGAAAGCGGCATCATTGAATTTGGTCATTTCAAGGTCTGCCTCAACAATGGCTACTACTTCTCCATTGGCGTTTTTGATGGGGGCAAAAGCCGATATCCAGGTTCCATTGGCCGAAGTATATGGTTCTAATAACCCACCATATTGATAATTCCAAAATAGTTGTTTGGGGGGGGTATAAGCATCCTTGAAGTAAGGATTCCCAGAACTCACAAGGAAATAGAAGCTATTGTCAAGTTGTGATTCCTTGGTTCCTTCCTTCATTACCAAAGTATAAATATCGGTTGGTAAGTTATTCTGCTTTTGTGCCTGGCTCAATATGCGGTGAAGTTGGGCGTATTCAAGGTCCGCATCATTGTTTGTAATGCCTCCTTTTTCATATTGCTGATCAAGCTTTTGATGCAAATCACCATCTATCTGGATTGACAACGTTTTAACAATTGCTTCTAACCTCGCCAATTCCCTTTTTTGTATATCCTTCATGTAAACGTGATATACGCTGTAGGCGGAAATAATTGCTAATAAAAATAATCCCACTACTGCCGCCAGAATTACCCTTGCATATTTCCTTTTTAGCCCCTTAGATGATTGGTTTTTCTCCTTTCCCATAACAGATTGATTGGGTCAAAAAAATAATTTAATCCTGAAAATGTTCAATTTTGGATTAACTAAACTCTTGATTACAAGATGATTGACAAAAAGAATTCTTAGAAATTAATAAAAACACAACAGTAAAACTAATTTAATGGATTACTTCCAAGTATTGGTCGTTGAAGTGATACTTTGGCTCGGTATTGCTTAAATATGTGCTTGCTTCAAGATATTTACCAAAACATAACATGTCCTTAATCATTATAGCCCCTGGAAGAGACGTTTCTTTGCTGATTAAGTCGATTATCGACATCAATCCGAAAATTCAAGTTCAAACCTGGCCGGATATTGATGATTTTGATAGTATATCTGGCGCTATTTTGTGGAAACATCCTAAGGGTATCACTCAACAATTTCCCAATCTCCGGTACATTCAATCTCTAGGTGCTGGGGTAGATCATATTGTAGCGGATCAGTCCATAGATCTTTCTCTGCCTATAGCCAGGATCAAAAGCGAGAAGTTAAATATTGAAATGGCCAAGTATATAGTTGGTATGATTATCAGCTATGAAAAAGGCTTCGTAGATCTGTTTAAAGTCGGTAAAATAAAAGCTGATCCGACTACATCATTCATGTCAACCAAGCATGTGGGCATCTTGGGTTTAGGTGCTATCGGTAGTTTTGTGGGAGCATCGCTGAAGCAGCTGGGTTATGAAGTAAGTGGGTATAGTCAGTCACAAAAGAGCTTTTCAGGCATTAAGAGCTACTCCGGATCAGAGCAATTAGGTGATTTCCTTGCTAATTTGGATGTACTGGTGTGTCTCCTTCCTTTAACAAATCAAACTGAGAATTTCCTGGACTATGGTTTATTCTCACAATTAAAAAAAGGTGCTTTGCTCATCAACGCCGCTAGAGGAGCCCACTTGGTAGAGGCTGACCTCATCAGAGCGCTTGATGAAGGTTTCGTTGCACAGGCTTGCATGGACGTACTCAGACAAGAGCCCATCCCAGATGACCATATATTCAAGAGCAGAAAAGATATTTTGATCACACCTCATATTGCCAGTTTGACGGATCAGGAAGAGGTTGCCGGACAAATAGCAGCTAACTACTCTAAAGCTTTATCCGGAGAGGAATTAATTGGTCAGATAAACAGAAACAAGGGTTACTAAGTGAATGTGACTGTAAACTTGCTGCCTTCACCCAACTTAGATTCTAAGGAAATGTCTCCCTTAATCTTCTCTATCATTTCTTTGACAATGTAAAGACCAAGCCCGGAGCCTTTAGAGTTTTCAGAGGCCCTAAAAAACATATCAAATATCTTGGACTGTACCCCTTCTTCTATACCCTGGCCATTGTCTTCGATGATGATTTGAGGCGCTTTGCCATTCTCAACGAAACTGATGGCAACAATAGATGGTTTCTTATACTTATCCCGGTACTTTATAGCATTAGAGATAAGGTTGTTCAAAATGATCTTTAATCTGCTAGGGTCCGTGACCAGAGTGTCCTCTTCATTGATATTTTGCTCAAAAATCACCTCTTCTACATTATCCATATACTCTAGCCCCTTGATTACTTCCTCAATCATTGGCTTCAAGTGGATAGTCTCTTTTAATACTTTAGTTCTGGTGTTGCGCGAGTAGTCGATGATTTCCTTTATGAAAGCATCTAGTATTTCCACGCGGTCTTTCATCATATCAAGGCATGACATGATCTCATCGAGATTCTCACTTTTTTGGGTCAAGTTGATCAGCCCAAGAATCGACATCAGAGGAGCACGTAAGTCGTGGGAGGTGCTGTAAACGAACCGGTCGAGCTCTTCATTGGTTTTGGCCAGCATGGCATTCTGCCGCTTTATTCTATCCTCGGCCAGCTTTCTCTCCGTTATGTCTACGATAGAACCCACCATTCTTACCGGGTTCCCATCATCATCCCATAATGCTTGTGCTTTATCAGAAAACCATCGATACTTCCCGCTTTTGGTCATCAACCTGAACTCGAGATCGAAAGGTTTTTTATGCTCTATATGGTTTTTGAGGGCATTGCTAAAGTTTTCCCGATCATCTTTGTGTAACAAGGAAAGAAAAGTCGGTTCGTCGATTTGAGGAAAATCGTCTGTATTATAGCCTAGCATCTTCCGCCAAACTGGAGAGTTATAAACTGTATTGTTTTTAATATCCCAATCCCATATACCGGAGTTTGTGCCCATAGCGGCCAATTCATACCGTTGTTTACTCTTTTCCAGTTCTTCGGTTATGGCACCTAGCCTGGCTTCGTTTTCCTTCAGCTCTTTTTCAGAGTGATAATTGATCTGTATGATGAAGATGAGAATAGAAGTGGACGAAAGTCCTATCACCAAGAAGTTGATAAGGAATATTGTCCTCATTTCTTGCTCGCTGAACTCAATGGGCTGTAATAGCGTAAAATCACTGAAAAAGGTCAGTAAAAACAACCCGGTTGAAAGACTGATAAAAAAGTACCATTTGCGCTTTTCTTCATAATCGAAGAGGGCGATCGCTCCCAAGATAAGAGAGAAAAAAAGGATCAGGGTTCCTGCGTTATATGGTTCACGCGCAGAAAAAAGGTAAACTGTGGTGTTGGTACTGAAAAGAAGAATGTACTTGGCCCAGTTGTAAACGCCTTTTCTATTCAAGAAGAAAGTAAGCCCAGCAGCCAAAGCCTGGACGTAGATAACGAATTCCTGACGGGTTTCAGTGACAACATCAAAAACAATGTAAACCCAAGCGAAAAAGAAGGTGATAAGGCTCAATAATCCCAAAAGCATAATACGCTTGTATTGTGCACGGGAGTAATGAGCGTCTGCACCGCCCATGATAAGCCATCTGATAAATGAATTCCGCATAATGGCAATTCAGCTTGAAATGCTTAATGAACTCATGATGAAAAAGTCAATCACACATTATGGTGATATCATCAGGAAAGTCGGCTTAAACGAATAAGCTAAAACTTTATAAATCAATTACTTCGATCTACAAATATACGCCTATAGGTATCCGAACAAAACCAATGTCAGTTTTGAGGCAAGTTTCCATTATTGCATGCGTAAAAAGAGGTGAACCTCGATCGGTTCTGACCATAGAAGGCAGAAATAGTTATGAGCTGTGCATAGCTATCTTCTTTTGCGTTTCTAGCAAAACCCTATCTATCAAAGCGAAGGGTAAGATTATTCAAACTTTCAACCGAACCTACCACTGTTATCTGATCCCCTAATCTCAAACGGGTATATCCGTGTGTAATTAAAGACTGTCCACCTCGTTTGACGGAGAGTAATATAATATCGGAAGGCAGGCGCAAATCTCTTAATGGAATACCATGCAGATCGGGGTTGAGTACTTCCAAGTCGATTGTATCCTGATCTTTTCGCATACCAAGAAGAAGTGAAGTAGCTTCCGGTGATCTCACAAAGTGATCCATCAAACTCACTATAGCAGTATCCGGATCCACTATTCTGGCACCTAAATCGTGAAACTTGTTGACATTGTACCGATGGTTTAACCTAACGATCACCTCCTTGGTGCCTATGTTCTCATAAATCAGTTCACAGATTTCATAGTTCTCTTCATCGGTGAGCATCAACACAATGGCTTCGGAAAGTTTGGCGTCAAGCTTTTCCAACGTATCCAGGTTGAGCGCATCGATCTTCACGATTTCGAGGTCTTCATATTCATCTTCGTCAATCTCTGGTTTGAGTGTGGCTATTTTGGCCAGCCATCCATGTTCTTGCAGTTGACGTGCTAATGCTATTGATTGGCTTTCCATTCCAAAAATGATCGCATCCCTGATACCATCGAACTTTGGTGTTTCAGCCCGCTCATGAGTCTCGCCTACCATATTCAGCGACCACTTAAAAAGTGGAGGGCCTATAATCTGATTGATCACAATGGTTGCTATGATCACAGTGGCAAACTCATTACCCCATCCAGTGAAGTTGTTGGCTACGATGGTTGCCAATCCTAATCCCACGCCTGCCTGTGTAACGTAGGGCATCCAGCCGATTCTATTGAAAAGTGGTGGATCGCCTGCTAATGTACCGCCAACGTAGGCTCCTACAATCATAGTGACAAGTCTGATCACGAAAAGCATAAGCGCAACCGAGGCTACCTGCGTAAACAAGTCGAGTGACATGGATGACCCGGCCAGCGTGAAAAATGCTATGTATATGAAAGGCCCTGTATCATCCAATATCTTAATAAACTCATGGCGAAACTTACTGTAATTAGTGATCAGAAAGCTCCCGATGATACAAATCAACAGTGGTTCGATTAGGAATTCCTTCCCAAAATGCTCTAGCGTGATATCCTTAAGGAAGTAGTATAAAGCGTACATGCTGTAGCCTGAAATCAGGATATAGGCCGTTTTGGCATATACATGCACCCTCAAAGACAATATAAACTTAAGAATGTAGCTGAGTAAAAACCCAAGGGCAAATGAAGCGATTAATTCTAATATTAGAATGCCTAAGAAAATCAGGTTAAACTCTATCCCTTTCACGAGTGCATTAGATACTGAAAAGTTGATGGCGAAGAGAATGATAACCAGAAAATCCTTCAGCACGGTAACGCCCATAGCTGTCTGGGTGAAAGGGCCACGAGCTCTTACTTCGTTTATAACAGCAATAGCTGAAGCGGGAGATCTTGCTACGAATATAGTTCCGGCGAGGATTGATATGGCTATTCGCTCTTTGCTGGAAAGCCCGTTCATGAACGGTATGAACTCCGAAAGGAAATAAATGGCTATACTGCTGGCAGTGAAGGTGATCACCAACTGCCCGAAGGTCATCCACTTAATGCTTTTAAACCTACTTCTTAATTCCTTCAGGTATAGTTCGGCGCTGGCGGCAAATGCAATGAATGCCAGAGAAATATCATTGATAAAGCTGAGATCGATCTTGGACTCGTGGGGAATCAGTCTGAGCACAAAGGGTCCTGAAGCTACTCCTACTATGAGCAGCCCCGTAATCAGTGGTAGTTTTATCTTTTTGAAGAGCTTCGATATATGGTTGGACGCGACCGCGACAATACCAAAGCCTAATAAAAGTATTATTGTATCCTGTACTTTTTCCACACACTAGCGTTAAAAAAATTAAGTTTGAATCACCTGTTTAGCTCTGTGAGACCGACAAACAAAATCATCTTTTCAATGCTTAAGTGTTCGCTCAGTTACAGATCTCCAAAAAAAGCTATTATTAATTCTACAAAATATTTTCTAATAATAGCCTTCTCATCCTATGTATTCTTAAGTTGTAGCCGTCTTAATCCTGAAAACCCAGGTTCAACGCCAGTAAATCATGCGGCTTGGAATACGCTACTCAAAAAGCATGTGGATAATCAAGGATTAGTTGATTATCAAGGCTTTATGCAGGATAGAGCAGCTTTAAAGGACTATTTACTGAACCTAACCAACAATGCCCCCAACACAAAAAATTGGACTTCAGATGATCGATTGGCTTACTGGATTAATCTGTACAATGCATTTACTATTGATCTCGTTTTGACCCATTATCCGGTGGAAAGCATCAAGGATATAGGGCCAGCGGTTCAAATTCCACTGGTAAATACGCCCTGGCAGATAGAAATGATTGATATCGGAGAAGAAAAGTATAACCTTGACAATGTAGAGCATAATATCATCAGGAAGAATTTTGAGGAGCCACGTATCCATTTTGCTTTGGTTTGCGCTGCTATGTCTTGTCCAAAATTGAGACAAGAAGCTTATACGGGTTCTAGACTGGAAGAGCAACTTGCCGATCAGGCGCAGCAATTCTTAAAGGATACAAGCAAAAATCAAATAAGCCCTGAAGAAATAAAGATCTCTAAGCTGTTCATGTGGTATAAGGGGGACTTTACTGATGATATGTCACTGATAGCGTTTTTAAATCAGTATACAGAGGTGGTCATCAGCGATGATGCTGACATATCACACATGAATTACAATTGGAAGCTTAACGAACAACCTAAATAGTTGAGATCATAATTTTTTGGCTTTTTCCCAATATTTATCCATTTCTTCCAGTGTCATTTCACCAAGCACCTTCCCCTCTTTTTTTGACTCGCTTTCGAGGTACTGAAAGCGTTTAATGAATTTCTTATTCGTCCTTTCCAGGGCTTCTTCAGGGTCTATGTCAAGAAAACGGGCATAATTGACTAGCGAGAAAAGAAGGTCACCAAACTCTTCGCGGGCTTTTTCCATACCAATATTCTCCTGATCAGACAGTTCGAACTCTTTTTTGAACTCTTGCATTTCTTCCTCGACCTTTTCCCATACCTGCTCTTTATACTCCCAATCAAAACCGACACCTCGCGCTTTGTCCTGAACGCGCATAGCTTTAACTAAAGCAGGTAGTGAATTAGGTACTCCACCTAGAACTGACTTGTTGCCTTTTTCTTTCAGCTTGATTTTTTCCCAGTTCTCCTTTACTTTTTCTTCATCATCGGCTTGGACATCGCCGTAGATGTGTGGATGCCTTCTAATCAATTTCTCGCACACTTCATTGAGTACATCGGCGATATCAAAGCTGGATTTCTCAGAAGCAATTCTAGCATAGAAAACGTTATGCAACATCAAATCACCAAGTTCATTTTTGATCTCATCCATATCGTTTTCAAGAATGGCATCAGATAACTCGTATGTCTCTTCTATGGTCAAATGACGCAAGGATTCAAGCGTTTGCTTCTTGTCCCAGGGACAATTCTCTCGCAGTTCATCCATGATGGTCAATAGCCGATCAAATGCTTTGAGTTTTTCTGGCCTGTTGCTATCTGGACTGGATTTTATCTGTGGCATGTTTATGTATTTGAGAAGCTAAGAAACTTAAGCTATCTAGTGGATGTTACACAATAGACGATTAAATTTGCGGTAAAAATAGATAATAATATGACTACTGTTCTTGTAGCTATCGGTTTTATGGCACTGTTCTTCATCATGATGTCGGTAAGACTGATATTCTTAAAAAATGGTGAGTTTAAGGGAACTTGTGCCTCCCAAAGTCCTTTCCTCAATAAAGAGGGAGTCACTTGCAATTTGTGTGGTAAGAAAGTTGGTGATGGTGATTCATGCGCTAATCCTGATTCCGAAGTGGATAAGGTCATGGCCAAATACAATTGATTAACTAGCCTCATAATATGATTAGAAAAGCGAACCTATAAGTTCGCTTTTTTTGTATCAAATCGATAAATTACAGCTGCAGTATGGCTGAGTTATCTGACTATTCTTTAAGGATTTAGCCTTTGGCGAAAGGCTAAATTTACTACTTTTGCTCACCGAATTTTAACAATGATATATTGGCATTAATCAAATCAATATCTGGGATTAGAGGAACAATAGGAGGAACTCCGGACGAAGGCCTCACCCCGCTTGATATCGTGAAGTTTACGGCTGCTTATGGCACGTGGATGATCAAGAAAACAGGTAACAAAAAAGTAGTGATTGGCCGTGACGCCAGAATTTCAGGAGAAATGGTCAATCAGTTGGTTTCCGCTACTCTGCGTGGATTAGGTGTAGATGTTATTGACCTGGGGCTTTCTACTACCCCCACGGTTGAAGTGGCCGTGCCTAATGAAGCTGCCGGTGGTGGTATAATCTTGACAGCCAGTCACAATCCTATCCAGTGGAATGCACTGAAGTTACTCAATGATAAAGGTGAGTTCATCTCAGCAGAAGATGGTAAAGAGATCTTGGAAATAGCTACGGCGAATAAATATGAATTTGCTGAAGTAACTAAGCTGGGTAAATACAACCTTCAGGAAGATTACCTCAAAAAACATATAGATCAGATACTAGCATTGGAGTTGGTTGATGTTCAGGCCATCGCTGAGAAAGGCTTCAAGATTGCTGTGGATGCTGTTAACTCATCGGGAGGAATCGCTGTTCCCCAATTGCTAGATGCGCTAGGGGTTTCAGTGGTTGAGAAAATCAATTGTGAACCAACCGGTCATTTCGCTCACAATCCAGAGCCACTTCCTGAACATCTTAATCAAATATGTTCGGTACTGGAAAAAGGCTCATTTGATCTGGGAATCGTGGTTGACCCTGATGTAGACAGACTCGCACTTGTTTGTGAGGACGGTTCTACCTTCGGTGAAGAGTACACGCTGGTCGCAGTGGCTGATTATATTCTTACACACAATAAAGGTAATACTGTATCCAACTTATCTTCTAGTCGTGCACTTAGAGATGTTACGGAAAAGCATGGGGGTCAATATACGGCTTCGGCGGTGGGTGAGGTAAATGTGGTCAAAAAAATGAAAGAGACCAATGCTGTGATCGGTGGTGAAGGTAATGGGGGAATCATTTACCCTGAGTTACATTATGGTAGAGACGCGTTGGTGGGTATAGCTTTATTTCTCAGCCACTTAGCTAAGTCAGGCAAGTCTGTTTCCAGGCTGAGAGCTACTTATCCAAATTATCACATTTCCAAAAATAAAATAGAGCTTACTCCAAACCTGGATGTAGACAAAGTGCTTGAGGAAGTTAAATTAAAATATGCTTCTCAGCCGATAAATACAGTGGATGGTGTCAAAATCGAATTCGATAAGGAGTGGGTACACCTGAGGAAATCTAATACTGAGCCCATCATTAGAATTTACTCGGAATCTGACTCTGCCGCTACCGCTGATCATCTCGCTAATAAGATCATCTCTGATATCAAGGAAATAGTTACAGCTAAAGCTTAAGGTATATGAGTGTTTACTTTGACAATGCAGCTACCACGGCCATCGACCCTGATGTATTCGAGGCGATGAAGCCTTTCATGTTAGAGTATTTTGGCAATCCTTCTTCCATTCATTCACACGGTAGAAAGGTGAGGTCTGAAATAGAATTTGCCAGAAAGAAAATTGCTGAGTTATTCAATGTAACACCCGGTGAAATATTCTTTACTTCAGGAGGTACCGAAGCAGACAATACCGTAATCTATTGTAGCATCGAGACTCACGGCCTCAAGCATGCTATTACTTCTAAAATAGAACACCATGCTGTTTTGCACACATTGCAGAACCTTGCAGCACAAGGTAAGATCAAGCTAAGCTATGTCAATTTGGATGAGAAGGGCCATGTGGATTACGATCATCTAAATGAGTTGTTGAAGGCTAATGAGCGTTCTTTAGTATCCTTAATGCATGCCAACAATGAGATTGGCAACATTTCAGACATTGTGAGAATAGGTGAGCTATGTGCCGAATATGATGCTATTTTCCACTCTGATACTGTACAAACGGTAGGGCATTACAAGCATGATCTGAAATCCATCAAAATAAACAGCATAGTAGGGTCGGCCCATAAATTCCATGGCCCAAAAGGTATTGGCTTCATGTATGTTAGAAAGGATACCAAGATACATCCTTTCATACATGGTGGTTCTCAGGAGCGTAACATGAGAGGTGGTACCGAAAACGTATATGGTATCGTTGGTCTGGCTAAGGCGCTAGAAATTGCCTATGACCACATAGAAGATCATCAAAAACATATCCAAGGCCTAAAAGACAGAATGATAAGTGGCTTAAAAGATGCTATACCCGGAGTAGGTTTCAATGGTGATTCTGCCAATGCAGAACAGAGCCTCTACACGGTACTGAATGTTTGCCTGCCGGAGTCATCCGAGAATGAAATGTTGCTCTTCAACCTCGACTTAGCTGGTATATCCGCTTCGGGTGGTAGTGCCTGCTCAAGTGGTGCTTCGACCGGCTCTCATGTATTGACTGGTATTCAAGCCAATCCGAACAAAGGTGCTGTACGTTTCTCATTCAGTAAGTACAACACGAATGAAGACATAGATTACACCGTACAAAAACTGACTGAGCTATATGGGGTAGAGGTGTAATACACCTCTTGCATCACACTTCAGGAGTTATTTCTAAAACCTGTTCTTTCAAGCACTGTATCCAGAGTGGATGGTCGTTAAGGCTTTCCACTAGCTGTACCTTCTCCCCGCCGAATTCTTCGAATATCTCCTGGTACTCGTCTCCAATTTCTATTATTGTCTCCAGGCAATCAGAGGTGAATGCAGGTGAGAATACCAGAATTTTCTTCATGCCAGCCTTGGCTTTTTCTTCCACTACTTTGTCAGAAAATGGTTCGAGCCACTTCTTGTCAAGACGGGATTGAAAACAGACAGTGTATTTCTCTTTGGGAATGTTAAGTGCTTCGGCTATCAACCTGGTGGTGGCAAAGCAAGTCGCTTTGTAGCAGTACTTGTTATCCTCGGTGAGCTCATGCTCACAATCGTGATCTTCACAAAGCCCTTCATTATACACTTTATCTACCTGTCTCACTGGAAGTCCGTGATAAGAGAAAAGGATATGCTCGTATTCATCCAGATTATATTGGCTGGCACGAGCCAACTGTGCTTTGATAAAGGTAGGGTGGTCAAAGTATTGACTTATTACTCTCACCTCTGGAATGACATACCACTTACTGATCTCACGCATCGCTAATTCTAAGGCTGAACCAGTACTAGCAGAAGCATATTGAGGAAACATAGGCAGAAGAATGATCTTTTGATAATTCTTCTTTCTCATCTCATCCAACACGGCCGGAATGCCTGGGTTCTTGTACCTCATGGCCAAATGAACTTCATAGTCATCGCCCAATTCAGCATCTAATTTCTCTCTAACAATTTTTCCATAATACAGCAAAGGCGAGCCGTTTTCAGTCCAGAGTTCTTTGTATACCTTGGCTGATTTAGGTGCTCTGAACGGTACGATAATTAAGTTCACCAAAATCTTCCTGAGCAACCACGGAATATCTATCACCCGCGGGTCATTCAAGAATTGAGATAAATAAGATCTTACTTTACCCACGGATGGGCTGTCTGGCGTTCCTAAGTTAATTAAAAGAACACCCGTTTTACTTTTTCTGGAGTCTGACATATTATGCTTAATTGCCTTATTTCAACAAAGCCTAAAGTTAATAGTTGTACCCGAAATCAGATTTATTTAATCGATATCCAAACGACATAAGATAAGACGGCAAAACGTAAAAAGCGGGACGAGGCCATATACAAGAATTTGCCTAATGGGTATCGGGCAGAACCGACCAACATACATATGGCAGAAAAGGGAATAGGTGTAAGTGCAGCTACCACAATCAAATACCCGCCATACTTGGTCAGGTGTTCTTCATACTTAAAGCTTATGCGTTTTCTAAGAAATAGGTAGAGCCTAGTATTGTTAAAATAAGCACCGATCATATAACCTAATACACCGGCCAAAAAGGAGATGGTCGCCAGCAGGAAGATATCCAGTATATAACTGTTGAAAATGCCATAATCTACGGACCAGAGAAAGTATATTTCCGGTGGTACGATCCCAAAAAAAACTTCAGAGCTGATATAGGTGAGATAAACTAGTCCTGGCTTTTCATTGATGCTATCCAGCCATTTGACGTCTTCATGATCCAATTGCTTGTTCAACAGCAAGAATACCGACAATAGAATGGCAAAGAACAACAGACCTCTGGCGAGGTTTCTCAATAAAAAGTTAAGCTTTTCGTTTTTTTTAAACATTAATCCTGGATCAATTCTGAATACGGGCTCTTTTAAAAGGCTTTGACTCATCAAAAAGTTTCCTGTAGGTAATGTGGGTCTTCACTACATCTCCACCTACCTGTTCAACCACTCTGATCATCTTCGGATTAAAATCACCTATCCAGTTCATTTCGAGGTCTTCATATCGGTGATAGTCATCTTGTACCATTTTAGCCGTAGCAATTATCAGAGCACCTTCAACGCCTTTTCCCTGATGCTCCGGTACTATTCCAAACACGACACCAAACATCTTGTTGCATGACTTCCTCCATTTATGATAAACGAATTTCAACTTTCCGATCCAATCCATCTTACCGTTGACATATTTGAATATCTGGTTCACTTCAGGTAGCAGTAAAAAGAAAGCGATGGGTTCGTCTTTATAGTAGCCATACCAGATGATTTTCTCGTCCATTATGGGCTTAATCTGCTTCATGGCAGCCTTCGCTTGTAGCATTGACATTTTCGCCACACCGGCGTGTTTTGCCCAAGCTTGATTGTAGACAGTCATGAAATCCTCAGTGTACTTATCCAAATTATCCCTTGTCAGGTGCTCAAAACGATAATTTGGGTCTTTCGCCACCATGTCCGCCTTTTTCTGAATTTTAGGATGGAAAGGGTTTCTGGTTTTACGCCCGTAGGTATATTGATTGAAGTAGACCTGAAAGCCGTACTCTTCGAAAAATGGTTGGTAGTAGGCGAAGTTATAGTTACAGCAATAGTTTGGTTCTATATCAAAACCATCAACTAATAAACCCCACCACTTATCTCTTTCACCAAAGTTGATAGGGCCGTCCATAGCTTCCATTCCCTTAGACTCTAACCACTCCTTGCCTTTATCAAAAAGCTTGAAGGCCACTTCTTTGTCATCAATGCATTCAAAAAAACCAAGACCACCGGTGGGCTGATCATTGTCTTTCTTCATGGTCTTACGATTGACGAAGGCAGCAATACGACCGATGGTTTTGCCCTTGTCATCTTTTGCTATCCATCTTGTGCACTCACCATGTCGAAAGCTCTTATTTTTCTTTGGGTCGAATACACCATCAATATCAGCATCAAGAGGTCGTATCCATGCTTTGACATCCTTATATAATCGAACTGGTAACTTTAAAAATTCTTTGGCTTGGCTTTGGTTTTTAACTTCTTCTATGCGCATAAGCTACATTCTACTTATAAAAAGTAAAGTTCTAAAATGTGTAAGAGGGTAAAGTTAGAACGGATTGCTGAATAAATTATAAAAGGAGTGAACAGGAAGAATAAATCAACTCAGTTTTCTGGCATGTTTGGCAATACGATTTCGAATTTAGTGCCTATGCCCGCATGGCTATCAATATCAAGTGTACCACCTATTCTTTCTATCGCATTCTTCACGATGTAAAGACCTATCCCTGAGCCCTCTGAGTTTTCAGTAGCGCGGTAGAACATTTCGAATATCTTCGGCATTAACTCTTCATGTATGCCGATGCCATTGTCCTCAACTGTGACACGAGCGAAATTGGCATCAATGGTTGCCTTGATCTTCACATAGGGTGTTGCCTTAGCTGGGTCGTGATATTTGATCGCATTAGATATCAAGTTTCTGAAAATCTCATTGATACGCCATTTATCACTATGCAGTTTGCCTCCTTCTACTTCAACGGCCTTTTGGATGTTATGGGCGTTTGGCAAGTAATTCAAATCGGCAAAACAGTTATCAAAAACCTCTTGAAGGTCGATCTCAGCATTAGTGACGGCAATTTTGAGGTTTTTGGAGTGGCTTAGGACATCACTGATAAATCTGTCTAGTTGTTCTACACGATCCTTGATCATTCCAACATAATGACGAATGTCGTCATCATTGCGGTCATGTTGTGCCAGATTAACTAGTCCTAGAATAGAGGATAATGGTGCTCTTAAATCATGGGAGACCTTGTAAACAAAATTGTCCAACTCCTCATTCCGTGTCTTGAGTTCTTCTTCTATTTTCTTTCTTTCTGTGATGTCGACATAAATACCGTAGATACCGATGGTTTTATCTTCATGTCTAACAGGAACTCCATAAATAATTACAGGAACCGATTCACCGCTTTTATCCAACCTGACGGTCTCGAAAGTTCCGACCTGACCATTGAGGGTAATAGCATTGATATTAACAGCTTCTTCCCCAAAGCCTTGAGGTACGATGATATTGTTAAGTCTTTTACCAATGATTTCAGATTCAGCATAGCCAAAAATATGCTCGAACCCTTTATTCACCTGTACAACGTTGTGTTCATCATTTAGCAGTACTACTCCCAATGGGGAATTGTGAAACAACTGAGTGAAAAGCTTTTCGTTTTTCTTGATGATTGACTCTGTGCGCTTTCTCTCCGTAATGTCTCGCGCTATGACTTGTACAGCTATTTTACCTTCATACTCAAATGGAATTCCTACTACTTCCACATCAACTTCTTCGCCATCGAGTCGAATCAATTTCTCCTCTGCTACCGGTACTGATTCTCCGAGTGTCACACGCCTCATTCTCTCCTGTGCTTTTCTCCTGTAAGCGGGATGAAGTAATTGAAAGACGCTTCTACCTACCAGATCATAGGGGGTTTCCGCACTAAGCAACTTGGCAGATTGAGGGTTGGCGAAAAGTATCTTTCCTTCAAGGTGCACTACAATGGACATAGGAGAGTGCTCAAACAGCTTCCTATAGCGCTCTTCGCTCTTCTTAAGCTGCTTTTCAGCGACTTTGCGATAGTTGATATCCAAATGAGTACCAGATACTCTTAGTGGCTCTCCTTTTTCATTTCTTTCGACTACTTTACCCCTGTCCAGTATCCATTTCCACTCGCCTGACTTGGTAAGAAATCTATATTCAGCTTCGTAGAAGTTCGTTTTATTATCAAAGTGGTCCCTGAGTTTTTGTTGCATGGCTTCCATATCATCAGGGTGAATCATTTTCTCCCAGGTATCGAATGAGTGTTCTAGCTCACCAAACTCATAACCGAATATGGCCGCCCACCTTCTGTTAAAGACGGCTTTCTTGTTATTGATATCCCAATCCCATAATCCCATCTCGGCGCCATCCAAGGCCAGATCAAGGCGCTCTTCTACCTGACGGTAGTACCTTTCTGCTTCTTTCTTGGCAGTAATATCAAGAAAGATACCATAACGTGCCACAGTTCCATCCTGTCGCTTCTCTGGGCTTGACTTACCTTCTATCCATTTCACTTCTCCCTCGCAAAGAATTCTAGCTTCCCATTCCCATGGGAGGCCTTGCTCTTCGCTGTGACGGGTAGTGTTTAAGAAGTTACTTTTATCCTCAGGATGAATGGCTTCCTCGATCAAAGATGGGCTTCTCATTAATTCTTCAGGTGTGAAGCCAAACATCTCCTGGCAGCCTTGACTGATGAACGGATAATGCATATCTCCCTCATTGTCTACCAGACACTCATAAATTACACCAGGAAGGTTTATGGTCAGTTTCTGGAACTTGAGATGGACATCGGAGAGTATGTCTTCTATTTGTTTCTGCTCGGTAAGATCAGTGAATACAACAACCAATTCTTTGAGCGTATCACCTGCTTCTGCTACGGGCAAAATTTTCCCCTTGATATATTTATGATGGTCTTCAAGATAGGATTGAGGTGTTTGTGCCGATCGGCCATCAAGAGTGAACTTTGGTATATCAATTACCTTTCCGTTGAAACCATCCTTGACATAAGTGAGGAGACCATTTTCCTTAAACCTCTTGTCTTCGAAGACATTGTAATACTCCGAATAATACTGGCCTGCCTTATGATCAATACCCCATAATTTGGCATAGGCACTATTAAAAATCTTGAGTGTCCCGTCAGGGTTGAAAACCCCTAATGCCAGTGGAATTCCTTCTATAAAGTCTAAGCTGCTGAATGCCGGGGAGGATTGGGAATCCCAAAGGTGATAGTCTTTTTCAATTCTCCTAAGTATAACTATACCCCCACTAACACTCCCTTCTACATCTCTAACTGGCGAGTATGAAGCCTGAAATATAAAGGAGTCCTTTTCATCAGAAAATGTTTTGAAAGCGGACTGAGATATGATGCTTTCTCCGGCAAGCGTTCTATAAAAGCAAGATTCCTCTTCGGTCTGTTGCAGAGGTTCCATTATCTCGAAAACGGGCCTACCCACGACCTGTCTTTTTTTGAGGCCGGAGAGGTTTACCATGGACTTGTTCCAAAGTACTATGTTCAGGTCTTCATCAAAGGCAAAAACACCGTCTATGTTGGTTTCAAATACCTCAGCGACTACCTTGAAATCTATTCCTACCCCCTTCATTAACCTTGCATTATTCCTAACGCGATATTCGTCAAATTGAGGCGATTAACAAAATCATTATATTGGATTAACTTACAAGTAACTTCGAGGAGGGCGTCCGAGTCCATTGGTTTGTATAGTTAGGGAATTAATCTCCTCAAATTATTGAAAATAAATTAAATATTTATAAAAGTTTACTTCACAAATTCGATCTAACAAGTAATTATTGATTAGTCTATGATCAGACAGTAGCTGTCTATGATTCATATAGCTTTGCAATTCTTACTTTATAAGCAATAAAATGTCATGAACTCCGTAAAATTAACTTTTAAGAACAACCAAGAAAAAAGTCTTTCAGCCAAGTTAGAATATCCCGTAGATGGGCAGCCCACAGCCTACGCTATCTTTGCGCATTGCTTCACCTGTAGCAAAAACCTGGCGGCCGTCACCAACATAAGCCGGGCACTAACCTCCAAGGGAATTGCTGTGCTGAGATTCGATTTTACCGGCCTAGGAGACAGCGAGGGTGATTTTGCGGA
>JBCBSS010000044.1:0-50520 GCA_039819065.1 Bacteroidota bacterium
CGACATGGGCGACAACGTTGTTTTCACTAAATGCATAAACAGAATTGTAAACATAATCTTCAGCCAAAGGATCAACATTGAAGAACCTACCAATATCTGGCATGTGGTTACGCCATTTGAATTGTACCCAGTTTAGTCCAAGTTCATCGACTAGCTCCTGATCTTGGAAAGTATTCAATGTATTGGCCTGTTTATTCGCTCTTCTCCAGCCATTATAAGTCAGTCCAAAAGGATAGTAATCATCATTCTGTACCACCGGCGATGCCCTATGCACCACTTTCAAATCGTCAAAGTACGTGTAATTGAGCGTGTTGCTCTCATTACCTAAATATATCTACTAGTAGCTCGATTTTCTTCGGTTTTGAACAAAAGAAATAGCACTTGCATTTCTGCAAGTGCCATTTATATCTACATGGTCGTAGGGCCGCTGCGCTTAACCTACGACCAAGAGGATGGTAGCTATACCTTCGGCCAAAGTGATCACTGATAATCGGCTATACATAATTTTAAAAATGTAAATCAACCAAATTGATATATAACACTAATCATTAATCACGTAATAAGTCTGTTCAAAACACCTCTGAGTGAATAATGTAGCGTCTGCAGTATCAAGGGGAATTTGATAAAAGATACAGGCCTTAAACCTATTCTCTCCTGGTTTATGGTTTTTCAATTCTATGGGGTAATCATTGTTGTTTGAACTTAGCAACATTACAGTATCTAATGGCAGGCCTTCATGCCACTTATCTGCTACAACCAAAGTGCCATTTTTATATCTTTTGTCACTGATATTTCCCATTTTGACCTTGCCTCTGTACACCGAATCAGAAGATATAGTATCACCGTGAGATATAATAATTAGCGCCATATCTTTGGTTTGCTTCCCTTCAGCATCAAACTTTTTGTAATTGTTTATCATTCCCGAACTATCGTAATAATGTCTTTCAACCAATGTCCCAGAAGGCGAATAAAAGTTTGCCGTATCTATTTTTTCCCCGTCATGATAAATGATAGACTGAGCGACATTTCCGTTTTCATGGTATGAGATTTCCTCACCATTTAACTTACCATCTTTCCAAGGTTGCACTTTCATAAGTTTACCAGATTGATAGTATTCTTTCAACTCTCCGTTTTTGACTCCATTTTCTTCGTACCATTGAGATTGAAGCTCGCCCGTACTATATCTAGTTTCGACTCTTTTCGATTCACAAGACATAAAAACACAGAGATTTACGAACAGTATCACATAACTCTTATAGTAATTAGTCTTTATCCATTTCATATTCATATATTTTCAAACTATCTCCTGTATTAAAAATAACATAGTTGACCGGTGTGTAGCCCTCAAAAATCCTAAAGCTTTCACCTTCCCCAACCCACTGCCTGTAATACTCTTTAGTTCTGAATGTGTCGACAGGGTAGACTTTCTTCGCGCTTGAATCAGCGCCATTTTGCCCATTTCCATTAGAATTACCATTTTGAGATGTAAGGTTCTCAATAGCACTAAACATATTCGTCCCCGACTCTGCCATGGCTTTTGCAGCGTTATTTTGAGATGGTGCGTCCCCTTGAGAACCAGCCGTCATTCCATCTAAAAAGTCTTTTTCCATATAAGTATTATCTGCATTGCCATCCGCAGTTGGAAGACCTCTCTCGTTTCCACCACCTTTGTCTCCTACGATTATTACACCATCACCTACGGCTTGTTCATTATTAACTTCCACTTCAGAACCACCGAACTTTTCATCTCCCCATCTTAAAAAACTACTAACTTGGTCTCCAATATAATTAAGGGTATTCTCAGCAGCTTCAACTCTTCGATTTATCCAACCAGTAAAAGCACTTGCGATGCCATCACCATTGATAGGCGATTTCTCTAAGCCTTCAAGTTCTACATGGACGACAACGTTGTTTTCACTAAATGCATAAACAGAATTGTAAACATAATCTTCAGCCAAAGGATCCACATTGAAGAATCTACCAATATCTGGCATGTGATTACGCCATTTGAATTGTACCCAATTAAGGCCAAGTTCATCGACTAGCTCCTGATCTTGGAAGGTATTTAACGTGTTAGCCTGTTTATTCGCTCTTCTCCAGGCATTATAAGTCAATCCAAAAGGATAATAATCATCCACCTGCACCACTGGTGATGCCTTGTACACCACTTTCAAATCGTCAAAGTACGTGTAATTGAGCTTGACATTTATATGATTTTAAACATAAAAAAAACTGACCGGTTTTAGGCGCTTTTGAGCAAAAAAGCCCCTGCACCGATGCAAGGGCTCTTTGTATTTACATAACCGCTGGGTCGCTGTGCTTAATCTACGGCTAGGAGTTGGACTTCATATTAGATATATCAAAACATTACTTAACCACAAATCTGTATACTATTGGATATTCATCACCATCGATTTTGATTATTCCTTTAAAAGCATTTACACCTATTGAGTCAAAGCCATAGGCTTGATAAATGAAAACTTTGCTTTCAGGAAACTCTTGAGTTTTTAACTCAAATAGTTCATCATTCTGCAAATCAATGGTGTAATCATCTATCTTATTACGATTGACGCCGATTTCAATCTTTAAGGTATCCATTAAGGCGACAGAATCGGAGTTCATAATAGCATAAAAGTGTACTTTTTGATACTCTCTTTTAAATACTTGATATTTTTCAAAAGAACTTTTTCTTATACGATAATATACTAACCCATTTAATGAAGTGTTTATGCCATAAATAGAATCATTAAGATTGAGCATTTCATTGTATACATTTGGGTTCAATAGGTTTTTGTCTTTATCCCATATCAATTTACCATCTAAATTAGTTGTGTCTGTAACGTATATTGTGGTTACGGCACTATTCTTATGTTTAGAATAGTAATAAAAAGCTATAATTAAGATTATAGTTAATATCGGTATTATTATTTTAATCAGTTGCCTTAAGTTCATCTCCTTTTATTTCTGTATATCCATATCCGGTAATTTCACCTTCACTATCACGGTACACTTCAAGTCTGAAAAGTTTTAACGCTTCACCATTGTCTCTAGATTGAAAAGGGCTGTACACCAATGTATTTCCTTCAGAATCGGTGTATCTATCTTGAGCTTCAAAAACGTGATACCCATATTTATTTTTAACAGATAACGCCGGGTGGCTATCTCCAAATTGCTCAATAAATTTACCAAGTACATCTTTATTATCACCTCCCGGTCTAGCCAAGTCTAATGTCGATAAAATGTTCTCGGGATCACCTAAATCTAATACTCCAATTTTTGAAACCTGCCTATCAGACCCCATTTCAATTCTACCAGGATGTTCTCCAGTTCCATATATTTCAATACCAATATCTGAACTAAAGAAGCTCATTAAATCACTTCCAAACTGATTTAAGCCACTGAAGTCTACATCCAACTCTTCTACCCAATCAACCTGTCTATTTACCCAACTCGTAAAAGCTCCGGCAATTCCATCACCATTTATAGGTACTTTTTCCAAACCTTCGAGCTCTATATGGGCGACAACGTTGTTTTCACTAAATGCATAAACAGAATTGTAAACATAGTCTTCAGCCAAAGGATCAACATTGAAGAACCTGCCAATATCAGGCATGTGATTACGCCATTTGAATTGTACCCAGTTAAGGCCAAGTTCATCGACTAGCTCCTGATCTTGGAAAGTATTCAGCGTATTGGCCTGTTTATTAGCTCTTCTCCAGCCATTATAAGTCAGTCCGAAGGGATAATAATCATCCACCTGTACAACAGGAGATGCCTTGTGCACCACTTTCAAATCGTCAAAGTACGTGTAATTGAGCGTATTGCTCTCATTACTGAGGTAAATATAAATATATCCCGATTGATTTATCTGGATGGGTGCAAATTTCACCAGCTCTTTGGCAAAGTCCGCATTGGCACTGACTGGCCTAAAGCCCGCATCGACATAGTTCATGTCTTCGTCGAATAACAAGTAGTTCAGGAATGCGGCTGGCACGTTATCATCCGCATTCGTGCCAAAAGTACCAATCAATGCCGCATTGAGATCATCGAATATGGCTTGCTGTCCTTCGGCACCACCATTCACACCACCAAAAGCTCCGGCAATGGCACCAATGAGGGCTGTGGGGTTGAGCATATTGCTATAACCATTGCCCCCCTCAAAGTAAGCGTAGGTTTCGATTTCTACCGTGTCACCAGCACCCACCTGTAAACTGATGGCAGGACCAACCGGATTGTTGGCATTGAGCCTGACCACTTCATTAGGCGATTGGCTCGCGCCCAGGAAAGTAGCCCTGGTTTCGGCGATGCCGGTGAAGAGTGCTTCTTCCTCCTCGGCAGCCTCGGTCTCCATCGTAGCCAGGTACTCTGTTGTTTCAGGCCTGGTAGTGAAGGTAAGGCGTACGTTGCCTAGGTGGTCTTTGAGGTGGTATTGGTAGACGAAGTTTCCGGTTGGGTTGGGGATTGCTTCGTCGTCCCTCCTCGCAATGACAATACGGCCTTCTTCGTGTTGGATCAGTTGCAGGGCATCGTTTTCATAGATGAACCCGCCCACATAATCTGTCTTTTTGGTGGGGGTGACGGCATATACTTCGATGTCCTTGATGTAGAACAGGTCGTCGTTTGTGTTACCTGCCCCGGCAAAGGTGGTGTTGCCACCGGCCGTTTGATAGAAGAAAATGTTTTTGTTGTTGTTATCCGTGAAAGTCATGTGATATGCTATGGTCACCCATTGGTCGAGGGCTTGCGTGAATTCAGGTCCCCAGTAGCCACCAACCTGTATCTTCACGCCATCAACATTGGTATTGGTGGAGGGCACATAGACCCTGGCCTTTACCATCACTTGCTTGCCCACGATCTCAGGGAATGTCTTAAAAATACGGTGGACGGCATTGGAACCATTGGCATGTACTTTCATGGCATCATCTTCCCCGCCGATACCGTCCTGGTTGGCGGTACGGCCAGTGCCAGTGGACAACCAACCATTCGCCCCTACACCAAAGTCTGTATCATCCAATGGCACTTGCTCAAATACCTCCTGTGTCAGTTTGATGCCGGCCGCATCATAGGTGTATTTGATCATCTGCCCATCGCTTTTCTCTACCCGCTCCGGTAAGTTGAGGTAGTTGTAGGTGATGGCAGTGATGTCCTTATTTTTATCCTCGGTCATGTTGCCATTGGCATCATAAGCGTAGTCGTCTCCTGTGGTATTGCTATCCTTGAAACCTTCAGTTACCTCGCCGGCATCGGTTACACTTTTGAGCTGGTTACCGCTGTTAGTATAGTCATAAGTAAGCAAGTCCATGTCAGCGCCATGTTTACCTTTCCTGTTGAGGGAGAGGATATTACCGTTGAGGTCATAGTTCAGGTTGTAGACTGAATAAGCACTTGAGGATTGCCAACCGGTACCTTTAGTGAGGTAATCAGCGGTTTTAAGCCTGTTCAAAGCATCATAATCATAGGTATAGGCCCTGGCCTTTTCATCGCCCAGGCCAAGATTGGCACTCCACTGGATAGCAGAAATATTACCATTGTAAGCGGCTACGTTGCTCAGGCCGGCTACCGTTTCATTGTAGTGCAACTCCATCCCGAACAGGTCTTTGACCTGTCCGTTGTCGTTGTTGATGGCATTATCGGCCAGTTCGGCATTGTTGATGGAGGTGAGCCATCCACGGATGTTGTAGCGGTAGTCTACTGACTGGTGGAAATTTTGACCTTCGTCTTCACTGTGCAGGTTCTTTTCGATCAGTTCGCCCAGTTCGTTGTATTGGTTTTGGACAAGTAGCACCGGGGTGGTACCTATTTTACCATTCTTCAATGACCCAAAACCGGTCTGGAAAGCGGCATCGGCGTAGAGGGCCTCATCAGTGTAGGCGTCAGATCTATGAAATACCTGTCCGTTTTGTTTATAAACAATCTCACCATTTACCCTTTCTATGCGCAATATATCCCCACTCTCATAAGAGAAGCCCGTCGCGATATTGTTCACCCCGTTTTCCATAATGGTAAGCGGCCCATTGGAAACAAGGTAAATGGCAAAGTCCATGGTGTTCCAATGCTCATTGGCATTGGTTTTAGAAAGGCCAAAGACGCGGGCCCTGTTGGTTTCTGTCACTTCAAATTCAAAGTAGCCATCTGTATTTGCCGGTATGGCTTTAGTAGAAAAGGCCCCTGAAGTGTTAAAGGATGAAGTACCTGAGCTTTTGGACAGTGTCGTGCCACTTACTTCTGCATCGACCAAGTCCGTCCATTCTACAGGTTCTACCATACTATGCCAGGTATTGACCAACCTCCCTGTATGATCATAACCGAACTCCCTTATGATGTCTATGTTTTCTGCTTCCGGGCTGGACACGTAGAAGGAGGCCTGCAGGCCGGTGGCCTGTCCCCCTGTGGTATTGAAAGACACATCGACAATCAAATCCGTGGTAGATGGCTTGTCGGACGGGTATAGCTCGGTGCCGTTCTGGTAGTAATAGACCTGGCCACCGACGCGTTCTATCCTGAACCGGTCGCCAGGTACGTAGGTACCGAACACCCCTCGGCTTGACCCGTTTTCCCTGACACTAACCTGCCCGTCACCCTGAAGGAAAATGGCATAGTCCAGGAAGTTATGGCTGCTGTTGATATCGTTGTCCGATAAACCGATCATAAGCGGCTTATCAAGAGTTACTGCCTCAAATTCCAGCCAGCCATTTTCCCCGGCCTCCAGCCGGTTCACCGATGAGGCGTTGCCGTTCCACCCGTTGACTGTTGAGGTCAGCGTATTGCCGTTGGCGCCGCTTACAGATACACTGCTCAGCCCTGTCCAGATGAGGTCATAAGGGGCTTCTGAAGGCCTGGGGATGCCAAAAGAGCAGGACAGGTGGCTGATAGAAGCATAGCTAAACAGTGAAACATCCAACATCAAGGACGAGGTACTCGGTGTACCGAAACTATAAATATTTTCTTCATTCAGGTAAACGCTTACCGTGCCGTTTTCACGGGCCAGACGCACTACATCGCCCACTTTAAGAGTGCCAAGGGTGGTCAACTGGCTGCCCAGGGAGAAGACCCTGAGGCTGGTGCCGTTCAGGTAAAGGGCGTATTCCATATCTGCATGCCCACTGATCTCATGTTGGTCGTTCAAACCAATAAATTTCTGGGTACTGGTTTCGGTAATGATGGTCTGTACCCATCCATCCTGGTTTCCATTGAGCCTGTTCACCGAAGACAGGTAACCAGTCCAGCCGGCAGCAAGGGAAGTGTAAGTACCTGACTCCTCCACTACATTCTGTTTGTTTTGCCAGAGCAGCGGTTCAGGTGTCTGATGCGTAGTCTCTGTTTTCAATACCCTGCCTACAAAATCGTAAGTATTGTCAATGCGATCTATTCCTACTTTGTGGTTGTCACTGACTTGCTGGATCACACGGTAGCGGTCATCATAATAGGTAATACCTCTTATCCATCGCTCACTCCCCAATACGCGGGTCATGGTACCGGTTACCTGCCCTTTGGTGCGGGTAAAGCGGGTAGGATTGTCAACGGTGGGGTTATACTGATAATCATTCAGTATGGCATGGTGAAAGTCATAATCATCATAATAGGTGATCGTCAGGTAGTCGTTTTCAGGTACGCCTTTAGGGAAAGATATAGCGCTGTAGTCAAAGGCCACATCCGCGTGGAATTCCCCATAACCTGAACGGAACACTTTCAGTGTGGCACCCGTATCTTTTAAGGATAAGTCACCTACTAAACTTCCGGTAGAAGAGGTCGCTGAGGTATACACAACACGTCCATTGTGCTCGTATGATATAGTGCTTCCTTCCCTCTTGACGATCAATACATCACCGGTATTATAATCGCCATACACGCCTTTGTAAACACCGGATTCATAAATACTGATACGACCGAGATCGTCCAGGTGAATGGCATAATCTATGGTGTTGTAGTGATCGTTGGTGCTGTTAGTTGAAAGCCCGAACATCCTTGCCCTACCAGTTTCTGTTGCGACCATGCCTATGAAGCCATCTTGACCAGCGGCAATGTGTAATAAAGTGGCTGCACCGGCATTGCCCCAACTATTGCCTGCCGTCTTGGTGAAAGTCTCACCATCGAAAGTAAGTCCATTAAGGTTGGTCCATTCGACCTGGTGGTTATAGAAGTTATTAACCCGCTCTTGCACCGTCGCCCTGTCTGAGACATTGGTATAAATACCGGTGGCAATAGGTCTGTTCAAACGGTCGTACTTGGTGAAAACCCATTCACCATCCAGGCGTTGGTTGCCATCCTGGGTCAATACCAGCCTGTCCAGTGGGTCGTAAACCATATGGACCGGGTCAGCACCTGGCACCTGTTTTTTAACCACTCGCCCTCTGCCATCATATGCATAGAGAAAAGCCCAGCGGTCGAGCAGGTCCTGATTAAGTGTATAAGGGAAAGTGGGGTTGCCTACTGCTTTAGTTGCCTCCGGTGGTAATACTACCCTTAAGTTACCCAGGTCGTCGTATAAGTAATATGTCTCGGCCCATTGTGGGTTAGCCAGTGTACCGTCGTGCTGTACCCTTTTCAGTACCATTAAGCCCCTTTTGTCGGTGTATTCCCTTACCAGGTTATTGTCTTCATCTTTAGTTTGTGCCAGCACTAGCTCACCGTCGCTATAATAACCTAGTGATTGTGGCAACGATCCATCATAGTAATTCCTCCAATGGTGGATGTTTTCAGCGGCCGTATTGACCAGTTGCCTTTGTTCCATGGTATGACCCGAGCCTATGGCCCAATCGGCTCCTGGAGCGGATTGCTCCAACACCCGGTTCAGTGGCGAGGTTTCAAACACACTGGTCCCATAGGGCGTCGTGCTATGAGCTACGGCCGTTTCATTTTGATAGAATTGGTATTGCGCACTACCAGGGTAGTGATTAGGGTCAATAGCATCTCTTTTATACCGGCCGTCATTACCACTGGTGTAAGGCAGGTAACTGATGGCCTGGCGGCCAAAACCATCATATACTATGGGCTGTATGATATCCTTCTTGCCAGGGCTGGCTTGGGTAGCCACTGTTTGTACCTCACGCCCAAGGCCATCCGTATAGGTGATCTGCTGTTGCATATCATCTACGGTCAGGCCGGCCACGCCTTGCTGGGTAGTTACCGGTACCAAGGGCATATTCTCTTTCACATAGTTCATGGCCCTGTCCGGGGTGCCCAGTAACTCATCGATCACCACAGCAACCGGTTGATAAGGGTCAGACCCACCCTTGGTAAGTACCACTGTATAAGTGCCCAGGGTAGTAGCCGTGTAAGTCGCACCGGTAGCCCCGCTGATATTCACACCATCCTTGCGCCACTGATAGGTATCAAAGCTGCCGTTGACGGTGATTTGCCGTGCACCGGCTGCAGTATTTACTTCCAATATCGGTACCTGGTAAGCGGTCACCGACACAGGTAAAGGCGTAGTGCTGGCACAACCGTTGTTGACCTGAACGATGGTGTAGGCATTGGACTGACCACCGGTCATGTCAAAAGTATAACTGCTACCGCTCACTTGCCCAGGCAGAAACAGGACAGCATGGCCCTGGTCATCAAACCATTGGTAGCTGTAGCCCTGGTCCTGCAGGTTAACCGTTACCGTGCCATTTCCGATTACCGGTTTGATCGTGCCGGACACCACCGGCGTAGGTGGCAGGGTGTTAGAACTGGCGTTTATGGCTACCCTGGCGCTTTCACATCCGGTCACCGTATTGTAGGCACTGACATACACTGTTTTTTGCTCACCATTGGTGAGGCTGACGTTACAGTTCAAACCGGTGCAGAATGGCGTGATATCGACTAGGCCCGGAAACCATCGGGCTACCGTATTGGCCGGGTTGCCGGGGATGCTGACCGTGATGGATTGGTTCCCCGGACCACAAAGGGTACTGGCACTTGCCAATACCGGGCCGGATGGTATCGGGTTGACGGTTACGTTTACTGAGGCGGCGCCACTCCAGCCACTGCTGTTGTAAGCGCGCAGATAAGCCGTACCGCTGTTACCCATGGTGCGGGTACTGGATGCATTGCCTACAAACTGGTTGGTGCCGTTGGCGCTATTTTGCCAATACCATGTTTCACCCAGTGGTGGTGTACCACCATAAGAAACGATCTTGTCTCCACAGGTATTGGTAGACACCACCGGTGTGGGGGGTGTATTGGGTATCGAGGAAATAGTCACCGTTTTGGTGATTGTTTGCTGCACAGGACCTGAGAAGGTAAACTCATCATAGGTAAAGACCACATTGACCGTTCCCATTGTGCCGGTAAAGTTAACGGTGGCATTGTTGAAGTTAGAGCCGGTAATGTTGGCCTGGCTCGCATTACTAACCGACCAGGAAAAGCTCAAAGGCAAGTCGGTCATGTTATGTGTATAGGTATGCGTACTCCCCGGTACCACCGTAGAAGGGCCACTAATGGTCACCTGGGCCATGGCCGGTGTACTGCCGATCAGCAGTAACAGGCCACATAGCAATGACATATATCGAAATAAGGACATAGGATGAAAAGTCTTGTGTTGGGTATCTTGTCTGTTATCAAGCAAGGGCGATACTATACCGGCCTGGCTTTCGTTTTGGTAGGCGGGTTGCATATCAGTTATCCCTCCTATAGTTGTAGTCATAAGTTTTCAGGATGTTGCCTTCGTGGTCTTTGATCCGGAGTAGACGCCCCAGGTCATCATACTCATAGTAGCTCACCAGGTAGTTGGGATCTACCGTGGAGGTCATCAGCCCTCGGGCGGCATCATAAGTGTAAGTGGTCATATGGGCATCAGCAGGGTATAGCCTCACCTCATCCACCCAACCTGTGGTCACTATGGTAGAGATAGGACTGCCCACGCCATAGTTCACTGCCACTTCACGATACTCCCAATCGCCGGTACCGTTCGGTTTGAACATATAACTCAGTATATAATGACCGGATTGATCGGGCAAGGATGCTGTCGGTACAATCACCGCCTGGTTAGTCAGCACCCGGTAGCGGTTACCACTATAGGCGACTGATGGATTCTCAACCGCCGCATCATCCTCCTCGTAGCCATTATAGTAAAGCTGTCCTGGGGTAGCGTCCACCACCTCAGCCACAGGGTAAGTTTCATCATAACCCCAGATATAACTGCGCCTGATGCCATCGGCGGGTAGCACAGAGAGCATGTTGCCGTTTTCCGCATAAGTATCATAGGTCAACCGTGCTTCGTAATGGCCGTTGGGCACCATGGCCGTGTATTTGCCATTGCTTTGTGCTTCGGTAAAGTTAACGATTGGCGCATTGCTATTGACCAGGTACACCTGGTCAGGTAGTATGATACCATGCGCTTCTTTGTAAGTAGTTACCTGGCCTGAAGTAAGACCACTGGTATTAGGTGTAGGGTTATGAATATCTATGGGGTTAGCCACCCTGACCTGCTGTTCTATCACCGGGGTCAATATGTTGCGGCTCACCATTTCATTGAGGATGCTGATTCCGGTATAATCACTGGGATATTTTTTAACGGTGGTGATCACCTGTCCTTCGCTGGTTGTTTGTACCTGCGATGAGACAAGCAATGTGACAGGGTCGTAGTTAAAAGTGGTGGTGTTTATTAACTGGATATTCACATTCTCTTGATCATAGACTGTTTCTGTTGCGTTAGTCAACTGGTATAAATCAGAAATGTCTATATATTCCTTACGCGTAAAGGTTGGGACATAAAGCCCTGAAAAACTATCAAAGAGGTCGCAAACCTTGCAGGCAGTCATTACTTGTCGCGCATAGCGACTGCTCCTGACGATGTTTTCATCTACCACTTGTCCATTATATTCAAAATTGCTTTTGGTATAAGTATTTTCAACTTCCCTTACCTTGACATAGGCACCTGCTTCATACTTATAATCAACTTGTTTTTGCAGTAGGCCAAACCGATGGCCGTCATCGTGATCAGGCACCAACGGAAATTCTGATATGTACGTAGGTGTGGCAGCGCTGGCATTGGTATAGAAAAACACACTCTTACCATTTACCTGATGAGCGGGGGGTGCTTCATTTAGCTCAAGAGGATCACCTCCTATCTGATTGGCATCTACATTGTACACGGTCACTTCACCGTAGCCAATAGGGCTGCCTTGCAGTGAAAGCATTGGGAGGTTGCTTTGTGAACTCCTAACGATGTAGGTCCAGAAGGGCTCTGTGATAGAAATATCATAATGGCAGTCAGAAAATATGATAGACGTACCGTCAGCAGGTGGTGTACCATTATGCCCATAAGCCGTATGCATATATACAATCGGTGTTCTGAGTGCTCCGCTGGAGGTACCTGTCGTATTGTTCTTATAATAATACTCCTTTACAATATCAGGGGTCAGGTTATCACCTTCACTTAAGGTCACCTTCTTCACCCTTAATCCGGCGCCCTTTTTATCGGTCAGGTTGGTTCCGGCTGCTTCATCTACTTGCCACCATAGCTTCAATGAGATCTGCTGGCCGGTGAAATCTGCCTGGCAGAGGATATCGTCGATGGATTCTACGTTAGGGTCATCTTGCAGCTCATCTATAAAACAAGAAATAGGAGTTACCGTGCAGTTGCAGGTATAGCTTTTCATCCTGGCCCTGATCTTGTAGTCTCCGGCAGGAAGTTTGGTTCTCCTGCCATATCCATTTTGTGGAATGGATAAGTTATCAAACAAGGTGTAATTACTCCCCTCTTTCTTATATAGCTTCAAATACAAAAAGGGATTACCAGTAGTATGTCCGTTAATGCTATTGACTGGTACATTACTTAAAATGCGTACATGCCGGTCCTGGGTCAAGGTAAAGGTCTGCTCTTTTACATCCTGAGTAGCATTGTAGTTCATTTCGAATTCAATGCTGTCCGCTGGTTTGATCACATGTGGCTCGTAATAGTCATTCAGTTCATAGTCAAAAGCAGCGTATCCACCGGTTGGATATTGAATTTGCTTCAACACGCCCAGTTTGAGCCAGTCATTGCTCTCTCGGTTTGCCCCGGCATAATCGATCACTCTATATGCAGGTACGGCTTCCCCCAGGTTGAGGAGTGGTACCTGATCAGTGTCCCGGGTCATGGCCGGTAATAGTGTGGTTAAATTATTGGCGTTGTTGAAGTAACCCCAATGATCCTTGTCTTTGCTGTGCCGGCTTGGTCTGAAATTGCCGTTATAGGTAAACACATAATCTGGTAGCGCCTTTCCATTCAGGCCAACTTCTTGAATGCGGTCTAATTTCAAGGCATAATTTGAATAAGTATCAGTGTTGGTGGTCCTTGATTCCAGGCTGATACCCACGGGAGCACCCGCCGCCTGGAAATAGCTGTGAGTAAGGTTAAAAGTTCTTATCAGCTCGTCTTTATAAAAGACTTTAATGGCTTTCAGTCTTCTACCACCCTGTAAATCACTTCGACCGGTAGTCATGTCTGCCTCAAATTCTATGCGGTGACCAGTGGTAGATAAAATCCTGCGCAAGCGCTGACCATTGACGGTCATTTCTTGCTTCCTAAGCATATTGTTTACTTCTCCCGCCGGACTGGGTCCATTACCTTGAATAGGGTCATATATGGAAACAGAAGCATCAATGGTATATTGGGTTGTTTCTGCTTCATACTCATAGCGAATGGTATCCCTACCGGATGGTGATATGATTTCAAGCAGGTTCCAGGTAGTGGGGAGGTTTGTACCATCATAACATACGCTTAACCCGGCTGCGGCCGGTGTATTTTGGACGGTGGTACGTTCTGAAGCTACTGTTCCATTATCTGACCGGCCAAGCACGTATTTCGTACCGTCTTCTGCCGTGATCTTCCATTGGTAATCAGACCCGGCGGGGGTAGGTATGGCGCCATTGTATGGGTGTTCTATTTTAATGGCCTGGTGGGGCAACAAGTAAAGGTTTCTGTCATGGTCAAAGACAAAGCGCCCTGATTTGCCAGGTACCCTAAAGAAGTAACTGTCGGCTTCGGCATCGTAACAGCCACTAGCCAACTCATTGCTATATTCATATTGAGTTTGGGTGAATTCACTACATGTGTATTCTTCGAATAGATCATTGGCCAGAATCGGTGCATCATCTGTAAAATAGCCCCTTACTTTTTCATCGGCCTTGCCACGGATGGTACGGCTCACTACACCAGTAGCATTCAAAGTCCATCCGCTGCCTATCCACGATCCTATTTCTTCCACTTTTAATCCAGACGCGTGGTAACTGATACTTACCGGCAGGTTAAGCCCACGCCCTTGTATCGTGTATATAGGTACTGATATCTGTGGTACACCAGTGTATAGACTCACTGGTAAATCTACAAACTTACCCAACGAAGCGGCCTCCGGTGAGGGAGGGATCACATTGGGACTGGTAATAGGTGATGCATCCTGTGCCCTGACAAGGTCCGCCATGCATAGGAAGGTCAGGGTTACTAATAACCTAAGTGTATTGTTCATTGCTATAAAAAGGATTGAGGGTTGTGTTTTATTCTGTTTTATCTAAGACCAAATGATAGGCATTATCACCGCTATGATCCAACGACATCCGGTTTTCCGAAAGGAAGACCAGTTCGTGTGTAAAACCCTGACCATCAGCCCAGGTGATGGTCAAAGTGGTCTCTTCTGCATTGAGTGCCCAACGGCCGATTCTGTTTTCGGCGTTGGTATCAGTGGTTTCCAGCACACCATCTGCCTTGAAGTACATCACTTTGGCACGATAGCGGTCTTTTATCTGCGTTTGTTGGTCAGCATCATAGGCCTCGTAAGTATCCTGGAAAGACTGTGGCATATGCGGTAACATCTGTTCAAAGGCAAAGCACCACTTGCCTGTGATCCTGTCGGAAACGTTGTCCTGCGCCTGGGCACTCAAAGCACCAGACACCCATAAAATACCAGCCAAAAGGTATATGGCCAGTTTGCTTTCAGTTGCGTTCTTCATACTTTATTTTAAAAAGGTTTTACTGTGATTAGAAGGGTAGTTTGTCTTAGATAGAGGTATCAATAGGATATCACGAACGCCTTACAAAGTCAGCGTCATATTACCTAATCGAAACTGTTCTATACGACAAAAAAGAAGGTCATGCTTAGTAATGTGTATATAACACACCTTGTGAAGTAAACTGCTCATTTTCTTGTTATTTAGGTTGTAGTTGTACTTACGTCAATATCTTTTTCAATGACTTGTATTAGTCATGTTAGGAATTCCGAGAAATGAGATATTTATGGTTGTGTTATGGTCGGCTTAAGGTTGCCTTTTGACATTACAAAGGAAATGAATATAGCCTAAACCTCCAAGTCAAAAGCTTAGTTTAGTAGAAAAGTTTTCGATTATTACAATATAATCCGACTTCTAATACATTGTAATATTTTTATACTTTGTTTGATATTCTCACCATAGCGTGTCCTGGTCATGGGTAGAGATTCACTCCCTCCATCGTCACTCGTAGACGATGTTGAAGGCCTAAGTGCAGGTCTTAGTGTCAATTGCTGGAACATTAAGAGGTGCCCAAAAGTAAAGAGGTTACTTTGAGTAACCTCTTTACTGCCTGCCTTACCTCGCCTTGGTCTTAGGTTAAGCATAGCGGTCCTCCCCTAGCGCGAAAGTTACTTTCGTGCTTTTACCGCTGGTCCTGGTCTCGCCCCGGTCTTAGGCTAAGGGTAGTTACTACTTAATATGCCGAACGCGTTACAAACGCGCTCGAACGGGTTAAGCCTCCCCTAGCGCGAAAGTTACTTTCGTGCTTTTACTGCCCTTCATTTACTTCATTCATCGCCACTTGCAGAAGACATCGAAGCCTAAAGGTAGGCCATAATGTTATTTGAAGGTAACACTGCGGGGTTAATACTGATCATTGGATAGGAGTAATAGCACTCCCATAGGTTCGAGTGTGGCTTTCAGTACATCAGCATAACGAACACACGGTTTATTTGATGGATTTGTCTTAACGAAATCTTTATTTCTGTTGAACCAATTTTTCATTTCATTGCGGCCAAAATCCTTGTGTAGAGTCGTAGTATCTCGTAGGATGCTATGTGACTATACATTTTGGTGTGCTTTCGTTATTCTTTAGGAAGTGAGAGTCCAAATGTATGATTTATATAAACTGTGTAACCTCTGTCTTTAAGCTCCCTAATTCGTTTGTCACGTTGTTCATCTACTTTTGAGTAAGCATTCCAAACCCAACCATTTGAAACAAGGCAATCTTTTACCGAAGGTGAAACATTGTAGTTTGCTAATACCTTTGTTTCCCATTTCCTCTCCAATTTCGATTCTTTATTTGTCTTGTCAAGAGGATGAATAGAACTTTCTCTTCCATCGTGACTATCAAATTGATAAGGAACAATGGGACTTATGTAAGCAACTTTATGTTTGTAACAAGGGCTACCTTCATAAGTAGTCATCGTTTCAAGTACTACAAAACTGTGAAGCTTTACAGTTTCTTGAGCTATTGTTAAAGTCGAGCATAAAAGGGCAAAAGCAACAATACTGAATTGAATTACTTTTTTCATTTTTATTTGAGTTTTAGATTTTATTTAACCTCTAACACCTGTAGCGGTAGACTTTTTTGGTTTTGAATTTTTGTCTGATTTGGTTTTGTTTCTGATGTAACTTTCTACATCGTCAAATAAGCTTTTAGAGTCTATGCCTTCTAGAGGTTTTCCTTGATATAGGATTTTTGAAGCGGTTATCTTATCCGCCACGAAAGACGTTTTTAGCCTTTTTTGTAGCATTTCCTGTATTTTATCCGCTTGGGATGTCTTGAAAGCTTTGATATATTTTGTGCTTTTACTAGGGCAATCATCATTCTTAAATTCGTATTCATAGATTACTACATAATCGTTGTTAGTAATGCTAAAATCTATCATTTCGACCTTTTCACTTTCCGAGTTATTACTCAACCTTTTTTTGAAAACGTCTATAACTTTCTTTCTCTTTTCCCAATTCATTTTCGTGGGCAATGTGTGTGTTTGATAACTCATATCTCTATCGCACCACGATTTAACTTTACTCCGTTTTACAAGGATATAGAAATAGGCATTTTGTGCATTTATATTCGTAGAAAAGCTAAGTATTAAGGTGATCAGTGTTAGTTTAAGCAGCTTCATTTATTAGAATTTAGATTTTTTACGTTTCTCTTTAGCCAAATATGCTAAGTGCTTTAAAGCTTTCAGTAATCGTTGATTCAAATCCTTTTTTTCTAAAAGATTAACTAAAAAAATATCTTGATAGGTAGCAATTCCAGCATCAACATTTTCGCATTGAGTTTGCATTGAAACCAAATTACCTGTAAACTGAATACGAATAAAATTAGAATTTACACTTACAGATTTTATATAATTAATATCTCCCTTCCAGTTGTCAGTACATTTTTTGCCATCATTAAATTGATATTTCCTTTTTTTATCTAGAGTTGTACCATCAAAATTGAAAATATAGGTGTGTGCATCTATAGTATTGTTGAAATTTGGCAGGAATTCTTCAAGAAAATCAATTGTCTCCTCCCAAGTAGCATTATTTGATGCATCTTGAGCATTGGAGGTTGTAGTAAAGCCCATTACCAAAACAATCAGTACCCGTTTTAATAGTTTCATTTTCCTTGTTTTTGAGTTTTCCTTTTGAGTGCGGCTTTAATCAAGCATAGCGTTTGAATAAACCATGGTATTTATTTGCTATATATCTTTAGCTTAATCTAGCAAGATATTAATATTTCTAAAACTATTGGATGCGACGTATGTGTAAATTTCAATGCCTTCGATGAATTATGACCTAATAAGGTTTGAATATAATTTACCCTGGCGCGAAAGTTACTTTCGTGCTTTTACTGCACTCCATTCACTCCCTTCATCGTCACTTGCAGAAGACATCGAAGCCTAAAGGCAGGTCTCAATGTTACCCGAAAGGAAAACTTAAGAGGTTAATACTGATCGTTGGGTATGTGCAATACTAATCATCGGCACCCTTGAATACGTATGAACCGTAGCTGCAATACTAATCTCAGGCACCCTGTAATACTAGTCTTCGGTATCCCGTAATACTGGTCTTAGATACCCTGTAATACTGGTCTCAGGCATCCTACAATATTAATCTCAGGTATCCTGTAATACTGGTCTCAGGCAACCTACAATACTGATCTTAGGTACCCTACAATACTGATCTTAGGTATCCTACAATACTGGTCTTAGGTATCCGATGATATTGGTCTCAGGTATCGTGCGATACAGATAGTCGCGTATAGTTAATAAAAATGAGATATCGCTATGATAGCAGTATGGAATGGCAACGGCATAAGTGCTTGGTAGTGGTAGATGATAATAATGAAAATTGGTTTTTGCCCTTCCTTGAGTTCCCTCCTGGCGCGAAAGTTACTTTCGTGCTTTTACTGTTCTCGCCCTGGTCTTAGGTTAAGCACAGCGGTCCTAAGACCTAAAACCAGCAAGAGTATCCGATTGAAAAAATACCAAGTCAGTTCAAGCTTGCAATGTTAGCATGCCATTCAGCCTTGGTAGCCTTATACCTTCTTGCTTTTGTGGCAGGCGACAGATTAGTTCGTAAGAGTATGGGTCGCAGCGGACGCAACGACCAGTTAAGGGAAGTTAGTGCTTAATAAACCGAACGCGTTACAAACGCGCTCGAACGGGTGCTATGCCATTACTACTTTCCAAAAGTTCAAAACTTTTGGAAAGCCTCCCCTAGCGCGAAAGTTACTTTCGTGCTTTTACTGTTCTCGCCCCGGTCTTAGGTTAAGCGCAGCGGTCCTAAGATCTAAAACCAGTAAAAACGTAAGAATGAAAAAATACCAAGTCAATTCAAGCTTGCAATATTAGCATGTCATTCAGCCTTGGTAGCATTATACCTTTTTGCCCATGTGGCAGGCGACAGGTTAGTTCGTAAGAGTATAGATCGTAGTGGACGCAACGACCAGTTAAGGGTAGTTGTGCTTAATAAGCCGAACGCGTTACAAACGCGCTCGAACGGGGAAAGCCTCCCCTAGCGAGAAAGTTACTTTCGTGCTTTTACTGTTCTCGCCCCGGTCTTAGGTTAAGCGCAGCGGTCCTAAGACCTAAAACCAGCAAGAGTATCCGATTGAAAAAATACTAAGCCAGTTCAAGCTGGCAATATTAGCATGCCATTCAGCCTTGGTAGCATCATACTTTCTTGCATCTGTGGCAGACGACAGATTAGTTCATAGGAGTGTGGATCATAGCGGACGCTACGACCAGTGAAGGGAAGTTAGTGCTTAATAAGCCGAACGCGTTACAAACGCGCTCGAACGGGTGATATGCCATTACTAGTTTCCAAAAGTTTTGAACTTTTGGAAAGCCTCTACATGCAGTCAGGTCTTTCGACCTGACCTATAAAATATGATTTCAGGCCGCCAGTCTAAACACTCTCCTGGCGCGAAATTTACTTTCGTGCTTTTACTGACCTTCATTTTGCCATCGTTTGTATCCTCATAAACGACTAAACTAAGCAAACCCGTGCGTGAGACACGCACGGAGGCGACTAGGTACATTAGCATAGTGGGCTATTCATAACGCAGGGCATCTACCGGATTAGCCAATGCTGCCTTTGCAGATCTATAACCTACGGTGAAGAGGGCGATGAGCAGGCTGATAATGAAGCTCAATAAGAAATACCCAAGTGACAGGTCGATTCTATAGATATAGCTCTGAAGCCACAATTTCATGGCGAAATACCCGAGTGGTGCGGCCAATATAAAGGCTATCACCAACAGCTTACCATACTCCTTGGCAAAGATGCCGATAATAGAAGGCACATGGGCACCCATTACTTTTCTGATGCCAATCTCTTTGGCGTTGCGATTGGTGATGAAGGCTACTAGCCCATATAGACCCAGAATACCGATGAAAATGGCAATACCGGCAAAAAACCGTAGCACCTCGTTAAGGAATTTTTCGGCCAGATGCAGTTTAGATACTTCATCGGCCACCACATCATATTCAAACAGGTCGGTGGGATAGTACTTTCTAAAGATATCCTCGAACTGTGGTATTAGTGCAGCGTACTCCGCAGTTGATAGCTTGAGGTCAAGTCTGTTCATCCCTCCCGGCCTGTAATACATAATACAAGGCTGGATGGCCATCTTTAAAGAACTCATGTGGAAGTCTTCTACCACGCCAATGATTCTACCGTACTGGTCATCACCAAAACGTATCTCCTGGCCTAAAGCCGCTTCCGGGCTGTCTATCTCTAGGTCTTTGACCATAGTACGATTGACCAGGACATTGACCACCGTAGAATCCGCACTTTGTTGTGTGCTTAGGTTTCTACCCGCCAGTAAAGGAATTTTGTAAGTTTCTAAGTAATGCTCGTCGATCCATTTCTGAAAGGCTCCAGGGCCACTTTTGAAGGACTCGCCACGTAGGGCAAACGAAGTAGTCGAATTGTAAGCTACCATTGGGGGTGCATAAGACCTGGTCACGCCTTCTACCGACCGGTGATTCAATAAGTCACTTCTCAGTGCTTCGGCATGAGTTCTGGTCGGAAGCCAAACGGAGAAGACATTATCTTCATCGAAACCTTTGTCCTGTCCTTCCAGGAAATTCAATTGCGAAGAGAATACAACAGTGGAAATAATGAGCAAATTCGAAAAGCCGAACTGCCCGATGATCAATAGCCTGCGCAGATTGAAATTGCCACTTCCCTTGCGCAAGGCCAGTTTGTTCTTAAGTGCTGTGACCGGATCGTATCTGGATATAATGTAAGCTGGGTAGAATCCGGCACACAGAGTAACCACTACAAATATGATAGCCGCAAAGACAAGGATCGTCCAATCAAACGATAAGTCGTATTCTACGATAGACAAGAACTGATTGATTTCGATGACCAGAATTTGGCTGAGCGTCATCCCCACCAGAATGGCCATGAATACAATGCAGGCGGTCTCAAATAAAAACTGTTTGATCAGTTCTGATTTGCGTCCACCCAAGGTCTTTCTGATGCCCACCTCTTTCGACCTTTGGACGGCCTGCGCGGTAGCCAAATTGATAAAGTTGATGCAAGCTGTCAATAAGATACAGGCTGCCAGGAATATTTCCGCAATAATCATTTGTGAAGGCACGGTATAGCCAGGGCCGTTGATATAAAACTCATCTGTATGGATACCTTTTAAAGGTTGCAGATGAAAACTGGTCTTCTCCCCTTCTACCTCGCCCAAATGTTTTATGGCGACATGCTTCAGTTGGTCGTCATAGCCATTTGGATCCCGACCGTCGTTGAGTAGCACGAAAACACTGCTTTCCCATATCTGGCTCCAATCATCGAAGCGCTCAGGGTTTCTATTTCTAAAAGTACCGAGAGAGGCCAAAGCCTTGATTCTAAGGTTGGTATTGGTGGGTGGATCTTTTATCACTCCCACTACCTCCTGTAGCTGATCGTTATAGAGCAAGAACGATTTTCCGATTACATCGGTGGTGCCAAATGCATCCCTTGCAGCGGTTTCTGTCAGAAAGACTTTGTTAGGCTCCGCCAACACTTCCGGCCCGGCACCGGCTATTATTTCATAATCGAAAATGTCCAGAAAATGCTCGTCCACGAACAGAATACCGTTGATCCTGATAACCTTTCTATCCGCTGGGTCTTCTATAATGATCTTGCGGCTTACCGGCCCATGTGTATGGGAAACCTGTTCGAAATCGAGTCCTTCGTTCTTTACCGCATCTCCGAGACCGTATGGGCTTACAGCATGATATTCGAGGCCTTCTTCACCTTGATACTGCTTCACAATACGGTAAATCCGGTCTCCTTTCTCATGGAAGTGATCAAATGTCAATTCGTATCTTAGCAAGGCATAGATGGTGAATGCACAAGCAATGCCCAGTCCCAGCCCTGCTATATTTACCAGGCTGAAGAACTTGTTTTTGGTAAAATTCCTGAGCGCCGTCCTGATATAATTTCTTAGCATTTTGAACTCGTTTAGCAATAAAGGTTATAAGGTCTATTGATAGTTATTCTGCGCGTAAAGCGTCCACAGGATTCGTAAAGGCTGATCTGGCTGTCTGAAAACTGATAGTAGCGGCGGCAATAATAAGCACCAGTACTATCGGTAACAGGAACAACCAAGCATTAACCGGTATGGTAAAAGCATAATTACCCAGCCATTCTGCTACAGCGAAATACGCCATCGGTGTAGCCAAAGCACCTGCTATGACAATCAAAATCATGAAATCCTTAGAAAGCATGAACCAGATGTCATGCACTGCCGCTCCCAAAGTCTTGCGAATGCCGATTTCCTTGGTGCGTTGTACAATGGCGTAAGATGATAGCCCGAACAATCCCAGGCAGGCTACGATGATGACCAACACAGCGAACAAGCTAAATATGGAAGCAAATTCTTCATCCGCTTTATACTGTTGATTGAAAGATTTATCCATGAAGAAGTAATCGAAAGTAGCTTCGGGAAACAATCGTTTCCAGGTGCTTTCGACCGTAGCCAATGCGTCTTTCACAGCCACTGCCTGATCCTCTGGCGCCAACGCCTGGTCAATATCAAGCTTGATAGAATAATAATTGCTCCACACACTCAATATGAATAACATGGGTTGGTAATTCTCCTTGGCCGATTGGTGATGGTAATTCTGCAACACGCCACGGATGGTCAACTCGACTGGCATCATGCCTGTCTTCACCTTTTTACCTATCGCTTCCTCCGCAGAATTGAAACCTAAAGTGGCTACTGCTTTCTCATTGACTACGATATCTCCTTGTCCCCATGAATTATCTCCATCCCGGTAGAATCTACCGGCTATCACAGGTACCTCAAAAGTCTTATCGAATTCAGTATCAACAGTGATGAAAGAAAAAGGCGTTCTGGTAAAATCTTCTACGTTCGCAGGTCTGACATCATTCGCTCCCCAGGCGATCGCTTCGCCCGGTAAGGCACTGGATATTGTCATACTACTCACCTGAGGGTACCGGAGCAATTCGGTTTTGAAATTATTGACAGCATCGAATGGTTGTCTGCCCCCGTTAAGGTCGGCAGGAGGTGCCTTGAGTACTACCATTTCCGATATATTCATGCCCAACTCCTTATGCTTAAGGTAGCTGATCTGCTTATAAACCGTGATGGTACCTACAATGAGAAAGATAGAGCAAACAAATTGGAAAATGACCAAAGATTTTCTAAGTGTCATCCCTCCTCTTTTATGCTTTAGCCTACCCGATATGATCAGGGAAGGTTGGTATGACGATAGGATCAATGCCGGATAGAATCCAGCCAGAACAGCACCCAGAAGGAACAAACCAGCAGTCAATAACCAAAAGCTGAGCAAATGCCCTTCTGCTATGACCAAAGGATTATTGGTCATGGAGCGCAAAACGGGCAATGAAACTTGCACGATGGTCACGGCCAAGAGCACGGCAATCAAATTGAATATCACCGATTCAGATAAGAACTGCAACGCCAATTGTTTTCTGGACGAACCCAGCACTTTTCTTATGCCTACTTCCTTAGCCCTCTCCATAGCTCTTGTAGTAGAAAGGTTGATGTAATTCACCCATGCGATGACCAGAATAAAGAAAGCTATGATACCTAACGCATAGACTACTTTTCGATCGCCATTGGCTTTGAACTCACCATAGAAATCAGATTCTAAATGAATGTCCCGTAAAGGTTGCAAGTCGTAAGTCCAGTTGATACCTTCCGCCTTAAAATATTCCTGGTTATGCTCTTCGTTCGCCTCATTGATATGCGATAAAACCTTTGAGTGGGCAGTACCCTCATCCAAGGTCAAGTAAGTCAAGACTGCATTCCATCGCCAGCTGTCGATATCAAAACCAGAGGGAAGCTGCTTCATAGAAGGCATGGAAAGCAACATACTAAAATCAAAATGGGTGTTTTCAGGTAAGTCCTTAAGCACGCCTACAATCTCATACTCCAGCTTACCGATATTACTACTGACGGTAACAGATTGCTGTAAGGGATCCGCATCTCCAAATAATTTTGAAGCGGTGGATTCCGTAATGACGGTGGTGAGAGGCTTCGAAAGGTCAGTGTAAACTCCAGCAGCCAATTCGAAAGAAAACATCTCGAAGAAAGAGGGTTCCGCCGCGTAAACACCTTCAAGATCATATGAAAACACCTCTCCATTAGATCGGTTGATCACCGTGTTATTCATATAATCAGTACTCCAAAGCCTGGTCATGCTCTGCACCTGAGGTACCTTTTCCAATAAGTCCTGTCCCACTGCCGGAGCAATGCCTAAACCCCTGTAAGTAATCTCACCTTCCTGACGGACATCCAACTGAAGGCGATAGATGTTTTCCTTGGCTTTGTGGAAGTCATCATAGCTCATTTCAAAGCTGATGTAGTAGAAAATGGCCAGACAAGCCGCCATTCCTATGGACAGACCAAGAATGTTGATCAAGGAGTAACTGCGATGCTTTTGAGCGTTACGAAAGGCTATTTTGAAGTAATTCTTAAACATGATCTTTTTAGTTTATTCTTGTCTAAGGGCTTTGATGGGACTGCTTAAGGCCGCTTTGACAGTTTGAAAGCTGACTGTAGTAAAGGCAATGATGAAAACCGTGAGAATCGGAATCAAAGTAAACCACCATTCTAAAGAGATATGATAGGCATAGTTGCTCAACCATGCTTTGAGCCCCCAATATGCTAATGGCAAAGCAATGATCGTAGCAATAGCGATTAACCGCACAAAGTCGCTCGATAAAAGTCTTAAAATGCCTATAGCACTCGCCCCTAAGGCTTTGCGTATCCCGATCTCCTTGGTTCTTTGTATGGCTGCGAAACTAGCTAACCCTGACAGGCCCAGGCAAGCAACTAGTATGGCCAGCGCCGTAAAAATGCCGAATACCTGCCCGAACAACCTTTCTAATCGATACAGCTGATTGAATTGGCTATCCAGGAAATAGTACTCAAAGGCATTGCCGGGAAAATAGGCTTTATACCGCTCTTGGATAAGCGCTATGGCATTTTTGGCCTCTGATGAAGTCAACTTGATTGAAATGGGGCTTCCCGTGCTGTAGGTTGGAAATAGAATGGTCGGCAGCACCTTATGTCGCAGTGATTTTTGATGGTAGTCATCCACTACACCCACTACCGTCCAAGGCTTATCATACACCGAGACAGATTCTCCAATGGCATCTTGCGGGCTTTCAAAGCCCAGCATATTAGCCGCTGCTTTATTGATGACCATATTTTCGAGCTGATTCCAATCATAATTATGATCGCTGGGTTCAAAACCTCTACCCGCCAATACTTCAATGTCATATAAATCGAAGAACTCATAATTAACACCAATCTGATCGGCACTGTAAGAAACGTTATCCGTGCTGGCTGTTCGTTTAATTCTAAATGCCCTAGGGGTCAACTGACCCGGTACTCTCCATGATGAAGTAGCCCCTTTTATACCACTTATCTGTTTTACCGACTCTTTGAAATTAACTACGCGCTCGATAAAAGTAGAATCCCAGGCTGTCAATTGAGGTGATGATACAACCAGCATTTGATCAATATCCACACCCAACTCTTTTTCATTCATGAAGCGAATTTGCTTGTACACCACATACGATCCACCAATCAACGAGATAGATACAACAAACTGGAATACGACCAGAATACGGCGTAGCATGATACCTTCTTTCGAAGTGGCATGTTTGCCTTTCAGTACTTTCACCGGCATAAAAGAAGATAGCACAAAGGCAGGATACAATCCTGAAAGAACAGTACCCAGCGCCATCAGTCCGGCCAGCAGTACCACGATATTGATACCCAACACCTGGCTACCCAATAATGTCATCAATGATAGTTGTCGCCCGATGAGGACATTAAAGAAGGGCTGGGTCAATTGTACGAAGGTAATAGCCATTACAATGGCTAGAAGATTGATCAACAAAGACTCACTTAAGAACTGTTTGATCAATTGTATTTTATAAGCACCGAGCACCTTTCTAACACCCACTTCCTTCGCCCTGTCCATGGCTTTGGCAGTGGCCAGGTTAATATAATTTACCCAGGCAATGACCAGAATAAATATGGCAATAATCAATAAAGCCCACACTACCCTGCCATTACCCACTTCACCAATCTCATACTCAAAGTCTGAATATAAACGGGCCTCATGAAGTGGTTGCAGATAGAATTTCTCCTCCGTACCTGTCACCTCGGTACCTCTGAAGTGTCGATCGCTGAAAGTGGAAAGTTCTTTTTGAATCAGGTTGACATCCGTGCCCGGTTTCAATTGCATATAATGATAGAAATCCGAACTATTGAAGTCATAGTCAGCGACAGCCCATTGCCTGATCACCGTTTCGTAAGAGATGAGTATCTCGAAAGGAAGGTGCGTATTGGCCGGCACATCCGCAATGATGGCGGTCACTTCATAAGGTACAGCATCCCTATCAATTTGAAATGTTTTCCCTAGAACGGCGCTTAAGTCACTGGTTGTGCCGAATATTCTATCGACAGCCGTTTTAGTCAATACTACTTTATTGGGTTCTTTCAGGGCGTCCAGGTTATTTCCTGCCAGAAAGTCGAACGTAAACATCTGTAGAAAGCTGTTATCCACTGCCAGTACAGCATCGGTAATAAAAGAGACATCATCCCTTCTCACCACGGTAGAAGTAGCAGGCAGTATTCGGGCGTTGGCGATAATTTCTTCGAAATCATCATTCATGGCCTTGCCCACAGCGGAATAAGTGATGGTACCGTGTTGAATCAATTTGCCATTTTGGTATCGGTCGTTAACCACTCTGTATATGTCCTGACCATTTTCATGGAAGCGATCAAAGCCCAGTTCAAAAGACACGTATTGTAGAATGAGCAGACAAGCCGCCACTCCAATCGAAAGTCCCATGATATTGATAATCGAAAAGGCTTTGTTCTTACTTAAACTTCTAAACCCGATTTTTATGTAACTCTTCAGCATTGGCAAATTTTTCCATCAACATGTCAACATACATGCCATAAATACAACCCACTGAAAATCAATGGCATATAATATCATATTCTAAATTGAAAAAGAATTGTCGTATCAATATGACACAATAATTTGTATCATATTGACACGCTGTTTACCTTGTCGCCTGGAAGGCAAGTGGTTACGATAAACCTATTCTAGCAAAAAAGAAACCTCATGAAAAAAAACGGCAGCATACTCATAGTGGATGATGATGAGGACGTGCTCTACACAGCACGGATGGTGCTTAAGCAACAGTTTTCAACCGTCCATACGGAACATAGCACCGAGCATATTCTAGACGCAGTGAAGCAACATCATTATGATGTGGTCATTTTGGATATGAATTTTTCTGCTGGTGCCACCAGCGGCAAAGAGGGCTTGGATTGGTTGGTGAAGATCAAAAAGGCCGATCCACAGGTGCAGGTGATCATGAATACCGCTTATGGTGATATTCAATTGGCTGTTGATTCTATGAAGAAAGGCGCTACCGACTTTCTGGTGAAGCCATGGGAGAAAGAAAAGCTACTTTCTACCGTAAATACCGTTTTTGCACTAGGTCAATCCAACAAGAAAGTCTCTCAATTGAAGGATCAGCAAAAGGTGCTCAGTGGTGATTTGGATCGTCAATACAGTGATATGATCAGCAGTTCCGCAGCCATGCAAAGGGTGTTAGCAGCGATCGAAAAAGTAGCGCAAACTGATGCTAACGTACTCATTCTAGGCGAAAACGGCACAGGTAAAGAGCTGGTGGCCAGGGCCATTTATAAGCAATCGCTAAGAAGCGAAGAGGCTTTCATCAAAGTGGATCTTGGGGCCGTATCCGAGACACTCTTCGAATCGGAGCTCTTTGGGCACAAGAAGGGTGCTTTTACCGATGCGAAAGAAGACCGCGCCGGAAGGTTTGAAGTAGCCAATATGGGTACCCTATTTCTTGACGAAATTGGCAATTTATCCATGCCACTTCAAAGTAAATTACTCTCCGTGCTGCAGAACAGACAGGTCTTGCGTGTAGGTGCTAATGCCCCTACCGATATTGACATTCGGTTGATCTGTGCTACTAACAGGCCCGTTTATCAGATGGTAGATGAAGGGGACTTCCGACAAGATTTACTCTATCGTATCAATACAGTAGAAATAGAGATTCCTCCATTGAGGGAGCGAATCGAAGATATCCCTCTGCTACTGGATCATTACCTCGGTACGTATACCAAAAAGTATAATAAGGAAGGGCTCAAAACCAATGCCTCTACGGTCAAGATGTTGAAGAAATATGATTGGCCCGGTAATATTCGAGAGTTACAACATGCAGTAGAAAGAGCGGTGATCATGAGTAGCGGTAAGGTATTAGAGCCTACTGATTTTCTACTTTCATCCAAACGTGAAAAACCGGCTACCGATGCCGGGTCGCTTAAGGTGGAAGACATGGAAAAGCATACCATACAACAGGCATTAAAGAAATGCGAAGGCAACCTGACCAAAGCGGCGGTGGAACTAGGATGGGGTCGTAGCACCCTCTACAGAAAAATGAAAAAATATGGATTATAGATTCTTCAGGATAAAGATTATCCTGCGCATTGCAGTCATTTTGTTACTAGGATATGGCGCTATCTACGTGATGACTCAAACGCATTTCTGGTTGGTCTCATTCTGGCTGTTACTCTTTCTGGCCATCGGGTTGGCAGAACTGATCCGCTTTCTGGAAAAGTCAAAGAGAGACCTTGGCAACTTTTTACTGGCCATACAGCAGAAGGACTTCACCAACACTTACCCGCTTAAAGCAAAGAGCAACCCTAACCACGACATGTATTATGCTTTCAATGTCATTACCCAGGAGTTCCAGAAATTAAGAAGCGAGAAAGAATCCAATTACCATTTTCTCCAGGCTATCATTGAGCACACTGGTGTGGCATTGATTTGTTTCGATGAGAATGGTGAGGAAATCACCTTAATCAACGAAGCGGCCCAGGAGCTTTTTGACAAGCCATACCTTAAGAACCTGCAAGCCTTGGCACGTATTGATCGTAACATGGCGGATATTGCCAGACGGCTAGAAAGCGGAGAACGTGAATTGCACAAAATAGAGATCAACAATAACCTGTACCACTTGGCCATCGAGGCCAAAGAAGTGAAGCTACAAGAGCAGTTATACAAATTGGTAGCCTTCCAGGATATCAAAAATGAGCTGGACGAGCAGGAAATGGAATCATGGCAAAAGCTCATTCGGGTATTGACCCATGAGATCAAGAACTCGGCTATTCCCATCTCTACGCTCACTGAAGTGATCAATCAAATGCTGTTAGAAGAAAACGGTGACTACAAAGATTTGTCTTCTCTAGACGAGGAGGAGGTAGACGATATGCGTGGCGGTTTGAAAACGATAGAAAAAAGAAGCAAGGGATTGGTCAAGTTCATCAACAACTACGATTCACTGACCAAAATACCCAAGCCGGAATTTCAATCCGTAAAACTGGCTGAACTACTCAACCACCTCATCCATCTCTTCAAACCCAAGGCAGATCAAAGTAAGATCACCATACAGGCTTATATTCAAGACGGCCTGACCATCAACGCCGACCCGGAATTGGTCGAGCAAGTGGTGATTAATTTGATCAAGAATGCCATAGAGGCCTTAGGGGGTCAAGAAAACGGGACCATCAATATCACAGCCCGCGGTAGCGAATCCAACGCCGTCATCCAAATCGAGGATAACGGCCCAGGCATTGAGAAAGAAGTACTGGAAAACATTTTCGTACCCTTTTATACTACCAAAAAGGAAGGCTCGGGTATTGGGCTTAGCCTGACCAAACAGATCATGCGATTGCATAAAGGAACAGTTTCAGCCTCCTCTGCTTTAGGAGAGGGCACGACTTTTAGTCTTGAGTTTTAGGAGTTTGATCTTTAGCCCTCGTTGGAGTTGTCTCCAACGTGTATTGTACATCAAAGATGCTGTTGGAGTTTCTCCAACAGCATCTACGAAGTATTCAAGTATCAGACCAAAAGCTGTAGGTGCGACCTGTTTTTTTGGGTCGCACCTACGGCGCTTGAATGTATGTCATGGTGATGTTTCTATGAACAGGTCGCCCCTACTGGGGCTCATCTTTTTTTTAAAGTGAGAGCTGCAAGATAGATATGTTATGGACCTATTCAGCGTTCTACAATTAAAACCCTTAGCTCAAACTGACGGTTATTGTGTGCAATCCGCCTGCTTTGATATCTTACAAAGTGGCTAGCGTATTTTTAAATTAAGGACTATTTACGCTTTGGTCTGAATTTATTAGTACTCTTTCCTTTCTTGCTTTCTTCCGGCTTAAAGCCGAATACATAAGCAAGGGAGATTTTCAGCGCGTTATTGGTGGCGCGCAGGTCATCGCGATAATCAAGTAGTACTACCGGTAAATTAGATTGCTCATTAGACCCTATGAAGGTATGACCGATTTCCACTCTGAAGTCAAGCACCAATTGTTCAAGGGGGCTGGGCTCAAATGCCACACCGAATCCCAAGTTTAACCCTAATTGTAAACGGTTCACATCTGTCAAGCCAAAGACCTCGATGTCTTCTCCCTGTTCTTCAAAGGCAATCGTGTAGTTAATGAAGTTGAAATCTTGTTCTATCAATTCACTGGAAGCAATTTCTCCCCTCCCTCCAAGCCAGTAACTTACATTGGGTCCGGCCAGGACGAACCAATCGAAAAAGCGGCTCCCTCCTACTTTGCTCTTGAAGTTGGTTCTAAGGAGAATAGGAATATCAAAGTGATCATAAACAACCCTGTGATCAAGCAAAGGGTCAGAGGTCCCTTTGATCTGCTTTCCCTTTCGGGAATAAATATATTCCGTGTGCAAGAAGAAGCTCTTCCTGATCTTGAATGCTACTACTGCTCCTAAACTATAGCCCAAAACCGGATCAACATCTAGCTCATCCAGATTGGATTTATCCTCAAAAATGGCTTGAGACGCTTGAAAACCCACCTTCGGCCCGACAAAAACCTGGGCATACGAAGATTCTCCATACAAAGTGATGGTGATCACTATGACCAACTTGACTAACCAAATGCACTGCTTCAATTGAATGTAATTAACTTTCACCCCAAAAAATCAATATAAATAGCTGGCTTACAGGTATTAAAACCGTTTGACGGCTCCGAAATTGCTGAATTTAGATAAAAAAAACACCATTGCTAATGAATTTTATCTAGGAAAAGTGCATAATATGACGATAAGATGGACTTTTTGTCGTTGAAACCAACAAAAACAAAATCCATTTCGGATACATCACAACCTGATAATTAAATTTGGGATATCTTTAAAAAGAAGCGGAAAGGAGTTAAAACGGATTAATTGTCGTAGGGCAAACACCTTGGTTACATCTTTCAGCTTTTGTTTATCAATGATTATGAACCGCATCATTCGCTGTATTTTTTCTATCATTAGTGCTGTTCTGCTTACCACTAATGTCTTTGCTCAGAAACCTATTGTACGTAATGTTGATCCGAATGCAGGGGCTTTTGGGGAAACAGCCGTCATTACTGGTCAAAACTTCAATACCAATGTATCGAATAATGCTGTTTATTTTGGAGCCGCACCTGCCCGAATAATCAGCGCTACGGATCAGATCATTGAGGCGCAAATTCCTGCCGGAGCCTCTTATAACCGTGTTTCGGTTGCCAATTTGAGCAATGGACGAATTGGGTACTCGCGCGATCAATTCACCCTTAGCTACGGTGGGGAAACTGGATTGACCGCGGCAGATTTTGAAAGCCAGGCGGACTTCTTTGCGCAAAGAGGCCTATTTGACCTCTGTATGTGTGACCTGGATGGGGACAGTCTGGTCGATGTGACCACAGCGAACGATAATGATAACAGACTCTCAGTTTTCAGAAATACCAGCACCGCCGGAAATATCAGCTTTCTCAAATTGGCTCCTTTCTTAGGTACACCTACTATCAATGTGACTTGCGGCGACATCGATGGTGATGGTAGGCCTGATCTCGTGGCTTCAGAGGGTGATGACGGTGATCGCATTTTTATCTTCAGAAATACCAGCACGGTCGGTACTATTTCTTTTTCGTCTCAGATCATCACCGCACCTGCCGGTAGTATTACCCGAAGAATAGAAATCAATGACCTTGACAACGACGGCCGGCCTGAACTGATTCTTACCAATCAGGGAAACAATTCCATACTTATTCTGGTCAATCAAAGTACTGTAGGCAATATCAACTTTGCCCCTACCATTCGTGAGATTATCATACCAGGTACATCAAGTACGGCGGGTTTAGCAGTTGAAGACCTCAACGGCGATTTCAGACCCGAAATCGTAGTCAATCAGTTCCTGACTGATGGAGGGCAGTGTTTTGTGCTGGTTAATTCTAGTACACCGGGTAATTTTCAATTGAATAATATTCTAACACTCAATGTAACGGGTACATTAGTAAATGTAAGGGTTGGGGACCTGGATGGGGACGGTAGGCCTGATATTGCCGCCACTCAATTATTGGGATCAGACATATCCATTTTTAGAAATACAACCAGCTCAGTTGGCGCGATACCCAGCTTTGATGCCCCTGAAGATGTTACCACCAATATTAGGCCTTGGGGGCTCGATTTTGGCGATCTGGATGGTGATGGCTTGATCGATGTGGTAGTAGCTGGTATTGGAGGGCCTCTCATTACCGTACTGGAGAATTTTAGCTCGGCCGGCAACTTGAACTTCAATAGGGTCAATATTCCTGTGAGTTTCATTTCCAGAAATACCAAGATCGCTGACCTTGACGGTGACGCCAAACCGGAAATTGCTTACACCAGTATTGATGACAACAATAACGCTATTCTGTCTTCCAACCTTTCCGTCTTGCGCAATAGAAATTGTATCATAGCTTCAATAACGGCTGATGGCCCACTCAACGTCTGTTCCGATCGGCAGCTGAGGCTTATGGCCAATAAGGGAGCAGGCTTTACCTATCAATGGCGCATTGATGGAGTAGTACAACCTGAAACTGACGATTTCTTTGAGCCTACTGTTTCCGGTAGCTATACAGTGACTATCACTTCAGAAGGAGGAAGTTGCGTATCTACTTCAGATCCAGCCAATATTCTGTTATCTAGCGGCACTACACCATCGACCTTCGCTGCCAGTAATAATGGCCCGGTGTGTACAGGGGCCACTTTGCAGCTTTCAGCACCTAACATACCCGGAGGAACTTATGAGTGGACGGGACCAGATGGCTTTACTTCAGCACTCCAGAACCCTACTATTTCGAACTTCGCGACGGCCAATGTCGGTCGATACGAGGTAGTGGTAACGGTAGGAGGTTGCCCAAGTGAACCGGCAGAAACTTTTGTGCAGATCATTGATGCACCTACGTTCTTTTTATCTTCTTCTGGCCCCACAACTTTCTGTCAGGGTAAGAATACCATATTGTCAGTTCAAAATGAGCCTAACTATGGCTATCAGTGGTTGAGAGATGGCGGTATCCTAAGCGGCGAAACGAACTCGACATTAACTGTTACACAAACGGGTGATTATACAGTGCGTATCGAAGATCAGGTGAATGCATGCCCGGATATTACACCTGATCCGATAGCGGTTACAGTCGTACCACCACCAACGGCAAGCTTTAATGCTCCGCCAGAGGTATGCATCGGTGATGTGGTAACTTTTACTAACACCTCTACAGTGATTGGTGGGGTAGCTGTTTTCTATTCATGGGACTTTGGTGGTCAGGGCACTTCGACCTCCGACAGTCCTACACAAACCTTTAATACTGCCGGGCAATTTGATGTAACACTCATGGTCAGTTACGAAGATTCCGATTGTAATGACACTTTCGTTCAAAGTATTCTGGTCACCGATAACCCGGCTATCACTATAACAACGGCTACTGGTTCTAATTTCTTCTGCTCAGGTGACAGCCTCTTGTTAGAAGCGCCAGCAGGCTTCGCCAGGTACACATGGAGCACGGGGGATGAAGCCAGTTCTATCTTCGTCGACCTGCCTGATACTTACACCGTTGATGTGGAAACGAGCTCGGGTTGTGCCGCTATGGCTCAAATACAGTTGGATACATTCCCCAAACCATCCGTGACCATTCAGGTGGAGAACCCACGGATAGAAAAAGGACAAGAGATAGCACTTTTAGCAACCGGGCTTCAAAATTATCAGTGGCAGCCTCCTGATGGGCTCAGCGCTACTAATATTCCCGATCCGGTAGCCTTAATAGAACAGAGTATTACCTATACCGTGACCGGTACAGATATAAACGGATGTGTTGGCACAGCTTCAATTGAGTTATTTGCGGAGAACTTACCCTTAACAGCCAGAAAGCTCTTCTCTCCCAATAACGATGGAATTGACGACACCTGGCAGATTGATAATATTGTGGATAGGCCTGCTTGTGCTGTTACAATTTTTGACCAAAAAGGCATTACGCTTTTCGAGGCACAGCCCTACTTGAACAACTGGGATGCAACGCTTAATGGCACCCCCCTACCACGAGGTGTCTATTATTTCACTATCAATTGTCAGGACGATGGCAACCAGGTAAGCGGTAGCATTACAGTGGTTAGGTAAATATGTTTTAACATATACTTTTAAAAATTATATTTCTGCCTCACGACTAAGTTTTTTTATTTTTCGGTTTGAAGAAAGGTTATAAATGCCTTGATTGCAGGCAATTGACGATTAAATTTGATCTAAAACTTACATTATCGGTTACTTTGATTCGATTTAGTCGATCCATGACAAAAAGTTAGGCAGAGCCGTAAATCGGAATTATGGCGCAACAACCAAATGCCTCTCGCTGTATCGAAAGACCTTGAATGGGGTTCTGGGCTCACTTGATATAGCACCTTAGTTAGTCGTCGCTAGTAAAGTTGGCTTGTACTTATAGTTATGGATGACTAAAGGTCAATAGAATATGGAAAGATTTATACGACAGTTCTTAGCACTTGCACTTTTGCTAGTTAGTGCTAACATCTCTTTAGCTCAAGTAGAGATTTGCGGTGATGGGATAGACAATGACAATGATGGTTTTATCGACTGTTTTGACAGCGATTGTACTAGTTCGACCGCTTGTGATGGTAATTTTCTAGGTAACGATGTCGTTTGTGAAGTTGTTCCTTCGGAGTTCCCAACTTTCTCACTCACGCAAGAGTGGGCCTCTCAAAATGAAACAGCTAATCACCTCGGTAGAATAGCGGTCGGCGACCTTGATGGAGACGGTTTCCCAGAGGTAGCTTCACAGAACAGATACAATGATATGATCTACATCCTTGATGGAAGGGATGGTAGTATTAAATTTCAACGTAGCGTAGATAACCCAGCCTGGCGTATTGCCATTGCCAATTTGGATGGTGACAATTGCGGCGAAATATTCATTGTTAGAACCGTTGGAAATACCGATTACTTCATAGAGGCTTTTGACTGCCAACTCAACCTGCTTTGGACATCGGAAGAGTTGGAAAGAGACCCTGTGCACTTAAGTCTGGCGGATTTTGATGGAGACGGCAATGTAGAATTGTATTACAAAAACGAAATTAGAGATGCCAAGACAGGCGTCAGAATAGTAGATGGTGGTGGCCTTGATGGAGCAGCTACTGTCAACTGGAACGATGTCAATGGTGGACCAGTTGCCGTAGACATTCTTGGCAATGATGGCGACCTTGAACTAGTATCAGGCGGGACTATATATGAGGTAAATCTCGGGAATCGAACACTTAATGCCGGATCGTTAACTGAGGCAGCTACCATGCCTATCGCCTATAGGACGAGAAGGAAAGAAAGCTCCACTAGTGTGGCAGACTTTAATCAAGATGGTTTTCTCGATGTAATAGCTACAGGAAGAATAGCAGATACCACTACCGTATTTTTCTGGGATGTTCAGGCCAATACAGTACAAACATTCTCAGACCCGATTCCCACACTTGCCAACTATGAAACGGGTTGGGTCAATGGCACAGGGCGCCTCAATATTGCTGATCTTGATGGAGATGGAAACCTGAACGTCTCATTTGTATCGGGTAGATTCTTGTACGCATTAGATGAAAATTTTGATCTATTCTGGCGAGTCACTATCAACGAAGAAACTTCGGGTTTTACAGGATGTACCCTTTTTGATTTTAATGGTGATGGAAAATCTGAAGTGGTTTACAGAGACGAGCAGGAACTGTATATTATTAATGGAGATAACGGAACCGTATTTAACCAAGTGCGGTGTATTTCCAGAACGAATGTAGAATATCCTATCGTAGCCGATGTGGATGCTGACGGCGCCACCGAACTCTGCATTGTATGCGGTACGAATGACGATCAAGCATTTGCTAACTTCGATGACATTACCTTCTCTCGTAATTCCCAAGTCAGGGTATATGAGTCCGCCAGTGAGCCCTGGGTACCAGCCAGACGAGTGTGGAATCAGCACGCTTACTTCAACGTCAATATTAACGACGATATGACAATACCCACCAACCAGCAATTGCATCATTTGGTTTTCTCGATTGGTACATGTACGCAAGGTCCAAATAGACCTCTGAATAACTTCCTCAACCAATCGCCATTTTTAAGTTCAGAAGGGTGTCCTACATTTGCAGCCCCTGACTTAGCTTTCGTTGATAATTCACTTACAGTAGAACCGCCAGACTGTCCTGATACAGAGTTTACGGTATCTTTTGATGTTCAAAATCTCGGTGATGTAGAATTAAACGGCGATATACTCATATCCTTTTATGATGGAGATCCAAACCTTGCTACAGCGACGCGACTATTAACACAAAGTTTTACCATTAATGCCCTAACGGTAGGTCAGTCTGTCTCGTTCACCGATGTGATGATATCCGGAAACAGATCGAGCTTCGATCTATTCATTGTACTCAACGATGCTGGTACAACAATTCCGCTTGATCTACCAAATACCAATTTACCTGAATGTGATCCAAGTAATAATATTATATCGGCTCCAGTAATACCTGGCCCCGTTCCTGTAACACCAGTTTTGGTTAGTGATAATATACAATGTACAGGGAGCACAGCACCCCCTAATGGAGCTGTTCGTGCTTTTGTAGACATCGGTGGCACAGAAGAAACGGCCGATTATACCTTCTTTTGGTTCAACGGTACAACAGTCACAGCCACACCAGACTTTACTGGTGCAGTTTATTCAGGTATTCCAAATGGCCAATATACCGTATTTGCCATGCATAATACGGCCATGTGTGGTTCAGATACAGTCATGGTGACTGTCGGACTTCAGGAGAGTACGGTTGATCCGGAAATAACTTTGATTAACCCATTTGACAACTGTGAAACACCTAACGGGGAAGTAAGTGTTGCTGTTAATGGAGGGGAACCGGTAGGTAACTTCGATTACGAATGGTATGATGGAAACGATATCTTTACTGATCCATTGATTGGTATCAGCAACGTATTGTCAGGCCTTGGTCCAAGAACATATACAGTGCTGGTTACAGAAAAATCCACCGGATGCCAGGCCATAGAATCGATTACCGTGCCTGATCAAACCAATACACCGGTAGTTGATGTCACTACTGAAGACATCATTTGCTCTGATCTCAATTCTGGTGAAGCCAGTGCCTCTGTGGGAGGAACGACTACAGGATTCACTTTTGAGTGGTATGATGGTAATAACATCCTGCCTACACCAAGTTTTACCGGGCCTGTTTACACGAATCTAGCAGCCGGTGACTACACTGTTGTTGCTATAGACAATGCATCACGTTGTGCCTCTGATCCGGTTAATGTAACCGTAAGCCAGACGATGCCGCCAACTGTTTCCCTAGTAAAGAATGCAGATCAGACTTCCTGTGACGCGAGCGCTCCTAACGGTGAACTTACGGCCACTGGTACGGGGGGAAGTGGAAATTTCACTTTTGAATTCTTCAACGGACAGAACACCTTAGCCGCCAATTCTATAGGCACAGGTAATGCTATCTCAGGATTAGCATCGGGTACTTATACAGTTTTGATCACCGACATTACAACAGGCTGTACAGCGACAGCAGAGGAAACGATCAATGAGAACGTAGTAGTGCCATTCTTGTCTGTCACACCAACTGATATTACCATTTGTGTACCTCCTAATGGTAGTGTTACCGCCAATGTATCCATCGATACACCTGGTGATTACACTTTCTCATGGTACACCGGTCCTATAGTTGATCCAGGACAAATCATCGCAGATACCGATAATACAATCAATGATCTGGCTCCCGGGCAATATACTGTGCAAGCCGTAAACAACTTGCGTAGTTGTACTACGGCACCCGTAACGGTAACTGTGTCGGATAATTCTCCTATCATTGAAATTCAACAGGATGTGACCATTCGTTCTATTCCAACCGACTGTAATACCAACAATGGTACATTGGGTGTAAACATCTCGGCTGCAGGAAACACATCAGGTTTTAATGTAGAATGGTTTGTAGGAAGAGAACCATTTGCTGCACCATCATTCTTCAGTCAAAATGGTGTCACAAGTTCCAGTGTAAACAACTTAGCTAGTGGAGAGTACACGGTGGTAGCCACTAACCTTGACAATGGCTGTCAGGACTCTGAAGTGTTTGAACTGCCTTTTGCGGACGCGCATTTACTAACTGGAGTTTCCCAAAACGTAACCACCTGTAATCCAGCCAATGAAGGTGAGATTACGGTTACACTCACACCTACACCGGTAGTCGTACCGCCTTCCACCACTTTTAATGAAGGTGATTATCGTATCGATTTTTACTCAGGTGCTAACGCGGATGCACTGATATCTAGTACCCCAGGAACGGCCGGTACAGCCGATTACACCTTTAGCAACCTGACCGTTGGGTTCTATACCATAATCGCTGTTGAAACTAACCCATTATTGTCAGATTGCGAATCAGTTCCAGTAGTGATCGAAATCATTAGTGAAGCAGTTGACCCAGTCATCGCCATCATAGAAGATATGCCTAACAGTAATTGCCCAGGCGCATTGCCTCCTACTGGTCAGTTGTCGGCCTCCGTTACGGAAGGAGCAGTACCTGGCATAATAGCAGGCTATACATTTGAGTGGTTCACAGGGCAGGATAATACAAATCCTGCGGATGCTTTACCCCCGGCTAACATAACGGGAGGAAACGGTGAAATAGCAACAGGCCTCACCTCTGGGCTCTACACGGTACGTGTAATTGATATCGCCGGAGATAATACTAGTTGTGAGTCCATTGCGTCGTTCTTCGTCAGTGAAACTGCACCTATTATAGCCATAGAATCAGATCCGGACATTGCACTAGTACCCAATACTAATTGTAGCCTGATCAAGAATGGTAGCGCCACTGTCAACTTTGTAAGAGAAAATGGTGTGCAAATAGGGCTTCCCACACCGAATTATGAGTTAGAATTCTTCGATGCTTCGATGAATTCTATTCAAGGTCCTTCACCCGCTCTAAATAGTATTACAGCTCAAGCTGGTGGTACGTATTTCGTTCAGGTGACTAATACGAATAACAATTGCTCCACTACTTTAGTAGAATTCGAAATTCCTGAAATGACTCAGGATCCAGTCGTGGAATTGGTTGACTTTACCAATCCTACAGAATGTTTACAGCCTGCTGATTTGACAGGTCGATTAGATGTGACAGCAGACGGGAGCACCGATACAGGCTTATATACATTCGAATGGCATGAGGGGACAAGTGTTGCCGGCCCTTTATTTGCCGCAAATAGCCCATCGATTTCACCTCCTACAGCAGGAGCCTATACGGTAAGGGTGATCAATAATGGAACAGGTTGTTTTACTGATGTCACTTATACTTTAGAGCTTGTTACCGTGCCTATACTGGTGCAAGCCACTTCCTCTCCCCTGACCAGTTGTAATGCACCGGATGGTACGTTGAAGGTATCGATCAATCCGGCATCGATAGGTAATAACAATTATACATTTAACTGGTATGAAGGATCAGCAGTGACTGCAACACCAGATTTCACTGGCTTGACGGTAACAGACCGCGATCAAGGCACATACACTGTGCAAGCGGTTGATAATGCACGTCCGACATGTGTATCTGATCCTGTCACCATAGAGATTGAAGATCAGCGCATCTTCCCTGAAGTAATGGCGGTGCAAGAAGCACCTTTGATCAATTGTGACCCAGCTGTTCCTAATGGAGTGGCAAGTGCTTCAGTAGACGGTGAAATAGTCGGTTTCACTTTTGAGTGGTACGTTGGGGATACACCTACTGGTACACCGTTTTTCACTGGCAGTCAGACATCAGGTTTGACAGCTATTACTTACACAGTAGTGGTCACCGATGTGATTTCCGGGTGTTCCGGCATGACCTCTATTACGATAGAAGACGGAACCTTACCACCTCCTCTACCAGCAATTGTGGTTGAAGCGAACCAGACCAGTTGTAGAGAGCCTAATGGTGCTTTAAGTGTATCCGTAGGCGGAAATGTATCTGATTTTATCTTTAACTGGTACAATGGCTCAGCTGTAGGAGCGACTCCCGACTTTGTAGGTGACTTTTACGATAGCCTTGATGTCGGATTTTACACAGTCACGGCTACTGATAGAACTACCGGTTGTGTATCTGATCCTGTGACAGCTGAGATCATAGAAGATCTTCAGTTCCCTCAATTCACTTTTGAAACGGGGAATTCTACCTGTGAAAACGCAGATGGGTTTGTCAATTTGATTCTGACCGAGCCTATCGATGTGGAAAGTATTGTTTGGACGGATGGCATCTCTACTTATACAGGACCGAGTATCATTGATTTCCCATCCGGCGATTATGAAGTGACGGTTACTTCTACGTTGGGTTGTTCTACCACAGAAGATGTGCGTATCATTGCTGAGATCGTACCTTTTAATGGTGTTTCCAATAACAGTGACGGACTTAATGATATATTCGAGATCAGTTGTATCACTGATTTCCCAGATAATATAGTGAAGATATTCAACCGCGCCGGTACTTTGGTGTATGAGATTGAGGGGTATGACAATGACATCAATGCTTTCGATGGGGCCTCCAACCGAGGTTTGAGCCTGTTAGGTGAAGATTTACCAGATGGTACATATTTCTATGTCATTGACAAACGTGATGGCACAAAACCAATTGCCGGATTCCTTGAATTGATAAGATAAAGAGCATGATTTTGAAGAAGTTATTTGCTGTTTTAGTCGTCGTATTACTAGTCTTTACAAGTGCCCAATTAAGGGCACAACAAAAGCCCATTTTCTCCCAATACTTGTTTAATGGTTTGGTACTTAACCCTGCTTATGCAGGTAATCACGTTCAGTTGAGCGCTACCGCCATTTATAGAGATCAATGGGTCAACTTTGAAGGTGCTCCGAGCACTACTTCTTTTAGTATGCATTCGTCTTTCCTCAAAAGTAAGATGGGGCTCGGGTTGATCGTGAACAAAGATGAAATCGGTGTGCATGATGATTTCAGTGTTTATGGTAGCTACGCCTATCGCATTAAAATGGTTAATGGCGTATTAGCATTGGGTCTTCAAGCAGGGTTCAACTATCTCAGGTCTGATTTCTCTCAACTCAACCTCAGAAACCCTGGAGATGTCTTTTTCGAGAATAATAGTAAGTTCAACCCCAATTTTGGAACAGGTGTTTATTATAGCAACGAAAAACTATTTGCCGGTTTCTCTATACCATTCTTGATCAACAACGATATTATCAACGATCTGGAGGGGCTGATCAGCGAGGCACGTGAAGCAAGAAACTACTACCTTACCGGGGGTATCATTCTTCCCCTCAACCGTCAGGAAACGGTTAAGTTCGAGCCATCGGTATTAATGAGGGTACAAGAAGGAGCGCCAGTCAATTTAGATTTGAATGCCAGTATCATCCTTCACGATCTGGTGAGTTTTGGTGCTTCTTACAGAAATGGGGATGCCTTGGTCACTTTGTTTGACGTGAAAATCAGCGAGAGTTTTCACTTCGGTTATTCCTATGACTGGACACTCTCGGATATACAAGACTTCTCAAGGGGAACCCATGAGTTCATGATCAACTACAGGACAAGAATAAGAGGGGTACACAAGAACGTAGAATGTCCTAGCTTTTACTCGCATTAGGCACTGACGGCATTGCAGGTCATATGATGTCATTTATTGCATTTTGAAGTTTCTCCTGTCCTATTTATGCCCTCAAGCTGGGCAGGCTCTTACGCTCTGTCTTGATATAAAAAGCAAGCAAAGAGATCAAGCATTTACGCGAAGCTACGGCGAAACGACGGCTGTAATCTCAATTACTAAAATTTAGTTCGCCTTTCAGGAAGGACCTAAATTCGGCTACACCAACTTTGGGGCCTACAACATCAGTAAAAACAAAAGAGGTTCATTCGCCTGGTCATACCAGTTGATGAACCTCATCATTATTTTCAAAAAAATACTGCGAACAAACTAATATCCGCACACAATTGGGACGCTTTAATGTGTGCTCATTGAGTTTATTAGGCCATTATTGGTTTAGTCTCTGTATCTAACAACCACTCTTTCGCAGGACTAATGCCTTCAAAGGCTTTAATTCCATCTGCCTCGGGCATGGCTTGCTTGGCAGACAGCTCCGCGAAAATATTTGGCGAAAAGATCCATGCGAAATACTTAAGGCCTGCTTCCATCATCTGAGGAAACCATACCGTTTGTGTCCATTCAGCTGCATCTTGCCAAGGGCCTTCAACCAATCTGTTGTCATTCAGTACCCTGCTACAGTCAGACTTACTGCTGAACAACTCCAGAATCTTCCCTCCTGATTCCATGATCATTTCCTTGTTTTGGAAACCGACCCAATTTAGGTACATCAATTTATTCTCCTGATCGTACTCTACTTCCAAATTGCTTTGCTTCAATAAAACCTCTTTACTCATTGTCTTGTGCAGTTAAATAAATCCTTAAAATAATAAAAACTTAAAACTAGCTGATCCACCGATAAGAGTAGATGGAAATGGAACAGATATATTACATGTTCACAAAATACATCTAGTTATCCTAAAATATAACCAATATGTCACTTTTATTATTCGAAAAGTGTCATTTTGATTACGTTAGACCGCGAGTTTAAGAGATTTACGGATTGTAAGGCAAAAAGAAGAATGCCAATATTAAGTTAGATTAATACTAAATGTACAAGTGATTTGTACATTCATTACAAACGATTAACTACGTCATTTGAACTGCACGCTAATAAAATAAAGCGGGTAAAGCTCGATTTTACCCACCAAACCCTAGACTATCATATTACCTTCTGCCAAGATACCTGGTGCGTGGTTTTTTGTGCGTCGGCCTGAGTCGGTGGTGTTGAATAGGTTAACTTTCCATGTTCTATTTTCCCATATCTTATCTCTTCTTTATTGAGCCAATTGGGAAACAAAGCTCCTTCCACCAAGTGTTTCACCATACCCGGTTCTACCTCCTCGAATTTGCCAAAGTAAGCAAAGTATGTATTGTACGATGAAGCTGCTTCCTCTTGCGAGCCACCATATATTACTCCTGATTCAAAAGGCATTCTGTTGTCTTTGAAAATCTGAACGCTCATGTAACCGCTGGCATCATAAATCAGAATGCCGGTAGGATTCTCTCCAAAGAAGTCTACCAAATCACCGCTTTCGTTTTGATACTTCCAGGATGCTAGTCTCCACGTTCCCAATAATGCCTCAGAAAAATTTTCCATTGTTAACTTATTTCACGTTTAAGGGTAAAGAACACCTGCGTAATTGACTACTCAACCGGCAGGCGTTCTATTAGGATATTAAACTGCGTTATTTATACCTTTTGTAAGATCAGCTCGCCAATGACGTTATTGACTAGATCTACAAGGAATTCAGTATCATGTTCAATGTATCGGTGTCCTCCATTTCTAACGATAAGTTCGAAATCGGCGGTGGTCTCACCTTCCCACTTAGCCATGTGTTCCTCAGTCACACGCTCGTCTTCGTTACCATTAATAGCGACTATTGGTAGTTGGAAAGGCTGTTCTTTCGCGTACCTATAATTACTCAGCAATCGTAAATCACTTCTCATTACCGTCATGAGCGCCTGTCTGAGGTCTTCGTATGTGATATTCTCTTTACTCAAATGAGGGAATAGTGATATCAAAGTACTTTCAGACATGGTGTGGTCTACATCTCTGTGATTATAGGAGGTAAGCTCAGGAGTAGACGAAATGAACATCATCTCAGGTAAAGCCTCGCCTCTACGCCTCAGCTCCTTGGCTACTTCAAACTGCAGTGCACCACCCATACTATGGCCAAAGAATACAAATGGCTTACCTTCAGCCCTCTTGATCAATTCAGGCACGAATGCTCGCACAAAAGCATCCATTTGCTCATAGTTGCTGTCGGCAACTCGCTTACCACGGCCTGGCATCTCGATAAGATTGACCTCTACCTCGGCATTGATTTGGTCTGACCATTCCTGGTATAGTGTGCTATTGCCTCCGGCATCATGGAAGCAGAAGAGTTTGATCTGTGCTTCCGGATTAGATCTAGGCACTACAAACCAATGGCTATCTGCCTGAATTTGCTTTTTGGCTGGCTGCTCAACGGCATCAATAGCTAGCTTAGCGTATATGAACTCAGCGTATTCTTTTATAGTAGGGTGCTCCCAGAATGTGGTTACGGGTAGCTTCAACTCAAAACCCTTCTCCAATAAGTTTCTCAACTGTATGGCCATCAACGAGTCAATACCTACACCTTTGAAAGTCATTGTATTGCTCACTTTATTGGCAGAAGCTTTGATGATCTTCGCTACGTGGCTAATAACATGCTTCTCTATGGCTTCTATCCTTTCATGCTCACTCTCTAAATTAGCGATTGTACTAAGGATGTTATTACCAGCTTCATTCGATTGTTTATGTTCTTCTAAAAGTCCGGAGAAGTAATCGCTCTTGGCTAGAACAGGATAATATTGAGCTGTTTGCACTGGATTAAGCTTCATTACACTGATCTGCGTATGGTGTTGTTCGCTTACCTTATCAAATGCCTGCATAGCATCTTTCATCAGTACCGGCTCGAAACCTTCAGCACGCGCATACTTTTCGAGTTCTGGCTCATTGGCCACCATTCCGACATCTTTGATCACTCCCCAGTTCACTGAAGTACTGATCAAACCCAGCTTGGCCCTGTGATGAGAAAGTCCATCAAGGAATGCATTGGCCGCTACATAACTGGCCTGTCCGCTCAGTCCTATCAATGTGGATGCTGAAGAGAACATAACAAAACAATCTAATGCCAGATCTTTGGTCAACTGGTGTAAATTCCAAGCTCCCAATTTAGGCTTCAAAATATCAATGAACTCACTTTTCTGTATGTCCTTGATGCTATTGGCGCCAATCACACCGGCAGCGTGTACCACACCTTTTAAAGGATGAGTAGTAGCGTTAATCTCATCGATAACTATACCCAGTTGATCATAATCAGCAGCATCGGCTTTGTAGATGGTGAATTTTACCCCAGCACTTTCCATAATGGCCATCTTGCCCTGCACATTACCATTCACCTCTCCACTTCTACTGAGCAGCGCAAAATGTCTTGCTCCATGCTTGAACATCCACTCAATAAAGGTGAATCCTATACCTCGATACCCAGTAACAAGGTAAGTGCCTTCGTGGCAACAAGTCGTTTCCTGCGCAAAATGTACGCTTGGAAAATCTTTGTTGAGCCTTGGCACGTACTGCTCTTTTCCACGTAAAGCCAGTTCTGTTTGTGTATTATTCTCCTGGAACAACTCACCAAAAAGAGATCGAATTTCATCCCTTGTCGGTACATGGCTCAAGTCGACGGTTCTACAATCGTATTGGGATAATTCATTGCTCACCACTTTAAGCATACCCGTCAATGTGGATTGCATGATGTTCAAAGGCTTGCGTTCCATGCCTATGAAGCGGGCTCCATTAGTCACCACCAACCATTTTGGTGCTTCAGTAAGTTTATACTCCGCCAGTGCTTTGTGCATGTTGAGTAAACTCAGCGTACCGTAGTCCTGAGCCGCCTCAAGATCAGCTATAGAAAGTGACTCATCCGCTTTATTATTAGCAATACTGGCTAAATGTATGATTCCTGCCAGTGTGCCCACCTTTTCATTCAACAGCAGGTGATCAAACAATGCATTGTAACTAGAATCATCTTGATAGTTGATACCATAACTGGCTTTCAAATTCGACTTATCTTCAACCTGATTGACTTCAAAGCACTCTGCTGATTCTACCGTAGCATAGGTGATGCTCTCCTCTTCAAAAAGCTCAATCAGTTGGTCACTTACTCCAGTGCTATCTTTAAAAATCAACCAGCTTCCCGGTATCTCTTTTCTACCACTCTCAGTCAGATCACGTTTGTACCAGTCTACCTTGAACAACCACTCGTTGAGCGTATCTTTCTTGTCTTCTACAATTTGAGTACTGATGATCTTACCGGCTACCTTATCGACTTTCAATACCGGGCTTCCTGATGCATTGTACAAGGTGATTTCAGCCTCAACCTGTTCTGTATTTTGATTAGCTACTACTGCATCAGTACTAAGCACAGCTTTCACATACATCTCTTTGGTGAAAGGCACTCCACTTATCATTCTGGCTGATTCTAGATGCGTCAGGAAGGTTGTTTTGACCGCATCGTCATGCTGGCTATCCATAATGGAAGCAAAAATGGCGTGGAAGCTGGCATCGGTAACGGCAAGATGCAGGTTGTACTTATCGTAAGAAGCCACGACCTTGTCGTCTATTGTTAATTTGGTGTAAACAGTATTCCCTTCTTTTTTAATCACCTCCACACCTTGGAAATAATGTCCATAATCAAGGCCAAGGCTTTCGAGTAGTTTATAATAAGCTTTACCTGACATTTGATGCTCGGCAGATACAGATCCAAAATCAGTGAACTGCTCTTTCAATGAGTTTCCTTCGTAAGCTTTCACTTCCCCATCGGCAACCAGTACCCATGATTCGTTCTTATTCGATTGAACGGGCATGTAGAAGAACTTGTATGTTCCTTGGTCATCTTGCTCCCCCATTTCTAGTCTTAATTGGAAACGTACTGTATCCTGTCCTTCAACGAATGATACCGATCTTCTGAAGTTCAATCGACTTACTTCGTAATGCTCGGCACCGAATAGTTCTAAGATCGCTGTAGAGACCATCTCCAAATAACCCACGCCTGGAAAAACAGTGATACCATTTACCTGGTGATCTTTCAGATAAGGGTGTTGGTCAAGACGCACTGTAGACTCCCAATAATGAACGTTCTCTTCCATAGCGAGGCCGATCTTTTGGCCTAGAATAGGATGTCCATTAGCTGCCTTTAATTGTAATTCGTGAGACTTGTCTTCTATCTCATAGGTATCACGTTGGAATGGATACAAAGGCAACTCAATGTGAGGAGCAAATTCAGTATTGTAGAATTTTCTCCAATCCATAGTATACCCTTGCACAAAGAGTGCATCAAGGTTCTTATAGATTTCATCCTGGCTAACTTTGTCTCTATATAGTGAGGCAAAAGCAGCCGCTTTGGCACCATAATGTTCTATATTCTCCCCTACCGCAGTGGTCAAAACGGGGTGTGGACTTACTTCAATGAATGTGGTATAGCCATCTTCCAGCATTTTGCCCATTACGGAAGAAAACTTCACCATACCTCTGAGGTTGCCGACCCAATAATCAGCACCCATATCCTCCCAATTCATCTTTTCCGCCTTGACGGTAGAATAAACATCTGCCACATTCTCTTCAGGTTTCATACCTTCAATAGCATTGAATAGGCTATCCATAAGAGGTTCCATCTGAGGGCTGTGTGAAGCCACGTCTACTTTTATTTGTCGGCAGAATAGGTTTCTATCTTCCAATATGGCCAACACCTCAAGTAAGGTCTTTTCATCTCCGGCAATCACCGTAGATTTGGGGCTGTTATTGACAGCCACTGACAACTCTGGGTAAGATTGCAGCAATTCTTCAGCATCTTGTACACTCAATTCAGTAACAGCCATAGCACCGCCAGTACCACTAACCGTTTTCATGAGCTTACTTCGGGTAGAAATGATCTTAGCCGCATCATCCAATGAGATCGCTCCACCAACGTAAGCAGCTGGTACTTCACCCATACTGTGACCAACTACACCGTCAGGTGCTACACCCCAAGATTTCCAAAGATTGGCAAGTGCTACATAAATGGCGCTCAGTGTAGGTTGTACCACATCGATTTCTGAAAGACGGCTAGCATCTTTATCTGCATGTATTTGCGCTATCAAAGACCAATCTGTGTATGGCTTTAATGCCTCTTCCCATTGGTCGATACTCGCTTTAAAAACGGGCTCCTTTTGATAGAGATCTTTACCCATACCCAACCATTGTGATCCTTGTCCAGGAAATACAAAGGCTACTTTGCATGCTTTAAGTGCCGGTTGTACCGGCGCTATGTCGTTACCCGCCTCCAAAAACTCATCAATCTCCTGCAATATCTCTTGCTTCGTATATCCTGAAAATGATGCACGATATTCGTAATCTGGCCTAAGGATAGCAGATGCTGTACAGGTATCGATAAACTGGTCAATGGCCCCGTTGATAGCGGTATTTAAAAATGTCTTATACGCCTTCACATAGGCGATAAGGGCCTCTTGAGACTTGGCCGAAACGGGTAATACATACCTTCTTTGGCTTTTCTCAAGCGCTTTTTTTGAAGCTTGAGGTTTCACATATTCCTCTAGCACGGTATGGGCGTTGGTTCCTCCCCATCCGAAAGAGTTAATACCCGCTTTCAGCGTTTCACCTTCTTGAGATGGCCATGAACCCGGCTCAGCCTGCACTTGAATCTTCAACTCATCAAAAGCTATTTTAGGGTTAGGGTTATTGAAATTCAAGCTCTTTGGCAGCTCTTTATGCTGCATGGCCAAAATCACTTTGAGCATCCCAGCCATCCCAGCTGCACCCTCTAAGTGACCCACATTAGTTTTAACCGATCCGATACGAAGTTTCTTATCATCCTGGCGACCGTTTCTGAAAAACTCGCCCAAAGCCCTTGTTTCGGTAGGATCTCCAAGTGGTGTTCCTGTACCATGGGCTTCTACATAATGTACGTCAGACGGATTGATACCAGAATCCTGATAGGCATCTTTAAGCATTTCCTTTTGACCTGTTACGCTAGTAGCAGGGAGATTGACGTTGAAACCGTTGTTATTCATGGCGCTGCCTTTGATTACCGCCAGAATACGATCTCCATCTCTTTCGGCATCAGATAGGCGCTTGAGTAAGACCATACCTGCACCTTCTCCTCTTACGAATCCATCTCCTGCTTCATCGAAAGTGCTGCATCTACCCTTCTTAGAAAGTCCCCCGAACTTGCTAAGCAATATGTATTGATCAGGGTCTAACAGGTGATTTACGCCACCGGCTAATGCCATTGGCATGCTGCCATCCCAAAGGCTTTGACAAGCCAAATGAACGGCTACCAAGGACGAAGAACAGCCTGTATCTAATACAAGGCTAGTGCCTCTAAATCCAAAAGTATATGATATGCGGTTGGCAATTACGTTTGATGATTGCCCCACAGCAGAGTGTGTAGTTACATCTGCGTTCTTATGTTTTCTGAGGTGCTCAAAGTCACTCCAAATATTACCGATATAAACACCGATCTTTTCTCCTGCTATATTATCATGGGCAACAGTAGAGCTCTCTATAGTTTCCCAGGCCAATTCCAACATCAGCTTTTGAGATGGATTCATTTCTGTTGCTTCCGCTGGTGATATGTTAAAGAAGAATGGGTCGAATTCGTGTAGCTGCTCAAACATCGACGCGTGCTTCTGATGGGTCTTACCAACCGCTGTAGGATCGGGGTCATAATACTGATTGTGATCCCACCGGTGGTCAGGAATTTCTGTAATGGTGTCCTTTCCTTCTCTTAACAAATTCCAGAAAGCCTTAAGGTTTTCTGCTCCTGGAAATCGGCCGGCCATACCGACAATGGCTATAGGCTCTTTGGTTGCTCTGCTTCTCATATTTCTATCATTTTTACTGGATGCTCAAATGAACGGACAAACCTCTCCCAGTCCAGGCAAAAACAGATTGCCTGAGAACCGAGAAATACCCTTGTTACCGATTTACATATTGAGGAGGGTTCAAAAAAACAATACCCCCGTATGATGTGAGCAGTTAAAAAAACTTAACAAGATCAATCATACCACTTCCGCTAGTTCACATTTCAAAAGTAGGTTAAGATTGAATAATAATTATTTCTATTATAATTAGATAATGAGAGAAGTAATTTTTTATAATTAATTTGATTAATTAATAATTATTAAAAATCCAAATATTAACTAAAAATTGAATTATTTAATTATAAATATTGCTTATAACAGATTTATATTGTAAAAATTAATTATCCTAAACAAAATTCTCATTTTTAGTAGAATAAATGACATATGATGTAATACGTTAAAAATTATATTTTAGTCTCAAAAATTGAGTCTTTTTTAATTATTTATGCCTCCTCTCAAACATTTTCACTACATAGAAAAGAAAGAATTTCAAGATTAAATACGTCAAAAAGCTATATTAAAGAGACAAAAAAATGACTAAACCGTGATTTAGTTTATTTTCTCAGATAACCTTCCTTTGATAAACCCAGTTTG
>JBCBSS010000045.1:0-48638 GCA_039819065.1 Bacteroidota bacterium
AATTTATTTTGGAGAAATTTCTGAGAAATATTTCGTTGTAAACATAGAGAATATTATCAAAAATACAAGGCAGGTTGTTTAATCGTTTTTGATGACGATAAAGAATTCAAGATCGCACCCGAAGATATTCTCTATGTTTACAACGAAATATTTCTCAGAAATTTCTCCAAAATAAATTTCGGCGAAGAGGTATACAGAGATCTTTGGGAAAAGGAACTTTTTGGTCTAATGATAAAACCATATGGCGCTGAAAAGTTAAAAATATCAGAAACTAATCGTCGAGATGAATTGGTAATAACTCAGGAACTGATTGTTGAAAAAAACAAATTCTTAAGAGAATTATTTAATAATATTCTACTATTTAATGCCTTTTATTCAAGAGTTCACGGTATAGACATGAGTTATTTAAATCAAGAGCTAGATAGGGCAAAAGAACTTATTGAAGGCCTTTAGCAAATCAATAACCATTGTCGTAATTCATGTTGCTATTAGATCAGTTGCAATATCTATGGTTGATGAACTTTCTTTAGAACAACAATAAATAGGACATTTTAAGAACAACACTTATTTGAGTGATTCTATTTCTGAGAAATTAGAATTTAAACCGTGATTGATCCTTTTCAATTACGTGATGATTGAAGGGTAGCTGAGAGATACAGAAAGATAAGACTATTTGTAGCATTAGGTATTGACCATATGATAGAAATGTGGTTTTAAACTCAGACCTTCTTCAATTTAATAAATGACCAATTCAAAAAAAAACAAAGGCGGAATTGACCATACGGGTTCGCTGTCTACGAAGGAATATTTGATGATAGCTTCTGATTTGAAGTTTTTGAATTAATGATTGAGGATGAAATTTCGGTGTTCAAATATCATGAAGAGTTTGTGTTGCGGGAAGTGAAGTTTATGAGGTAGACTCTTATGCCTACAGAGACTGGTTCTATGTATATAGCCCTGATAAGGATATTAAAATTCCTACCGTACAAATCTTAGCGTTATTTGAGAAGTGGCGTGATTTTCTTGAGTCGGATATTTCGGTAGAAGAAGGACAGGTTGAGATTGACATTCATGCTCTCTGAAAAGTGAAAGTTAGCATTCAGACAGACCTACTTGTCTGATGGTGTAAAACTTAAAACTCTCTTTTTAAGCTCTCTTAGTTCATGCTCGAGGTTATATGTAATCCTAAACTGATAGATGCCTTGGAATACTCAAATGATGCCAACATTCTGATCAAGGATCTGGATGAGATACGCTTAGTGGCCAACAGCCCTGATGATATAAGGGCATTGGGAATATATCATTTATGGCTAACTAGAAAAGATTCCAAATTCTTCTTGACCACCCTCCCAACATTGTCATCACTCAGACAAACCTTATTGATTTTCAGCGTGTTGAGGCCTCGTTTTGAGACTAAATTAGGGTGTAAAATGTAAGAAAAGGCTGAGGTTTGATAGATAATAGGCAGCATAACTACCATTTCTTAAGTGTATTCAGTCAAAACGGGAGAATGCCCTTAAAGATAGACTGTAAGCTCCACCTAAAGAATTCAGAAAATAACCCTGCTAAGGCCATTAGCTTTGCAAGTTGTAATAAAGAAAGAATTCAATAATCCGGTCGGCTTTAATCAATCCACAATACCGGATGGTGTGAAAAGGAACACTTAATATGCTATCTAGATACTTAAAAATAGCAATGCTTTGGGCAGGGCTTTTGGCCAGCCATATTACCCTTGGGCAAACCGAGACCCCTGCTAACAATGAACTCGCAGATAAAATACATGCCCTTCACGATAAGATCATAGAAGAAGGCAACACCCTGAGTCAGTTGACAGAAGAAGATCTGGCCAGCTTACCGGTTGGTATCGCCAGGAATATCGGTGACCTGCAATACATGATCATGATCGACTCGGCGCGCTTCACGCCACGAGGGGCATTCTTCAATGCTTACGTTTCGCTTGAAATGCCCTCTTCCGGAAAGCGGATCGCCTTTGCCGCAGAAAACATAGGATTCCATCCTGGGGGCCTAGCCAGCACCAACTTGCAACGTCTTTATTTGGTTTCCAAACAGGACATAGACATTGGTAAGAAAATTACCCTTGAATTACCAGTTAGTGATAAACGCAACTTTGTGGAATGGGATTGCGGGGGGTTCAAATCAATCAATCTTAAAGGAATATTTCGATTTGACGAAGAAATGCTGGTACCAGAAGGCCCTAACGGAGAACCGGTACAAGGCAAGCAAGTCGAAGCCACTTTTGAAACCAATGTACAAAGCTGGGATGACCTCATTGCCCAGGTAGAAATTACACCTTTTCAAGTACCCAAGCTCAAAGGTTTTAGCTTTTCGGTAGATGATGCCACCATTGATTTCAGTGATATAGTAAACCCCCAGAATATGCAATTCCCTAAGGACTACCAAAGTGGTTTTGAAGGGAATATGATGCTTTGGCAAGGCTTTTTCCTGAGGGAGATCACGATCAAACTTCCGCAAGAATTAGCCACCAACAAAGGACGTAAAGAAATTACCGCCCAGAACATGATCATCGACAAAATGGGCTTTTCAGGAGCGGTCGGTGTGAAAAACCTGTTTGGCAGAGAAGAGGGAACGCTGAACGGATGGCCATTCTCAATAGACTCTTTGGGAGTGGTGATGGTGAAAAGCCAATTGAAAGGAGGAGCATTCAAAGGCCAAATGAATGTGCCGCTGTTTGATGATGATGCTCCGGTAAAATACGCCGCTCTTATTTTCGAAGAAAACAATGAGACGAATTATCGTTTTAGCGTTACACCAAATAAAACATTATCAGCCTCAGTCCTTTCCGCCAAGGTAGAATTGCTTCCTAATTCTACCATTATCATTACCAAACAAGACGGTAAACTAAAACCCGAAGCCATTCTCAATGGTAGAATAAGTGTTCAGGATGGCGCAAAGGTAGCAGTACGAGGGCTGGAATTTCAAGACCTGCATTTAGCCAGCGAAAAGCCCTACATCCGAAACGGAGTATGGGAGTTGACGGGTAAAGGAGACCAAAAAGTATCCAATTTCCCCATAGCGATCAATAACCTCATCTTTCAACATAATCAGGATCAGCTGAGTCTTACGCTCGATGTCATGCTCAACCTGATGAACAAGGAAGACAAAGGTTTTTCTGCCGAGACTACAGTCAAGGTGAATGGGGAAATCGAAGAGGAAATACAGAACAACGGCGAGTTTACCGTTACCAAACAAAAGTGGAAGCATAAGAGCACCGAGATATCAGATATTCATATTGATGTAAAGGGAAGTAGTTATAGCCTGGAGGGGACACTCAGTTTATATGACGAAGATTCTACATTCGGTAGTGGGTTTAGAGGGGAGATTAACGCACAATTTGACCCTGGCCCGGGCATGAAAGCCATTGCCCAATTTGGTAATGTCAAAGGCCTGCGCTATTGGTATGTGGATGCCCAGTTTCGATTCAAAACACCAAAAGGAAATGGCGCAGTGGGTATCTACGGTTTTGGTGGAGGTATGTACTACCATATGAACCTTGAAAAACGTCAACTCTTCGAAGTGGATGATTTCATCACCAAGAATGGCGAAAACGACAAGTTCGAGATAGGGGCCACTCGCAGTGGTTCCAGATATGTGCCAGATGCCAGCATAGGTATAGGATTCAAAGCTTCGGTTATTCTCGGTACACAACCCAATCCTCACCCGCTCAATGGAGACGTGACATTCGAAATGGCTTTCAATAGTGGAGGAGGTGTGCGTTTCATTCGATTTAGAGGTGAGGCATTCTTCATGACACCGATAGAAAAGCGCAGCGCCAAAGCCCCGATGTACGCGGATTTGGATATGCTATACGACTTTCAGAATAGGGTATTCCACGCCACACTTGATACCTACATCAACGTGGGTGGAGTGCTAAGGGGTGTGGGGCCTAATGGCCTGGCAGGCTCTGCCGTAATTCACTTTGCGCCAGATGAATGGTACGTGCATGTAGGTACACCCGAGCAACGTGTTGGCCTGAACTTCATTGGCTTAGTAGAAACCGGAGCCTACTTCATGGCCGGTACCTATATCCACGATATGCCTACCCCACCTTCACAGGTTTCCGAAATATTGGGGGATATGGATTTGGACTTCATGCGTGATGAAAATGCCATTGCTACAGGAGGCGGTATCGCTTTTGGTTCAAGCATGTTGGTCAATACAGGACGTTTGAAATTCCTGATCTTTTATGGTCAGTTCCAGGCAGGTGCTGGCTTTGATATCATGCTCCGAAATTATGGTGATGCACATTGTGCCGGGGAATCAGATAGAATTGGAATCAACGGGTGGTACGCTTCCGGACAAGCCTATGCCTTCTTGATGGGTAGTATTGGTGTGCATGTAAAGCTGAAATTCATCAAAGGAGAATTCGAAATTCTAAGTATAGGAGCGGCTGCAGTACTACAGGCCAAACTACCTAATCCGGTTTGGATGCAAGGGGTAGTCGGTGGAAAATTCTCTATTCTGGGAGGACTGGTTAGTGGAAATTGCCGCTTCAAAGTGACCATTGGTAAAGAATGTGAAATCGTCGGTGCTAATAGCTTAGGTATCAAAGTGATTGCCGATGTTAAACCTCACGCTGCTGATGGAGAGGTAAGCGTATTCTCGGCTCCTCAAGCAGCATTCAATGTAGCCATTGATAAAGAATTCGAATACATGGATAGTGAAGGAGAGCTCAACAGCTACCGAGTGAAGTTGGATGAGTTCAATGTGATTCATAATGGTGACCTTATCACTGGTGAGTTAGAATGGAATGATAATCATGACGTAGCTATCTTTAACCCATACCAGGTTCTACCGCCAAAGGCCAATATCAAAACCTATGTAAAAATACTGTGGGAGGAGAAAATTGACGGGGTATGGCGACCAATGGGAGGAAGCAAAGAGCAAGAAATAGAAGAGGAAGCGTCAACTTTCACTACTGGGGAGGCTCCTGAAGAAATTCCTGACGAGAATGTAAAATACAGCTATCCTATAGCCAAACAATATCATTTCCACCAGGATGAACATGGCGAAGGGTATATCCAGCTCTACTCTGGCATGGATTACCTCTTTGAAACAGAAATAGATGGCAAAGCCTGGGAATATGTAGCACGTTTTGCGCCCAAAGGTCAACCCACTTTCACAGATGTTCCGGTTACCTACCAAGGCGGAAGCAGCCGTGGAGCCATTAGCTTCGGTATCCCTCAGAATTTATCACCGGAAAAAGTTTATGACATTCTACTAGTCAGAACGCCTCAGGACGCCAGACAGGCGGTAGACCAGAATGTAACCGCCAGCAAGGAAAATGTAGCTTCCCAAGGAGGTACAACCATCGATCTGGAAACCAAAAACATAGATGAAGTACTGACATTGGCCAAGGAAAAGGTCATCTATACATCACACTTTAGAACCAGTAAATACAAGACATTCACGGCCAAGCTCGATGCGCTGAGTGGTTATAACAGTGGCGCTGGGCCAATTGTAGGCTTGAACCTGTGGAAGCTCGGGGCTACAACTTTTGCCCCTGAGCAATTCGATGAATTTGAACTGGTTGGTGACGGGGAAGAAATTGAGGCCTTGGTTACATTGGAAGCATTAACGGATAACCCATGGTACCGAGACAACATCTACCCTATGGTTTATCAATACTATCCAGTCAACTCCGACCTTGATATTTCCTGGAGGGAAACAGAACCTGTAGGCATTCCGCCATTAAGAGGAATGTCCATCTATCAAGAGACACCACTGTTTAAACTGACAGAAGAGGGTGCCGCTTCCGGTGAAGCGCCCGGCTATGCTGATCAGACGCAATTCATATACGACCTCTCATTCTATGCATACAATGACTACTTCGAATTGAGGCAAAAAGCATGGGATAAATACATTGATTCCAACGCTCAAGGTATCCCGGTAGGGGCATATCGATTGATGAGTGGAAGTTATATCAACATGTTGAAAGGTCAGTATAGGTTCAAGGTGGGCTATCGCTTGCCGGGAATTAACAAAACCACATCAAGCAAGGTTTATACTATTGATTTTTAGTAAATGAAGGCTGCAACGAGCATTATGAAATACTTATTGACATTTTTTTTGGCCATCACCTCGTTGGTGCTGAACGCCCAACAAAAACCCAAAGCGGAGATAAAAGCATTGGCCAGGGTTAAAAAAGACTCTATTGTATTGAGGTTTGCCCCTACGACCCCTATTGCATGGCAATTAGGAAACCAATATGGCTACATAATTGAACGTTATGCCGTGGCCAATAGCGAAGGCGTAATTGATACAACACGCGCCCCTGAAAAAATTAGATTGACTCCCAATCCCATTAAACCCCTACCACTTGATGATTGGGAGCCTTTGGTACAAGGAGATGATTATGCCGCCGTTGCTGCTCAGGCACTTTATGGCGAAACATTCGAGCTCACAGACCCGACTGAAAATGCTGGGTTGTTTATCAATCAGGTAACAGAAAATGAAAACCGTTTCAGCTTTGCTTTATTCTCCGCAGATGTTTCTATCAATGCAGCGCGCGGTTTAGGGCTCCTCTTTGTGGACACCGATTTTGATAGGGATAGTAAGTACGTATACCGCGTTTCTTTGGCCGGCGAAAACCCAAAATATCCTGTAGGGCATGGTTCTGTTTTTACCGATCCACAAGAGATAATGAAACTGCCTCCCCCTGAAGATGTCAAAGTAGGTTTTGGCGACCGGTCAGTGGCAATTAACTGGAACAGCTTTTATCACCAACGCATTTATACCTCTTACATCGTAGAACGATCGGATGATGAAGGAAAGACCTTCCAAAGGACTCAGAATTCTAGTTTCCTGAATACCAGAAAAGAAGGAACCGGGCCTAAGGAAAGAACATATTATGTAGACTCGCTTCCACAAAACAATAAAGTATACCAATTCAGAGTAAGAGGAATTACACCATTTGGGGAGAAAGGCCCTCCTTCTGAAGCAATCAGTGGAGTAGGCTTGGTGTCTGCCAAAGGTATCATCCCTGTCATTGAGAGCATCACGCTATTGGAAGGCGATGAGGTAATGGTCAAGTGGCGCTATCCCAAGACCAATAGGAATGACATCAAAGGATATATAGTCGCCAGAGGAAACAACGATAAAGGCCCTTTCAAAAACCTGTATCAAACACCTTTGAATACTTCGGCCAGTTTCTTCGTCGATAAAAAGCCAGACCCTGTTAATTACTACGTAGTTAAAGCCATCACCTTTGATGGGCAAGAAGTATCATCATTTCCGGCCCTGTTTCAATTGGAGGATAACACACCGCCGCAAGCACCTCAAGGTCTAACCGGTAAGGTAGATACTACGGGTTGGGTCACACTTTCCTGGAAGCCTAATGGCGAGAGCGACCTGCTGGGATATAAGGTGTTCAGGCTTAATAGCTTGAAAGAAGAACCCATTCAAATCACAGGGGACTTCCTCAGGTTCAGTGATTATAAGGATTCTATCAATATTAAGACACTGACCAGGCACGTGTATTATCAAGTGGTAGCCTATGATTACCGCTATAACCCATCTGCATACTCTGAGCCTTTACAACTTGTACGCCCTGATATAGTATCGCCGGTGGCGACAGTGTTCACCAGGGCTGAGTCTACTGATGAAGGAATATACCTGAACTGGGAAAAAAGCATCAGTAAAGATGCTGACCGATACGAATTATTCAGACTTACTCAGGGAGAAACAGACTCCATTTTAGTGGCTGAGATACCTGTATCAGATAAAATGGAGCATTACCTGGATAAGAATGTAGAAGTAGGTAAAAACTACAGTTATCAACTTTATGTAATAGATGCTGCCGGATTGCAATCCCAAGCCACCACTATTGGTGTTACGTCCATTGATTCTGGCATTAGAACACCGGTTGACGATTTAAAGGCCACGGTGAATAAAGAGGGAAGACTGATCGATCTCGGTTGGGAATACGAGCAAGCTGGCGTATTGAACTATATCATCTACCGATCTAAAGATGGAGGCCCAATAAGAAGATATAAAACCCTCAATGCCAGCTCCAAGGCATATAAAGACCGCGCCCTCGCCATCGGCGGTCAGTACCAATATCAAATACAAGTTGAATTTGAAGACGGCGCAGCCACTCCTTTAAGCAAGAAAGTGAGCGTGGTTTATGAGTAGAACTTAAGCTTAATTCCCGACAGGTTTCCAAAACCTGTCAGGTCTTTTACTACCGTCATTCCACGGTTTACGACGTAGGAGTAAATCCGGGGAATCTCATTAAAGTGGTTTGATGAATTGATCAGTACTGTCATTCTGGAAGAGTCTTATTGGATATTAGTAGGGTTTAGGTAGGTACCCTCGGCATTCGCAGATATCTCAGCAAGAATTTAGAAGGCCTTATTGTGCAGTAATTAAACCATATGTACAAGAAATGACCATCATGCTGGAGGCCACTAAGTTCCTTTCATGAGGACAAGGGGGCTGGAAATATGTGATCTTAATCGATAGCGTTGCAAAGCCACCGTTTGTGTTTCACAAACGGTTACAAACCACCTCAAACAAAAAAACCTGAGAGGTTTCAAGAATCTCTCAGGTTTGTATTCTAGCTAATATTACAATTTATCAAAGCGCCGCAATCGCAGCATCATAGTTCGGCTCATCTACCGTCTCAGCTACTAATTCGGTATGTTTTACCTTGCCTTCTTCATCCAACACCACAATAGAACGCGCAAGCAATCCTGCCAACGGGCCGTCTACTATTTTCACGCCATAATTATTGCCGAAGTCTTCACTCTTATAGTCAGCCAATGTAACCACGTTTTCTATTCCTTCGGCAGCACAGAATCGGCTGTGTGCAAAAGGAAGGTCTTTCGAAACACTGACTACAACGGTATTGTCGAGGCTGGTTGCCTTAGTGTTAAATTCTCGTACTGATGTAGCACAGGTAGAAGTATCGATGCTTGGGAAGATATTTAATATCACCTTCTGCCCCTTATAATCGGCCAGGGTCTTTCCACCCAGGTCAGTGGCAGTTAGGTTAAAATCAGGAGCAGTAGACCCCACAGCGGGTAAATCACCACTGGTGTTGAAAGGGTTTCCTTTAAGCGTAATTTGAGCCATAGTTCTTAGTTTATGTTAAAGTGGATTGATCAGAATTATATAGAAGGTATTAACCTTGCCCTTCACTTAAACCTAACATCTCATCAAGGGTATTGGTTGACACAAAGTGATAATTTGGCCTTGCCTTTTCATATATCCTAAGCGCCATTTGTTTTCCCGCTTCGGTTTTGATCATCTCGCCATAAATTGGCGATAAAAATTTTCTACGCCCTGTTTTGATCAGGAATGCTTCTAGTTCATCATAGGCATCTTCATATTGATGTCTGATCGCATGGATCATCCATGCCGAGAACACTTCGGAGTTCTTGGAAGCGGTAAATCCGAACGCACTATCCAGTGCCTTCATTTGATCAAAGGCAATGTCTTCAGGCAGAGCACGGATGAAATGTAACCACTCGTGAGAGCTCCATTCTGATGTAGCTAGTTCTCCCGGAGCGGTGCCATTCTGCCACGAAGTAAGTGCTTCATCAACCTTGGTGAAGCGATCCGATACAGGAATAGGTGAATCTGCAGGTAGTCCCGGACCATATATCCATTGTTCATAAATCGTTTTATCAGCTTCAAGGCCATTCTTCTTAAACAAGTTCTTATCCATGTATTCGATAAAGCCTTCCGTCGTCATCACCTTGAAGGCATTGCTGCTGAAATATTCCTTCAAGAAAACATCGAAAGTATCCTTGCCTACTTTTTCTTCTAAAAACCTCAAGAAAAAATAACCTTTATCATAGGCGATAGCGGTCACGCCTTCGTCTGGACTACGACCTTTTAAGTTGAGCTTAAGATGCGTATCTACTGCTTTCCCTTCGTTGATCATCTCCTCTATTTCGTCTTTTAAACCCTGCAATGACAGAGAGGCCAGCATTTCAGAATAATCACGCCCATACAATGCCTCCATGATACGATGTTCGAAATAAACAGTGAAACCTTCATTGATCCAGAAGTCATCCCATGTGGCATTGGTGACCAAATTACCCGACCAAGAGTGTGCTAACTCATGAGCGACAAGTGACGTAAGAGAGCGGTCTCCAGCCAAGATGGTGGGAGTGGCAAATGTAAGTCTCGGATTCTCCATTCCACCGAATGGAAAGCTAGGAGGCAACACTATCAAGTCATAACGTTCCCATTGGTATGGGCCATAAAGACTTTCGGCCACTTTTACCATATCTTCCAATTCTGCAAACTCGTAAGCAGCCGCCTCAACGACTGAAGACTCTGCATATACACCTGTTCTTTCCCCCAAAGATTTGAATGAAACATCTCCCACGGACAACGCCATCAAATAAGCCGGTATTGGCTGCTTCATTTCGAAGTGGTAAACGCCTTCTGCATTCTTCTCTTGAGGGTTATTTGCGCTCATCAAGGCCAGCAAATCATTAGGCACCGTGACCTTGGCAGTATATGTGAATCTAATCCCTGGAGAGTCTTGAATAGGAATCCAGCTTCTGGCTAGAATGGCCTGAGACTGAGTGAACAGAAATGGCCTGGTTTTATCAGCTGTTTGCTCTGGCGTTAACCATTGCAATGCCTGTGCCCCTTCAGTGGTTGAATAATATACATTGACTTTTTTGGTGTCCGGCTCTATTTTTATTTTCAACGGTTGTCCCATTAATCTGTCATCTTCGCCAAGAGAAAACTCAGTTTCAACCTCGTCATCACCTAACGTCACTTTTTCTATTTTTAAGCCATTTGCGTCTAGAATGATTTCACTGGCGTCATCGGCTGCCTTGATCGACAGCGTAGCTTTACCTTCAATTATCTTTTGATCAAAATCAACCTTAGCCTCCCAATCCAAATGGGTAACCACAGCTTCGTCTGGCTTGGCATATGTATGGACATCGACTACTTTCATATTTTCAGTTTTGACCTCACTTTTCTGTTCATCAGCGGACTTTTCACACGAGGCCAAAAGCACCAATACTGAGACAATTAGACAAGCGGGTTTATATAATTTCACCATAAGTACTCTTGTATTTAGAACTTCTTTAGCAATCTCCTGCTAGTCTTCCACTTCTACAATCATTTCTATCTCAACGGCGATGTTAGAAGGTAATGAACCCATGCCTACCGCAGATCTGGCATGTCTGCCCTTATCCCCAAATACTTCCACCATCAGATCAGAGAATCCATTGATCACTTTCGGTTGATCTTCGAAATCAGGTGTGCAGTTGACCATGCCCAACACTTTGACGATACGTTTTACTTTGCTGAGATCTCCTATTTCTGCCTTAAGTGTTGAAAGGAGTGAGATGGCTGTTAGTCTGGCTGCTCGCTGTCCCTCTTCTATGGTTAGGTCTTTTCCCAATTTGCCTTTCACATATCCTTTACCTGGCTCGTCAGGTCCATGTCCTGAAAGAAAGATAAGATTTCCAGTTCTTACTGCCTTTACGTAATTGGCTATGGGCTTGGTGGGCTCAAAGAGTTCTATACCTAGGGATTTGAGTTTTTCGTCCATGTTTTGTGCTTTAACCGTTTTAACATTAAGACCGAAAATTACTAAAGACAAGGCGAGGTAAAGTGAGATTTTACTTATTTTCATGACGCTTTATTTTTCTATTTTTCAATTTAAAAATTATTTCTCCAAACTAGACTCCGGCTATGAAAAAACGATGCCCCTGGTGCGAAGGCTTTGACCAGTATATAGCTTATCATGATGAAGAATGGGGAGTGCCTGTTCACGATGATATCATTCATTTTGAATTTCTAATTCTTGAAGGTGCACAAGCTGGTTTGAGTTGGTCGACTATTCTAAAAAAGAGAGAAGGATATCGAGAGGCTTTCAGTGATTTCAACCCTGAGATAGTAGCTAGTTATGATGAAGACCGCATCCAGGAAATATTGCAATTCCCGGGAATCATTAGAAACCAACTAAAGGTTAGAAGCGCCGTCACCAACGCCAGGAAATTTCTAGAGCTGCAAAAAGAATTTGGCACCTTCGATGAATACATCTGGTCTTTCGTTGGAGGCAAACCGATCGTTAACAGTCTTAAAACCCCAGACGATTACATGGCTACCAGTCCCGAATCGGATGCCCTAAGTAAAGATTTAAAAAAGAGAGGCTTTAAATTCGTCGGCAGCACCATTATGTATGCACACATGCAAGCCTGCGGTTTGGTGAACGATCACCTCGTGGACTGTTTCCGTTATCAGGAGATTATCGATAGTTATTGATAGACAGACATAAGTAGTAAGAAAAAAGAAGTAAGACTGGGTTTTTAGCTTTCATTGCGTTGTGTGAGGAACGAATCAAGAAGCAATCTTGACGATAAGGGAAGTTAGAAACTGGAAATAAATAGAATTAAGTAGAAATAAATTGTCTGGTAGGAACGCTGATAAAATTTGATCATCAATCACCGCATCAAACTATCAAATAATCAGACCATCATACTAGCCCTTCTGAACGAACCTTATTGGAGTTTAACACCAACTCCTAAAAACCTTGATCATCTAACACTTCTTCCGATTCCAATTGAGATGTTTTCTTTTTCGCCTTAACAAAAATGGAGACAATAGTACAGAGAACAAGAACCCAGAAACCAAAACCAATACTCTTCCCCAACGGCCCTAGTTCCATATCGAGTTCTGAGGGTCTTTGTTTTGCCAGGTTCAAAACGTTCAGGATGTACACTGCCAATGTCCAACTGCATACAATTACAAGAGCATAGATAAACCGATGCTTGAATTTCAAGGAGTTTTCAAGATTATATGTTCGAATGCAGATGATTGTAAATGCAATAGGAATAACGATCATAATCCAATTGTGAAGCTGTGCCAGTGTTCCATACATACTCACAAAAAAGAATGGGATATACATTGCCATCACTACCAAAAATTGAATCGCACTATATTTCAAACTATGTTTAAGCATACTTATCGATTATTCACATCCCCAAAATCACCTTCTTCTTCAACAACAAAATACTCCACATACCCAATAGTTGCCCCCCTTTGACAATTGGCTGGCTATACAGCAAGTGCTTATCGCCGATTTTTTGCATGTTCTCACTTACTGATTCTCCTTGCTCTGCATTATAGACGTAGGCATCCCATATTGCTTTGGATTTCTCATCAAGCGAAGCACTGTTGGTTTCAGTTACCCAAATGATTTGTTCATCATAAATCTTAGAAAGGGAGTCTGCTTTGCTTTCGACGTAGCTACCATTGCCAAGGCTATCTGCAGGCACAGCCTGCAAGACTGCTTGATATATTTCCTGTCCCCTTTTGGTGCCCGCTGCCATAATATCGCCTTCGCTAATCTTTTTGATTTCACGGGCCTTCTTTTCCTCCGACATGGCCTTTCGCTGCTCATCAGAGAGAGGAGCTTTATTGCATGCGGAAAGGACAATTAACAGCAAAACGAAATAGCGGATCATGATAATTAAGCTTAGTGGAATACAAACTTAATAAGACCATAAGATTTTAGAAATGGTGAGGTTTTACTAATTACTACACTATGCACAGTTTATTTATTAATTTTGCGCCTCTAATAGAATTGATATGATCGAACAGCTCGAAGAAATAAAGCTCAGGTTTGAAGAGGTGGGACAGCTTATTGTACAGCCAGACGCCATGGCTGATATGAAGAAGTATTCTATGTTGAATAAGGAATATAAGGACCTTGAGAAGATCGTTAACAAATACAACGCATACACTGAAGTAGTTTCTAATATTGGCAGCGCGAAAGAAGTATTGGAAAACGAAAAAGACCCTGAGTTTCGCGATATGGCCAAAATGGAGCTTGATGAACTCACTCCACGGAAAGAAGAATTGGAGGAAGAATTGAAGATCATGCTCATCCCTAAAGACCCCAACGATAGCAAAGATATCGTGTTGGAGATCAGGGCTGGGGCAGGTGGTGATGAAGCGGCCATATTTGCTGGAGACCTATTTAGAATGTATCAATTATTTGCGGAGAAAAACGGATGGCAATTCTCTGTTTTGAACCTGACGGAAGGAACTTCTGGCGGATACAAAGAAATCGTTAGCTCCATTAATGGAGAAGATGTTTACGGAAAGCTGAAGTTCGAATCAGGCGTTCACCGTGTGCAGCGCGTGCCTGCAACAGAGTCTCAAGGTAGGGTACACACCTCGGCAGCGTCTGTGGCCGTACTACCAGAAGCAGAAGAAGTGGATGTTGACCTCAACATGGCTGATGTGAGAAAAGATACTTTTAGATCATCCGGAGCCGGTGGTCAGCACGTTAATAAAACTGAATCAGCAGTAAGGCTAACCCATAATCCTACCGGTATTGTCGTAGAATGTCAGGATGGAAGGTCACAGCATATGAACTACGAGAAGGCCTTGATGGTACTTCGATCCAGGTTGTATGAGCAGGAGCTAAAGAAGCAGCAGGAAGAGATTGCTGGCCAACGCAGATCAATGGTAGGTAGTGGTGACCGTTCTGATAAGATCAGGACCTACAACTACCCTCAATCCCGAGTAACAGACCACCGCATCAGCTTCTCTGTTCATAACCTTCCTAATGTAATGAACGGCGATATCGATGAGTTTGTAGCAAACCTCAGAATTGCTGAGAACGCTGAGAAAATGAAAGAAGGGGCAGCTCAATAAGATGAAATAAAATACTTATTCTTGTCTGGCGTTGTACACTACACTGTGAAAAGAACTCTTCCTTATCTATTAGCTGCATTCTGTGCTTTCTTTATGGCCTGTGAGCCCGAAGAGCAAAGGTTCACATTTGATCAAAATGCCCAATTACGTTTTTCTACCGATACGGTATTTTTCGATACTATATTTTCAACTGTAGGAAGCATTACACAGCGATTGCGGGTATTTAATGATAATGACAATGCTGTCAATATTTCCAATATCTCGCTGGGAAGAGCAACTGACTCGGAATATACCATCGCCATCAACGGTCAAAAAGGTAATGCCTTTGAAGATGTACGTCTATTAGGACAAGACAGTATGTTGGTGTTGGTGGAAGTGACCATCGATCCGCGAGATGAAAACCTGCCTTTCATTGTCCAAGACTCAATCGTATTTGAGACGAACAATAACTTACAAGACGTCAAACTCATTTCATTCGGGCAGGATGCGAATTTCTTAATGGACTCCGTCTTGACTTGTAATACCACCTGGACGGCCGACAGGCCTTATGTGATCTTCAATTCTGTGCTGGTGGACAGTCTCTGTCAATTGACGATAGAAGAAGGAACCAGAATATTCTCGAACACTGGCTCCTTCATATTTGTGCAAGGCACAATCAAGGTAAATGGACAACCGGATGGACGAGTGCTTTTCACCAACGACCGGCAGGATGAAGATTTCGAAAATGCTCCTGGACAGTGGGGAGGATTGATATTTCTGGAAGGAAGTAAGGACAACGAAATCCAATATGCTGACATTAGAAACGCGCAGATAGGAATTCGGTTGGGAGCGCCCGATGACGATGACATTCCCGAAGTAGTCATTGGCAACACACGCATCGAAAACATGTCCAATACCGGCATATTGACCTTTACCTCTGACCTTTATGCCTACAACACGCTGGTGAATAATTGCGCCATTGCTGCTGTGGCGAATTTTGCCGGAGGCAACTATCGCTATGAACACTGCACCTTCGCCAATTTCTCTTTTGACTTTTTCCGACAAGATCCGTCCGTGGTTTTTTCTGATAACGTAGTGTTGGCAGATAATTCAATTCTGGAAGCAGATCTTAATGTACAAGTATTCAACACCATTATATGGGGCAGCTTGTCTGATGAACTGACCCTAAGTAGTACCGGTAATAATGACTTTATTCTAAGCGTTGTCAATTCCTTGATCCGTACCACTGATGAAGGCCTTGACATCAATAACAACATACTCAATCTAGACCCACTGTTTTTTGATCCCAGGGAGTTCGATTACAGCCTCGACACACTTTCACCCGCCAAAGACAGTGGCTTGGATATCCTGATTACCAATGATATTGAGGGTCGAGAAAGGGATCAGTTACCAGACATCGGTGCTTTTGAGCGCATCGAAGAATAGCCTATATTCGTTGGCATGGCCTATTACCAAAAAGAGATAACATTACCACAATTCAAACGCGGCTTTCACTTGATCACCTCAATTGTTGAAAGCGAATTTCCCGAGATAAAATCCATCACTACAGGTTTGTTACATGTGTTCATTCAACACACCTCTGCTAGCCTCACCATCAACGAAAACGCAGACCCCACTGTGCGACAAGACTTTGAAAGTCATTTCAATAAATATGTTCCTGAAAACGCTCCTTATTACAAACATGATTACGAAGGTTCAGATGACATGCCCGCTCATATTAAGGCTTCAGTGTTGGGTAGTAGCGTAAGTATGCCCATAACTGATGGGCGTTTGAACCTGGGCACATGGCAAGGAATATACCTTTGCGAGCACCGCAACTATGGAGGACATAGACGGTTAGTTTTGACCGCACAAGGAGAATGACCCCAGCTAACTATTGCCATTATGTGCCAGCCGGGTATTTCTACCCGGCGACTTGGTTCGAATAGCAAATAACCTTTAAAGCTTTCTTAGGGCACCGACAGTTTTTTATAGCGATGACCTCCAGATGAAAACATCTGGCTGCACGTGAATGATCACCAGATCGAAACATCTGGCTGTACTTGATGCGTTGCAGACTTGCTCGATCCAAAGTGTTAAACCACCTTAACCACTCAAACTTCTACCGTACTCACGGGTTTAAAAATTCATGGAGAGGAGAATTATAGTTTGGATAAATAACGACTTGAGAGTGCGCGATAATCAGGCACTCTACAAGGCTGCGAGAAAAGGTTTTCAAGTCTACCCCATTTATGTTTTTGATCCGCGCAAGTTCGAACAAAGTGAGATTGGATTACCAAGAACGGGCAGTTATCGAGCTAAATTTCTTATCGAGTCTGTCGCAGATTTGAAACAAAATCTAAAGAGGCTTGGGTCAGACCTATTGATCAGGGTCGGGAAACCAGAAGAGGTGCTTCCAGAGCTAGCTGCTGAGCTCAAGGTCAATTGGCTGTACACTTCAAAAGAGGTGGCTACTGAAGAGGTTGAGATTGAGGAAAAGTTAGAAGTCGCGTTGGCCAAACTAGGCGTGTTAACTGAGTTTTTCTGGCAAAGCACACTCCACCATGTTCAAGATGTTCCCTGGCCCATAAAGCATTTACCGGATGTTTTCACCGAGTTTAGAAAAGAACTAGAGCAAGTTTCAACCCCCAGGGATGCCTTTCCTGAACCCAACTGCCTTGAACCATTAAATCTTGAGGAAGGCAAATTGGGCGATTTACCCACACTTCAAGATTTTGGCCTTTCTGAACCAGTCATTGACGAGAGAAGCGTACTGAATTTCAAAGGTGGTGAAACAGCCGCATTAAACAGACTGCAACAGTACATTTGGGAACAAGATCTGCTTAAAGACTATAAAGAAACCCGAAATGGCCTTGTCGGAGCTAACTATTCTTCCAAATTTTCAGCTTGGTTAGCTAATGGTAGCTTATCTCCACGCACTATTTATGAAGAGATCAAAAAATATGAGCAGATAAGAGTAAAGAACAGGTCTACCTATTGGCTCTATTTTGAATTACTATGGAGAGACTATTTCAAGTTTGTAACTAAGAAATATGGCAGCAAAATATTCCACTTGTCCGGCTTTTTAGGAAACGGTATTGAGTCGAATCAGGATATTGAATCCTTCCAAAAATGGAAAGAAGGAGCCACTCTAGAACCCTTCGTGAATGCTAATATGCTTGAACTGGCCTTTACCGGATTCATGTCTAATAGAGGTAGGCAGAATGTTGCCAGCTATTTGGTTAATGACCTGAAAGTAGATTGGAGATGGGGTGCAAGTTACTTCGAATCACTATTGATAGACTATGATGTCAGTAGCAACTGGTGCAACTGGGCTTACATCGCTGGTGTAGGGAATGATCCTAGATCAGATCGGTATTTTAACATCCCAAGCCAGGCTAAAAAATATGATCCTCACGGAGAATATGTCGAGCTATGGTTGAGCGATCAAAAAATTCGTGTCAGGCGATAATAGTCTGACATTGTTTTTCTTATCGCCTCACGCTCTTCTGAATCTACCAGAATGGGAGTGTTGTCATCATCATCGATGGAAAAAGAACTGCCATTTTTAACCTCTTCATAAACCCTGGTAGCAAACTCAAGCATGGCTTCCTTGCCTCTTGAAGAAAGCTCGATCTGTCCGCTTGTACCGCTTTCTTGATTTTCCCATTTTAGAGATAAAGAGCCGCTTTCGGCGAGAACGGAACTTGGTTCTATAAGCACGTAAGCCTCGTCCTTAAGCCAATTCATAACGATAGCAATATTGATGACCGGCGTATTGTCTGAAGTATTCCTCGACTTGATTCGGAAGACATTGAGATTACCTGCCGGTAATTCTTCCAGGTCATAATAAAGCTGACGGACATTCTTGAAAAATAACTCAGTATCGTCAGTGGTTTTGAAATCGAACTTATCTCTATCCACTTGCTTGTCACCGTCGATTTGACACGAGCCTAACCAAATAAGGCCACTCAATAAAATAACTATCTGCTTCAAACTATTGATTTTTCAGGTATTCGGATAAATCACTTATGGTCTTGATATTCAACTCTTCCGCCTGCTCTTCCCTCATCATCAAGGCAAATGTATTGTTAAAGCCCAGCGGAGGCATCCACTCCATACCGTGTCTATCCCTGATTTCTTTCTTCACGTAATTCAGTACGGAGAGCTTATCGTATTGGATGGACTTTCTCTCTTCTTCACTGGCATTCAATAATACCAAAAGCCCTGTACCGGTGTACTCAGGATACAGATCAATTTCTCCATTATCCAAAGCGTCGAAAACTAACTTGGTGCCTCCAAAACCTAGTTTGGTTTCTACGGTAAGGCTGGTATAGTTTTCGATCAGGATTTTAAACATCTGTGCCAGAATATAGTTTTCGGTGAAATTCTTCGAGCCGATGATGATATCCGCTTCACCTTCTTTCACTGCATCAGTTTTAAAACCTTCATTGGCCAGGAATTCTTCGGCAGCTTTTTTCGGAGATAGTTTGTCCTTGTCAACCCTATTGTTGAGTTGCGCCATTTTCTTATCGGATATTCTATCTCCTAACCTGGCAAAAACCTCGCGCAATTCGGGATACTTTTCCAATGTTTGGCCACTGACCAAGGCGGTAGCGTGGTATGGAGGAAAATACTGCTTATCATCTTCAAGCACACGTAAATTGAAGGTTTCAATTCTACCATCAGTAGAGAAGCCACTGATCACGTCAACTTTTTCATTCTTCAGTGCCTGATACATCAAGCCTATTTCCAACTCCACCGTCTCTAATTGCAGGTCATAGTGCGCTTTTAAGCCCTGATATCCATCACCTCTATAAATGAACTCGGATGGAAATCCACCAGTGAAAGCAGGCTTTTGATTGTTTTGAAATAAGTAGAATGAAGAAAAACCAACAATGATTACTCCGAGACCAACCGCCAAAGGTTTGATCAGTGATAGAATGTGTTGCTGAATTTTTCCTAGAATGAAGTCGAATACTAGGGCCATCAAGGCAGCAGGAATTGCGCCTGCCAGAATCATATAGGTATTATTGGTAGTTAAGCCTCTGAATATAAACTCTCCCAAACCACCTGCTGCTATGAGCGCGCACAGGGTAGCAACACCGACGTTGATAACAAAGGCAGTGCGGATACCCGCAAAGATAACCGGCAAAGCCAAAGGAAGTTCTACTTTGAGCAAGAGTTGGCGATTAGAAAGTCCCATTCCCCTGGCTGCTTCCTTGATACCCGGTTCTACCTCTTCAATGCCTGCGAACGTATTTCTAACGATCGGTAAGAGCGCATAAAGAAACAAAGCGACGATAGCTGGCACCTCTCCGATGCCTAGCAAGGGGATCATGAATCCCAGCAACGCAATACTGGGAATGGTTTGTACGGCGTTGACGAAGCCGATCACCGAACTGCTTAAGCCGCGTACACGCGTAATTAGAATTCCCAGACTCAACCCGATAGCAGTGGCAATCATCAGCGCGATTAAAGTAAGCCATAAGTGCTCCAGTGTCTGTTCCAACAATTCCGCCGAATTCTCTCCTATAAAGCCGATAAAGTCCCGAATAGCCTGCATCACTTTTTCATGTTTCGGCTAGCCTGGTAAAATGCATGCAATATATGTTCTGACATATCCTCATGTTCTTCCATTAAGCTCAACACCATGGTATTGTCATCGGAGGAAATGCCAGAAGCCACTTCTGGCAAATATGGCGTGATGTCCTTTTTGCTGAGTACACTGAGTGCCAACTGCAGTGAATTGGCATTAAAGAAGTGCTTTACAAAATCATTGGCAGGTCGGAAGATTAATTCTTTGGCTGTTCCAATTTGCTGTATTCTACCCTCATCCATCAGGCAAATACGATCGCCCAGGGTAATGGCTTCTACCACATCATGCGTAACCAATACCATGGTAGTATTCAATATAGCTTCCAGGTTTTTGAATTCTAGCTGGATCTGATGCCTAGTAATGGGATCAAGTGCACCGAAAGGTTCATCCAACAAAACGATTGGAGGGTCAGCCGCTAGTGCCCTAGCTATGCCTACCCGCTGTTGTTGACCACCGCTCAGGTTTTCTGGCTTTCGGGGCATCATTTCGGGATCGAGGCCTAATAACTTGATCAACTCTAATACCCGTTTTTGTATCTTGTCTTTCTCCCAACCGAGTAAGGTGGGAATAAGTCCGATGTTTTGTTCTATTGTGTAGTGAGGGAAAAGACCAATGCTCTGAATGACATAGCCAATCTGACGCCTCAGCTCTTCAAGCTTAACATTACTATTATCTACCCCATTGATGAGAATCTGACCGGAAGAAGGCTCAATGAGCCTATTGATCATTTTGAGCATGGTGGTTTTGCCACTACCGCTGGTGCCGAGGATGACCAACGTTTCACCTTTACCAATCGAAAAAGATAAGCCATCTACTACGGCTTTTCCTGCGTATAGTTTGGTAACGTTCTTAACTTCGATCATTAGGTGATAGTAAAGCTAAGCAAATCAGAACATAATACTAAACCGAACCAATCAGTCGACTGGAAATTATGAATAAAGGATCTAAACTGTGGTACCTGGAGCGCTTTGACCTGATGCGTAAGCTCAAGATGAAAGATGTAAAACATTTAGAGAAACAGTTGACGATGAAGAAAATACCAAAAGGTGAGTTTTTATATTTTCCTCAACATGCCGCTCACCATGTCTATTTTATCAAAGAAGGAATAGTTAAGATCGCTCGCTACATGGATGACGGTACTGAAGATATCAAGTTCATCCTTGGTGCTGGTAATATTCTAGGCGAGTTATCAATGCTAAACGAGGATCAAGGCGAAGATTTTGCTGTTGCTTTAGATGACTGTGTCATCTGTTTCATCGATAAGGGTACTATGAAAGAACTCATATCCGAGAATCAAATCTTCAGTGCTGAAATTCATAAGATATTGGGCCTACGTATTCGTAAGCCAGAACAAAGGCTCGAATCTGTTTTGTATAAGGATGCCCGAACCCGCATTCTTGAATATCTTGATACTTTCAAAGAGGAGTTTGGTAAAAAAGAGGGAGATAAGATTGTAGTCAAGAATTTTCTCACCCAATCGGATATGGCCAGGCTCACATCTACTTCCCGTCAAACCGTTGCTACAGTGTTCAACCAACTGCGTGAAGCCGGACTAATAGATTATGATAAAGAAAAGTTTGTATTTAAGAATCGTAAGCTGATCGGGTAATAAACCTTATACGGTTCATTCCTTTAATTGCACAATTCATTCCCAAATCAGGGTTGTTGAAGACTTTTCGCATACCCAAACCTGCTTAGAAGAGGTTTTCTATGGCATAACACATAATTCCAATACATAGAAATCAAACTCTAAGAAAATGAAAAAGTCTAACTTGTTTAACCAACTAACGACCAAACTACTGACGGTCTTTACGCTTGTGGTCATGCTCACCATGACTATCGGTTGTGGTGATGATGATGAACCAACTCCTCCACAACTGGATGATATTGTAACACTTGCTTCTGGCAATGGTGATCTTAGTATTCTAGTGGAAGCACTTACCAAATTCCCCGATTTAGTCACTACACTAAGTGGAAATGGTAGCTTCACTGTATTTGCGCCAAATGACGATGCTTTCACTGCTTTGTTGAGCGCGATAGGTCAAGACGATCTTGATGATATACCTGAAGATGTATTAAGAAGAGTATTAGAATATCATGTGATTGCTGGTGCTGCTCTGAGATCAACTGACTTGACAGATGGTCAAACTGCTGCCACAGTACTTGGAGAGAATGTAACTGTGGGAATAAGCGGTACAACAGTGACTATAAACAGTAGCCAAGTAGTTGGAGCGAATGTAGAAGCGGATAATGGCATAGTACATGTGATCAACAGCGTATTAATTCCTAATCTGGAAGGTCAGATTGTTGGAACTATCGTAGCCCCTGCTTATTTCAACAAGGACTTTACTACTCTTATAGCTGCTGTTAATGCTGCCGATGCTGACATATTAAGTGTATTATTAGGTAATGGCCCTTCTGGAAACGGTCTTACATTATTTGCACCTACCAACGCGGCATTCGAAGCTGCCGGTATCACTACATTGCCAGATGCTGCTACACTTACAGCTGTATTGCAATATCATGTTTTGGATGATGAGGTGACCGCAATGGAACTACCTTCTGGCAGCGCTACTATCGAATCCTTAAATGGTGATTTCTACCTAAGTAATAACGGTGCTAATGGTGTATTCATCAACGGTACTACTGAAGTAACTACTACCGATGTTCAGGGTTCTAATGGAGTAGTACACATTATCGATCGTACTTTATTACCACCATCTCAGACTATAGCAGAAATCGTTACTGACTTGACTAACGGTACGCCTGCCGAATTTACTCAGTTGCTAGCGGCTGTTGCTAGAACAGATGGAGAAGCAACTGACTTACTTGCTGCCATCAGCAACCCTGGAGACTTGACAGTATTCGCTCCGACAGATGCAGCTTTCCAGGCATTATTAGACACAAACCCTGATTGGGATACTGTTGATGACATTGAAATAGGTTTACTTACTGCAGTGCTACAGCATCATGTTGTAGGTGCAAGAGTATTCTCAACTGATCTTTCAGATGGTATGGTAGGTACATTGAATCAAAATATAACGATCGATGCTACTAACTTACAGATTTCTGATGCGGCTGGAAGCGACCCGGCAAATATCAATGCATCCTTAGTAAACATCCTTGGAACAAACGGGGTTATCCACGTTATAGATAGAGTTTTATTACCCGCAGACTAAATAATCGGATTAATTAGAAAGAACCCGCTGCTAATGAATTTTGAAAGAGTAGCGGGCTCTTTCATTATCTTTACCAATAGAATAAAGGTCAGTCAATATGTTCGGCATCAAATATAGATATCTGTTCATCACCTTTCTGGCGATCTATTCCTTCATCAACATCAAATTTACTGAAGGTGACAGATTGTTTGGCTTCGAACTGAATAACCTGTTCTTTTTCGCAATTCTATTCGCCATATCCTTACTCATTTGGGAAGGCAACCGGCTGATTGAACGCCTCCAAGATAAGCTCACTTCACTATTTGCCAATAAAGTCCACTACCTGCTGTTACACTTTGGCAGCAGTGTTGTGTTGGTAGTACTTGTTTCATTGATTTCCAGTTTTTCGATGCAAACTGTACTGAATGAGCCATTAGGAGATACGTTGCTACACCTTAAACTCACCTTAGGTTTTAGCTTCAGAATTAACCTGTTTCTCAATAGTATCAATGCCATTGTGTTCTACATGAACCAACTGAAGAAGTCGCAGCTAGAGGCTGAACAGTTGAAAAAGCAAAGCATAGAAGCGCAATTTGAAGCGCTCAGAAACCAGATCAATCCTCACTTTCTTTTCAATAGCTTCAATGTATTGTCTACCTTGGTTTATAAAGATGCTGACACATCGTCGAAGTTCATAGAACAACTGGCTAGTGTTTACAGATACCTACTCTACAATCAGGAAAACAAAGTAGTACCTCTCAAAAGAGAACTGGAATTCATTCATTCTTATGTTTTCCTATTGAAGATCAGGTTCAAAGAGAACCTCTTTGTACAAAACGGTATCCCTGAGGATAAGAAGATACTGTACATTGCTCCTGCTACTATTCAAATGCTCATAGAGAATGCCATCAAGCACAACGTGGTATCCAAGAAAAACCCGCTGCACATTCGATTGGCGGTAGAGGGTGACTATTTTGTGGTAAGTAATAATCTGCAGGAAAAAGAGATAAAAGAGCCATCAACCAATGTTGGTCTGAATAATATTAAAAGTAGATACCAGTTTTTAGGCGACAAGCAGGTAGAAATCCTGAAGGGACAGGAAGACTTTACAGTGAAAATACCATTGATTGAACTGGGAGATATATGAATGTAGTCATTGTAGAAGATGAAGACTTGGCTGCTGAAAGGCTGGAACAACTGATCAAGTTGTACGACCCAGACATCAATGTCTTGTATACAATTGATACCGTCCAGGATGCGGTCCCTTTCCTGAGAAGCCATGAGAATGATATAGATATTGTGTTCCTCGATATCCAACTCTCAGATGGTACAAGCTTTGAGATTTTCAACAAAATCGATTATACCAAGCCGGTTATTTTCACTACGGCATACGATCAATACTCTCTTCAGGCTTTCAAAGTCAATAGCATAGATTATCTGCTCAAGCCTATCAAGTATGAAGAGTTAGAAGCCGCTTTAAATAAACATAAACGCATAATCAACAGTGGTGGGCAAGTACCATCATTTGATATATCCGAAATCAAAAATATCCTTAAGCAGGTACAGCAACCCTATAAGCAGAGGTTCATTGTTAAGTTCGGTAATAGAATCCAATACAAAGCCGCAGAGGATATTGCCTATATTGTGGCTGACGGGAAGATTGTCCACATCGTACTGAAAGGCAACAGTCGCCAATATATAATTGATCACACCCTAGATGAATTAGAGGGACAACTCCTCGACCCATCCCAATTCTATCGGATCAACCGCAAATTCATTATTAAGATTGATGCGATCAATGATATCTGTAATTACGCCGGAAACAGGTTGCAGGTGGTGTTGAATACCGCTTCTGACCAAGAACTTATCGTGAGTAGAGAACGCGTATCGGATTTCAAGGATTGGTTAAATCAATGATCTTGTAAATATTTTTTATCTTAGGGAGAAGAAGCTTCGACATTAGCATTTGACGCTAATCTCTCGACCTTCGACCTTTATCGCTGAATGAACCCTAAGATACTAACCTTAAATATGAAGGTCATTTTTTTAATCCTGGCAGCCATGATTGTGCTGTCCAACGCCCAAGCGCAAGAACAACAGACTCCTGAAAGTCTCGACCAACTCAAGAAAGAAATACTGGAGCTCAAAACAGAGGTCAAGTCGATTCAAACTAACCTATCTACCTCTCAAAAAAAGTTTAGAACAGGAATCGCAGTGGCCACTATTGGGTATTCCGTGACTATTGCCGGTGGACTTATGTTAGGCAGACGAAATGATGATCTGGGCAAAGTATTACTTGTTGCAGGTGGAGCGACCGGAATTACCGGTACAGTACTCATGGTAGATGCCTTCCGTTTCTTGACTGGCGGTAAAAAGAAACGACAGATCAAATAACTGACCTCAAGCCGTATTACTTATGGAAGAGATGCCAATCAGGAAGCTGGGTGCAACGAGTCTGGAAGTGACACCCATCGGCTTAGGCATGGCTGCACTTGGCCGTCCCGGTTATATAAATCTGGGACATGCAGATGACCTTCAAACCAATTATAATGAAGCAGTAATGCAAAGACGAGCTGCTGAGGTGGCCGAAGAAGCCTGGAAACTAGGTATACGTTATTTCGATACAGCCAGGTCATACGGCAAGGGAGAGCAATTTCTAGGAACATGGATAGAAGAACACCCCGAAGTGACAGTGGGCTCAAAATGGGGATACACCTATACGGCAGCTTGGCAGGTAGAAGCAGATCAACATGAAGTAAAGGAGCATACTCTGCCTGTATTGGAAAGACAATGGCTCGAAAGTCTTGAGAGCCTTGGGCGTAAACCTGAGTTGTATCAGATACATTCTGCTACGATAGAAAGTGGTGTACTGGATAATGCCGAGGTACTTAACCAACTCGCATACATCAAACAAGAAGGTACTTACATTGGCCTTTCATTAAGTGGTGATAGGCAGGCGGAAACCTTAAAAAGAACGCAAGAGATATCATTCGATGGCGTGAGATTATTCGATGCTGTGCAAGCCACGTATAATTTATTGGAACCATCTGCAGAGACGGCTCTTCGGGAGGCTCATGATGAAGGGATGGGTATTATAGTTAAAGAAGCGTTAGCCAATGGCAGGTTAACGGCTAGAAACAATAACCCGGAAGATGCCAAGATGATAGGTCGCCTTAGCGAAATAGCTCAGACATTGAGTTGTACAATGGACGCTTTGGCTCTGGCTGTAATAACAACAAGGCCATGGGTAGATATAGCCCTAAGTGGTGCCGCATCGGTAGAACAGATCAAATCAAATGTAAGAGCCATGGGCATTGCAGTTGACGATGAACTTTACCAAGAAATGCGAAACCAGTTTGCCGAACCAGCCTCGGCATATTGGTTGAAAAGGAAAAACATGGCTTGGAATTGACCGCTAATTTCCTTCCTTTGGTCTCGTTTTCAAATTGAACATAAATATACTTCGGAGGTTAGTAAAGCAACCTTTTGATTTTCAGAGTGATAAATGCTCTTCTAATAATAAAATCACATGAACGCGGAAAATAAACGCCTGGAAGAGGCGAAGCAAAAAGTCAAAGATTGGAGGAAATGGGGCCCCTATGTTTCGGATCGCCAATGGGGCACTGTGAGGGAAGATTATAGTGCTGATGGCAATGCCTGGGGTGCGGTAACGCATGACATGGCCAGAAGTTGGGCCTACCGGTGGGGGGAAGATGGTATTGCCGGAATTTGTGATGATCAACAATTGCTATGCTTCAGTATGGCATTTTGGAATGGACAAGACCCCATCATTAAAGAAAGGCTTTTCGGTCTTTCCGGTATAGAAGGCAATCACGGCGAGGATGTTAAAGAATACTATTATTACCTCGATAATGTCCCTTCCCATTCCTATATGAAGTACTTGTATAAGTACCCGTACAATGAGTTTCCGTACAACCAGATTGCGCACGAAAACTCTGGTAGAGGTAGGAAAGATACAGAGTTTGAACTCATCGATACGGGTATTTTCGATGATAACGAATATTTCGATATTTTCATTGAATATGCTAAGAACGACGCAGAGGATATACTGATTAAGGTGTCAGCAGCCAACCGTGGGCCTCGGGAAGCTAAACTGGAAATGCTGCCACAGGTGTGGTTTAGAAATACCTGGTCGTGGTCTGAAGATGGATACAAACCACAAATGCTCATAGATGATCAGGGAAAATGTAGGATCATCCACCGAGATTTAGGCAGGTACACTTTGTATTGTGAAGGTACTTCTCAGTTCCTCTTTACCGAAAATGAAACCAACCTTAGAAGGTTCGGTAGCATTGCGTCTGGGAAAAGGTTTTTCAAAGATGGCATTAACAATTATGTCATTAACCCAAGAAGGAAGTGTGTTGATAATACCAAGGTAGGAACCAAGGCGGCGGCGCGATATAAACTGTCAATACCGGCTGGTGAAACGGCTACTATTAGAATACGACTTACTAAGGGAGATGTAGCAGGCGATCCATTTGAGCAGTTTGACCATATTTTCTGGCAACGCATACAGGAAGCCAACGAGTTCTATGGTTCCGTACTTCAAACAAATCAGGAGCCGGATAGCCTGAGTATCCAAAGGCAGGCGCTAGCGGGGATGTTATGGAGCAAGCAGTTTTATCATTATGATGTATCACAATGGCTGGACGGAGATCAAGCGCGGACCGGCCCTCCCAAATCTCGGCATTTTGGTCGCAATGCTCATTGGCGGCACCTGCACAATGCAGACATCATTTTGATGCCGGATAAATGGGAATATCCCTGGTACGCTGCTTGGGATTTGGCCTTTCACTGTGTGACTATGGCCACTGTTGACCCTCAGTTTGCTAAAGGGCAACTCATCCTTTTCACCCGGGAATGGTATATGAACCCTAACGGCCAGCTTCCGGCTTACGAATGGGAATTTAGCGATGTGAACCCACCTGTGCATGCATGGGCCACTTGGGAGGTTTACCTGGCAGATAAGAAGAAAAACAATGGTGAGGGGGATACTGATTACCTCAAGTCCGTATTTCACAAACTACTGATGAATTTCACCTGGTGGGTGAATAAGGTAGACCGAGACGGAAACAACATCTTCGAAGGAGGCTTCTTGGGGCTTGATAACATCAGTGCCTTTGACCGTAGCCGTGAATTGCCCAATGGTGCTTACATTGAGCAAGCTGATGGCTCAGGCTGGATGGCCATGTACTCACTCAACATGATGCGTATGGCGCTGGAGCTATCGAAAACGGATGCCATATATCAAGACATGGCTACTAAGTTCTTCGAGCACTTTTTATACATCGCAGGTGCCATGGCCAACATAGGTAAGGAGCATGTCAACATCTGGGATGAAGAAGACCAATTTTTCTATGATGTGCTTAACTTGCCCGGAGCAAAAAGCCAAAGACTAAAAGTAAGGTCGATTGTGGGGCTTATTCCATTGTTTGTGGTGGAGGTATTGGATGGAGAATTGATCGACGCTATGCCGGTTTTCAAGCGTAGAATGGACTGGTTTCTCAAATACCGGCCTGACCTGGCCAACTTGGTATCCCACTGGGAAGTACCAGGAAGTGGTAAGCGTAAACTACTCTCCCTATTGCGTGGACATAGAATGATGAAATTACTTCAACGCATGTTGGATGAGGCGGAATTTCTTTCTGATTTTGGAATACGAGGTATGTCCAAGCACCATCTTGAGCACCCATATACAGTCAATTTTGAAGGCGCTCTATTAAGTGTTGACTATCAACCTGGAGAATCCCAAAGCGACATATTCGGAGGTAATTCTAATTGGCGTGGCCCGGTGTGGTTTCCGATTAACTTTCTGATCGTGAAGTCCTTGAGAAAGTTCTATACCTACTACGGCGACAATTTCAAGTTTGAATTTCCTTCAGGCTCAGGCAACAAGCTCAACCTGAATGAAATAGCTGATGAAATTACCGAAAGGCTGTCAAAGATTTTCTTGAAAAGGAGCGACGGCAAAAGACCGGTTTTTGGAGATTATGATAAACTGCAACATGACCCTCATTTCAAGGACTATATTTTATTCTACGAGTACTTTCATGGAGAGAATGGATTAGGTCTAGGCGCATCACATCAAACAGGATGGACATCTCTTGTTGTGAACCTAATGATGGAGAAGAGCACGGAACTGTATGAGATGAGTAAGTAGTGGTATTGGCAATTAACCCAAAATAGCCTTGATTGGATCGATACTCTGAGTGATAAAGCGCTTAGCGCAAATATCCTGACCATTAGCTACAATCTCCGATCCTTTGAGAATAGCGGCAGTGTATCCCTCTGTATTCCAGAAGCCTGATTCTAATGCGGGCAATTGACTTTTCTCAGGGTATGGCCATGGTGATACGTAGAAGTAAGGTTCGTTGTAGCTTCCGTCACCGGGAGAAAATCCAACATTGACCGACGAAGATGTCTCCGGGTCACCGGTATCTTTTAGGGTTATCAGCGTAGCAATATCAAAATGATGGGGCCAGCATCTGATTTCTGACACATTTTCCGAGTTGGATTCCACCACTTCCAATACTGCTTGTGCATTGGCAAAATACTTGCCTAGCTCGTCGAAGAGTGGTGGGTTAACAAACTCAAAAGGAGCTCCGTTTTGCTGAGGATATTCGGGAATCTCATAGGGTAGTTCCAAATCAAAATTGGAGCTGTTAAAACCACGTTCCTCGAATTCAGACTTGAGCCATGCTATAGCTTCACCCTGAGTCTTTCCATTTAATTCAAAAGTCGACGCCAAGGCATCATCATTAATGATAATAAGCAAGAAATCCTTGAGTTTCAGCCCGGCCTTGAATGTTTCACCTGCGCCAGCCAAGGGTCTACTCACCAAGGCTTGATGCTTATCATCCCATCCCAAGTTGGCGGTTACATCAGATGGGTCATGGGGAAGTATGCGCCTGCCGACCATGCCCAGGAGTTGAACAGCTTGATGTAGCTGGGATTTGACCTCAGCCATTTGAGACTCATCGAAGTTAGATAGGGAAGCCCAGCGTGCGGAGATGGTTTCTAGGTGTTGCAAAACAAAGTGGGTTTGGTATGAAAAATAACTGCCTGTAAAATTGGTTGAGATAATCGAACACTATTCTGATTCAATGTACAAAACAGCATGTTTCGAAAATGTCTACCTTTTTACAGGCAGTTATGAGAAGTGAATTCTTATTCAGTTACTTCCACACCTTTCCAAAACGCCACATGATCCTTGATTTGCATGGCAAGATCACTTGGTTCAGGATAGTACCAAGCTGCATCAGAATTCTCTTGGCCATCTACAACCAATGAATAATAGGCAGCTTCACCTTTCCATGGGCAAACCGTATTGGTGCCACTATCTTTGAAGAATTCTTGCTTGATAGAATCTTTTGGAAAATAGTGGTTTCCTTCAACCACGACAGTATCACTGCTTTCCGCAATAACCTGTCCGTTCCAAATTGCTTTCATAATAATAGACTCGATTAAATGTTACTTAAAAAGTTACAGAATGATTAACCAACACGCAGCGTAAAAAATTCATTCTAAGTGGACTTTTAATAAAAAAATGGCCGGAGTACATTATACTTCAGGCCACATGAAGTTCATCATTTTTGTCGAGAATTCATAATAGATATGAGGACATATCTTATTAGCTTTAGCGGTTTATATAATGCGTGAAAACGCTAAAATTATTCAAATTGTCCAAATCAATGAGGGTAGCCTTTATTGTCAATTCCAGGATAAAACAAAGGGTTCATTTTGACGAATCTCTGAAGAAAGCTGAGCAGGTTTATAGCGATATTTCGTTTATCATTTTCCTAACCGAGTATCGTGGGCACGCTATAGAATTATCTGAAAAAGCTTGCAGTGAAGGGTTTGATTTCATCATATCTGTCGGTGGGGATGGCACATTGAATGAAGTGGTCAACGGCTATTTTCGATCCGTCAAAAATAGCCAATCAGGTAATCAAACAGTATTAGGTGTCCTTCCTTACGGAACTGCCAATGACTTTGTCAAGACCATCAATACTCAAGTAGATTTGCTTGGAATGATGGAGCTTATCAATAAAGCAAGTTACAAGGATATTGGAGCGGGCCGGGTAACATGTACTGATGAGGCCGGCGTGGAACAAATCAGGTATTTCATCAACATAGCTGATTTGGGTATGGGTGCTGAAGTGGTACAACGTGTAGATAAAAGCAGCAAGAGATTAGGCGCGAGCCTCACTTTTTCCAAAGCCATTGTTCAGACTTTTCTATCATACCGAAAGAAGCTGATTCAATTTCAGATGAGAAAAAGTGGCAAAGAAACAAAGTTACTCACATTGGCCATCGCCAATGGAAAGTACTTCGGCAGTGGCATGTGCATCGCGCCCGATGCCAATCCGTTAAATGAAAGCTTAGCTACCGTGTTGATTGGCAACGTGAGCCTATGGGATTATCTAATGAAGATTGGTAAAATCAAAAAAGGCATCAAAATAGCGCACCCTGAAGTGAGTTACGACTCGTCGGACGAAATCGTAGTGAAACACTTGCAGGAAAAGGTAGGCATTGAGGCAGATGGTGAATTTCTAGGATATACACCTGCCACTATCAAATCATTACCCAGATCCGTGAAATTTATCACTAATTGGTGAACCTCGGTGAACCGCTAGCCAATACATCAACCTGTGCCGTAAAACGAACATTCCTGTTCGTTGAATAGAAGCGAACAGGAATGTTCGCTGTACATACACTCAATGTGAAAGTTATTTTGTGCTTTTATCTTATTTAGCCCCTGTCGGAGTTGTCTCCGACAGGTAAGACCAATACGCTTCAGCGCACTATATCAGACTCACATCCGCCACCACTTCTACCATAGCTGGACCATCATGAGCGAGCATTTTTTGTATAGCGTCATCCAATTGAGATTTCTCTGTAACCCGGATACCTAAAGCACCGCAGTTGTTGGCAAAATCGGCAAAGTTTGGATTGTGGAGCGATGTCTGCCACACATTGAATTCCGCTGACCTTTGTTCCTTGGAGATTTTACCTAGCTCACTATTGTTGAGCAGAATATGTTTGATAGGCATACCATACTTAACCGCTGTAGTTACTTCTCCCATGTATTGACCGAAGCCTCCATCACCTGTCACTGCGATGACCGGCCGAGAGTCCCCAACGGCTGCCCAGGCACCCATGGCAGCGGGATAACCATAGCCAATAGACCCTAGATAACCTGACATCAATACAGGCTGGCCATTGGCCTCGAAGTACCTGCCAAACGAGTATGTATTATTTCCTACATCCACCGCGATGACAGCGTTGTGAGGTATATGTCTATTCATGGCTTCAAACACCGCCACTGAGCTGACTCCTTTGCCGTGGTCATCTTCTAGGCGACTTTGCTTTTCAGCCCTCCATAGCTCCCAGCGTTTAGCTACATCTGGTTTTTGATCAATGGCATTGATTTCTGTGCCTTTGAGGTCTTCGAGGAATACGTCTACCGTAGCACTTATTTCTCCCCAGACGGGCACATCAATCTTATGGAATTTGGCAATAGCCAAGCGGTCATAATCCACCTGTATAGTTGGAATTTTGGAAGTAATACCGGTGTGGTTGGAGAATGAAGCACCGAATACGCAAATGAGATCAGACTCATTCATGAACCAACTGGCAATAGGTGTCCCGCTTCTACCCAATACCCCACATCCAAGCGGGTGACTGTCAGAGATTAAGCCCTTTCCTTTGAAAGTAGTGAGTACTGGCGCGTTGAGCGTTTCGGCCAGCTCTGTTATTTTATCCATGTCAAAGCGGGCACCGTGACCAACGATTATGATCGGCCTTTTGGCCTTTTTCAACATGTCGATGGCCTTATCAGCCATATCTTTTGGCGGTAGAATTCTACTGTCGGCGATTCTCAAATCCAAATTACCGGCCTTGTCAGAGATAGGCCTTTCCAAAACTTGCACTTCATCTGGGAAAGTAAGGTGTGATACTTCGCGATTTACGATGGCATGCTTAATGGCCAATGTCATCAATTCAGCATAGCGGCTATCATGGAGCACACGATGGTTGAAACTGGCCACAGATTCAAATGCAGCTACTAAGTCAACCTCCTGGAAAGCACCGGTACCAATTACCTGTGTATCTACCTGACCAGATAATGCCAATAGGGGAGCACGGTCATTCTTGGCGTCCCACATACCAGTGAACATATTGGTTGCTCCTGGGCCAGCAATAGCAAAACATGCGGCAGGCTTCCCAGTGAGCTTCCCGTAAGCCGATGCCGCGAAAGATGCGGCGCCCTCATGCCTGATGCCTATGTAAGTGAGGTCTCCACGAGTTTCTGCTTTTCGCATGGCGTCAGCTAGCCCTAAGTTGGAGTGTCCAACCATGCCGAACACGTGAGTAATGCCGCAGTTAACCATTGTTTCAACCATGACATCTGAGGCGGTGCGTGGCCCATCATCCTCTTTGGGGACGCCTACATAAACCCCATCATCTCTAACATCAATGGGGAAGGTGACAATGCTATCATCATGACCACCAGGGGACTGACCAGTATGGGGATCAAAGTCCCAACCATGCCAAGGGCATCGCAGCAGACCATTTTCTATCGACCCTTCTCCCAGAGGGCCGCCCTGGTGAGGGCATTTATTATCTAATCCTGAAAATTTTCCTTTAAAGTGTGTGAGACAAACACCCGTTGTCCCAGCCGTGACTGATGCTACGCGCCCTTCGGGAAGGTCATTAGGGTCATCAAGCACCTTATGCCAATCTAAATTATCAGAGTTACTCACAGTTGTTTATATTAAGGTTAGCGTGTTGGAAATAGTCTTAAACGCGCTCAATATAAGCAAAATAATGCCCCTCAATGGAAGGGGCACGACATAACTCAAGAACCAATATTGAAAGATTTTTACCGAATGTGTAGCCCGCTAATTTGCGGCACGGTATCTTATTTTTAGAATTATGATTGCTTTTGTTAACCATGAATGAGGCCATCGAATCTTTGAAAGCATCAGTCTCTAAGCTGGCACCTTTTTCTCCTGAAGAGTGGGCTGATTTCAGCAGTCACTGGGCGCCCCAAAATCTGTCCAAGGGAGAATTTCTGATCAAAGAAGGACAAATCGAAAAGTATTTCTATTTCGTGTGGAAGGGAGTATTAAGGGCCTACATTATGAAAGAAGATGGTACAGATGTTAGCGTAGGCTTTTCTTACAATTCCGATTACAGCGGTGCTTATGATTCTTTTCTGGGACAGTTCCCAACCGATTTCAATATCCATGCGATATCCGACACTCTATTACTGAAAATCAGCTATGCAGATTTGATGGAGCAATTTGATAAGTATAAAAGCGTGGAGCGTTGGGGGCGGATTTTCAATGCCAACATTTTGATCGGTATGGCCAGAAGGCAACTGGAAGTCAGGTCTTTCTCAGCTGAAGAACGTTTTGACAGGTTAATGAATCAAAGCCCGCATATTTTTCAACTCGTTCCTCAAAAGTATTTGGCTTCCTATCTGGGTATGACCCCAGAGACATTCAGTCGTATGCGCAAGAAAAAAAGCATTTGAGAACGAAGTTGATCTATATCAAGCGGGGCAACTATCTTGAAGGTTAACTTTGATTAAGCAAATGAAAATAGCGATGAAAACATTCGAGGCCAAAGCTCTATTAGACCAACTAGAAAGAGATACCCAAGTAATTACCAGTATCGTACGCAAAGAGTTTAGCGTATTGGATACAGAGGCTCTCAACTGGAAACCTTCACCGAAGACATGGAATATACTAGAATGTCTGGATCACATGAATATCGCAGTCGAGCATTATTTGAAGGTAGTTGAAGCCGGAATTAAAACCGCCAAAAATAAAGGGTGGGGTTGGCGACCAGTATTCAAGAGTTCTCGAATTGGCAATTACTTTGTGAAATCGATGACTCCCACCAGCACAGGTGAGATCAAAAGCAAAATGAAAACCTTGGGCAAGTTTAAAGCCTTCGATATCATTCCTGATCAACCTAACCGCACCATTGACAGGTTCCTACAAAATCAGCATACGCTGCTTGACCTGATCAGTCGCTCTAGGGAAATTGATATACAGCGCGTTAAGGTGAAATCTGCTATTGGCAGTATTATAACTTTCCGATTGGGTGATGCACTGCGGTTTGCCATAGGTCATAATCAACGACATATTATACAGGCGCAGCGGCTAATAAAGGCTATGAATGTTATTGACAAGCCTTTGGATAAAGTAGCTTGATAAACAAGTGAGAAAAGGGGAATGAATCCCCTTTAGGACATCAAACGTCAAACGAGTAACAATGACCATGATTGATGCCTGTTCCTTTAAACTAAGCCGCCTTTTTCGCCTTGAATTTTTTCCACTTTTCTAAAGACTTGAGCTTCTTCGGGTGTGGCTTACCTTGCTCTGCGTAATATTTCAGATCTTCCATCAGGCCGTCTAGGTCTTTGGCCATTTTAGATTTGATCATCCAACCCATTAGGAATCCGGGTAACGGAGCCATTTCCATTCTCAGACTCATTTTTACCCTGGAACGCAGATCATTTATTGGTTCAACCTTCCAAAAGTTCTTACCGCTTTTGAACATGGAGGGGAGTCCATCAGCCTCATAACTGTAGGCCATACTGGCTTCATCCCAGGAAGTGATCATCTCTTTTACATCGCCATAAATTGAGGAGCAGGTACGGCCTATAATTTCTCCGTCTTCACTTCTTGCTGCAGATTCAGGAATTATCGTTGCCCATTCTCCTACATGCTCATAGTTCTTGGCCAGAATGACCCATGCTTTGCTCGCCGGAATATTTAATTCTACTTGTTTATCAAAATGTAATTTCATGATCAATTCAATTTATTGGTAAGTGGTCGTTTGTATAGCGTGTCTTGATTGCTTTCCAATTGCCGGTGGTAGCGTTTACTACTTCGCCCGTCTCCACATAGTGTTTCAGACCTATTAATGTACCTTCCAATGTCTGTTCAAATTTGCCCTTTACTATTCCGGTCATGAACCCAGGCTGCGTTCTATATTGGAATTCGTAGGAGGCGGTAGAAGTGCCATCCCAATTGTCTTTGACCCGATAGAATGCCTGGGAATTATCCTGATTGAGCGGGAACTTGTTGGCATCAATGACCACGTTGCGCATGATCATGTTTTTGTGATCTATCTCCATGATTTTTTCATGCGTCCAGCGATTGCCTTTTTCATTGAAGGAGCATTTTCTTTCGGCATGTAAATCACCTTTGAGTGAGCCCTTTTCGTAATTCGACGCATAGATGTAGGGGGAGAAATTTGAGATTTCTCCATAGTCAAGCACCATGGCTTCCCAAACCCTGAGTGCCGGAGCATTGATCACCCTTTCAACGTAAATGGTTTTATACTTTTTGCCCATGCTTTGAGCCGAGGCTTGTGCAATACCAAACCCACAAAAGAGGAGTATTAGCACCGTAATTTTTAAAGCTTTCATCGTAGTGGATTATGGTTAATAGATAAACTCTTCGGATACAATTTTGCCCTCTTGTATTTCATAAAGGCATATTTCACTGAGATTGAAATCCCCTCCATCTTTGAGCTTGGCTTTCACGATATTGGTGAATGCGATATGCTTATCCGTTACGATAGGGGTTGACATCTCTCTACTGATCAATTCAGCTACCCCTTCACCCAGCTTAGCTACTTTATCTTTGACTGAGTCGATACCTTTGACTTCTCCAAGACCCATGGCCTCAAGCTGAGGTTCTTTAGCTACTACATCCTTGTCAAAAAGTTCATCATAAGCAGTAAAGTAATCACCTGCTTTGACGAGTTGGTGTAATCGATTTGCAATTTCTTGATTGGTCATAACATTTAAATTTTTGAATTATGACCCTTAGACCAGCTCCGTATCAAAGTGTGAAAACTTTGCCAGCATTTTAATTGGCAGACTTGATTCAACCTCTGTTAACTTGGCAAGTTGAGGCCTTTCTAAATTGGCTGGATATATCATTTTCGGTTGGAATTAATGGTAAATATGACTAACATGCCCAGACCAAGCTTCGCAAAATCATGGGATAACTGCGAGTATGCGATGTTTTATTGGTCATGTGTTCAGAATGCAACTTGAAAGAGTATTCTGGAGTATGATTTGATCAATAGTTAGGTTTTCCTGCTCTGCTCAAGATTTATTAATTGATTTTATCATTCAATGCTGAGGGAAATATTGTTTGTGTTTGTGATGCTTGGGTTGACCAGCCCTGCCTTGGCAGTCTTCTTTAACTACCAGGATCATATCTTTCAATCGGAGCTAGAAGAAGGTGAAGTGTATTTTCTGCAACCAGATCAAGCATTGAAAGACTATGACAGCCTTATCAATGCTGCCAAACTCAACTATGATTCCTTAGCGTGGGCTGAAGCGCTGATCGGCCAGGGTCGTTTACTTAACGACCAAGGTGACTATCACCGATCGATGACCTCTTTTGAAGAAGCGTTGAAGATCTATACAAAACTTCAAAATAATCAAGGTAAGGCCAAATGCTATCTCGGAATTGGAGAGGCCTTCAGGCGGCAGAACCTTAATGTAGAAGCACTTGAACAACTACAAACGGCTTTAGACTTGTTTGAAACTGTGGAAGCAAACTCGGGCTTGGCGGAAACGTTGAGACAGCTTGGTATTGTGTATAAAGAGCAAGGTGCTAATTCTTATGCCATTACCTATTTTAAACAATCCCTTGAGATGGCCGAATCGCTTAAAGATAGCAGCGGTATAGCAAGTAGTTTTAATAGCCTTGGCATCGCCTATAATAATTTACAAGACTTATCTACCGCCTTGGATTATCACGAGAAGGCCCTGAACATTAGAGTAGCGCTTAAAGATTGGGTTAGAATTGCCCAGTCTTACAATAACATTGGTAATGTGTACAAGGAGAGAGAGGAGTATGATCAGGCTTTCGAGTTCTATCAGAAATCACTGGTCATAAATGAGCGGTTGGGAAATAAAAGCGGTTTAGGATTCGATTATTTCTACATGGGCAACATCCAGGAATATATAGGGGAATATGACCGTGCCCTAATGTACTATCGCCAATCGCTGACTTTTCGGCAGGATATCGGAGAAATGGGAGAAGCCGCCATAACCATGGCGAGTATAGCATGCGTATATTTTGATCTGAAACAGTATGACGATGCCATTATGTGGGCACATAGATCATTTGATGAATCCATAGCGTTGGCTAGACCGGTTCTTAAGAAGAAGATGGCAGAACTACTTGCAGAGATTTTGAAAGCCAAAGGGGACTATCAGAAAGCGTTGGAATACTTCGAAGTCTTTAAGGCTACGAGCGACAGTCTGACTAACCTTGACAATGTCAAGCGAATCGCCTTTCAAGAGCTGCAATTCAAATTTGAACAAGAGAAAGCCGAGCAGGAGTTACTAAGAAAGCAAGAGGCTGCGAAGTTCAATAATGAACTCTCAACGGAAAGAACGATTAACTACATTCTATTAAGCTTTCTGGGCGTTTCTCTGATTCTATCCCTTATCATCCTTAGAATTTATTTGATCAAGAACCGGATCAATAGAAGGCTGGAACAGCAAAACACCGCTATAGCCTCTCACCGCCGTCAACTTGAGACCTATTCTTCACAGTTGAAAGATGCTTTAGACGAGAAAGAGATTCTTTTGCGGGAAGTGCATCATCGTGTAAAAAATAACTTGCAGATTATTCTAAGCCTGCTCAATTCTACCTCCAAGAAAATCGAGGATAGAACAGCGTACGATCTAATAGTTGAAAGTCAGAATCGATTATGTCAATAGCTCAAATCCATGATCACCTATATCAATCAGATAACTTTCACCGCATTGAGATCAAAGAATTTTTACCCGATGTAATAAGAAATGTATCAAGAACCTTTGAGCAGATCAAGCCGAACATCGGAGTAACAATTGATATTAAGAATACACCTATCAACATGAACGTGGCTATTCCAATAGGTTTGATAGCCAATGAATTGATCACCAATGCCTATAAACACGCTTTTCCCCAAGCGACCGGCCAGGCTGAAACGTCCAAGTCTATAACCATATCTCTCAAGCCCGCTGCAAATGGCCAGTATTGCCTCCATGTATTTGACAACGGTGTCGGCATAGCAAAAACTATTTTATCCAATCTGACAAATTCAGTTGGGCTATCTTTAGTGAAGGGGTTGACTGATCAAATTGAAGGACGCCTGGAGATATCTACTTCCAAAGGATCTTCGTTTCAAGTATTCTTCCATCCTGACCCCAATCAGGAAAAGAGCTTTTGATAATTAGCTCAGTTGAGATTAAGCTTTTGCCGAACTGTCATGTCATCCAATATTTGCCTGATGAAAATACGTTTGTCAAAGCCTTTCTTGAAAGTCATGTTGTGATAAAGCTCGGCATATTTTTGATCAACAAAATCAATCATATCGTTCGCATCATCCCTGATCATTTCTTTGAAAGATACATATTCCTTACGGTTATGAAGTAGGTGCTTAGCGTCAATAAAGCCTCCTTCCAGCGCAAATTTCACTTTTTTATGGCACCTACATGGATTGTCCTTATTAACCAAACCACATTGGTTGCTCATGAAATTGTAAAGGTCTCGTCGCGCCTTTTTCAGTTTAGCCCTGTAGTTGTCTTTTGAGATCTTCAGAATTTCGGAGCCAATGTTGTGATCAGCGCTGAACATTTCCCCGATCACATAGATTAACCTTTGTTCGCGGTTCAGGCATAAAAGCATGCCGGACATGCACATCAGATTCATTTCGCGTATGTAGGACTGATACTCCCTTTTCTCCAATTCACTCATTTCCTCATCCGGAGTATTATTTAGATTATTGGCCATGTCATCAAAGCTGTGAATGGCTAGCTCACTTCTTCTTTTTTCAGCGGTCAGGAAATGATTGACTACAATGCGATAGGCCCAGGTACGGAAGGTGCTGTTGAATTTAAACTTACTTAGGTTCACAGTAACCTTAATCATTGCCTCTTGTGCGAGGTCAGCAGCATCATCAGGGTTTCTCACCATCTTCCAAGCGATATTGTAGATGTAGGGCTGATGTTTCAACAAGAGTTCTTCAAGCGCATTTCTGTTGCCCTGTTGTACTGCTTTAATGAGATTTTCGTCAGTCTTGTCCGTCGTATACTCTTTTAGGAATGGATTCATGATTATTTCCATTAGATATACCTCATTAGACGCTCACCAAGTAGATATGTGAAAGGTTTACGAAAATAATTTTAGAAACAGCTTAGAACGAATACCTGGTGAATTATTAGCTGGTCTTTTGCTATGGGCTTATATCAATATAAATCCTCATTCATAAAAGGAACCAGTGCCAATATCACTGCTTGTTCATAGTAGGTGGCACGATCGATCAAGTCCTTGGTGAGAATACCTACTGCTCCATTCTTCTGTTTAGAGTTTTCTCTTTTGAACACCATATCATCGGCCACGCCTAGCTCTATACCATCCTTCACTAAGTGACTGATTTCTTCTGGTAAAAAGAAGGTAGATGTTCTTGACTTACCCATTCGATCTTCGGAAATGATCACTACCCAAGCAAAGGCTTGTAACTCATCGTTGAGGAAGTCTACCCCCCCTTCTATACCCACCCAAAAATGTGCTTCGGACATCGCGGTTCTTGCATTCTTGGCCCTGTTGATAGCGCCTTGCAACGTTTCTTCGTCACTCATTGGCTGGTCACTTACATCGGATGGTACGCTGACCCCCTCGAATTCGAAAGCTTGGTTTTCCAGGGCTTTGGAAAAGCCGGTTTTAGTGCAGGTTATTTTTACGGGATTTTTGGAAGCAACTATAACTTTTTTCATGTAGTGGATGTTAAGCATGACGCTTAAGCGACAAACCGAAAGATAATTTCAACTCAAATGAAATCCCTAGAATTTTCTTTGGCATAGACCTTGTTTTTATGTGTGTATGTAACAAAATAGGAGAAAGCACTATGAGAAGGATTACATCAATTATCGCTTTGAGTATTTTTTTAATGGGTTCAGCACTAAGCACAACTTCAAGTGCTAATAATAGCGAAATGTTAGCTCAGAGCACGCAAATCAAGAAAAAAGCTTCTTCAAAAAAGAATAAAAAGAGGCTAAGAAGAGCTTCTCGCCTCAGAAACCCCAACAGGCTTTATACGAAAAAACACATAGCCTAGCATTCTCTTTTTGGAATTCACCATTCATCAGTGGATTGATTTCCAAAAATGGGAAAACATCTTTGCGTGAATAAATTGACTCAAAATAAAAAAGGTGCCTTTTGGGCACCTTCTTACTTTTCTAATGAAAACTCCTACTAAAAAGGATACTCATTTTTCTCAATAACATATTCTGCTACACGGCGTCTTGCGTTTTTCAGATTGAATGGCTCAATCTTAGTGAAACGCTTCAAGCCCATCAGCATCAACCTCATTTCATCGCCATCAGCAAATCCATAGATAGCTTGCTTACCAGCTGAGGCAGCTTCCTCTACAGCGTAGTGCATGTAGATTTTCATCATATCGATATACACTGCACTGGCTTCTTCACCTCTGGTTGAAACAATCTTCTCAACACGAAGTAAGGTAGACTCTGCTACATAAATTTGAATCAGCATGTCCGCAAGGTGCATTAGTATCTCTTGCTCGTGCTTAATGGTCTGCATAAGCTTTTGTACAGCAGCACCGGAAACCATTAAACCTGCTTTCTTCAAATTCTGAAGTACTTTCTTTTCAGCTGCGAAAAGCGAATCATCTTCATCAGCGCCGAAGTCAGGAATAGCAGTTAGTTCCTTGCCCACTGCCGTTGCAGGGCCTAATAGGTCTAAACGGCCGGTCATCGCTCTTTTGAGCATCATGTCCAATGTCAATATTCTGTTGATTTCGTTAGTGCCTTCAAAGATTCGATTGATTCTCGCATCCCTGTAAGACCTATCCATTGGCGCATCAGCTGAGAATCCCATACCGCCATAGATTTGAACACCTTCGTCAGTGACGTAATCTAGTGTTTCCGATCCATGTACCTTCATGATAGCACACTCTATAGCGAACTCCTCTAGAGACTTCAATCTTGCGGCAGTTGAATCCATGCCTTCTGCTACATACGCATCATACGCGTCATCGATATTCTGCCCTGCTCTGTAAGCAGCTGTCTCAGAAGCAAAGGTTCTGGTAGCCATCTCGGCTAATTTATGCTTGATCGCACCGAAATTAGCGATAGAAGTACCGAACTGTTTTCTTTCATTGGAATAGTTAACGGCCTGGCTCAACACGGCTTTAGAAGCACCGAAAGCAGCAGCACCCAATTTGATTCTACCAATGTTCAGAATGTTAACCGCTATTTTGAAACCATTTTCTCTATCAGAAAGTAGGTTCTCAACCGGTACTTTACAGTCGTTGAAGAAGATTTGTCTGGTCGACGAGCCTTTGATACCCATCTTTTGCTCTTCTTCGTTCATCGTGATGCCGCCATATCCTTTTTCAACGATAAAAGCTGAAAGGTTTTTGTCGTCATCGATTTTGGCGAACACTACATAAATATCAGCGAAACCACCGTTGGTGATCCACATTTTCTGTCCGTTGATGACGTAATGCTGACCGTCATCGCTAAGCACTGCTTTTGTCTTTCCAGAGTTGGCATCAGAACCTGAATCAGGCTCAGTCAAGCAGTAAGCTGCTTTCCATTCACCAGTAGCCAATTTAGGTAAGTACTTTTTCTTCTGCTCTTCGTTACCATAATATAGGATTGGCAATGTGCCAATTCCAGTATGTGCTGATATAGCAACGGCAAATGAGTGACCTGCACCAAGTACTTCAGCTACAAGCATAGAAGTATTGAAGTTCATGCCGAAACCTCCTAAATCCTCAGGTACAGAAGTACCTAAAAGACCCAACTCACCAGCCTTATCCAATAAAGAAGGCATCAACTCAGGATTTTTCATAGAGTCAATCTCATCCAATCGTGGATATACCTCTTGATCTAGAAAATCCTTACAAGACTGAGCGATAAGTCTTTGCTCCTCAGTCCACTCCTCCGGAGTAAATACATCAGCGGCCTCAGTCTCTCTGATCAGAAACTCACCACCCTTGATTGCTTTTTTTGTTTCAATTGCTTCCATAGTATTTTAGATTTAAGACTTAAGTAGAAAGACAAAAGACTATCTCATATCTTAAGTCAATAACTTCTTAACTTTTTAAGTAGTCCATGAATCATTTTCTGGACTTCGTTGATTAATAAAATTAACTTCTGACTTATTTCTGATCTCATAAGTCCAAGGTCAGAAGACAGTATTATCTGAGTCTCTAGTTCATAGGCAGAACCTAAGCTTATGTTCAGGAATCTTGAAAAATCTTGGTTGCTACCTCTTCCCGCACCTTCTGCAATATTGGAAGGTATAGATATTGCAGATCTTTTGATTTGTGCGTTCAGACCAAATCTTTCATCATGAGGTAAGTCAGAAATATGCAGATATACATCTTTCACCAACCCCATGGCATTTTGCCAAACCTTCAACTCCCTGAAATTATGTATGACCCCATCTTATGTCTTTCTTCTTACCTCTTATATCTGACTTCTAATTAAGGAACTCATAAATACCAGCTACACCCTGGCCACCACCTACACAGGCTGTTACCATACCGTATTTGGCATTTTGTCTTCTCATTTCATTTAGAAGAGTGATAGACAATCTCGCTCCGGTACTTCCTAATGGGTGACCTAACGCAATGGCTCCACCGTTTACATTAAGCTTTGAAGTATCGATATCAAGTTCTTTGATTACAGCCAGAGATTGTGCTGCGAAAGCTTCGTTCAGCTCAATAAGGTCCATATCACCAAGCTTCATTCCAGCTCTGTCGAGTGCCTTAGGAATAGCGGCAACCGGGCCGATACCCATAATTCTAGGTTCTACACCAGCCGCGGCGTAGCCCATCATTCTACCCACTGGCTTGAGATTAAGTTGGTTAACCAATCTCTCAGACATTACTACCACAAAGGCGGCACCGTCATTGGTAGGAGATGAGTTTCCGGCAGTTACCGAACCACCTTGAGCGAATACAGGCCTAAGCCTGGAGAGTACGTCAACGCTAGTTTCAGGTCTTGGCCCTTCATCCTTCGCTACCGTATACTCTTTCGACTCTTTCTTGCCTTTAGCATTGACGAAAATTTCTTCCACCTTGATCGGTACGATCTCATCGTCGAATTTGCCGTCTTGCTGTGCTTTGATGGCCTTCATGTGAGACTCATAGGCGAATTGATCCATATCCTCGCGAGACACATTGTACTCTTTGGCCACTTGCTCAGCAGTAAGTCCCATGCTGGTGTAATAGTCAGGGTGAGCACTAGCGATTTTATAGTTTAGTGCTGTTTTCCATCCCATTACTGGCACCATTGACATCGACTCAGTACCACCAGCGATGATACAATCGGCAAGGCCAGCGTGTATCTTGGCTGAAGCAATGTTGATAGCCTCAAGTCCTGAACCACAGTATCTGTTGATCACCATACCGGGAACATCGATACCCAGCGCCATCAGGGAAATCATTCTACCCATTTGCATGCCTTGCTCTGCTTCTTGCACGGCGTTACCCACGATTACATCGTCGACCATTCCGTTTTCTAATCCCTCAACTGAGGAAACCATGTGTTTTATCACGTCAATAGCAAGGTCATCAGGTCTGGTGAATCTGAAGCCTCCTTTTTTTGCTCTTCCTACGGCTGTTCTATAGCCTGAAACTATATATGCATCCATTTCTTTTTATTTAATAGATAGTCGTTAGTATTAAGTACATAGTAGCTAGTAGTTAGCCTTTAACGACTGTCTTAGTTTATAAATCATTTTTTGTATTTCAGTAATTTTTTCCCGTAACAAGCTAAAAGATGATTCCACGAGAAAACTCAAATTTTTTGCAATGGTCAATTGGGTATTTAATTCGCAGCAAGAACCATTAGCAATAGACAAGAATTGGCCAAATTCTTTTGAATAAGACCTACCTGCGCCTTCTGCTATGTTTGATGCGATTGAAACCACTGATCTTTTTATTTGAGATGTCAAACCGAATTTTTCTTCTTCAGGAAAGTCTTTAGTTGCTTGATAAACTTCAGTAGCTAGTAGTACTGATCTTTGCCACACCTTTAAATCTTCATACCTATTCATCACACAACTAACTACTAGTTACTAAAGGCTCATTACTAGTTTCTAAGTGGCTTTCCTCCTTGCAAGATTGACTGAATCCTTTCCAGTGTTTTTTTCTCTGCGCAAAGTGACAAGAATGCCTCTCTTTCTAAGTCTAGTAAATACTGCTCGCTCACCTCTTGTGGGTAAGATAAATCACCACCACACATTACATAAGCTATTTTATTAGCGATTTTCAAGTCATGATCTGAGATGTAATTACCCATTCTCATACCATTCACACCCGCCATAAAGAGAGCCATACCTGTTCTACCTTGAACTTTGATGTCCTTGGCTTGAGGCATTTGCGTATAACCAGCTTCAGCCAGCTCAATCGCTGCTGCCTTGGCATCAGCAATTTGCCTGTCGCGGTTCATACTGATAGCGTCTTGAGGCCTTAAGATGTGCATATCCCTTGATTCATCGGCTGAAGTAGCTACTTTGGCTGTAGCTATATTCATGAAGGCGTTTTGTAGCGCATTCAGCTCGACATCTCCGGCTTCTATACCATCAGATGCCCTTTTAGTGAGCTCCTTAGTACCACCACCACCGGGAATTAGTCCGACGCCAACTTCAACCAGACCGATATATGTTTCAGCTGCTGCTTGAATTTTATCTGCGTGAAGTGACATCTCGCAACCACCACCAAGTGTTAAGCCGTGCGGGGCAACAACTACTGGTACAGAAGAATATCTGACACGCATCATAGAATTTTGGAAGCTGCGAATCATGAACTCTAATTCGTCATACTCTTGCTCGATAGCGTACATGAAAACCATTGCCAAGTTAGCACCAGCGGAGAACTGCGCTCCTTGGTTTCCAACAACAAGACCTCTGTAGTCCTTTTCAGCCATGGCTATGGCTTTGTTCAAGCCTTCAATAACCTCTCCACCTAGCGTATTCATTTTAGTATGGAATTCTACATTGAGAATACCATCTCCTAGATCAAATATGGTTGAGCCTGAGTTGCTCCAAACGGCCTTGCTTTCTCGGATGCTGTCGAGAATGATAAACTCTTCAGTACCAGGAATACTTTGATAAGATTTGGAAGGAATATCGTAGAACTTACGTACGCCATCTTCCACTTTATAGAAAGATTCAGCACCTGATTCTAACATGTCATAAACCCACTGATTAGGCTTATAACCAGCTTCTTCCATTTTGGCAACCGTCTTTCTCACACCTACTAGATCCCATGTTTCAAAAGGACCTACTTCCCAACCGAAGCCTGCGCAAACTGCGTCATCAATTTTGTAAAGCTCGCCGGTGATTTCCGGAATACGATTAGAAACGTAATTAAACAAACCAAAGAAAGAGTCACGATAGAACTCACCAGCTTCATCCTTACCTGCCAAAAGCACCTTGAAACGTTCCTTCACGTTTTCGATTGGCTTTGTGCTCTCTAAGGTGGCGAATTTTACCTTCTGCTTTGGCTTATATTCAAGATCGTTCAAGTCAAGCGTAAGAATCTCTTTCTTACCGTTCTGCTTGATCTTTTTGTAGAAACCTTGCTTGGTTTTATCTCCCAGCCATTTGTTTTCTTCTAATTTGTTGATGACATCAGGAAGCTTGAAAGTCTCTCTAGATTCATCATCAGGAAGTCCTGCATAGAGGTTGTTGGCCACCTTAATTAAGGTATCAAGGCCAACTACGTCAGAGGTACGGAAGGTAGCCGATTTAGGTCTACCGATTACCGGGCCAGTAAGTTTATCAATTTGGTCAATATTCAGACCTAATTTCTGCATAGACTGCACCACCTTAAGGATGGCATAGATACCTACACGGTTAGCGATAAACGCAGGAGTATCTTTACACAGAACGGTGGTTTTACCCAGATAGAGATCACCGTATTGCATTAAGAAGTCTACGATTTCTGGATCCGTCTTTGGCGTAGGAATGATCTCTAGAAGCTTGAGGTATCTCGGAGGGTTAAAAAAGTGTGTTCCACAGAAGTGCTTCTGGAAATCTTCACTTCTGCCTTCTAACATAAGATGAATAGGAATACCTGAGGTATTGGAAGTAATAAGCGTACCTGGTGTTCTGTATTGCTCTACCTGGTCGAAAACCTTTTTCTTGATATCAAGATTTTCAACCACCACCTCTATCACCCAGTCGTAGTCCTTGATCTCTTTCATATTATCATCAAAGTTGCCAAGCTTGATACGGTCGGCGAAACCTTTGTGATACAAAGAAGCAGGCTTGGACTTAAGCGTGCTTTGAAAAGCCTGATTGACAATCTTATTTCGAATAATAGGGCTTTCCATTGTAAGGCCCTTTGCTTTCTCTTCTTCCGTCAATTCTCGCGGTACGATGTCGAGAAGAAGGACTTCAACACCAATATTGGCAAAGTGGCAGGCAATTCGAGAACCCATGATACCCGAGCCAAGTACGGCTACTTTTTTTATTGTCCTTTTCATCTTTTAGTTGATACTTTAGTTTTTTATGTAATGGGGTAAAACTATTGTTTGAGAAAATTAATTAGTCTTTGATTCCTTGTTGTATATCTTATTGTTCTCTACGATCCGATTGATTTCACCGATTACCTCAAAGAAGACTTTCAACTTATCCTGTGATATCTTGTCATTGACAGCAAAGTTGAACCTGAGTACTGTGTCTCTAGAGACTTCTTTTTTAACCTTTCCTTTTTCTGTAAGAAATATGCGGACCAATCTTTTGTCGCTAGGATCCGCCTTTCGGTAGATAAGGTCTTTCTGTTCCATGCTTTTCAGCATTCTGGTAAGACTTCGAGATTCGAGACCCATCAATGGAGCAATTTTAGTGGCTGGAGTGCCCTCTAAAGAGTCTATGTTGAGCAATACGAAACCTATAGAGGTAGTGATGTCATGTTTGACAGCCTGTTGGTTATACATTCTGGCAATAGCATGCCATGCAGCCTTAATGTTGAAATCAACCGTTTCTTCCCTTTTCATTCGAAAAAATGATATATAACAAATATAGTAAAAAATGTTATGCATGCATAACATTTTCAAATATTGTAACATAGGACGAAAAAGAAAAGTGCGATATAAATTTTTTTCGGCCTTTTATAGAAAATAATTT
>JBCBSS010000046.1:0-48375 GCA_039819065.1 Bacteroidota bacterium
CATTTGTTTAATATTTGCAAAAAAATTTTAGTGGAACGTGAGGTTAACCCATAGTGTATTGGTTTTTGCTTCCTCCACCCTATTGAAGGCACTACCCTTTCAGATCGATCAACAGCCTTAACATTGGTTTCCTTACAAATGGAAAAGTCTAAGACTCATTGCGATCTCCATTTTGAAGCCACCAGGTTCTGATATGCTAAGTGAAGAAAATAGAAGGCCAATTCGGATGATTTGACCTATGGATTTTAACGAAAAAAGCCCAAGCAAATGCTTAGGCTTTTCGCAGTCCGTAGGGGAATCGAACCCCTGTTACCAGGATGAAAACCTGGCGTCCTAACCCCTAGACGAACGGACCGTCGTTTTTGGAGATGCAAATATAGACGGCCCTTCATAAATCCCAAAGCAATTCTCAAAAATTTTTCACTTATTTTCAGCAGTCTATTTCGGAACATTAATCATTGGTTTTGGTTTAGTCCTATAGTATTTTTACCCCGAATTTTTTACTAACCATTAAATTTTTAATTCAATGACTAAAGTTGCAATTAATGGCTTTGGACGTATTGGAAGAATCACTTTCGCTGCGCTACTTAAAAAGCCTGGCATTGAAGTGGTAGCCATCAACGACCTCACCGATACGAAGACACTAGCACACTTACTTAAGTATGATTCCATTCATGGGAGGTTCGACGGAACTGTCGAAGCTACTGAAGATTCGTTGACGGTTAATGGTAAGTCGATCAAAGTATTTGCAGAAAAAGACCCTGCTCAGTTACCTTGGGCATCACATGATATAGAAATCGTTTTAGAGGCCACCGGTAGGTTTACTGATCCCGATGGTGCAGGCAAGCATATTCAGGCCGGTGCCAAAAAAGTGATCATCTCTGCTCCTGCCAAAGGCGGCATCCCTTTCGTAGTGCTTGGTGTTAACGACAGTACGCTTACAGGTAGTGAAGAAATCATTTCTAACGCTTCATGTACTACCAACTGCCTTGCCCCTATGGTTAAGGTGTTGAATGACAACTTTGGTGTTGAAAAAGGGTTCATGACAACGGTTCATGCCTACACAGCTGACCAAAGATTGCAGGATGCTCCTCATAAAGATCTTAGAAGAGCGCGAGCTGCTGCACTTTCTATTATCCCTACCACTACCGGAGCTGCGAAAGCGGTTGGTAAAGTGCTTCCTGAATTAGAAGGCAAACTCGATGGTTTTGCGATGAGAGTACCTACTCCTACTGGTTCTATCACAGACTTCACTGCACAATTGAGCAAATCTGTTACGGCAGAAGAAATCAACGCCGCTGTAAAGAAAGCCTCTGAAAACGAGTTAAAAGGTGTTTTAGAGTATACAGAAGATCCTATCGTTTCAATTGATATCGTAGGAAACCCACACTCTTGTATCTTCGATTCTGCTTTGACCAATGCTGACGGCAACTTGGTTAAGGTTGTAGGATGGTACGATAACGAAGCTGGTTATTCTAACCGTACTGCCGATTTGATTGAGAGACTAGCGAAGTAATAGCTAGAAAGAATAATATAGTCATAGTAGAAAGCCGTATCGATTTCCGATACGGTTTTTTTCGTTCAAGACGTTTTATTGAGGGTTCCCTTGATAATTGCTAAGACCTTTTTTTAGCTAATGTTCTTTCATTTTTTGGCTTGACCCAAAAAACGAAACAAAAAAGGTCAAGGCTGTGATAAAATAGGCTAAAATTCTGTTCAATCGCCTAAAATTCACAAACTTGACCTCCTACGTCGGTCTTCAAACAGTGTGAATTTTGGCCGGCTTTTTCACTGAATTTCTTAACGCAATTTTATCAAGGCCTTTAAGGGTAGAACCTCTAGTTCGATCAAAAAGGCCGATTTTCGGATTTTGAATAATTGCTTTCAAGGTGCAGGACCGTCAAAGCACGGAAAAAAAGCTTTTTTTATTGCCAGACTATTTTCGAGGACTCCTTATTGAGACTGATATTTGCCGCTTTGCCGCATATATTGCTGTACTTCAAATCGCCTCATATATATAGACATATCCAAAAGCTGCCAGCCCAAACCTTGGTCAATGGCAGTCTGGTCAGCGCCTCTTTCAAAGGCGTATCTGAATTTTCTTGAAGTGACGTATTTCAACCCCCACCAAGCCATAGCAATAGAAGGGCGCTTTTTATAATAAGCAAAATGGGCCATCTCATGACCGACAAGACCGACTTGCTTGTTTAATGATATCCTATCAATAAAGGAATTGGGTTTGATCAACAAAACATAAGTGTGCCACCTCCTTATTTTAAAAATATTCCAGAACGACCAACTGGCGGTGATGGGATGCTGCACGTTCTTCTTGTATTTGATTTTGATGCGATTGGTTTTCAGTTTGGGATAATAAAGCAATGCTATGTTAGCTGCCAATTCTACACGGTCTCCACTTTCACTCACTTTGTTTTTATTGACCGTTTTCAGGCTGTCTAATAACGGTGCCCAGACATCCTCATCATAATACCTTTCATCTTGGGCCTGAACTGGGTTAATCATTAGCAAAAATGACAGTACGAAAACAACACTAAGCTCTATGTTGAGCGTGAATGTATTCTTTACAGTACTACTTGATTCCGTGTACAATTTCATTAACCTAGTCTTTTATAATCTCATCAGTATCTAATACGATATTATAATCTTTCCAGAATTCCGGGTCTTCTTTTACATTGCTTTTCAGCTTCATGATACTCTTTTGAATGGTCTTAGGTGATTCAGTCTCGATGTTTGAGATCAACAACTCTACTGAACTATTGTAATCATTAACAGCTTTCGTAGTCGTGTGTTTTTGAGTACTAAAGTTTCCAATATCCACATATTTGAGATAGTAATGCCCTTGAAAAGGCTCGTAAATTTCCAATTGAGTAGCTCCCCAGGTCAACCACTCCCAGTTTGATTTTTTACGTGTATAGGGTTTTCTAACTACTTTGAACTCATTTCTGACAACGGCATAGTCACTCTGGTTGATATATATCTTTCCTTCATATGACTCGGGCGCAGGATAGCCATATCCCGTATTATAAGCATTGGGCCTTTTGCAGCTGTAACTTATCACATATACTATCTGACCCGCATATTCCTTGATTTCACTCAGTTGAATTCGATATGTCCTGCTGCGAGCAGGACTTAGTAAGTTGCTTTTATCGGTTACTACCAAATGAGCCAGCTTGCTCCAGAAATAGCGATTGATACTTGACTCATCTTTTTCTTCTCGGGTACTAAAAGTCACTCTTTTTTGTATCAGTTGAGCGTATTTATGATCCAGGCTAATTCCACCCCGGCGCACGTTGCCCTCTGCGTCATAGAATTCAAAGGCTGCCTCTTCCGTGAAGCGGAGCGTATCATTTTTATAGCTTTTGAAACGATAAAAAGCGTCCGAGCTAAAAGGACTTTGGATATAATTCTTCTCCAGGTTCTTAATCGCTTTTTTAAGAATTGATCTGGCCGTTAAAGGTTTATCTGTTACCGTAACTTCCTGTAGCAGATAGTTCTTGGGACTGAGTTTGATATCGAAGCTTTGCCTCTGCTTTAGTTGTGCAGCAGAAACCTTGGAGCTTTTATAGCCAATAGCTGAAAACTGGATAGTATCATTGTCTCGTATTTTCCCCATTTTCAAAACGTAGTCGCCATTTTCATTTGACGATGTACCTGAGAATGTACCGGGCACACCGATATTGACGAATGCCAATGGTTCACCATTTTGCCTGTCAGTAACGCTACCTCTGATCTCTTTTATGGTCGAGGGAGCCTGCATCTTCTGAGATAAGGCCTCATCTGATAAGTAATGAGAAGGTGCCATGACTTTAGTGAAGAAGAACCCATCGAACAAATCTGACCATTGGGCCAGAATAGGCAGATAGCCCATGGGCGAAGCGTAATAATCCCCATCTAACTTATTGAGATCGACCAGTCCATAATCCATCGATTGGCTCAATTGATGTTCCAGACTTGCTTCCGGGTTAGGGATGATGTTGATCAGTTTTTCTTCCGTTCCTATTTCCCTGTACGTTCCTTCATTGGCTATAAAGCCCAGCGAATAAACATCATCACCAAGCTTTTCTTTTACTATTCTTCCCATCGGAACAGCACCGTCAAGTTCAGATAAAGCAAACTGTTCATCTTCTTCCTCTTCGGTTTGTTGCGCATATAGTCGAATGTAATCGTTCGTTTGTTCGGAGTCCTTGATCATTTCTATCCGGTTGGCAAAATGATAGGATGCTCCCCACCCGATAATCTTCTTATCAGGATATAATTCGGATAACCATATTAAGTTATTCGCCATTTGAAGGTCTCTCCAGTTTTGCACTACAGCCTCATATCCGCCCTTAAGTTTGTAATGGTAATCAATCATATACCGAATATTCTTCAACAACTGGAGCCAAACACTTGCTTTGAAGTAATACGACTCATTTTCCTTTAATGCCTCTAGCAGAGCAACCGTTTGATCGAAGTCTGCCATTAAACGCATTGAGTCTTGATCACTTTCCAATACATATGAAAAATCCCCGGAAGTAAATTCGATGAGCGCTTCTTCCATCCTATAATAGTACTGCTCATCTAATTTGTGACCGGTGGTATTCATTATATTCCTAAAATCATTGAACCCATAGTTTTCTATGATAGTACTTGAGCATAAAAGATCAAATCCGGCTACTAGCAGGCTGCTTTGATTATTTTCAATGTATTCGATCAAGGGGTAGAATTCTTCCGTTTCGCTCCATATCGGTAGAATAGCATTCCTGAGCACTTGATAGGTATTTTCCCCATTATTGATCCTTTCATTGGCTACAGCCAGGTCGTAAAGCCCACTCTCGAAAGCAATTACATCGAAGCCCATTTCTTCGTGTAAAAACTTGATCATCTGTACTTTAGCGGTAAAGGCTGAACCATCTCCATGCGTTTGTTCTCCTAACAGTACAATTCTGGCGTCACCGACCATCTGCTTAAGCGGTTCGAATCGTGACATATCTGAGTTGGCAGTATCTATGTTATCGACTGGGAAAGAGACCTCTTTCAATAAGCTTTGGTCTATTTGAGCCAAAAGTATAACAGGGATCAATATGAGATAAAAGAGGATGAGTAATTTCTTCATGAAGAATAAGTGTAGGCTCAGTAAACGAAAAAAGCCCCAGAAAATTGGGGCTTTGGTAAGGATATAAACCTGATCACTTAGAGTGAAGCTAACTGTTCCTCAGTCGCTTCTATATTGTGATATACTTTCTGTACGTCATCGTCATCTTCCAATACATCAATGAGTTTCATTGCCTTAGTGAATGTATCATCATCGAGTGAGACTGTGGTGGCTGGTATACGCTGCAATTCAGCACTTTCCGGTTCTAGCGCTAACTCTTCTACCTTCTTTTGCATATTACCGAAGTCCTCCATGGCACAACTGGCATTGATATAGCCATTCTCATTATCGAATTCCACTTCGTCAGCACCTCCATCAATTAGTTCCAATGTGAGTTCATCTTCATCGGCACCTTCTCCCATCTTTATAAGAAAGATACCCTTACGTTCGAACATGTAATCAACAGAACCATTGACACCGAGGCTACCTCCATTCTTTGAGAAAGCAGCCCTTACCCCTGAAACCGTTCTATTCAGATTGTCTGTGGCGCATTCTACAAATACGGCTACACCATTCGGACCATAGCCCTCATAAGTAGTTTCGATATATTCTACAGCATCACTGCCAGTAGCCTTTTTGATGGCCCTTTCAATATTGTCTTTGGGCATGTTCTGGCCCTTGGCATTCTGCACAGCCAGACGCAGTCTGGGGTTAGTCTCTATATCAGGGCCGCCTTCTTTAGCAGCTACAGTTATTTCCTTGATTAGCTTCGTAAATATCTTTCCTCTTTTCGCGTCCTGGGCACCTTTTCTATGCTTTATGTTCGCCCATTTACTATGACCTGCCATATAAGATTCCTTTAAAGTTGAATGGACCAAAATTAAAAGATTTGGAAGGTTTAGCCAATAAAGAAGGATGCTAAATCAAGCTGCTTTAGGTGTGGCTTTCTTGCTCAGGGACTGTTTGTACCATACGTTGAGGAATACGCCAACCAGCACAACCACCATACCGAAATAGGTCATGAGGTTGAATGTCTCACCGAAGAATACATATCCAAAACTCAAGGCATAAATGATCCCAATATACTTGAGGCTGGCAATTTTCGATATCTCTTCTGACTGATATGACTTGGTCATGAAGTATTGCGCAAATTGTGTTAATGTACCGATTAGAATGAGAATACCTAAATCCAGAAGGCTGGGTTGTTCCCAATCGAAAAGACAGTAAATACCGGTAAGGGGCAATGTTACCAATGGGAAATAGAATACGATCACCAGTGGGTGCTCTGAAGTATTTAGCTTTCTAATCACATTATAAGCCAGCCCTGAAAATACGGAAGATATGATACCGATCAATAGAAACCCATAGGTGATACGCTGGTCGAAACCTTGTATAAAGAGGATACCGAGGAACGCTAAGCCAAAGAAAAGCCATTGTAAGGGCTTCACTTTTTCCTTTACTATGTAAATACCTAGAATGGTGGTGAATATCGGTGATAGGAATTGGATAGTGAGCGCACTAGCCAAAGGGATTCTTTGAAGGGTAATAAAATATAAAATGAGTGCAACCGCCCCAGCTCCGCCTCGTGCCAACAGCAATTTCTTATTATTCCCAAAAACATTAACCTTTTGGGCTCTCAGCACAACAAAACTCAGCACGAATGAAACTAGCGAACGAAAAAAAACAATCTCCACAGCAGGGATGTGTTTGATGGTCTTTACAAACACATTCATTAAGGCAAAAAAGAAAGTAGCGAGGAGCATGTACCTGACTCCCTTGGATATCATCATTGACTTAAAAGGTTTTGCTTAACTGTTGGATAATGTTTTTTAGGCAGAAAGTAAAGCAGTTCCAAAAAATAGGTTCTTGAGTTGTAGCGCGAAGCTACACAACCTTACATTAATCTGCTCAGCAGATCAATAATTAACTCACTATCATTTAGTATTGCAGCATTAGAACATTGGGGCTTCTGTAAAGTTTCATATACGTGGGCGAGTATAAATCATTATTACTAAAAGTAGCAGATCATAAGATCGCTACCGGTATCATCATTTTATTTCACTTCGTGGGGTTGGTAGGTATACTATCACCTTATTCAGAATTGTTTCTGGCACTGACCCCGTTTAACTTGTTGCTTTCTACCGCTATGATCACGGTTACTCATAACCGTCCGGATAGACGGCTATTAATATTTTGCATGGTTTGCTATGCGGTGGGTTTCATATCAGAATTCTTAGGTGTACAATTCGGCCTGATATTCGGTGACTACAGCTACGGTTGGGTACTAGGCCCAAAAGTAAGTGGTGTTCCATTGGTGATAGGCTTCAACTGGCTTATTGTGATTTACAGTTCGGCTAGCATCAGCAGTTTATTCAAAGTCCCAAAATGGTTGAGAGTGATATTGATTGCTACACTAGCTGTGTTTCTGGACTTCTTTATAGAACCTGTGGCTATCAAATACGATTTTTGGTCATGGCAGCAGGTATCTGTGCCTATTGAGAACTACATTGGATGGTTCGGCATCTCAGCCATTTTAGCCTTTACATTGGTTTACCTGAAGCTCGATACGAACAGTGTTACAGGCAGAAGCCTATACCTGGCACAGCTTGTCTTCTTTATTTTGTTAGGAGTTTTGTGAGATTACTGATCAAGCCAGTGCTTGAAGTCTGCCACACGGTCGCGGCTTACTATAATATCATTATCCTGCGAATGCTTAAGGGTCACCTTTAGCCTACTGTTAGAATAGCTCACAATATCCAGGACAGCCTCCAACGTGATCATATACTTTCTATTGATGCGGAAATATCGCCCGGGATCAACCATAGATTCTATTTGCTCCAGGGAATAGTCCAGCAGGTAGTTCTTACCTTCATTGACATTCATAAAGGAAGCCTTCTCCCGACTAAAAAAGAACAAGATTTCTTGTACTGGAATGGACTTAATATGCTCCCCTACCTTCACAATGAACCTATTCTTATGCTTAGGAGCGAGCAAAGACATCACTTTTTCTATCTTATCTTGAGATTCGGCCTGACCAAACCCATTGCTCAATTGGTTCAGCTTGTCAAAGGCTGCTTTAAGCTCGTCGTCATCTATGGGCTTGAGTAAGTAATCAACACTGTTGACTTTGAAAGCCTTAAGCGCATACTCATCATAGGCAGTGGTAAATATGATCGGTGCGTTCACCTTGGTCATCTCAAATATTTCAAAGCTTACGCCATCGGCCAGTTGAATATCCAGAAAAACCACATCAGGATGTGGGTTATTGGCAAACCACTTCACTGCATTTTTCACGGAATCTATCTTGTCGATGATCTCAATAGAATGATCGTAATTCTTTATTAGCAACTCCAACCTTTCCGCTGCAAGCTGCTCATCTTCAATGATCAATGCTTTCATTTAGTTTCTAGGCTTAAGAGAGGAAGCTTTACGGTGAAGCGATTGTTCTGATCCAGAATTTGCACCAGCCGATCAGTTAAGAATTCATAACGGGCCTTTATATTACTCAAACCCACATGAGCAGATTCTTCACTGATCGTATTCTTCTTTTGTAGGTTATTCTCGACTACAATGTACTGTCCTTCTTCCAATCTTATGTCAATATTTAGCGGTTCATCCCTGGAAATGATATTGTGCTTCACGGCATTTTCTACCAGCATCTGGAGAGAGAGCGGTGCTACTTTTGCTTCGGTATTGTCCGGTATATCAACATTCACCTGAAGGCTATCCCCATGCCGGATTTTTTGAAGGAATATATAGGATTTAACAAACTCCAATTCAGTCTGAATATCCACCACCTCTTTGTCTTTTTGGTCCAATACATAGCGATAGACATTGGACAACCTTTTAATGAACTTGACTGCCTCATCTTGATCTTTGTACACAAGTGCAGAGAGCACATTCAAACTGTTAAAAAGAAAGTGTGGGTTCACCTGGCTTTTCAAAGATTCGAACTTAGAGGATAAGCTTTCATTTTTGAGTTTTGCGGTATTTAATTCCAGCCTTCGCCAATTCTGCAAAAACTTTTTGGCGGTAAAAAATGAGGCAATAGCTATAGTGATGATAACTGAGATGATGATGGTGTAATCCGTGTTCTTGATAGTCACACCAAATGAACCGTATATTTTGACGATACTAAGCACAGCCACTACGGTAAAGGTGCTCATCGCTCCCAGGGTTACCACAAAGCGCTTGACCGGTTGCTCTAGCCATGATATTTTTTCTCCCACCAGGTCAGACACATAGCCATTTCCCTTGGAAAGTGTAATCCATATAGTAGCTGATAAAGCCATGGAAACAATCTGATTTTCCCAGGTAGCCAGACAGGAAGGGCACCAGACAAAGATCCATAATGCCCCAATTACAATCAGTACGAGTATTTCTAGCACAAACTTGTGCCACTTCTTTAGTTTAATGGCCATTCCTAAATATAGTTAATCTTCACTAAGGTTATTTTTCTAAGTTGCTTACAATAACCACATCAGAAAGCTTGGCGCCTCCTTCTAGTCTCTTCCGATAATAGCGAATGAATAAATTGAGCATCGGCACTCCCACAAGGCTAGGCCAAATCCATGCCCAAACACCAGGCATAAAAGTCATAACTTGTGATGAAAATGCCGTCGTAGCGGCTATATAACCCCCTAGCATGCCACCAATATGCTCATAGAGCCACCGCCTTTTATCTTCAGGGGGTTTGGTAAAGGCACTGTAATTACCTCGCACCGATAGTAAGCCTCCTATACCAAAACCAATTGCCAGATAGGCAAAAAATCCATAAAGCCCGTTAAAGGCCTGGAATGCTCCCCATGTGATGAAAGCTACGTTAAACAAGAAGGCTATGATTAGAGCGATCCAATCGAGCTTCTTCACTCCCTTACCAAGGTGTAGTTGCTTATGATACAGACTTCTATACCCACTAAAAACGGCATAATAGCTAAAGATAGCTATCATCAAAAGAAAGGGAATAAACCTGTAAATGGACAGGATTATAGCAGTAAATGCTACTACGGTCATTCCCCAGAAGAAGACTTTGCCCCAAATGCGATGCTGCTTCCCTCCTTTTCTAACAGCCATAGCAATGGGTGCTACGACCAGCGAGATAGCTCCTGCTACAACATGCATGATTAGTAATGATTGGATCAGTATTTTCATAATTCGTAGTGCTTGTATAGGGGCTAAAATCCCGCATTCTGGCTGATCCGGCAAAAAAAGCTAACCGAATCGTAGACATTGAAGGATGAATCGTAAAAAGCAGTGATGAGGCTTTTGAATATCTACAAGAAGCATTTTAGTTGGCGCGCGTTCTTAACATGTGCCCATGAGTTTTGAGAACGCGATCGATCGAATCAATCAATTCCTTGGCTGACGCGCGTTTGCAACGCGTGCCCTTAAATTTCGCGAACACACTGCAAACACGCTCGATCGGGTATCCACACTTTTAGGTCAATCAATTCTGCCAATCTGACCGAATACTTCTCGATTACAGACATATTTTCCGCTAAACACTGATTGGATTCTGGTTTGATCGTATTCTGACGATAACCAACTTTCTAGGAAAACTTTTACATGGATGAATTTTCAAAGATTATCATTAATGCTGTAAATGAAAGTAAAGATGCAGTGGTAAGAATTGACGTGCTTAAGAACGTCAAAGGCAAGCTGAAGCCGGGTGGCTCGGGCTCTGGATTTATATTCTCTTCCGATGGCTTCATCTTCACCAATAGCCACGTGGTACACGGGGCAGAGAAAATCAAAGTCACGCTAATCGATGATCGGGAATATCAGGCCGAATTGGTAGGTGAAGACCCGGATACGGATATCGCGATCGTGAAGATATATTCTGAAGGCTATGCCATCTCCAAACTAGGCGATTCTGGTGATTTGCAAATAGGTCAGTGGGTGATCGCCATTGGCAATCCACTGGGCTATCAGCATACTGTGACTACGGGCGTAGTGAGTGCATTAGGTAGAACGATGCGAACACAATCCGGGCGATTGGTGGATAATGTAATACAATCTGATGCTGCTTTGAATCCTGGCAACTCTGGCGGTCCAATGGTAAATACCGATGGCGCAGTCATTGGCGTGAACACCGCAGTCATAAGTGGCGCACAGGGATTAAGCTTCTCAGTTGATGTCAATACCGCTAAAACCATAGGGCAGCAACTGATCAAGAATGGTCATGTCTTCAAAGCTTACCTTGGGTTTATGCTGCAGGAAATCAACATCAACCCCAAGATCGTGAGACACTACGGATTAGAAAGTCAGCGTGGTTTGTTCATTGTGGGTATTGAAAAGGAGTCTCCCGCCGCGATGTCACAGGTACAAGAGGGTGATATCATCATTGCTTTCAACGGAAAAACCATTCAAAATACCCATGACCTTTTCAAGGAGCTAAGCGATGAATCTATTCTCACTATGGTGGATATCTCCGTGATCAGGCATACTGAAAAACTGAATTACGGCATATTCCCAGCACGCAAAGCAGCTTGATGTCACCTAATAAGAGTTGTTAGCCATTATATAAAACACTGAAAAAGATATTCTTTCATAAGAAGGGCCTTAAGAGCACTTCGATGTAATTGATCTTTTTCAGTGTTTTACGCTAATTTTCTGTGAACACTAGTAACGTTCAACCAATGACGCAAAAGATGTATGCTCATTAATGATATTGGCATACCGATCTGAATAGAACCAATCCTGCAATATATTCTTTACCCGAGCGTGCTTTGAAATGCAAAATGCCGTAAAGTCTGAAGTTGAGGCCCCAGAAGAGGCGTAGGTTTGATAAAAACCACGATATAAGTCGACGAATTTTTGCTTCCCTAACTCCTTATATAATAACCCAAATACCAGACAGGCGGAGGTATATGAAAGTCCTGTCCATCCTTTTTCTCCATACTCTACGATCGGCACCTTTCTGTCTGGATACTTTTTAAAATATCTCTTCAGCCTCTGAAAACGCTTTTCTAATTGATCATCAAGCAGGCTGACCCCATTGATTTCATCATAAGCCAAGTACTGAAGAAACATAGCCAGACCTTCATTCCAACGGCAAGATGATGGCATATCCTTATCCGGTGCGTTCCATATGTGCGATATCTCATGATAAAGCTGACCAATGGATTTAGGATCGTTGAATGCATCAGCGGTCTGTATTATAGTGGGTAGGACTGCTTGTGATCCATAATCTATAGGAATTTCTGTTAAGGTGATGGCTTTAGCGCTCGCTGGCATCCCAAACCAGTCTTCAAATAGCTCATGCACCTTTTCTATCTGCTCCATTACGTTTTTTGCTCCTAATGAGTCTTGTGGAAATGAATATATCGTAATCCCTTCATAAGTTGATACATCGTATTTTGAAATGGGCGCAATAATCTCCCCTACTGGCCCATCACTTTCATATCGCCAGAGTACTCCCTCATCCGTATCTTTCTGTTCTAACAACTTATGCCCAATCCCCACTTTATATGCTTTGGGTAACGTTATTTCCATTGTGAGAGCAAACTTTTCCTGTCGCCAAAAACTGGACAAGCTCGCATCATTCGGATACGCTATCTGTGGATAACTCATAGATTCAGGACGTATTATGGTAAACTCCGGGTCGAGTGATTCCTTAACATAGTACATACCAGATTCTTCATAACCTGACAATCCAGTTTGATAAGAGATGATAATGGTTTCGTCCCCATTGGGCGGCAATGGTTGGTTTAAATGAGCCATTACAGAATTAACCTGGTACGTCTCCCACCCCTCAATCGATCCGATTTTTTGATCAAAATCCAGTTGACCTTCGGTTTTTGATCGAATACCCTCAACTGTCGACAAGCGGTGCAAAAGTAAGGGCACCTCAGATACAGGAGCATCCCCGATATTCCTTAAAGTGATCATGGCTCGACCAGTTAAGGTGTTTAAATGTCTCTCCCATCCTTGATGCTCAAATGGAATTTCGAGGGACAACATATAACTAAGAATATCAATCTTAGTTTCTTGCTTTTGGCAGAATACGGATGTGCTTACCATAAGCAGCATCGAAACGATGTGGTACTTTTTCAAAACCGCAGTCTTTTAGTGAAGATCAATTTGTTAATTGTCTGATGATACTTTATTGATGCTTCTGAAAAGAAGACTCAGCTTTTTTGAGAAGGTTTCAGATTTTCTTGAATATTTAATATTGATAATAGTACAAGACGCACAGGATTCTGCGGGAGTTTGTCGTCCGAGAATGAGTTTGATAGCGCCTCAAAGTGTTGAAAAGTAAGTGAACATATAGCCTAGATAGCTACATACTTGCCTACCCTTTTCAGTATTCTACCAAAGTGTGAATGTTGTTAGAATAAGGCACTAGCCTGTCTCGGCCGTTGAGAAAAGTGAGATCTACCACAAAGGAAAACCCTAGTACTTCACCTTTTAATTTACCAATCAACTCTGCGGCAGCGGCAGCTGTTCCTCCGGTGGCTAGCAAGTCATCGTGAATGAGCACTTTCTGCCCAGGTGAAACAGCGTCAATATGCATTTCCATTTTGCTAGAACCGTATTCCAAATCATACTCGTAGGATATGACCTCATAGGGTAGTTTACCGGATTTTCTAATTGGTATAAAAGGGACGTCCATTTCCCTTGCCAGTGCCATACCAAAAATAAAGCCCCTGGATTCTACACCAGCAATTCCTCCAATGCCATTTGCGGAAAAAGCATCAGCCATGGCTTTGACAATTTCATTATTGAGTTCCGGATCAGCTAATACCGGGGTGATATCTTTAAAAATAATACCTTCTTTAGGAAAGTCTTTTACGTCTCGGATACGGTCTTTTATCTTTTCTGCAAGTAGCATTGTCTTCGTTTTTACAGCCGATAAATGTAATGATTTATAACTTAAATCAAGGTTTGTAACCAATCTTACTTTTCTCTCAGAACAAAAGCAATAAGTATATTTTTATCTTCGCATCTTCTATTTAAAAATCGCATCAGCGTTATGAAAATAAAAACCCAATTCGTTTCAGATTTTGTGTATGAAGCCACTAATGAAAATGGCAATACGATCAGTATAGATATGCGCGACGCAGAAGAAAAGGCCAGTCAGGGCCCGATGGAAATGGTGTTGTCGGCTGTATCCGGATGTGCTGCTGTAGACATTATTCTCATGCTGCGTAAGAAAAGAAAAACCATCATCGACTTTATTGTGGAATCAGAAGCAAAGCGACGTGATGAGCCACCCAGAAGCTTTACTTCAATTTTCTCGAAATACATCTTGATCTCACCTGATACAGAATATGAGGAATTGGATAAAGTAGCGAAACTTACCCTAGATAAATATTGCTCTGTGGCCTCTTCATTGAACACTAAGGTGGAGTATGCTATAGAGATCAGAAAATCTAAATAGAATAACATTTCAGTGCAGTTGGTATGAGGAAGAGGTATTTGATTTTGGTGGCACTGTTGTGCCTTGCTGAATATGGTTATGGGCAAAATAGGCCAAAAAAGGGAAAGTTAGATTTTCTGGCTTCTCACCATTTTGATGACAGCCCGAGAGGTGATAATAAACTAAGGTTTGTCTTTTACAATGTTGAAAACCTATTTGATACGAAGGACGATTCTCTGAAAAGAGATGAGGCTTTCACACCATTTGGTGAACGTCACTGGACATGGGAGAAGTTCAATCGCAAACTGACCAAAACAGCTAAAACGATCAGGGCTATTGGGGGCTGGGAACCGCCAGAGATTATCGGGCTTTGTGAAATAGAAAATCGCTACGTACTCAATAAGCTTATCTACCATCCCATTCTGGATAGCCTGAATTACCGTATCATACACCAGGATTCTCCCGATCGCCGTGGAATTGATGTTGCACTGCTCTACCTGCCAGAGAAATTTAAGATACTTGACCACAGCTTTATACCTATTAGATTCCCATTCTCGCCTGATTCCAGAACCAGGGATGTGCTCTACGTCAAGGGTGAAACCAACAATAAAGACACACTTCACTTATTCGTCAACCATTGGCCGTCTAAATTCGGTGGCGAAATAGAAACTCAGCCTAAACGGAACTTTGTCGGTCAGCTCTTGCACCAAAAAGTTGACTCTTTGCTCGCTATGAACCCCGAGAGCAAGATCATTCTAACCGGTGACCTTAACGACGAACCAGACAGTGAAAGCATTGTCGGTGCCTTAGGTGCTAATTTTCCATCGGATACAATTGAGAACACTCAGCTTTATAACCTCATGGCTCCCTTACAATGGCAAAGTGGTACTCACTTTTTCGGAGGGGAATGGGGCATATTGGATCAGTTTATCGTTTCGGGAAGCCTTCTGAACAGCGATAGCCATTCATTTGTATCAAATGGAAGAGCGCAGATATACGATGCTGATTTTTTAATGAAAGAAAACGCAGCAGGAGAAAAGGTGCCGGATAGAACTTTTCAAGGCCCTATGTATTTGGGCGGCTTTTCCGATCACTTACCTATCTTTATGGACATCAATCTCGTGCAATCAAGTAACTAAGCGTATGACCAAAGGCAATAATGTATTCATAGCACCAACCGCTACTATCATCGGTGATGTGGTATTAGGAGATAATAGTTCTGTTTGGTTTGGAGCCGTAGTCCGTGGCGATGTAGAACAAATCAAAATTGGCAATAACACCAACATTCAAGACTTGAGTGTCATTCACGCTGACCCCGGTGTACGGGCCATAATTGGCAATGAAGTGATAGTTGGCCATTCAGCCATAGTACATGGCGCTGAGATTGGAGATAATACACTGATTGGTATGAGAGCCACTATTCTAAACCATTCTAAGATCGGAAAGTACTGTGTCATTGGTGCCAATACATTGATTACCGAAAAAACCGAAATTCCTGATTTCTCAGTGGTGATGGGATCTCCGGGAAAAGTGGTTAAAGAAGTAAGCCCAGAGCACAGGGCAAAAATAAAGGCCAATGCCCAACATTATGTGGATTTGGCCTCTGCTTATCTTGAGGGTAAGTTTTAATTCAATGTCGTTTAGTTAAGCGCCAATGTGTCCCTCTTTAGGAGAGGATGCTTAAAAATATGCTTAACTAAACGGTATTGAATATTGATTATTTACCGAATGCCTCTACTTCGTTGTCCAGGTTAGTACTGAATACAGGGAAGCTAATCTTAATCAAGGCGTAGAAACCTCTATTCTGCAGCGAAGGTCTTGAGCCAATTTCCGCACCATAAGACCAACCAAGGGTTCTGTTGAACTTACCGTCTACTCCCAATCGGAAGCCAATGGCTGATGTCTGAAGTGGCTCAGCTGAAAACTCCTGATCTTGGTAGAAAATGTTTTCCACCGTAACTGAAGGGGCTACTATGATATCAAAAAAGGTAGTCAATATAAGATCATCTACTCCCGGCTGATAGCGGTCGAATTGCACCGCCACATTTCTAATCCAGGTATAGGATGCACCCACATACCCGCCTGCTACACTCAAATTGCCGTAGACGCTGACATCTGACGGTAATGCCATAGAGCCATCAAGGGACATGAAATCGCCATTGGTCAAACCTTGGGCTTCGATGGCCCTATTAAAATCTGATGAGGTGTCATAAATCAAACCTCCCAGTCTTATCCCCGTCACTTTTCTCACCTTACTAGGTATCTCTGCTTTCTTGGGTATTCTTGATGCCCATCTATTGCCTCTATAGCTTTTGCGATATAAGAACATCTTTGTTTTAGAACTCTGTTCTTCATCTTTGAGGTGATAAGTCGCACCGAATTCGTAGTAGTTGTAAATGAAAGGTGCGTTATCTACTTGGCTATTCCTTTCTGCCCCATCTCGGGTAATATCAAATTGGCTAGTATATGTTTTTCTGGCGTGAGCCCTGAAATCGAATTTATCGTCCCAGAAGTAAGTGGCCTCTAATCCAAAGCCTGCGTTGATGTTGGTCACAAACAGTTCTCCGTAAACCGGTTGGAATTGAACAAAGAGCTTGTTGATGTTGTAAGGCTCGTCATAAGCCTCTTCGTAAGTTACTGTCTTATTGTTCCCTCTTTGCGCCACCATTTCGCCGGCTGAGAACATCATCATTAGTAGTATTAGAAAAGTGATATTTCTATTCACAACAGATTTATTTTTCTGACCAACAGATAAAAGTAAAGACTATTTCCGCTAATTACTATAATTTTTCCCTAAGATAAATGCAAATTTTAGGTTTTTTAGCGCTTCAAAGCACATTCCTCGGGCCTAAATGCTATGGTTTATCGCTAAAAGGTGGTTCTTGTAACCTTTTGTAACAAAAACAGCATTGTGGGAATCTAACCAATAGTAGCGATAACCCTACTTTGTCATCTTCTCCATTAGCCCCTGTTGTGTGTTATCACCAACAGGTTTAAGGTTACAAAATTGCTGGTGATAACACACAGCAATGGCAGCAGATTTTAACTTGACAAAGTAAGTTTAATTGGAAGTTGGCGACTTGTGTTTGATGTAGACCTATTAAACCGGTCAATACGGTTGAAAGCCCGATAATAGTGGTTTTCATCGACAACAGGTAATTATATATATTGCAAGCTTAAACCTGAACCAATGCGAATAAGACGGAGAACCAGTGAGTGCTTAAACTGTGGCTTTTCACTGGATAAAGTTTACAACTTCTGTCCGAACTGCGGCCAAAGCAACAATAACAACAATGTATCGTTCGGTACACTCATATCCGACTTCTTCAGCAACTACTTTTCTTTAGATTCCAGATTCGGTCGTACCATCAAACCCTTCTTATTTAAGCCGGGATATCTCACCATTATGTATAATAAGGGTAGACGCATGGCATTTGCCAACCCTGTCAGATTGTACTTGATTCTGAGTCTTTTCTACTTTTTCACCATAAATTTGGCCGATCTGGATGATGATGATCAACAAAACAATCAAAAACCACTCATTAATATATCTAATACTGATGATACGAGGTTGAAGCGTATCAAAGGTGTAGATAGTGCTGTCCGGACTGAAGTCAGCAAGCTTCTTGGATCGGAGGAAGTAGAACGAATAAATAACCAAATAGAACGCAGAAGCATAGACGAATTACTGGTGTTGCTCGGAGATTCAACCATTAATATCCTGAGGGATTCGTTGGACTCTGCGGCTTTGGTGGTGCTAAAGGTCAATAACACTGTATATGTGGATTCCCTCCTGACGGCTGGCCTGGCACCTGTTGAAAAGCGTGAAGAGTCCAAAGATGACGATCGCTTTGTTCTCAATAGGATCGATAGTGAAAAATTGGATAAACTGATCGAAAATGATGACCTGACTGATGAGCAAATCATCGATTCGCTGGATTTGGGTCAGTTGAGTTTTTTCGAATACCGGATGGCGCGTCAGATGGTGAGACTGCAGCGTGAGGGCGATGATCGTTTGTCTGCTTACATCATTGAGAACATGCCTGTGATGATGTTTCTGCTTATACCCGTATTCGCACTGATTTTAAAAGTTTTCTATATCAGAAGGAAAACACTGTATATCAAGCACTTGATTCATGCATTGCACTTGCACTCTTTCGCTTACTTTTTCTATGGCCTTGGGTTTCTAACTATAATCGCCTTAAAGCATGTTATGCCAGAAGAAAACCTACCGCTTGTAGCTATACTATTCTTCATATTGGTGTCCATTTACGCTTATGTCTCTTTCTTAAGAGTGTATGGACAGCACTGGTTCAAAACCTTTATTAAATATAACCTGGTCGGAATGGTTTATGGCACCACACTCAGCATTGCGTTACTAATAGAGGTGATTGTATCAGCACTCATCTTTTAGTGGATTTCTTTTAATGCTTCTAAGTTAGCCGCTATGATTTGGTCTTGAAGGGACTGATCAATGCTAGTAGAAATAAATAAGGCTTCGAATTGCGATGGAGCCAAATAAACCCCTCGGTTCAGCATGGCCCTGAAATACTTTCCAAACAAATCAAGGTTTGCCTGCTTGGCATCTTCAAAGTCATTCACTTCTCCATTTCTAAAGAATAAGCTGAACATCGAGCCTATGTGATTGATGGTGTAATCCAGGCTGAGCTGATCCAAGTTTCGCTTGATGCCCTCAACTATATTTGAAGTGTTGGTATTGAGTTGCTCATATACTTCAGGGTGGTCATTCAAGTGATTAAGCATAGCCAAACCGGCTGACATAGCGATTGGATTTCCCGAAAGCGTACCAGCCTGATAAACCGGTCCCAAAGGAGAGACAAAATCCATGATTTCCTTTTTGCCACCGTAAGCTCCAACTGGCATACCTCCACCTATAATCTTACCTAAAGTGGTCATATCAGGAGTCACACCATATACTTCTTGCGCGCCTCCTTTAGCCAGCCTGAAACCGGTCATTACCTCATCAAATATCAACACGATACCATGCTGATCACATAACGACCTAAGTCCACTTAGAAAATCTGGCTTAGGTAACACACAGCCCATATTTCCGGCTACAGGTTCTAAAATGATAGCTGCAACCTCGTCTTTATTGGCGTCTAATACCTCTTGGACCGCTTGAAGGTCATTGAATGGAGCTAACAAGGTATCATGAGCAGTGCCTTTGGTTACGCCAGGGCTATCAGGTGTACCCATGGTCATAGCACCACTACCGGCAGCGATAAGGAAAGAATCTCCATGCCCGTGATAACAGCCTTCAAACTTGATGATCTTATCCCGCCCAGTATAACCTCTTGCCACTCTTATTGCTGACATGGTAGCTTCGGTACCAGAATTCACCATCCTCACCTTTTCTACCGAGGGTACCATCGAGCATATTAACTCGGCTATTTCTACTTCCTTGGCTGTCGGCGCTCCAAAAGAAAGTGAGCTACCGATAGCATCACGAACCGCTTTCTCTATCACCTCATTGGCATGCCCCAAAATCATTGGCCCCCATGAGTTGATCATTTCAATATAGCCATTGCCATCTTCGTCGTAGAGATAAGCACCTTTTGCCGATTTGATAAATAGAGGGTCTCCTCCTACCGCTTTAAAGGCACGAACGGGAGAATTCACTCCACCGGGGATAGTATTTTGAGCTTGTGCAAAAAGTTGTTTACTTCTGGATATCGTCATTTGAAACCGTGTCTTTGAAGTTGTTTACCACTACCAATTCTCCTTCTACGAACTTAATAATTGGCACTACAAGATTACTGTTGGAATCTTGGTAATTAAATCCTGGAGTGAGTACACCAGGTTTATAACCAGCATTGTGCAGCCCGTTTTGAAAATAGGTACCATATTCCAACAAGCTTCTTCCAGTGAAGTTCATGATCTCATAGCCTTTGACTGCATACCCTGAAGGGACTCTACCAAAGGCCTCAGTGAACTTCTCCCTGAACAATAAATATGCGTCTGTTCCGGTGACTACATAGGTTGGTGCCGTCAACGTAATTCCCAATCTTTCATAGGAAGAATAGTCTATGAACTTAAAATCAAGCCAACTCTCACTACCTATGACCAATACACTGTCGTTACGTGTATCTATAGCGCTCACTACATCCGCAGAAATGAGACCTTCGTCACTGGCTACATAAATACTTCCGATACTATCCTTGGCGATCTTAAAAGGTGCGTCTGAACTTCTTAAGCTTGTCCTCCTTGTCTTTTCCTCTGTGGCTGTCAGGACGTCAAAAATAAACTTGGAGCTGTCTTTCGCTACTTCCTGGAACAGTACAATATTGAAACCTTCTTCTTCAATAAGTGCTTTGTAGGCATTGGCCGAAACAGAATCTTTTCTGGATTGACCGTAGAATATAATGGCATTCTTGTTCTTCGCATTATTGATGGCATAAGCCGCAGCAGCCTCTGCTACCTGCTCATCACAGGGTGAGTATAGTAGTGAAAACGGATTATTGCCTATGGATTCGGTATCCGTTCTGAGGGGATGCATTACATTGATCTTATGACTGTAAGCGAAGTCGTTTACCAATCTTCTAGGCTTGGAGAAAATAGGGCCGATGATCAAGTCCATGGCTTTCATTTCTGGCTTACTAAGGATCAAAGCAGTTTTGGCACTATCTCTTTTATTATCATAAGCGAATAACTCAATGTTGATGCCCTGACTCTCTAATGTGTCCAACGCCAATTGGATACCTTGATAAAGGTCGAGGACAAATTGATTCACCTGATCTCCTTCACTGTATTCCAATCGGTCATAGATAAAAGGTAAGATCACAGCTACTTTATATTCATCCTTGAATTCAGACTGTGCCATTTTACCAATATGGAATTCGGTTCTTTCCAGACCGAATTTGTCTATTAAAGATAGTAGGAAATCATGGTCTTGCTCACTGAGAGGAAGGCTCTCAATCCTACCGGCCAACGCCTTTGCCAATTCCTTTTCTTCAGGATATTGCTCATACAATTCGGATAACTTGTCCAATTCTTCCTTTTTGAAATGGGAGTATTTGAGCGCCTCCGCATCGGACTTCAGTTGCTTTCTTTTTATGACGTTGAGCGCCCCAACGGCTAATTCGTAGTCCTTAGTTTCAAAGTAGATATGCCCTAACCAGAATTGCAGTTCATCTATGTTCTTCCAATCAGAGTTTAGCTGACGGATTTGTAGCAACATGTTTTTGGCAGTGGCTTTGTCTCCATCGTGATAGGATGACAAGGCGAAGTAGTAAGAAGCATATTGAGAGAATAGGTTATTCTCATCAACTTGTATGACAGGTTTAAAAGCCTCCCTTGCCAAAGCATACTTACCCTCTTTGAAAAGGGCTTTGGCATTCAGGTATTGCTGTTGGTAGTTTACGTCTTGGCCTTGCACTCCAATATGCAGTGATAAGACCAAAAACGGTATCAAAAGTATTTTCCAACTCATTGCTCAGTATTCAGGTTTGAAACGCGAATTTAAAAAATTAGCCAAAGTCCAACTATACTTTATCGACAAGCCTATCAATTACTCCCACTCAATAGTAGCAGGCGGTTTCGAACTAATGTCATATACCACTCTATTCACACCTCTTACCTTATTAATGATTTCGTTAGAAGTGTCAGCCAGGAATTCATAAGGCAGGTGACACCAATCGGCCGTCATGCCGTCTACACTGGTAACAGCCCTTAAGCTTACGACACGCTCGTATGTACGCTCATCCCCCATCACGCCTACTGATTGGATAGGTAGAAGCATAGCTCCAGCCTGCCAAACGTCGTCGTACAAACCAGATGTTTTGAGGTTATTGATGAATATGGCGTCTACCTCTTGCAGGATTTTGACTTTATCAGCTGTAATATCACCTAATATGCGGATGCCCAAACCAGGCCCCGGAAATGGATGACGTCCTAGAATTTGATGGCTAATACCAAGGGTCTTACCCACCAACCTGACTTCATCCTTGAAAAGTGTATTGAGTGGTTCTACCACTTTCATATTCATTCTCTCTGGTAACCCCCCTACGTTGTGATGTGATTTGATAGTCACGGAAGGGCCGTTGACAGATACCGATTCAATTACGTCAGGATATATAGTACCCTGCCCTAACCATTTGACATCCTGTATTTTGTGGGCTTCTTCGTCAAAAACATCTATGAACGTCTTACCTATCGCTTTTCTTTTCGCTTCGGGGTCAGTCAATCCGTTTAATGCCTCATAGAATCGCTCACTGGCATCTACACCTTTGACGTTGAGCCCCATGCCTTGGTAAGATTCTAGCACATCCTTGAACTCATCTTTGCGGAGTAAGCCGTTATCTACGAAAATACAATATAAGTTCTCACCGATGGCTTTATGGATCAATGTAGCCGCAACAGAGGAGTCTACTCCACCAGAAAGTCCCATCACCACCTTGTCATCACCAAGTTTCCTTTTCAACATCTCGACAGTAGTCTCAACAAATATATCAGGTGTCCAGCCTTGGTCACATCCACAGATATGTACTACAAAGTTTCTCAACAACACTTTACCTTGCTCAGAATGCGTAACCTCAGGGTGAAACTGTATGCCGTAGCTGTGTTGCCCGTTAATTCTAAAAGCGGCTACCTCTACTGAGGAAGTACTGGCGATCAACTCAAATTCTTCTGGTAAAGATGTAATGGTATCACCATGGGACATCCACACCTGAGAATCGATAGAAAGCTCTTTCATCAGATCATTATGCTGATCTACTTTGCTCAGCCTAGCGCGGCCAAACTCGCGTATTTCAGACTTGAGCACTTGCCCACCAGATTTCAAAGCCATTAACTGCGCCCCATAACAAACACCTAGAACAGGTATTTTACCGATGAAATTAGAAAGATCAACATCTGGTGCGCCCTCTTCCAATGTAGAACATGGGCTTCCTGATAGGATTACGCCTTTGATGTTATCGGTTATTTCAGGAAAGTTACTGAAGGGATGGATTTCGCAATATACGTTGAGTTCCCTTACTCTTCTGGCAATTAATTGAGTGTACTGGGAGCCAAAGTCCAGGATAAGAATCTGATCTGTCATGGCGCAAAAATAGTATGACTGAATAGTATATACTAACCGCCATCAAAAGATTATCCAACGAAGTCTTTAGGTATGTAACCTGTACCTCCGCACCATTCGCATTTCTCACGGCTGCGGGTACCTTCCCAATACCCTTTGCCATCGCATCGTGAACAAATTTTCTCTTTAGAAGAACCGAAGATTTTGGCAAAAAGGTAGAAAACACCAGCCACCAGGATTAAAACGAAGACGATGCGTATCATGATTAGGTTTTTGAATACAAAAGACACCTAATAATAAGTGCATTTACATCTAAAAGTCAAGTTATGTAGCATGGTTGTTTCTCAAATGAGCAGTGCCATCAATCTTCTACGATACCATAGTCAAATTTGAGGCGCTTAAGCAGATCACCTTCTTCATCGTAAATGCGCCAGACACCGTGCTTCAGATCGTTTTTGTATTTACCGCGGTATTGGGTCTTTCCATTCTCGTAGTATGCTCTGAAGCTACCATCTTTCAGGCCTCCTTTGAGTTCTATTTCATATTTTAATTGGCCGCTGTCGTAGCTTTGCCGGTACGTTTTTGCCGTCAGATCATCGATTACGATTTCATCCAACTCATCTAATAAGGCCAGGTAATCTACCTCCTCTTCTACACCAAATTCGATAGGGTCACTATTATCAATCTGAGAAGAATCTTTGTTGATGGCAATGGTTTCGAAAAATGACAATGGCTTAAGCGCTTCATTGGGCAAAGCCTCTGCAATCATTTCAGCCTCTTCGATCTTCTCATTCGGGTCGATGAATTGGATAAACATATCTGATCTAAAAAGATCACCATCTGGCTTCATCTGGATACCGATTTTAGTAAAGCAAGTAATGAAGTCTTTGTTCTCACTGATATCGCGCCAGTTTGAGGTTGTCACTAAAGGTCTTAAGCTTTCAAAAAGGATCGAGTTGTTCACATAGACAAAAGCACTACTCTCAGAAGAAAGGTCATCTCCAAAGTCTTTAAAATCCTCTGATTTACTGAGTGTATTCCCCTCTTCATAATCATTGATAATGTTTTTTAACGTTTGAGGGTGGTTGCTGAAAACAACATAATCATCTACTATAGTGTAGAACGGCTTATCAAACCGTTCAAAGAGCTTACCCAAAAACAACTTGAAAAAACCTTTGATAGACAGGTAATTAATGGGATACCCCTTATATGTCGTATTCCTGAATTTGATCGGTGTCTTTCTCTTTATCTGGCGGGCGATAAAATTGAGGTTCTTTTTAGCTTCCTCAGGGTCTTTTGCTTTCATCACCAAAGCATACTCATTGACCCTCCCCTCACCTGCATACATCTGCATCATGGCGATTTCATTATCTGCCCAATCAATGAAGTGTTTTTGCAAGCTGATCCTTAGAAACCGCTCGATTCTACGCTTGTTTTTCTTGTATTCCTCATAATCCTCGGGGCTTTCTTCTAAAGTAGCCTCCAGGTTTTTCACAAACGTATCGAAATCGTCAAAGCCTAATTCTAATAGAAATGATGTTCTAACCGACGCAATATCAAAAATGTCATGTGGCCCTTTACCTGACTCATAGATCGCTCTTAGGGTTGAGCTTATCTCTTCATTAAAATTGGTATACCCTCGTAATTGCAACAACCCCTCGTCACTCATGGTGTAGGTAAATCCTGAGAATTTCAAAGAGTTGCTCAAGTCTGTCAGGAATTCATCATCCTGCCCCGTAAAAAGCTTCACATATTCGTCAAAGTACTCGTATTGAAGGTAGGCCCTGAACATGTCGTCATAGCCTATCTTCTCAGAGACGTCCACGAAATCAATGTCACGGCCGAGGGTTGGGCTGTTAAATTCTTTGATCGAATTCTCTACCAGAAAATGCGTGTACGACACCACCAATTGATTCTCAATAATAGTCAGGTAGATGGTATCCCGTCCTTTCTTATCATAAAGCTCGATGATTTCCTTGCCTTCAAAGTTCCTGCGCGTGACGCGATAATCCTTACCTGCGAGGTTTTCTATGTAGCTTTCTACCCCAGATATCTTAGACGCTTTGGCTAAATCCACAATGAACAGGAAGTCATAATCTCTAGCACCGTACTGGTGTGCTGAAATGACAATAGACCTATTGCCAAAATAGTCGGCTAAAAATCGGTTATCATTCAGAAGGGAGTCAAGAGATTCTGCCTCTACGGTAAGTTCAGCAAACGTCTTGTTCTTTTTTAAGTGGCGCCATGCATTGCTACTGCTGATCGTTTCCCAGCCGTCCACCGGCTCCTCCGATTCCAGGATAAAAACCGCATCTTTAGGTACCAGGTAGAAGGCCTGTATTTTCTCAACCGGCACCCAGAGAAAATAATAGGCCAGACTCACTCCTATTACGCCTAAAATGACTACTGCAATGATCGCTTTCTTCATGAGTTATGATCGCTTTAGAACGTCTAATTTAATAAATGATATCAGATCTCAAGATAGAATCTTGAATCCATTTTCTAAGGCAGATGCCACAGAAAACTTGCATGCCTGACGATGTCAGTTTAAGTTATGATCTTTTCATCAAGGTTGCGAGACATCTCGCGCTTTAGTCAAAACAAACCTCTTCTACCAAAACTTGAGTGGAAGCAGATTTTATCTACCTACGCTGAAGCTTCGGTAGATAAAATACCGATCATAATGAAGTGATACAATCTTATCTTTAGATTAATTGAGGCTTAAAATGTATCATTGAAGTAAAAGCGCCATTATATGATTAAGGCATAATTCCACTCACTGATTAAAGTGACGGTTAGGCCTTATCAATCTTGACCTTTATGAACCTTAAATGACCCTTATGAAAAAACCACTACGATACACTTTCCTTTTATTGATACTACTAAGCATTCTTGTATTTTCTTGTAGCCAGCCATCAAAAGATCATACGGAAACACGAGATATTCAATACTATTTAAATACGAGTGGCGCGGGCCGAGCACTAGATCAGTGGATGTATGAAAGAAGTTACCCCAATGGCGGCTTACAGATAGAATCTTTCCAACAGGCTTTCAAAACACGTCAGAAGCTGATCGGGGCCAGAACCAAATCTATTCAAGCCAATCCGTGGATTCCCCTCGGGCCCCAGAACGTAGGTGGTAGAACCCTGACCATGGCATTCCACCCGGAAGACCCGGACACGATTTTCATCGGTTCGGCAAGCGGTGGGCTCTGGAAAACAACCACCGCTGGCTTGGGTAATCCAAGTGAAGCCGGCAGTCCAGCCTGGACAATGGTGGATACAGGTTTCCCGATTTTGGGTGTGGCTGCCCTAGCCATAGACCCTACCAACCCGGATAATATCTACATCGGCACGGGTGAGGTCTACAATACTTTTCAAGTATCTGAACCGGGAACGGTAAATCGCTTCACCAGAGGCACTTATGGCATAGGTATATTGAAATCGACTGACGGGGGTGATTCTTGGAGCAAATCATTGGATTTCCAGACTGATGAGTTGAAAGGTGTTCAGGACATAGAGATCAATCCAACAAATGGCAATATCATCTTTGCCGCGACCACAGATGGTCTGTTGAGAAGTACCGATGCCGGAGCTAATTGGGATGTAGTGAATGCTATTCCGCTAGCAGTGGAAATAGAAATCAATCCAGTCAACCCCGACACAATATTCGTTACCCATGGCAACCTCACCTTTCCAGGAACTACCGTGGAAAGCGGTATCTACCGTTCTACAGATGGAGGTGATACCTTCACAGCGTTAGGCAATGGACTACCCACAAGCTACAGTGGTAAAGCAGAAATTGCCATCAGCTCTTCTAATCCAAATGTGATTTACGCTTCGGTACAAGAGTTTTTCATAGGGTCTGGCGAAGCGACTACGCCACTTGGCTTGTATAAATCTACTGATGGGGGAGATAACTGGATTCAAATCAACAATGAAAATGTGGCCAAGTTTCAGGGATGGTATTCTCATGATGTCGAAGTCAACCCTGAAAATGAAGACGAGATCATCTACGTCGGAATAGATACCTGGCGATCAATCGACGGTGGTGTCACCCTGGAAAAACGATCTTCTTGGGAAAAGTGGTTCTTTGGCAAGATAGAATTAGGGGCACCGGAAGGCCCGGAAGATTATGTACACGCTGACATTCACGATATACTATATCATCCTGAAGATCCTAACACTTTTTACCTCGCGACAGATGGAGGCATATTCGTTAGCAATGATGGAGGAGACACTTTTGAAGGACGCAATGTAGGTTATCAAACCACTCAATTCTTTGCCGATTTCTCTAACTCCAGGACTAATCCTGACATAGCTATGGGTGGCACTCAGGACAACGCATCCTATATCTACGATGGTACCCCAGCCTGGATAAGAGTGATAGGTGGTGATGGCATGTCTGCGGCGGTACATCCAACCAATGACCAAATCATGTATGGGTCGGCTCAAGGTCTGCTTATTGCGCGCTCGGGCGATCGTTTCAATACCGACCTGACATTTATATCGCCGCCCAGATCGGATGCCGCTGCTTTTAGCGCGCCCTATGTACTTTCTCAAACAGACCCTGATATTTTATATGCCGGATCACAAAGCATGTTCAAATCGACTGATGAAGGCGCAACCTGGACGAATGTTTCGAATGGCCCCATTGATGGCACTAATGTTATTCGAAAGATAGGTTTAGACCCTTTCAACAATGATAGGTTATTGGCCAGTACGGCCAGTGATCCATTTACTGGTACCTCGGCGCCCAAAGTATTGAGAAGCACTGATGGTGGCCAGACATGGTCGCAAAGCTCAGGTCTACCTGACCGTGTAGCAACGGATTTCGCTTACAGTCCTTTGACTGGCCGGATAGCCTATGTCACATTATCAGGATTTGGTTCTGGTCATGTGTTTAAGACTGAAAACAACGGCGGACTGTGGACTGACATCTCAAATAATTTACCGGATGTACCGACCAACTCAGTTTTGGTCGATCCATTTGATCCTGAAATTATTTACGTGGCTAATGATCTCGGTGTGTATGTATCAATTGATGGTGGCTCAAACTGGGAACCAATGGAAGATGGGTTACCTAGTGCTACACTGGCCGTAGACCTCTCTCTATCATTGGCCAACAACCGTATCCGGGTAGCTACTCATGGCAATGGTGTATATGAAACTGATTTGCTAGGAGACTCAAACAATGTCATTACCAGTATCGATAACGAAGACAATAACCTCGATGCTTTCTCTATTTATCCAAACCCTTTTGTAGAGCGAGTGAATTTCAAGATTGATGTAAGACAGCAGGAAGCAGTTTCCCTGGAAATCTACACTATGGATGGCCGTTTAGTAGACGAAGTGATCAAGAATAGGGTCTATAGCCGAGGGCAGCATATACTGACTTGGGCTCCAGAATCCAGCATTAACAGTGTCAATGGCACTTTTACGGTCAAGCTAGTTGTAGGGAAGGAAGTATTGACTTATAGAATTGTAAAAGCGGAATAGTTGAATCCCATACTTAGTTAAAAGTTTATTTCACAAGACTAATCCGTCATTTATTGTCTGGCCCTCTCCGGGCCAGACTTGTTTATTACAATAATCAGTAAGTATCAGCTACTAGCTCATTCATCTTTTAGTGCATTGACTGGATTGGCCGTTGCTGCCCTTAAAGTATGAAAGCCAACGGTTAGCAAAGTAATGGCAAACGCAAGCACGCCCGAAATGATAAAAGTAGTTATCTCATTGACCATCGCTACTTTGTAGGCAAAACTTTGGAGCCATTTATCCATGAAATACCAGGCAGCAGGAAATGCTATGCAAGTAGCAATGGCCACCAAAATGAAAAATTCTTTGGATACTAAAACCAATAGGCCTTGCACACTGGCACCAATCACCTTTCTTATCCCTATTTCCTTAGTACGTTGTTCAGTAGTAAAAGCGGTCAGACCTAATAGTCCTAGACAAGCAATGAATATGGTCAAGCCTGAGAATACAGTAAAGATTTGTCCACGCTTCTGGTCTGCTACATATTGTTCTCCAAAATCCTGGTCGACAAATTCATAAGTGAAAGGTGTATTGGGATTAACCTCTGTCCAGCTTGATTCTAGTGCCTGCATAGACGCCCTGATATCATCAGACTTTACCTTAATAAAAACATTGCCATTATTAGGTTGGTACATTACCATTAGTGGCTCAATTTCGTCATACAATGAATTTTGATGATAATCCTTAATAACTCCGATCACTTGCTTTAGCTCAAAACTGTCTCGACTAACAGGAATTCTGAACTTCTTACCCAATGGTTCGTCCCAATTCATTCGGCGTACCATGGCTTCATTGACTAAGGCTGCTGCCGTCGTATCAGAAAGAATGTCTTTGGAAAAATCGCGACCCAGTACAACGTCCATCTCCAAAGTGCTGATGTAATCAAAATCGGCAGCGTAGAAGTCTACACCTCTTTCAATCATTTCGCCATCATTATCTTCCACGTTGAATATTACCTTACCTATGCCACTACCTGGCGTAGTGGTGGCCGTTGCTACATTGGTGACATAAGGTTCAGACATTAACCGGTTGCGCAGCGCAGGATAGTTGGTTCGCAGCTCTTGACTAGTCAAACGCACCCGCACCAACTGATCTATATTGAAACCCAGGTCTTTCGTTCTAATGAACTGTAACTGATCAAACACGACCAAAGTACAGACCAGCATGAAGACGGACAGACCAAACTGGATAACCACCAGTATCTTCCTAAGTAAGAGATTACCTCCTTTTTCTGAGAGTTTACCCTTTAATACATTCACAGGGCTAAAGCCAGACAGATAGAATGCCGGGTAGCTTCCTCCAACCAAGCCAACAAAGATTACTACACCCAACAGGCTAAAGATTACGGTTGGCTGCAGGACATAGGCAAAGTCTATGGATTTATTAGCCAAGACGTTAAAGGACGGCAGGAAGGCATAAATTAGAATTATACTGAGCACCAACGCTACCAATGTAACAACCACTGATTCAGTTATAAATTGAGTGATAATCTGCTTTCTTGAAGACCCAACTGCCTTCCTCACCCCAACTTCCTTGGCACGCTTTGCCGATCGTGCCGTCGCCAGGTTCATATAGTTGATGCTGGCTATAATGAGCATGAATATCGCAATGGCACTGAAGATATACACATATGATATGTCACCTCCTTCTTCGGCTTCATCCTGTATTTTAGAATGCAAGTGGATGTCAGGGATATTTTGCATGACATACTTTATTTCAATTCCAATACTTTCGAAAATTGGATTGACCTTTTCCGCTAGAATTTTATCGAAATGAGGCTGCATATTGTCAGGGTCGTACCCCTCAGGCAATTGTATATAGGTAAAGACGCCAAAATTGCCCCAACTTCCCTGTCGCTGCGGAACAGAGCTTCTGGAGATCAGTGCATCAAACGTGAAATGGGAATTGGTCGGAACATCTTCAATAACTCCAGTCACTTTCAATTCATCGCCACTCTGATCAGTCAATAATTGCCCTAAAGGCCGTTCATCATCAAAGTATTTAACCGCAAGGGATTTTGTGAGCACAACGGTATTGGGTTCATCCAAAGCAGTTTCTGGGTCACCGGCAATAAACTTGTAGCTAAACATGTCAAATACGGTAGAGTCAGCCATGAAAAACCCTTCTTCATAGAATTGTTTTTCGCCATTTTCGAATAGTCTTCTGCCCATACCAAAAAACCTGACGGCATTCACCACATCAGGATAATTGTCCCTCAGCTCTTCAGCCAAAGGGATTTGGGCTACAGCCCAGGTAAAAGCGTTGTCAGGTTCTTTTATGTCAGAAACGATTCTGTAGATATTATCAGCATTTTCGTGGTATCTGTCATAGCTTAATTCATCCAATACATAGGTGAGAATGAACAGGCTACAAGTAATACCGATAGTCAAGCCAAATACATTGATCAAGCTATAGGTTTTGTCTTTTAGAATGTTGCGAAAGGCTATTTTGAGTAGGTTTTTTATCATGGCTTGGCCTTATTTAGTGTTGTTATTGGTTTATGGTATTTTTTCTTTTACGAAAATATTCGTAAAAAGATAATTTATCTTTTCTAATACAATACTCCCTATCAGAAGTACTCCATGATTTAAGGATGGTTACGATCTTCGAAAAGTTGTATTCAGCAGATAATTTTAGGAGCCTTCCAACCCATCTTACACAAACCGTGTCTATTTTTTATGAGGTTTTCTTTGCTGGAGCCTACTTGGCTTGTTCGAATGGCCTAAAAAAAGATCAAAGGTCAAAGTAAACGAAAGTCGATCTCATTACAGACCAGAATGTCACACTAAACATTAATAAAACAAACGAAGAAGCCACAACAGGCTCATAAGAACACACAGTCTATCATGGTTTAATTAATGAAGCCCTGTCTATGCTCGAAAAGAGTAAGGCAGGGCTTTCATGTTTATAAGTTTTGCAGGATAGCGTCAAGGATTAGCATTCTCATTGTCAATATTCCAATAGCAACTACCCTTTTGGCTTCTAATTTAAAGCATTAAAAAGGGTATTTTCCTCAATACATAATTCTTACGGTTCACTACATCCTCCAAACAGTTCGATACATCCACCTTGGTTCTAACGAAACCAGCCCCCATTATTGTAGCGTACTTAAAAGTGACAGCGCTCTCGGTTCCATCAAAATGAATAAGGACTTTAGAACATATACGAATATGAAATCACAATCAATCAAATCCACTTACCTCGTATTGTTGATACTATTGTTGTCAACACTTAGCTATCAACATGGCTATACCCAAACAAAGGAGGTCAGGAAAAGCAGGAAAAGTGTAAAGCATGCTTTCAGCAGTAACAGGAGTGTTATCAAGCGCAGCTTTACCAACGGTTCAGATTTCAAAATAGAATACAAAGGTGATATTGAAGTAACAGATGACGACAAGGATATTAAAAGCATTTCCAGAGGGGGTTTCATAGAAATCAGTAAAACTACTTTTGGTAGTCGCCGCAAGGTGTACATAGAGTCCGGGTCTGATGGTACACTCATAAAGGAGTACTATGAAGGCAGGAAGAAAATGAGCTTTGAGCCTGAGGGTAAAAAGTGGCTGGCCGAAATTCTACCGGAAGTAGTGAGAAGTACTGTTATTGCTGCCGAAAGTAGAGTTAATCGTTTTTTCAATAGCGGTGGAGCTTCTGCTGTACTGCAAGAGGTTGCCGCAATAGAAAGTGTTTATGTGAAAGCCGTTTACCTTAAGCTGCTACTTCAAAAGAATAACTTAAGTGGGACTGACTTAACTGCAATAGCGGAAACCGCGGCTGACGAAGTCAAATCGGACTATTATCTCGCTCAGGTGATGAAAGAGGGCACGCGTCAATTCCTCAAGCATGACCAAAGTGCCAAAGCATTCTATTCAGGCTTGAAATCAATCGGGTCTGATTATTACTCAGCTGTAGTGATTAAAAATGCCTTAGAGGAACATGACCCTTCTTCAGATCAAGTAGTAATTATACTAAAGGCCGCCGAAAATATTGGATCGGACTATTATATGACCACTGTTCTAAGCGAGGTTTTGGAAAAAGATAATCTGTCTGATAATGTAATCACCGCCGTAATAGACCTATCGGACGAAGTGGGGTCGGACTATTATCAATCTCAAGTGCTAAAATCGGCTTTGAAGAAAGAAGGATTGTCGGTACAATCGCAAAAAAGCTTAGTAGAGGCACTTTCAAATGTACAGTCGGACTATTATATGGCCACTGTATTCTCAGAAATGGTAGAAAATAACATTTCAGAAGAGCAGTTACTCAATCTACTAGAGGTAATTGATGACAAAATGTCCTCTGACTATTATGCTAGTTCTATTCTCAGTAAAATGACCAAGTTAAAACTTTCAGATAAGTCATATACAGCGCTTATGGAATCTGCTGGTAATATTAACTCCAGCTATTACTCAGCCAGCATTTTGGCTAAGGCTGCCGAAAAGGCCGATAATAATGAAAGTAAAATCAGGGCTATACTGAAAGCAGCCAAGAATATTGACTCTGACAATTATTTGAGCAGTGTTATGCTTAAGTTGGCTCCAGATGTGAAAAAAGGTAATGCAAGCCTTAAAGATGCCTATCGAGATACGGCCAAAGCAATAAGCTCTGAAACCTACTATGGAAGAGTAATACGTGCCATTGATTAAAAATTTTCAACCAATTACAATCCCGTGCAACCAATGGACCTTAAGAGTATTCTTTATATAAAAGAATATTCTTAATTTATTTGAAGGTCAAGTTTCAACCAAAACAACGTCAATGCTTCGTTACTCGGGTAGAATTATTTTAGCCACCTGTATTGGTATTTTATATTTCATATACCTCTACTACAGCGAGGAGGGTATTGTTCCATTCATGCTGGCTGAGTTCAAGTATCTCGCCGCCAGTGTATTGATCGCCAATTTCGTATCCTTCTGCCTATACCTTTCCGATGATAACCTTAATCAGCTGATTTCATGGAAAAGGTTACCCGCGCTTCGTTTTGTCACTGGTTTTGTGCTCAATGGCGTAATAGCGATAGGACTATCGACTGTGGTAACAGGGTTAGTTATTGCGTTATTCTCTGACAATTATGATTTTGTCGGTTTATGGGAAATACATCAGGATATGGCTATCAAGCTGGGTATAATCACGCTAATAGGCGTATTTATTTATTCTGTTGTCTATTTCCTCCTTTATTCTTACAATCAATATGCCGTTGTACAGATCGATTCTGTCAAGAAGGAAAGAAAGCAATTATCGCTACAGTTTGAAGCACTTAAGAGCCAGTTAAGCCCTCATTACTTATTCAACTGTATGAATACCATTTCATCATTGATCTTCAAAGATCCGGATCATGCAGAGGATTTTATTCGCAGGTTGGTACTCACTTACCAATACATACTCACCACCAATAAATGTAAGTTTGTGACACTAGCGGAGGAAATAGAATTTGTCAAATCATATAATTACCTGCTCAAGGTAAGGTTTGAAAATAACCTCAGGCTCGACATCGACCTTCCTCCAAGCATTCTCAATACCAAAATCCCACCTTTGACTTTACAAATACTTGTCGAGAACGCTGTAAAACACAATATGATATCAAAGCAAAAACCACTTGAAGTGAAGATCACCACTAAAAATGAATCTGACATCAAAGTGGTTAACAACAAAACTGAGTCACCGGCTAATATCAGTTCGTTCAACGTGGGCTTGGACAACATCAAAAAACGATATAAATACTTTACTAATAAGGACATTAAAATTCAGGATAAGGACGACTTCATGGTGCAATTACCAGTACTGAAAGAAGAAGACCTTGAGATAGTGGCTTAAATGAAACAGTTTTTCATCCATAATATACTTTTCAGGTTGTTGGCTGCACCAGTATATGGTGTGCTGATCTACTTGCTCATTCTACTCATCAACAACAACACACAGCAACTTAATGAAACGTTTCTGGGTCGTGAAGTTTATATCTGTATAGGGCTGTCGTACCTAATTTTTGAGTCACTTAGGGCATTAATACTGCTTTTAGAAAAAGTTTCACCGCTTGAAAGCAATACCCCGACTCGTATTCTTATCCAAGTACTTTCAGGCATTCTAGTGGTAATGCTCGTTACTACAGCGGCCATCACTGCCTATTTCCTTCATGTTGAAGGCTTTAGTGTAAGTCGCACTCAACTGATCACATTCAATGCCATATTCATTGTTACAAGTATTCTATATAACCTACTCTATTTCAGCAATTTCTATCTATTCAGGGAACATTCGGTTAAGCTAGAAAAAGAAAAAGTGTTGCGGGAAGGTATTATATCAGAACTGCGTGACTTCAAGAATGAGATCAATCCCGCTTTACTTTATGATAGCCTGGAAACGCTCATTTCGGTAGTTCATTTAGACACCGATCAAGCGGAAGAATACATCGATAACCTTTCTGCTGTTTACAGATATATTCTCAGTCACAAGCAGGTAGAACTTGTACCTATATCCGAAGAGTTAAAAGCTGCCAATCATTTACTGTATGTATTGAACTATAAACACAATGATCTGGTACACCTGAATACAAATATAGATGAGCAAAAGGAAGAAATTCATATGGTGCCGGGTACACTGCCCACAGTAATAGAAGGTATAATTCGTACCAGCATCATATCGAGATTCCAACCTTTGGTAATTAATTGCTATACAGAACCGGATGGCTATTTAGTGATACAAACCAAATTGAATGAAAGGTTGGGCATAAATAAAGACAACCAATCCCCACTCGAGAATCTCCAAAAGTCTTATGCTTATTTTAGTGAAAAACCGGTAGTCAGGGTCAAGGCTTACAAAGACAGTTACATAAAAATTCCTATTTTAGAAGTCAGTCAGGAAGAAGTATTGGTCAATGAAGAAATATAGACAGCACAAAATTCGGGCTTAAGACCATTATCTTTCACCAGACATTTTAACCTAAACCATTCTATTACTTACGAATTAGCATGAGAGTTCTGATCATCGAAGATGAGACACCTGCCGCTGAGAAGCTAGAACGATATCTGATCAAGTACGATCCAAACAACCAAATAATAGAAAAGCTCGATTCAGTCAAATCATCCATTACTTGGTTGGCCAATAATCAAGATGTGATTGATCTGATTTTCATGGATATACAATTGATCGATGGGCTAAGCTTTGAGATATTTGATGAAGTGAGGATAACCAAACCAATCATTTTCACAACTGCCTTTAATGACTATGCTATTGATGCTTTCAAAGTAAGCAGCATAGACTATCTACTTAAGCCCGTTACATTCGATGACTTGTCAGAAAGCCTGAAGAAGCTTGAATCATTAAGAAAAAACCTAGCAGCTGCAACGGGTGATGAGCGCATAGAAGACCTCAACAAAGTATTAGCCAACCTGCACCAGAAAAGCCACAAGACTAGATTCATGGTAAAGCTTGGTGAGCATATTCGATCCATCACTGTGGATAGAATAGCCCTATTTTTCGCTGAGGGTAGAACGGTAACATTACTTACTACAGACAAGCGAAAGTTTATTGTAGATTATAAAATGGAAGATTTGGAATCCTTATTGGACCCAACACTTTTCAATCGGGTGAATAGAACATTCATTGTCAATATCAATGCTATATCAGATGTATTGGTCTACTCTAATAGCCGTTTGAAAGTAAGTACCCATCCTGAATTTGATAAAGAGATCATTGTGAGCAGGGAGAAGGTGCCACAATTCAAAGAGTGGTTCAATGGCCTTGAATAACATCCTACTGAAGAATCGGCAGCCCATAACAAATGCTTTTTATGTTCAATCACCCATCGAGTCAATCACTTCAATTGTCGCTCGACAAATGGTTTTAAACGAGTTTCGGTAACAATTTAACGCCTAATTCATTTTAATTAATGTAGCCCAATGCGTTAAAATCACTACCCTATGGAAATCAAATTAGAAACGCTTCCGGAAAATGACTTCGCACATGTGTATCAATTATTCTTGAAGGCGGAAAATATGGAAGACGAAAAATGCCTGATGCAAACATGGCAAGATCAACAGTCTAATTATCAAGATACCTTGACTGGCATGATCGATCCTAAACTTTCAGCACTCAGGTCTAAGCATCAAAATGTACAGCCTGCTATTAGAAGAACTAAGTTGAATTGCTTACAAGTGCGGTTTGACAAGCGTTAAAATAAAAAAAGGAAGCTAAGTTAGCTTCCTTTTCTGAGTGAGGTCGCGAGCGGATTCGAACCGCTGTAAAAGGTTTTGCAGACCTCTGCCTAGCCACTCGGCCACGCGACCGTTAAAATCAGGTTTGCAAAAGTATAAATTCTCAGTTTTTGATCAAAGCTTAAACAAGGCTTAATATAAAGAAAAAAGGTGGCAAAAAGCCACCTTTTTCGTTTATCAGCTTTATTCCTCAGCTTTCTCTTCTTCAGCAGAATCAGCAGCTTGCTCCTCGTCAGCCGCTTCTTCCTTTTTAGCTTTAGCAGCCTTCTTAGGCTTAGCCTCAGCTTTCTCTTCTTCTTGAGCCGGTGCTTCAGCTTCTGCAGTTTCCTCAGCTTTCGGTTCTTCAACCTTAGGCTCTTCTGCTTTAGCTTCTACAACCTTCTTCTCTTCTTTAGCAGGTGCTGGTGCAGGAGTTCCTGCGCTTTGCATTTGCTCTTTCAATGCACTTAAGGCTTCAAGGTCTCCCAAGGTTGATACCTCAGTATCCTTATTAACCTTGTCGATCGCACCTCTCTTAGACTCTCCTCTCTTCTTAACCGGCTTAGCAGGTCTTTCGTCCTCTTTATAGGTAGCCAAGTGAGAAAGCGCAATTCGCTTCTCATCTTTAGCGAATTCTAATACCCTGAAGTCAAGTGTTTCACCGATTTCTGCTTTAGTACCATCTTCCTTGGCAATGTTTCTCATTGAGCAGAATCCTTCGATTCCGTAAGGAAGCTCAAGGATGAAACCTTTATCATTCTTGCTTACTACTGTACATCTGTGGATAGAACCAACCTCGAATACTGTTTCGAAAGTATCCCAAGGGTTTTCCTCAAGGTGCTTGTGGCTAAGTGCAAGCCTTCTATTGTCAATATCAAGCTCAAGTACCATTACTTCGAGTTCCTCCCCTACTTTAACAAACTCAGATGGGTGCTTGATCTTCTTAGTCCAAGAAAGGTCAGAAACGTGAACAAGGCCGTCTATACCCTCTTCAAGTTCGATAAACAAGCCGAAGTTGGTCAGGTTTCTTACTATTCCTTTATGCTTGGTGTTGATTGCATACTTGGTCAATAGATCTTGCTTAGTCCAAGGGTCTTCAGTCAATTGCTTGATACCAAGAGACATTTTTCTCTCTTCACGATCAAGTGTAAGCACTACCGCCTCTAACTCATCCCCAATTGAGATGAAGTCTGAAGGGTTTCTCAAGTGCTGAGACCATGACATTTCAGAAACGTGAATAAGACCTTCAACGCCAGGCATGATTTCAAGGAATGCACCGTAGTCGGCCACATTAACAATCCTACCTTTCACCTTAGAACCTACTTCTACTTCTGCTGCAAGAGAATCCCATGGATGAGCAGTAAGTTGCTTCATACCTAGTGAGATACGCTTCTTATCTTCGTCGAAGTCAAGAACAACCACTTTAACAGTTTCATCCAATTTAAGGACTTCTTCAGGGTGGTTGATACGTCCCCAAGAAATATCTGTAATGTGAAGTAGACCATCCACACCACCAAGATCGATGAATACACCGAAGTTAGTCATGTTCTTGATCACACCTTCGAGTACTTGACCTTTCTCAAGATTGTTAAGAATCTCAGCTTTCTGAGCCTCAATATCTTTCTCGATCAGTACTTTATGTGATACTACCACGTTGTCGTTACTGTAGTTAATCTTAACTACTTTCACCTCCATGGCCTTACCAACAAATACATCGAAATCTCTGATAGGCTTCACGTCGATCTGAGAACCAGGAAGGAAAGCCTCGATACCGTAAATATCTACGATAAGACCACCTTTAGTTCTTCTTTTAACGAAACCTTCAATAACAGAGTCATTATCAAGAGCGCTTTGGATTTGCTCCCAGGCCTTCACGATTTTAGCCTTTCTTCTGGAAAGTACTAATTGACCTTGGACGTCCTCCTGCTCTTCAATATAAACTTCAACCTCGTCACCTACTTTCAGGTCAGGAATATCTCTGAATTCAGTAGATGAGATTAAGCCATCAGACTTAAAACCAATGTTGAGAATGATTTCCCTTGGATTGATACCTACTACAGTTCCTTTAACTACCTCTTTCTCAGTGATTGTAGTCAAAGTATCTTCGTAGATAGCTGCCATTTCATCACGCTTGGCAACAGAATAACCTTCACCAAAGCCTTTGCTCTCAAATGCTTCCCAGTCAAAATCTTCTGGTTGAACTTGCTTTTCAGCGACAGGTGCCTCTTTGGCAGCGGGCTTTTCCTCTTTAGCCTCTTTCTTCTCTTCGGCTTTAGGCGTTTCTTTTACTTCCGCTTTAGGAGCGGCTTCCTCCGTTTTTTCAGCTTCAGGAGCTGTTTCAGTTGGTGCCTCTACTTTTTCTTCTGTTTTGGCCTCTTCAACTGGGGCTTCTGCTTCAACCTTTTCTTCAGTTGCTGCTTCCACCTCTTTAGCTGTTTCAGCAGTGGTTTCTTTTTCTTCTGCAGAAGCTTGCGCTTCTTGCTCCACTACTTTGTCTTCTTTTTTTTCTTCGTCAGCTTTTGCCATGATAAGTTGCTCTGGTTACGTACATGCCCTAGAGCAATCGGACAGTACTTTTAGTTTTATTTATTCTTATAATAAGAACCATTCACCTTGAACGGACCGCAAAGGTAGTGATTTTTTCCGTAGAATAGACGCATGTCACAAAAAAGCCAGATATCTCTATCTGGCTTTTGAACATATAATAAGATGTTGTTAGGGAATATCTTCGGGAGTGATAACACCTACTGCATAGTCTAATAATATTTTCTGAAAGATTAATGTATACCTCGCTTGAGACAGGTTAGCTTGGGCATTAACATATTCTATATTAGCAATGGTATATTGTACAAGATTTGCACTACCTAGTGAGTAACTTTCTTTTTGAAGTTCATAAGCTAATTTGGAAGACTCCAAACCGACCGTTGCCCTTTGGTAACTAAGTACAGCATCCTTAAAGTTTAGATATGCCCTAAGTACCTCACTTTTCACATTCAGTTCAGTATTTTGTTTATCAAGTATGGCATTCTGATGTGCAACTTTTGCTTGCACAAAAGCAGATCTATTTCTCATTCCACTAAATATGGGCACATTCAAAGTCATCGCAAAACCTCTAAAAGTATTATCAGTAAAGAATTGATCATTAAACCCTCTATCTTCGGGCTGATCTTTTAAACTATTGAATTGAGTACCATTAAAGAAGCTTCCTGACAAGGTCGGATAGAAATCAGCCTTTGAGATAGCCAAATCCATTTTGGCAGATCCTTCCAAATTCTCAAAGAGCTTCAAATCAGCTCTTTTTTCAAGTGCCGTATTATAAAGACTTTCTAATTCTATATCATCAAAATTCACAGAGTTTAAGTTCCAATCAGGCTCCTCAACTTCAAAATCAATTGTTGGATCGATTTGCAATGTTTGGGCCAGAGTTACTTTATCATTTCTAAGTCTATTTTCGGCTTGTAAAACTGTATATTCCTGGTTTTTCACTGTGGCAATTTGACTAATTTGATCTACCTCTGCGACTGTTCCTAAAGCGACCTGTTCTTTAATTTGCTCTAATTGCTGCAGTTGAGACTCTAAAGTTTTTTCTGCGATGCTCAGTATTTCTTTGTCAACCAACACGGTTAGGTATTGGTTGGAGACTAAGCTAATAATATCTTGTGTAGTCCGCTGTACCCTATGTTGCTGTGCCGTAAGTCGGTAGTCCGCCCTCCTAATGCTGTTAAGCCTGCTAAATGAGTTGAAGAGCGTCATATTCGCATTAATACTAGAAGATATTTGATCAAATGTACCATTCACCACCTGGCCTTCATTTTGGTTAAAGGAATTACCTCTAGTTCTACTTGCTTGAGCTCTTGCACTAATCGTAGGTGCAATACTGGCTATTTCTGCTGTCTTGGCTGCTTGGTTGGCAAACTGTTGGTTTTGTTGCTGCTTTAAGTCAATATTATTCTTCAGACCAATATTTACAGCTTCCTGGAAAGTCAATTTTTGGATTTCCTGGCCGTTACAATAAGGCAATACAATTCCTACGAAAAGTAAGCTTAGCACTATTCGTTTCATAATCGTTCGGTTATGGTTGAGAGAGGTTAGTCTTCTACTTTGACTTCTTCTTTTTGATTCTTGGTATCAGATACTACCTGGCCATCTACTAATCTTACTATGCGATCTCCATACTCGGCATTCTTTTCAGAGTGCGTAACCTGTATAATGGTCATTCCCTCCTTATTGAGCTTCTTGAAAATGCTCATGATCTCCTCTCCTTGCTCTGAATGCAGGTTACCAGTAGGTTCATCAGCCAATAATAACTTCGGCTGACCTATGATAGCCCTGGCAATACCTACTAACTGCTGCTGACCTCCGGACAGTTGCTCAGGGAAAAGGTCTTTTTTGGCTACCATCTGAAAACGATCCAGCATTTCTGCCACCATACTTTTTCTCTTGGAGCCTTTTATACCTTTATATAGTAGTGGGGTTTCGATGTTTTCATACACCGTGAGTTCGTCGATGAGATGGTAGGCCTGGAATATAAAGCCGATGTAGTGCTTATGCATTTCCGAACGCCTTCTTTCCTTCATTTTATGAACAGGCTCGTCATAGAAGTAATACTCACCTTGTGAAGGCTCGTCCAACATACCGACAATATTCATAATAGTCGATTTACCCGCACCGCTGGGGCCCATTACGGTGAGGAACTCTCCTTCTTCTACCGTAAGGTCTATGCCTTTCAGAATAAAGGTGCGCTGAAAACGATTATCGACATATTTATCTATATCCTGTAGTTTGATCATATTTAACTAATTCTGAATTGAACATCCATGTTATGCCAATAAGTATGCCAAGCGCTTTGATCAATGCTATTGGCTCTTGAAGGTTAAATTTAGTAATACTAACGATCATTTTTCGTCCGATATCGAAAAAAGGTGTCTGATTTCGGACGCATAGAAAATGTATTGAAAATTATACCTCTAGTAGTTAGGCTGATTAACTTTAAGCTAAGTATCCATTTCTATTATGTTCGACTTCAAAGACGCATCACTGGCCGAAATTGTACTGCACAAGGTCGGCAATAAAATACAAGAGGAGCCTATTGTTATTGCTCAGCATCCTATTTCGATAGATGAAATAACAGAAGGTATTTTGCAGAAGTATTTCCTGAGTTCTTTTAAGACACCTTCACTCTATACGCTCCATCATGGTTCCGATTTAACGCTGAATGAAGTCTATTCCTACGTTTCTTCTATTTTCAATGATCCTCAGGATTTGTATCTACAGTCTGTCAACCTTGCCAACCATCTTTACGAAAGTGCAGATCATCCTAATATCAAAGGTGGAGAGTTCTATGTTGCTTTTTTTGAGAATTGTGGTATTGATGGCGAATGGACGGATGTGATTGGCCTATTTAAAACGGAGAATAAAGAGACATACCTCAAAATATATCCTAAAGGCCAAGATTTCGAGATCAATTCTGAAGAGGGCATCAATATCAACAAACTGGATAAAGGCTGTTTAATATTCAACACCGAAAAAGAAAAAGGGTACAAAGTAGCCATCATCGATAATACCAATCGAGGCGGTGAGGCACAATACTGGAAAGAGGATTTCCTCAACCTAAAACCGCGAGAAGACAGTTATTATCACACTGAAAATTATTTGAACATGTGTCGTGATTTTGCGGTGGAAGCTTTCCCAGACGCGGCACGAATCGACCAAATTGGTTTAGTCAAGGAATCAGTGAATTACTTCAAAGATCAGGAAACATTTGAGGTGTCTGATTTCGAGCAGACGGTAATGAAAGAGCCTGAGGTCATAGAAGCTTTTCAAGAATACAAGGATACTTACCAGCAGAACAATAATATCAGCACTTTCGACGAATTCGATATTTCTAAGCCGGCCGTAAAACAATCGAAAAGGTTTATCAGATCTGTCATTAAGTTGGATAAGAATTTTCATGTGTATGTTCATGGTAATAGGGACAGAATCATTCGCGGGTACGATGAAGAAAAGCAGATGCATTTTTATCAGCTTTTTTTCAATGATGAGTCCTAGAAAAAGTATTCGTAGATTACAATAGACTTAAAGACTTCAAGGTGTTTTGGCCGGCGTAAAATTACCTGCACTTCTCCCCCGTTTAGAGCATCCAATACTTTATATTTGCTCATTATAATTTTCCTTAACCACCAAAATTTCCTGCTTGCATGTATCTAATATTTGATACTGAGACCACCGGTTTACCTAAGAACTACAATGCTCCTATTACCGATCTTGATAACTGGCCAAGGGTAGTACAATTGGCCTGGCAGTTGCACGATAGTTCAGGAAAACTGCTCAATCAGGGGAACCACATAGTCAAGCCGGAAGGATTTACCATTCCTTATAATTCAGAAAAGGTGCATGGTATTTCTACCCAAATGGCACTCGAACAAGGAAAGCCGCTGGTAGAGGTACTGGAAATATTTGCCAAAGATATAGACCGGGCGGAAGTGCTCGTTGGTCACAACATTGAATTTGATATCAATATCATGGGGGCGGAATACATCCGTGGTCAAGTTGGTAGCAAATTGATGGATACACAGTCTCTGGATACTAAAGATGAGTCAACAGAATACTGTGCCATCCCTGGAGGTAAAGGAGGAAAATTCAAATGGCCTACGCTAACGGAGCTTCACCAAAAGCTTTTTGGAAAAGGGTTTGGCGATGCCCACGATGCCGCATATGACGTTGATGCCACTGCTAAGTGTTTCTTTGGGCTGATCAAAGAAAAGGTAGTAAAACCTCACGATGGGCGTGCAGTGGCCGATATTACATACGAGGCACCAAAACTTGACGCTGCCAACTTTACCAAAAATGATAAGGGTAAGGGTAAAACGCTAGGCACTGAGAAAAAGGCTGCCAAGGATATTAAGGGGCCATTTTGCCATCTTCACGTGCATTCGCAATACTCTGTATTACAGGCTGTACCGAATATCAAGTCCATCGTTGCCAAGGCCAAAGAGCAGGAAATGCCAGCGGTGGCACTTACTGATCTCGGTAATATGTTTGGAATATTCCAATTTGTGCGTGAAGCAATCAAAAACGAAATCAAACCCATCGTAGGTTGTGAATTCTTCATTGCTGAAGAACGCACAAAGCTAAAATTCACCAAAGACAATCCTGACAAGCGATTCAATCAGTTACTTCTAGCAAAGAATAAAAACGGCTATCATAATCTAGCCAAGCTCAGTTCTATCGCCTACACTGAAGGGCTGTATGGTATATACCCTAGAATTGACAAAGAACTGGTCAAGCAATATTCGGGTGATGTAATTGCCCTGACTGGAGGGTTGAGTGGCGAGGTTCCTAACTTAATTCTAAATATAGGGGAGCACCAAGCAGAAGAGGCTTTTCAATGGTGGTTGGAAATATTTAAAGATGATTTCTATGTACAGCTTCAAAGACATGGGTTGGAGGAAGAAGAAAGGGTCAATGAAGTATTGTTGAGATTTGCTGAGAAATATGGCGTCAAAGCTATTGCTGCCAACGATGTTTATTACCTGGACAAAAAGGACGCAGAGGCGCATGACGTACTGCTCTGTGTAAAAGAAGGTGAGTTCAAATCTACTCCCAAAGGCAGGGGGCGAGGCTTTAGATACGGTTTCCCCAACGATGAGTATTATTTCAAACCTCAGGATGAAATGAAAAAGCTCTTTGGCGATGTGGCAGAGGCTGTTGAGAATATTGAAGGGTTGATAGAAAAAATAGAGAGTTATGAGTTGGAAAGGGATGTACTGCTACCAAAGTTCGACATTCCTTCAGAGTTTGAAACAGAAGATGACTTTCTAAAACACCTAACCTACGAGGGTGCCAAAAAAAGGTATGAAGAAATTACGCCTGACATTAAGGAAAGGCTTGATTTTGAACTGGAGACCATCAAGAACACTGGCTACCCCGGTTATTTCCTGATTGTACAGGACTTCACTTCCAAAGCCCGAGATATGGGGGTTTCGGTAGGGCCAGGCAGGGGTTCGGCGGCAGGTTCAGCAGTGGCATACTGTATTGGGATTACTAACGTAGATCCAATAGCCTATGACCTTCTATTTGAGAGATTCCTGAATCCGGATAGGGTGTCCTTACCCGATATTGATATCGATTTTGATGATGCGGGGAGGGAAAAAGTAATCAATTATGTAATTGATAAATATGGTAAGAACCAGGTAGCCCAGATCATCACTTATGGTACCATGGCTGCCAAATCATCGATCAGGGATGCGGCTAGGGTGATGGAACTACCGCTGATTGAAGCCAACGATCTCGCTAAGCTCGTCCCGGAAAGGCCTGGCACCACACTCAGCAAGGCCTTTAAAGAGGTAAAAGAATTAGAAGATGCTAAAAAAGGAGCTGACTTAAAGGCCCAAGTTATTAACCAGGCCACCGTTTTGGAAGGCTCGGTAAGAAGTACCGGTACGCACGCTTGTGGTATTATCATCACTCCTGATGATATGACCAAGTTCATACCTGTCTCTACCTCCAAAGATTCTGACATGCTGGTCACGCAATTCGATAACAGTGTGATCGAAAATGCGGGCATGTTGAAGATGGACTTTCTCGGGTTGAAGACCCTGACTATCATCAAAACGGCTTTGGTCAATATCAAAAAGCGGCATGGGGTCGAGATCGACATAGAAGCCGTTCCCTTGGATGACCAAAAGACCTACGAGCTATATCAGCGTGGCGAAACGAATGGTACTTTCCAGTTTGAGTCTCCTGGGATGCAGAAACACTTGAGGGCATTAAAGCCAGATAAGTTTGAAGACCTCATTGCCATGAACGCCTTGTATCGACCGGGGCCGATGGAGTACATTCCGAACTTCGTAGCGCGTAAGCACGGTAAAGAAGACATCGCTTATGATGTTCCGGAGATGGAGGAGTACCTGGCTGAAACGTACGGAATCACCGTCTATCAGGAGCAAGTAATGTTGCTTTCTCAAAAGCTGGCAGGATTCTCCAAGGGTGATGCCGATGTACTGCGTAAGGCGATGGGTAAAAAGATATTCGCCTTACTGGAAAAACTGAAGCCCAAGTTTCAGGAAGGTTGTCAGACCAATGGTATACCTAATGAGAAGTCGGAGAAAATCTGGAAAGATTGGGAGGCTTTTGCTGCTTATGCATTTAACAAGTCCCACTCCACCTGTTACTCGCTGGTCGCCTATCATACCGCTTATCTCAAAGCGCACTACCCTGCTGAGTATATGGCCGCTGTACTTACTCACAATGAGAGTAACATCGAGAAAGTCACGTTCTTCATGGAAGAATGTAAGAACCAGAATATCAAAGTATTGGGGCCACATGTTAACGAATCGGAAGTAGATTTTACCGTAAATGAGAATGGAGAGATACGTTTCGGTTTGGGTGCCATCAAAGGAGCAGGTGAAGCAGCGGTAGAAGCCATAATAGAAGAACGCCATGAAGCTGGTGCATTTAATGACATATTCGAATTCGCTGAAAGGGTGAATTTGAGAACGGTCAACAAGAAAACATTCGAATGTCTCGCCATGTCCGGTGCTTTTGATTGCTTTGAAGACTATCATCGCCGTCAATACCTTCATGCAGAAGAGGGTGATAGCACATTGATAGAAAAGGTGATCAAATATGCGAACAAGCTACAATTGGAAACTGAAAGCGCGCAGGCTTCACTCTTTGGTGGCAGCTCTGGTGTAGATGTGCCTAAGCCCAAAGTCAATCCTATTGAGCCATTCGGGGATATCGAAAAGCTGAACATCGAAAAGGAAGTGGTTGGGCTCTACATTTCGGGACATCCACTAGATGACTTCCAATTTGAAATAGAGAACTTCTGCAATACCGAGCTTAATCAACTCAATAACCTGGAGAGCTTGAATGGTAAGGAAATCCGCCTTGCGGGTTCTGTATCCGACTTTTCCCACCGGACTACAAAAACGGGTAAACCATTCGGCACCATGACACTTGAAGATTACAATGGTTCTTTCACCTTTTTCCTATTTGGTGAGGATTACCTGAAGTTCAAGGAGTACATGATGAAAGGTTGGTTCCTCTACATCACAGGTAGGGTGGCTGAACAGCGATGGGGCAATAATCGACTAGAATTTAAAATAGCCAATATAGAATTACTTAACGACCTAAGGGACAAGAAGAGCAAAGGGTTATTGATCAGTATCAGGTTGAATGAGATCAACCAAGAACTTATCGGTAAGATCGAAATGCTATGCGAGGAACATAAAGGAGAATGCCCCCTGAAAGTGAACGTAGTAGATACAGAAGCCAATATCGCGGTTGAGCTAATGTCAAGAAAATACAAGATCAACCCGAGCAATGCAATGATCGATAACATCCAAAAACTGCAAGAAGTAGAGTATAAAGTGCTGGTTTAGAAGCTGATAATGGTATTCGTAACGTCAATTGGAAATGTCAGGGTCAGTACAATTGAGAGCTTTAAATAACCGTATATTTCAATAGTAGGAACAAAATATTTTTTAACTTCGTTGGTTCATTGATGTCGGATATGAATTACAATTTTAAATACTAATAAAATGAGCAAGACAGTAGAAATCACTGATACAAACTTCGAGGAGGTTATAAATTCAGAAAAACCAGTTTTGGTTGACTTTTGGGCTGAGTGGTGTGGTCCTTGTAAAATGATTGGTCCTGTTGTTGAAGAATTAGCAACTGACTATGATGGTAAAGCGGTAATCGCTAAAGTTAACGTTGACGAGAATCCTAACGTATCTGCCAAATTCGGTATCAGAAGCATTCCAACGCTTTTGGTATTCAAAGGTGGTGAAATCGTCGACAAACAAGTTGGCGCTGTACCTAAAGGAGTTTTATCACAAAAGCTTGATGCACAGATTGCATAATCAATTTTATTGATATAAATCCAGAGTAAGAAACCCCATCAAATGATGGGGTTTTTTGTTTTTAACTTTACCCTCCCTATGCAGCATAGCATAGTTCGGTGTTCCATCATCAAACCGTTATTAGTATTGGCAACAATCAGGGAACGGTACGAACGCCTCAGATGAATTACAAGTACCGCATCCTGATATAAGCGTTCCTCCCTTAGCTGTTTTCTCAGCCTCTGGGTCTAAGGCAGTTACGAAACTTTTTACTTTGAGGTCTTCGATTTTCATTTTTGTCTTTTTCATGGCTTGAAT
>JBCBSS010000047.1:0-46857 GCA_039819065.1 Bacteroidota bacterium
ACGAGCAGTTTTAAATAACTTGAATCTTATTTGTTTAATTAAATAGATACAATTTCGCATATTAAAGGATGCTGAAAGAACTACAAAAGTTTTTTCTTCTGAACGGGCATACTTATGTACCAGGTAATGAGGCCAAGTACCGGGAACTGTATGAGTGGGTGGAAAAAGTAAGGGAGTCAAAACAGAACTTGGAGAAAGAGCTGGTTAATGATCTTGACAAAATAGACTTTGATTGGTCTACTAAATATACCAGCAAAGATCACCGATGGTTATACATGTTCCATCGGCTGAAAAGGTTTAAAGAACAACAAGGCCACACAAGGGTACCGAGCAGTTGGAAAGAAGATCCACAACTAGCTAAGTGGGTATCGCACCAGCGCGAGCTAGAAGATACGATGCCTGCTTTTCGTGTGAAAATGCTCAATGAAATTGAGTTTTTCTGGAGAGAAGACATGCGCAGGTTTCGGGAACGGAAATGGGACAGTATGTTCGAGGAATTGAAGCTTTTCTACGAGGAAAATGGTCACTCAATTGTACCCTATCATTACAAGAAGAGCGCTGACCTGGGGCTCTGGGTGTCCAAGCTTCGCCAAAAGGAAAAGCAACTTTCTGAAGAACGACTCAAAAAACTAGAGTTGGTTGAATTTCAATGGAGCAAAGACTTAAAGAAAAAGCAAAGGGAACAGTGGCTTGAGTACTACAAAGAGTTGAAAGAGTTCTATGAAACGCATGGGCATAGTAAAGTGCCTAAGGGATATGAAGGAAATCCAAGCCTGGCCAATTGGGTACAAAGGCATAGAATGCGGGAGGACGATTTAGAGAAGTGGCAGATAGATCGGCTCAATAAAATAGATTTCCCCTGGTCTGCTGAAATACGCAAAAAGAAGAATCTATACTGGTTACAAATGTTCAACCGGCTAAAGAAGTATAAAAAAGAGTTTGGTCACGTGAATGTGCCCTCTAAGTACGAAACAGATGCCAAACTTGGCCGGTGGGTAGATGTACAGCGGTTGTACGAGACTCAAATGGAACCTTGGAAGAAAAATAAATTAGACGAATTGGGATTCCAATGGTCAGGGGATATCCAACGTGCCAAGAAACAAAGGTGGTACGATATGTATGACCGGCTTAAGAAATTCTACGAGAAGTATGGACATAGCCGCGTTCCTGAATATTGGGAGGAAGATATAGAGCTTTCTATTTGGGTAATGGGGCAGCGTCGACCTAAAAAGCCTCACTCTCAGGAGCGTAAAAAACTTCTGGATAGCGTTGATTTCGCATGGAACAACCAACCCAGACCAAACAGGACAAGGGATGAAAAAGGTCGATATATTTCGACTCTTAAGAATAAAAAGAGGAAGGACCAATAAAAAAAGCTTATCCAACGGTCTCTACCGTTAGGCAAGCTTTTTACTATATTTTCAATCTAAGCCTCAGTAGTTAGAACTGGTTCTGGCCATCGTTATCTCCCTGCTTCAAATCATCATTGCGGATACGACTTCGGCGCTGACGCTGTCTAAAATCAAGCTTACCGAATTTGTAAGTCACATTGACACCAAATGAACGAAAGGGAATGCTTCTCTCAGAAAATTGAAAGTAGTTAGGGCCGCTCAATTCACTTCCAAAAACCTTATTGGCGAAGAAAGGCTCTACAATTCTGACGCCTAAACTACCTTTATCATCCCACATGGATTTTCTGAAGCCCATACTGAATATCGAGAAAGAAGGGTTGAATCCCTGCAAAGTCTGCCTTCTTGCGCGATAGAAGCCGAACATATCAATAATCCAACCTTTCTTCAGTTTGATATTCGAGTTCAGATTACCACTAAAAAGAATAGCATCGTTGGTTAAGGTACGGCCATCCACTCTACCTGACGCGTTGTAGGTGAACAGATTGATACCTCCGCGTATAGTCCAGACTTTGAGTAAAGTGGTTGAGGTAAACAGGTTTAAGCCTACAGAGTTTCTTTCACCAATATTTCGGAAAGTTGTATTGGATATACCTTCAGCATCTACATCCAGAAAGCTTTCGATTATATCTGACGTTCTCCTGAAGTAGAGAGAAGCATTGATGGAAGATTTCTTGAAAAACGTGCTGTAACTAACCTCATACTGATCTGTTAATTCTGGTCTCAGTTCAGGATTTCCCTGGCTTACATTTCGGTTATTATCCAACTGTACATACGGATTGATGAATCTGAGACCAGGTCGCTGAATTCTTCTGTTGTAGCTGGTTTTAACCGTGCTGAGTTTACCAACTTTTCTACTGAGAATGATACTCGGAAGCCAGTTCTCATAATCGTTTTGAAACGGCTGCTCAATATCCCTGAACCTTCCCTCTATGCTGGTATATTCGTACCTTGCTCCCGCTACTAAACCTACATTTTTGCCTATTTTGAAATTACCAGAAACATAAGCAGCAGCAACATCTTGGTCATAGCTAAAAAGATCAGTTTGACCTGGCGCCACTTCGAAAACATTGGCCTCTGTATCAAAGATCTCGTAGATGAAATCACTTCGGACATCCCTGATCACTGCCTTAATTCCCGTTTCTAACTTAAAATTCTTGTTGACCGGATGGACATAATCGACCTGAATAGTACTTTCATCATTGTCACCGTCGTTGTCATTGCGCTCATCCCTGAATAGAGAAAGATCGTTTCCAATCAAATCCATTTGAGTGATTTCAAAATCCTGATTCTGCACATTACCATCCAGCTTGTATGCGAACGATAGCTCTCTATCTTTATGCTTGGGAAACTTGATTACATAATCTAACGAAAGTTCGTATCCACTGAATAATGATTCGTTTAAGCTCGATCGCTGATAATTCTGGTCAAGATTGTTAAACGGATCGACAAAGATGGTATTGAACGTAGCATCGTTGTTTGACTTGAACCCTCTGACACGGAAGGATGAAGAAAGGCTATGATAGGCATTGAAGTCATAGAACAGGCCACCGCTACCAAAGAAACCCAATCGAGTGGACCTGCTAGTGCCATTTTCAGCCAATGTTCTAGTCTGGTCATCTATGAAATCCTCTCTTAAGAAAGTAGTTGACCCATTTCTGGGCCAGCTGTAGAAAGTACTTCCGTTGGCATTGAAACCAAACCTGCCCTTTCCACCGTTCACACCAAGAACACCACGGTTAGAAAGTACTCCAACTGAGGCGTTGAGATTGGCTTGTATACCTTGGATGGTCTTTTTCTTGGTAATGATGTTGATGATACCAGCTGTACCCTCACCATCGTATTTTGCGGAAGGAGTTGTAATTACTTCTACACTTTTGATTTGATCTGCCGGTATAACACGTAGCGCATCGGCTGGATTAGTGGCAAACATCGAAGATGGCTTTCCATTGACTAATATCTGTACGTTGGAGTTTCCTCTGAGTGAGACATTACCTTCAAGATCAACGCTTAGCAAAGGGGCTCTTCTCAATACATCGGAAGCATCCCCGCCTGCGTTAGCCACGTCCCGTTCGGCGTTATATACAATCTTATCTATTTTATTGACGATTAGCTCTTGCTCCCCCTCCACGACCACATCACTAAGAATAGTTGAGGTGGATTTGAGTTTAATGTTTTTAAAACTGAAGTCAGGGTTTTTAGGTGTAAGCTGAACAGGGAAAGTTTTAAGCTCATACCCGACAAAAGACATTTTGAGAACATAACTGCCGACAGGAACATTGGTCAGTTTGAAACTGCCATCTTCTCCTGTTACTACACCATTTACATCTTTCTTGGTCTTGGGGTCACTAAGTACAACTGAAGCAAAAGGCAGCGCTTCATTAGTGGCCGAATCAACAAGGACTCCCGTTACTTTACCCATAATTTTGGGGCCACCGCCATACCCTCCTCTTCCGCCTCCCGGCCTTTGCGCCCACGCAACTTGGGTGATTAATACTAAACACAGTAGAATTTTAAATCTCATATTTTTGCTCCTTAGATTACCCGAATACAGAGCTTCAACAAGAGGATGGGGGCATTAGTTTGACTAATTTGATAAGTGGTGGAATTAGTGTTTAAACATGGATTTAAGTAATGTCTGTACCCTAGGATCACGTAAAATGGGTGGTAATAAAACCATGAATTCACTAAAAAATAAATGCCCGAATCGAATTCGGGCATTTGATGAATATTGGCAATATGTCTTAAAAGCTATTGTTGTTCGATCTTCCAGAATGCTATACCACCGGCCTGCTTACCTAACTCGGCGGTGTCAATCAACTCAAAATCTGTCAGGCTAATCACATCCACGGCGCCAGGCTCTCCACCAATACCCTCCACAGAAATAAATGCATATTTGTTGTCAGTGGATATGGCCACGCCGTGGGAAACCCGACGGCTATTTTTGATTCTAGCCAACTCCTTTTTCTCTTTGAGATTCCATATGCCAGTCGTTCCTTCGCTCTTGTAAGTGACAATCAGGAGCTCACCATTAGGTGATATTTCCACATTGTAAGGCCCCTTACCTCCCGGCAGTTTACCGGCTACTTTCCAACTTTCCAGATCTATTTCTAGAATTTCATCAGAACCATTTCCGGCCACATAAACACGTTTCCCATCCGGATGAGGAATGGCCCAGGTAGGTTTTACCTTAGAATGGAACATACCATCATGTTTCATTTTGTCATGATCCATCTTACTGTGGTCCATCTTGCTATGGTCCATTTGCCCATGATCCATGCCCGAGTGTCCTTCCATCTTAGACTGCTCATCAAGTTTGAGCTTTCGGTCTACGTTGAGTGTTACCGTATTGAGTTCCAGCAAATCTCCTGACATCATACCCACCGAATATTGATAAAGGCCATCATGAGAAATACGAGAGCCGTGTGGCATAACACCGGCCGTTACTTGTTTAATTTCAGTCATAGTCACGGGATCGACTACGGAGATGGTACTTGGTACCATGTCACCGTGTAGGTTGAAATTCACTACATAGAGTAATCCGGTTGCCTTGGATACCTGCATAGTAGCAGGGAAAAGCCCGAGCTGTGTTTCTCCTACTATCTCGTTGGTTTCAGTAGAATATTTATACAACGTGCCATAGGGGTTGCCGTGCGCCATAGATAGAAACCAATGTTTGCCATCCAAGCTAACCGCAATACCATGGGGTCCCTCAATCTCGGTAGGCCATTTTCCTACCGGGATGCGTTCTATCGTTTCCGCTTGCTTCCCATCAAATTTCACCAGGCCTACTTCATCTTCAGACTCTGCAGTCACGTAGACATAATAGTTCTGCGCATTAGCCTGGAAGGCTACCATCAATATGAGGGAAAGAGCGATGTGTGCTATTCGTTTCATTACAGCGCTTTTATTTAGATTCTACTTTAGTGTCCTTAGGCTTAATTGGCTCTAGTTTGGCCGACCAAAGTCCACTGTTCCAATCAGAATAGAATATGTGCCCCTTATGTAATTGCGCCCCCCATGTGAAAGGAGCGTTAGGAACATAACCGTTAGGATCACTCGGTATGATCCAAGCAATTTCCCTGCCCTGGCGATAAAGGTCACCCATCAATTCTCCACTAATATCTACTACACGTACGCCACCATTATAGAAAGCCACATACAAAGTCTCTGTCTCTTCATCCACCCAATAGTTGTGTGAACCGGCCATTGGCAATTCAAATCGCGCAATTTCATCCGGGTTCTCAAGGTTAGAAAAGTCCACAAAGTGCAGATAGCCACCTGCAATGTTCTCACCTTTCAGGTCTAGGCCATAAGGGAATATTTCGTCTCCACCAATCACATAGAACTTCCCTGTCGATTTGCTTTTAAAAGGAAAGGCAGCGTGGCTTGCCTTATTTGGGTAAGCATAACTGGCGAACTGGACTGGGTTCTCTGGAGAGCCTCCGGCAATACCATTTCCTACATCTACCAACTGAATACCATCCGCCCAGTTGGAAGAATAGGCTATTCCATCTTGTACCCAGACATCGTGGATAGCATGTCCTGGTGTATCCAATTCGAACTTGCTCACGATGTAAGGCTTAGTGCGGTCTTTTATATTGATGATGTAATACTTCTGCCCGGCACTCAGTGCATAAACGTGGTCTTCGTATATGAAAAGGTTGTGTACACCACCAGTAAGGTTCTCTGTAAAAGTAGCAATGACATTGGCATCCCTTGGGTTAGTAACATCTATGATCACAATACCATTCTTTCGGCTAGAGGCACCCTCGCGACTGATGATGCAAGTCTTGCCATCCTCAGAGATTTTCACATCGTTTACCGTGCGGGCATCGACCTGTACGCTGTCTATTTTGATAATGTTGGAAGGATCAGTTACATCCCAGAAGTAAGCCGTGCCGTCCGCTCCCCATGTGCCTGTTACACCATAATCACGGCCGTCTACGCCTTCCCATATCCAGAAGTCAGAAGTATGCTTGTCATTGACAGATCCGTGCCCGGTCAAGTTGATCTTTCTCTTGACATCGCGTGGACTAATGTTAACCGTTTTGGAAGCAGAGAATGGCCCTGAAGAAACGGTAATGCTGTACAAACCAGCTTCATCGGCTACAAAACGACCGTCTTGCTTGATCAAACCTGAAGCATTTTGAGAAACATTATAGGCCTCTCCCTGGAAAGCAAACGCAAGAGGGGCATCTTTTACTTCATTGCCTTTCTTGTCCATCGCCTTGGCTGAAAAACGAATCACGTCTCCCGTTCGAGCCTCACTGGTGTTGGAGGTGAGTTCCATTTTCACAACCGGGTTATCAATTACTTTGATATTGACACGACCTTCAATACCCTCTACTTTGGCGATGATCGCTGCTTTTCCTGTCTTTACTGCTTTGAAATTACCGAACACATCGGCAGTGATGACCTGTGAATTGCTAGAAGTATATTCAAGGCGTGCATCTTCTCGCTTGAATCCTTCTTGATCATATACATTGGCCTTCAACTTGATAGTCGTTCCTGCATAGATCTCTTCTGGCATTTCCTGGATTTCTACCTTGGCTAAAGGAGGATACTTGATGTTAATGGTGATATCCTCCCTCAGGAAATTACCTGATGCGTTCGGGCTGATCACAATAATTCTACAAGTGCCCGGGGCATGCGGTATGATATTACCTACTGAATCCACCTCAGCTATTTTAGCATCCCTGGTGAAGAAACGAACCCTTCTACCGGCAATAGCCTGATCTTTGTCGTTTACGACGGTGGCTTTGATTTGTGCTTTGTCTTTGAGACCAATGGAAATGTTTTCTGGTTCGATTTTGATCCGTAACTCTTGATCCTGTGCATAAAGATCACTCGAGTACATGACAAATATGGATAGGCATAAGGTAAAACCAATCCTGAAAAGTTTTGCTGGTTTCATAGCATTTCGTTTAGATGTATAGGTTTATCAATCGTTTTAAGGCAAATTATGCCTTATTATGGAGTTGATCTTAAAATACACTAAAGTAGCCAGTCAGAAAAGTATTTTTTTATGAGGGGACGAACGATGCTTCTTTTGATCAGTATACGACAGATTTTACAGGAGGTAGGGTATTCATAAATCATCATCCAATAGTTCTGGGTCTGATAATTTAGGCGGTGCTGGCTTTAGATTGCGCAATACCAAGTATGCTGCCATAACGCCAAGCATACCAGCAGGATAAGTTATGTAGGGCTTTAACAATACATAGTCAGAAACGGGTCCGGCATCACCACCTTCTGCCAATGCATACCACTCCCAGAATGTAGCACCTAAATACTCGGCTGCTGAATAACTTGCGAAACCAATGGCTCCCCACAACAATTTGTTACGCTTACGTTCATGCGCCTTCAGCACAAACGCAACGACAATCGCTGCTACCCAAATAATGTGCATTTCACTCATCAGACTAAATAGCTAAGCAGTATTACGGTTATAAACCCTACCAAAGCAATCAAAGTTGTCATCATAGTCCATGAAGACAAGGTTTGGCGCTCCGACATACCCAGGTAACGGCTCACCAGCCAAAATCCGCTGTCGTTCACATGGGATAAAATGGTGGCCCCGGAAGCAATGGCAATCACTAATAAAGCCTTTTGCACCTCTGAAGGAGTAGAAGCTTCGAGCAACGGAGCGGTCATGCCTGCCGCTGTGGTCATAGCCACTGTTGCTGAGCCTTGTAGAATTCGCACCAGGGCAGCTACTACAAACGCAAAAGCGAGTACAGTCAGGCCAGCATCACTCATAGAGGTAGCTAACATTTCGCCTGCGCCCGTTTCGATGAGCATCTGCTTGAAAACACCCCCGGCGCCTGTGAGTAGAATGATAGTTCCGGCCGGTGCTAATGATTTAGAGCTGATCCTGAGCAAAGCATCACGACTATACCCTCGCCTGATACCCAACAAATACCAGGCTATCAAATTGGCAATGATCAATGCCACGAAAGGATGACCGACCATTTGTAGCCACGCTTTCATATGGGCTGGGATAGTCAAGTCTTCTCCGAAACTCTTCATTACCGTGTTAAAAACAATCAAGACGATTGGGATACCGATAATGCTTATGATGATCCAAGCCGAAGGTAAGGTATTATCTTGTTGTGCATCCTCTTCATGTGTATCCGGGGCACTCAAGTGTAGTTTACTGGCAATAAACTTTCCGAATATAGGACCGCTGATAATAGCGGTAGGAATACCTACGATACCACCAAAAAGAATGACCCAGCCCAAATCCGCATTGATAATATCAGCCACGGCCACTGGTCCTGGTGTAGGAGGTATGAAGCTATGCGTGATGGCCAATCCTGCCAGTAAGGGTATACCGTAAAGGAGCAGGGACTTACCGGTTTTCTTCTGTAGTGCATAGATCATCGGTACCAGTATGATGAAAGCGACATCAAAAAAGACGGGAATGGCCACTAGAAAGCCAGCAATCATCATGGCCAGAGAAGCACGTTTTTCCCCAGTCCGTTTCAGTAAAAAGTTAGCAATCGATTTGGCACCACCCGATTCTTCTAGGATAGCACCAAAAATGGCACCTAGCCCAACCACCGTCGCTACAAACCCCAATGTATCCGCCATGCCCTTTTGCATATTGGTAATGATATCTAGCGGCGGCATGCCTGCAATTAAGCCTACGGTAATACTGGCAATCAATAAGGATATGAAAGCTTGTATCTTGAAATAGAGTATTAGCACCAGTAATACGGTGATACCACCAATGACGGCCCATATTAGCGCATAATCCATCAGTTATTGGTTTTCCAATCAGAATGAAACATAATGCCCGATGTTTCATCTACCCTTTCATAACGATGGGCACCGAAATAATCACGCTGGGCCTGGAGCAGGTTGGAAGGTGAGTTGGCGGTAGTAACACCCAAAAAGTAGTTGGCCGCTCCAGACAATACCGGAACTGCATAGCCATTGGTCAAGGCCTCGGCAACTGTTGCTGTCAAAGCTGGAATAGCATCCTTCAACACATTGATAAAAGTAGGAGAAGTGAGGATGTCACCATGCTGCCAATCTTCTTCTTTCAAAGTTTCCATTAACCTGGACCGGATGATGCATCCGTTGGTCCAGACCCGTGCTACTTCATCCAATGTCAATTGCCAACTATATGCATCAGAAGCCCTTTTCATGAGCTCGAATCCTATATGATGATTGATGATTTTAGCTGCAAGGTAGGATTCATATAATCGTGGGATGAACTGGTCTATATCAAGATACCCAGGACGAGGTTGTGGGTAATATGATGCTGCCTTAACCCGTCTTTCTTTCATGGCGGATATCATCCTGACCATGACAGATTCCGAAATGGTAGTAAGCGGTACACCCAACTCAATGGCCACCTCGGTTGACCATCCTCCGGTTCCTTTTTGTGTCGCCTTATCCAACACCTTATCCAGTAGTAGTGAACCACCCTCTTTTCTAGCCAGAATGTGAGTAGTGATTTCAAGTAAATAACTGGAAAGCTCACCCTCCGTCCATGCCTTGAATACATCCCGTATGCTTTCTACAGACATGCCAGCATAGTAGCGCATCAAATAATAGATTTCCGAAATGAGCTGCATCTCACCGTATTCTACGCCATTATGAGTCATTTTTACGAAATGACCAGCTCCGCCAGAACCGATAAGTGCGCAACATTTTCCGCCATGACCATCATCTGCAGCAATTGATTCTAAGTAATCACTTACCTGTGCGTAAGCTGTTTTTGATCCTCCCGGCATCAATGAAGGGCCGTTCCTTGCACCTTCCTCTCCTCCGGAAACACCAACTCCCAGAAAGTGTAACTCACTTGCCTGCGCAGTTTCAACCCTTCTTTCTGTGTCTTCGAAATGAGAATTACCGCCATCCATGATGATATCATCGGTATCAAGTATGGGTATTAACTCTTCCAGCACTGCATCGACGGCCTTACCAGCTTTTATCATTAAGAATACCTTTCTTGGCCGTTCAAGCTGCCGAATAAAGTCGCTTAGACCGTTTACACCTGTAAGCTGTTTTTCGGGATGGTTTTTGGCGAAATCAGGAGCTATATTTTCTTCTACCCCCGGTACATGACGATTGTAGGTGGCTACGCTGAAACCTTTGTCTGCAAAATTCAAGGCCAGGCTTTTGCCCATTACCCCCAGACCTATAATACCTATTTCTGCCTTAGTTACGGTCATTTTTCAATTTGATCAAAAGTTCTTCAACTATCAAATCACTCGTTGTATCAATGTTTATATGAATGCCATAATCAGGCTTTTCTAAAGTATTCAATTGAGAATCAAGTAATGCGGATGGCATGAAGTGATTTTTTCTAAGCGCCATTCTACTTTCAATAAGGGCTTTGGAACCATCCAAAAACACCCATTTGATATCCTCTTGAGCGTGTTTCACCAATATCTGTCGGTAGCTTTCTTTTAATGCAGAACAAGCCAGTACGGCCCCACCTTTTGTTTGCCAGGATTGAACACATTCGGCTAGTGTATTAAGCCATGGTATACGATCTGCATCTGTCAGTGGCTCACCACGTTTCATTTTAGCGACATTGGCTATGGGATGAAAATCGTCAGCGTCATAGAATGGAAGTCCAAGTGCTTGTGTCAAGTGTTTTCCTATAGTCGTTTTACCGCTCCCAGAAACTCCCATTATAATGATTACCATCAATTGAAGATAGCGTATTTGTTCGAATTCGCGATATCTTTGATCCGGCTGTCAGACCATATAAATATTCGAATATGCCTACAAAAGCGCAGGAGTCACTTAGCGAACTGATTCATACACTGAGACTAGAAAAGAAAGAAGATTATGAGCAATATCAAATGAAGATATTGAACACTTCTATCCAGGAGAGAAGGCAAAAAGGAGTGACTTGGTACCCTGTCAACATTACCAACCAATACATCAGTACCGGTGAACGTATTACTATTGAGCTGGAAAAAACGAATGACCCAGATCAAAATCATTCTTTTCAAGTGGGTGCGGTGGCCAGTTTATTTTCAGGGTACGACGATTCTGGTAAGGCGACTTCGGGTGTGATAAGCTACCTCAACAAAGGCAAGATGAGGATTACGCTTTATACTACCGATTTTCCGGACTGGGTTAATCAGGAAAAGGTGGGTGTGAACCTACTCTTTGATGAGAACACCTACAAGGAAATGGAATCTGCACTCAAAGAAGTGAGCCAGGCCGAAAGGAACAGGGTAGCAGAGTTGAGAGAAATTATGTACGGCGCCCAAGAAGCCACTTTTTCGGATGGATTTGACTATCAATCTGTTCATTTAAATAGCAAACAAAACGAAGCACTTACTAAGATCTTTAACGCCAATGATCTGGCCATTATTCATGGCCCTCCAGGTACTGGCAAGACCACTTCTATGGTGCATGCTATCAAAGATATGGTGAAGAGTGAAAAGCAAGTGTTGGTATGTGCCCAGAGCAATGCAGCGGTAGACTTGTTGGTAGAGAAGTTGGATAATTTGGGTTTGAGCGTGTTGCGTCTCGGACATCCCGCCAGACTGACTCCCGAAGTAATTGAGAATAGCCTTGATGTCAAGATATCAAAGCATCCTAGTTTCAAAGAGCTCAAAGAAGTACGTAAGAAGTCGGAAGAGTTAAAAAGAATAGGGCTTAAGTATAAACGGAACTTTGGGAAAAACGAAAGAATACAGCGAAATATGGTGTTGCGCGAGGCCAGAATGCTCCGTGAAGATGCTGATAGAATCGAAGCCTATATAACTGAGTATTTGATGAACGGAGCTCAAGTCATTGCCTGTACTTTGACCGGAGCTAATCACTACCTGATGCGGGACAGGCTCTTCAAGACCGTTTTTATAGACGAAGCATCGCAAGCCTTAGAACCAGCTTGTTGGATACCGATTCTAAAGGCGCAAAAAGTAGTCATGGCAGGAGATCATTGGCAATTGCCGCCCACGGTTAAGTCCATCAAAGCTGCCAAACAAGGGTTGGAAAAGACGCTCTTTGAAAAGGCAATCAACAATACGGATTCTTCGGTTATGCTGGAAACCCAATACCGCATGCACCCAGTTATAATGGAGTTCCCCAGCCAGTATTTTTATAAAGGAAAGCTTGAGGCGGCAAACGATATTATTATGCGTGTGGAACAGGAAAGTGTGCCTTTCGAGTTTGTTGATACCGCCGGCTGCGGCTTTCAGGAAAAAGTCAAGAAAGAAACGCTCAGCACCTACAATCGTGAGGAAGCCGCACTTTTGGTTAAACACTTATCTCAAAACCTACCAGAAGATAAGAGCGTCGGCATCATAGCACCCTACAAAGCACAGATAGAAGTGTTGACCGATTTGGTAGCAGAAGCCGAAGCATTTGACAATATCAGGGAGAACATATCAATAAATACGGTTGATGCCTTTCAAGGACAGGAGAGGGACATTATTTATATAGGCCTTACCCGGTCGAATGACAAAGGTGAGATTGGATTTCTGAAAGAGTATCGACGTATGAATGTAGCCATGACCAGAGCGAAATACAAACTGGTAGTAATCGGTGATTCAGCTACTCTTGGGGGAGACCCTTTTTATGATGAGGTCATCACCTACTCACAGACCAGCGAAGGCTACAGAAGCGCTTTTGAATTATTGTATGATTAGTTGGCCGGTATCCGTGCCTCACGGGCGACAATAAACAAGTTTGACTGTTTTGCGCCTCATCGCCATCGTTTGTGTCCCCACAAACGATCTAAATCCCTCGCCCTCTTTCAGCTACGAGTATTCTACCATTTTATTAAATGTCGAGGTCAAAGTCCTTCATTTTGACGAAATTTCAGTTGTTGCCCATGGTCGTTTGTGGGGACACAAACGACGGCTAAAGAGAGCGCCAGGATCGTTCGGCTTGCTGATTGCCCACCCCTTACACAACGTACATTATGTATTTAATAAGAATTGATAAGGTTTGCCGCCATCGTTTGTGAAGATACAAAGGATCTTGACAAACACATATATGCACGTTTAATGTCTTGATAATGATCATTTTAACGTTCCTTTCTAGACAACCGTTATCTTCATTTTAACAGAACTTTATTGACTGTTCATGGTCGTTTGTGGGGATACAAACGACGCCTAAAAACGCCTATGCTGAGTAATGATCCTACCACCATAGCTTGAAAAGGTTAATTACTATGGATCTACATAAGATATATTTTTATACTGCAACAATTCTAGGTTGGAAGCCTTTGTTGACTAAACTGCTATACAAAGAGCTCATCATCCAAAGCCTTAAATTTTTGAAGGACAATAGAAAGATAGTGGTTTATGGGTTTGTTATAATGCCGAACCACATTCATTTGATATGGGAGCTTCTTGAAATGAATGGAAAAGAATCTCCACACTCTAGTTTTATGAAATATGTGAGCCATGAGATATTGAAAGACATGGTGGCAAGTGGCTCTAAAGAATTGAGTAGCTATGCTGTTGTTAGCAAGACCAGAAAACATCAGTTCTGGCAAAGAGGAGCGTTGCCGATTCATTTGTACAAAGATCAGGTCATTTACCAGAAGTTAGACTATGTTCATAATAATCCGGTTCAAGGTAAGTGGATGTTAGCGGATAGTCCTATTGACTATCATTACTCTTCAGCAAGATTTTACGAATATGAGCAGAACGACTTCGGTATTTTAACTCATATAGGAGACAGGGTTTAGCAGCTAGATGGTCTGCCGTTATGTTTCTCATAAACACGACAAACCAAGTTCGATTATCAATAGTCTAAGCCATCGTTTGTGCCTGCTTATGGCCAAAGACAGGTCTTCACAAACGATCTAAATTCCCTCGTCCTCTTTCAGCTAATGCCCAAAGGTGAGTACTCTATAATTTTTATTAGATGTCAAGGGGCAAAACCCTTGATTTTAACAGAACTCTGGTTGTTGTTCATAGTCGTTTGTGGGGACACAAACGACGGCTAAAGCGCTTTTGAATTATTGTATGACTAATTGGCCGGTATCTTAACCACAAACTCAGAACCTTCGCCAGGGGAAGAGGTCAGATCGATTTCACCGTTCATCTTCTCTACTGTTTCTTTCACGATATACAATCCTAGTCCTGAGCCTGATGAGGTTTCCGAAGCCCTGTAGAACATGTTGAATATCTTTTGTTGCTCAGCAGTATCAATGCCGGGGCCATTATCCTTCACCGAGATATTCACATGACCGTTAACCCTGTTCACCTTAAGGCGAATCTCTGATTGATCTTTAGACAAGTCATGATACTTAATGGCATTGTTTACGAGATTATTCAATACCACTTGCAAGCGGCTTTTATCAGCCTTGACTAGCGGGTAGTTGATTTCCTTATGGAAATTGATGTGGGCAGCATTGTCCACATACTTGTGGTTTTCGATGGCCTCTTCTAATAAATGATCTATTTCAATATCTTCCTTTTTTATCTCCAATCGAGAATTTCGAGAGTAGTTGGTGATGTCCTTTATGAAGTTATCGAGATTGTTGATACGATCCTCCATCAGTGTCAAGTATTGACGGGTTTTCTCAGGATTCGATTCTAGCTTCGTTATGTTGATCAGCCCTAAAACTGATGCTAAAGGTGCCCGAAGATCATGGGAAGTGCTGTAAGCGAATTGATCTAATTCTTTATTGGCCTTTTCCAATGTGCGGTTCTTTTCTTCTATTTGCTCAGCAAGCTTTTGGAATTTGTTTTTATTCTGTTCTAGAATGGATTCCGCTTTGCTATTCAACGTGAATTGATAGTTGATCGCGAAGGAGAATACAAGAGTAGAAAGACCCAAATTCACAATGAAAGAACTGTGCACATTCTGCTCTCCCAGGTCTACTGGGCCAAACATTTGATATTGTACCAGTTCTAGTAGAAACAATTCTACAATAGGAAAAGCGATGAATAAAACCTTGATGACATTATTTTCTTTGATCAAGAAAATATAAGTAATGCCGATCAGTGGAAAGAAGATTAAGTAGACTCCAACTTCTTTAGGTAGTAGGTTGGCAATCAATAATAAAGAAACGTTAATTACGCTAAGGAAAATGTATTTAGCCGTTTTGTGGTAGCCTTTTTCATTCAAGATGTAGACCACCATGAGGACAAGGACAAACCAAAAATTCATGGCTGCAATCAGATAGGAGCCACTGACCAAATCCATAACGGTTTGGACGATGGCAGCTATAGAACCAAAGACACAAGCCTGCGATAATAAAATTCTTGGACGTATATCAATCGAGTTCTCATCTTGCAGCCTACCATCAGCAAGCCTCGTCCATTTATCGACACGTAAATACCTAATAATCTGTTTCATTCCCCGGCTTATAGCACTGTATACGATTTGCAAAATTACATCTCAGAAATGTCAAATATCTGTCAATTTACTTCCAAAAGTCACATCGACGACAATTGCTCGGTAAACGGAAAGAAACGATCGGTCAAGCATTACAGAAGCCTCGATGAGATGCATATCTAACCTGACTGGTGGCCATTAGTAGTACATATCTTGGTCGACTCCACACTTAGGAAGAATTAGCTAGGAGGATGACATTTTCTAGTTTCATCAAATATTTAAAGCGCTGTTTATCAATTGTTTATAGGGATTCAAGGTAGTTTTTGTTGTTTGTATTCGAAATTATACTAATTTTGTTAAGTACTTATATAAGTAATTATATATGAGTTTTTATCGTGAATCTGGACTTCTATTGTTGGGCACTCGATTAAAGAGGCTGAGTGACAAGTTTCTGACCGAAATGACTTCGATTTATGAGAGTCAGGAGGTTGATTTTGAAACGAGTTGGTTTGCTATATTCTACCTGCTACACCTCAAAAAGCAACTGTCACTATCCGAGGTGGCAGCTGAATTGGAAGTGACCCAGCCAGCCATAAGTCAAATGATATCCGGGTTAGAACGGAAGAAGCTATTAATAGTAGAATCTGATAAGGACGACGCCAGAAAAAGGGTAGTTAGATTATCTGATCAAGGAAACCAGATTGTCATGCAACTTGTACCTGTTTGGCAAGCTATAAAAGCTGGTATTGAATCAGTTTTTCCTTCCGATACAACGGGGCAGGTACTCGTGTCTATACTCAATAGAATTGAACAGGAACTTGAGGCCAATACAATAGCTACACATGCCATCGAGCAGTTGAAGAATAATGCTGAGCAAGAGTTGATTATCGAAAAAGCTTCAGGTTCGAATTTGACAGAATTAAATGAGTTGATCAAATCCGTTCCAATACCTTACACGCTCGAGCAAGATAAGCCTATCTGGATTACACGTAATGCCCAAAGTATCAAGGCTTTCGCACAAGTTGATGAGCAACCGGATTGTCTTGAAATTCTATACCTATATACGCTTCCATCCTTTCGACGCAAAGGAATGGCTAGAAGTATGGTAGAACAATTGGCAACTCACTATGATAAAGCTTACTTCCACCTAAGGCAGTCAAACATTGACCTGATAAAGGTTTTATCTGCTACAAAATTCAGTTTTAAGATCAGATAGATGAATGATTGATTCGGATAACATATTTCGATACGGCGAAGACCAGTTAACACTAGGCCTTGCTCACCGGTTGTGCCAGGGTAAGCTATCCGGCGTATTGACTACAGCGGCGCTTAATGCCTTGGATCGAAGTATTTCTACCGTCAAGAAAATTGTTAATGATCATGAAACGGTCTACGGAATTAATACAGGTTTTGGGGCAGCGCGGAAGACGAAAATTGAAGATAAAGATATACTTACGCTACAGGCTAATTTACTGAGAAGCCATAGCGTCGGGGTAGGAGAAGATATTCCTGAGCATACAGCCAGAATGATGCTCATACTCAAAATTCAAGCCTTGGCCAAAGGATATTCAGGTGTTTCACCTGAGCTGTTGGAGCGAATGATCTGGCACCTCGACAATAACATTATTCCCTGTGTGCCGAGCCAAGGCTCTGTTGGTGCATCGGGCGATCTGGCACCACTAGCTCATTTATTCCTTCCTTTGATCGGTGAAGGCTTTGTACTAAAGAACGGTGTAAAACAGAGAACTGAAGATGTACTGAAATTACTTGGTATTGCTCCGCTTACTCTTGGGCCTAAAGAAGGATTAGCACTAATCAATGGCACACAGTTTATAGCTGCACATGCTGTAGAAGTTTTGATTCGATTTCAGAACTGTCTTGATCATGCGGATATCATTGGGGCCCTATCACTTGAGTCACTACAGGGGTCTTGTAAGCCTTTTCAGGCAGAACTGCATCACCTCAGGCCGTTTCTAGGTGGGAAGTATGTGGCCAATCGTTTGCTCAAACTCCTTACCGGTTCTCAGGTAATGGAAGATCACGAGCACTGTAACGAGGTACAAGACCCTTACTCACTGAGGTGTATGCCCCAGGTGCATGGTGCTTCGCGTGATGCATGGCTACATGCCAAGTCCAGGGTAGAATGCGAATTGAATTCTGTTACGGACAACCCGATTATTGTGGCTGACGAAGCCATTAGCGGTGGTAACTTTCACGGTCAACCGATCGCACTACCCATTGACTATGTAACATTGGCAGCATCTGAATTGGGCAATATTGCTGACCGTAGAATTTACCTATTGTTAAAAGGACGAGGGCGTCTGCCTCAACTCTTAATGACGCATACTGGCCTGAATTCTGGCTTCATGATTCTACAGTACACCACTGCAGCACTGGCAAGCGAAAACAAAGGGCTTTGCTTTCCTTCCAGTGCAGACAGCATCCCCACCTCTTTGGGGCAAGAAGATCATGTGAGCATGGGATCGATAGGTGCACGCAAAGCACTTCAGGTAGTAGATAATCTCGAGAAAATATTGGGTATCGAATTACTATGCGCTGCCCAGGCTTTCGATTTTCGCGGAGAGTTGAAATCCTCAGTTATTCTAGAAGAAATACACGCGGCTGTACGAGAAAATATTCCATATCACGAAAAGGATGATGTATTCAGCCATTCTATTGAAACCGCCATCGAATTGATAAGAAACAAGTCCTTGATTAATCGAACAAAAGCATTTTGCCATGAGCACAATTTTAACCTACCCAACGACGAAGATGAAACATTCGGAATTTTTTAAGCAGTACGCTAGCCATCCACATTATCAGGCTCCGACGGGTAAAACGCTCAATGCCAGAACATGGCAAACTGAAGCACCATTACGTATGCTACTCAATAATCTGAATGAAGAAGTAGCAGAAAACCCTTCGGATCTCATCGTTTACGGAGGTACTGGTCAGGCAGCACGAAATAGGGAGGCACTTGAAAAAATCATTAACTGCCTGCTCGAACTGAAAGAAGATGAGAGCCTGTTGGTGCAATCGGGGAAAGCGGTAGGAATAGTGCGTACCCACCCGCAAGCACCAAGGGTGCTGATAGCGAATAGCAACTTGGTTCCTGCTTGGGCCGATTGGGAGCACTTTGAAAACTTCAAAGCCAGAGGACTCACCATGTTTGGTCAAATGACTGCGGGAAGCTGGATATATATTGGGACACAGGGTATCCTTCAAGGAACGTATGAAACGTTCGCCGCCTGTGGCAGGAAATACTTTGATGGAGACCTCCGTCATAAGCTCCTTGTCACAGGTGGACTTGGAGGAATGGGCGGAGCTCAACCTTTAGCAGCTACCATGGCGGGCGCTTCCTTTCTTGGAGTGGATATTGATCCTGCCAGAATAGAAAAGCGGCTGGCGACACGTTACATAGATCGTATGACTTATAGTTACGAAGAAGCCAAGCAGTGGGTGTTGGAAGCGAGGCAAAAAGGGCAAGCCTTGTCCATTGGCCTTGTCGGTGATATTGGAGATGTTTTAGAAAAGCTGTTGCAAGATGAAATCGTTCCAGATGTACTGACAGACCAAACATCGGCTCATGACCCTGTAAATGGCTATGTGCCGAACGGCTTGTCATTAGAGGAGGCCATTGCATTGAGAGCGAACGACCCCGATCAGTATAAAGTCCGTTCCCTTAAAAGCATGGCTCGTCACGTTGGCTTGATGCTTCAAATGAAAGATAGAGGAAGTATTGTATTTGATTATGGCAATAACCTGAGAGAATTTGCCCGTCAGGGAGGTGAAAAAAACGCTTTTGATTTTGATGGTTTTGTTCCCCAGTTCATCAGACCGCTTTTCTGTGAAGGTCAGGGGCCCTTTAGGTGGGTAGCGCTTTCTGGCGACCCTGAGGATATTTACACCACCGATCAAGCCTTAAAGGAGGCGTTCCCGGAAAACCATCATCTCATTAACTGGCTGACTGAAGCGAGAGATAAAGTAGCCTTCCAGGGATTGCCTAGTAGAATTTGCTGGTTAGGAATGGGAGATCGAGAGAAAGCCGGTTTGATTTTTAATCAATTGGTAAGAGATGGTAGAGTTAAAGCACCCATAGTCATCGGTCGAGATCATCTCGATTGTGGTTCGGTGGCTTCCCCCAATAGAGAAACAGAAGGTATGAAGGATGGCAGTGATGCCATATCAGACTGGCCATTACTCAATTTAATGGCCAACACAGGAGGTGGTGCAACATGGGTGTCATTTCACCACGGAGGGGGTGTTGGAATGGGATACTCGCAACATGCAGGAATGGTAGTTTTGGCTGACGGCACAGACCGGGCTGAGCAGTGTCTGAAAAGAGTGCTGCACAATGACCCCGCTCTAGGTATTTTTCGCCATGCCGATGCCGGATATGACGAGGCCTTGGCCCGTCAAAACCAACATGGGCTGAATTTTTAATTAGCCAGTGTGATGGAACATCCACTAAAGCTAATCGGCCCATTCCGGCAAATTCTCACGATGAGAGATTTGCCCTTAAAAGGCGCTCTGCATGATGATGAATTAGAAGTCATTGCAGATGGGGGCATTCTGGAAAGTGAGGGAAGAATTGTTGACATAGGTAACTTCAATCATTTGTTAAAACGTAATCCTTCTCAAGTAGAAACACCTATTGGAGTTGATAGTGTCTGTCTACCCGGCCTTGTAGATGCACACACTCACATCTGCTACGCAGGTTCCAGGGCTGGTGATTACGCCATGCGTTCTGCTGGTAAGACTTACCTTGAAATCGCTCAAGCAGGCGGCGGTATATGGAGTACGGTACAGGCTACACGGTCAGCATCTTCCAATCAATTATTAAATCTGACCAAGGAGCGGGCAAAAAAACTGCTAACATCTGGCATTACAACCGCTGAGGTAAAAAGTGGCTATGGCCTAGATGTAAAACAAGAATTGAAGATGTTAAGGGTCATTAACCAACTCAATGATGATTTGGACATCGATCTCATCCCCACTTGCTTGGCGGCACATGTCCTGCCGAAGGACTTTTCTGGTAATAATGATGATTACCTGACTCACCTAATCGAAGACCTTCTGCCCAAGGTTAAAAAAGAATCCTTGAGCAATAGGGTGGATATTTTTATAGAAGAAAGCGCCTTCTCTGAGGATCAAGGCATCCGATATTTAAAAGAAGCAAAAGCTTTTGGTTTTGAGATCACCGTCCATGCCGATCAGTTTCACACCGGAGGTAGTGAAGCAGCCATAGCGTGCGGAGCTGTGAGTGCCGATCATTTGGAGGCATCCGGAGACCGCGAAATCCAGCTTCTGGCCGATAGTGATACTGTTGCAGTTGCACTTCCCGGTGCATCGCTGGGTTTAGGAGAGCACTTTGCACCAGCACGTAAGATATTGGACGCGGATGTAGCATTGGCTATAGCTTCAGACTGGAACCCCGGTTCTGCCCCTATGGGAGATTTATTGACCCAGGCAGCCCTGCTGGGGATTTATGAGAGACTAACTTATGCCGAAGTACTGGCTGGTATAACCTTCCGAGCGGCGGCTGCCTTAAGGCAAGAGGAGGTTGGGCGCTTACGGCAAGGTGCCTTGTGTGATTTGGTTTCCTTTCCCACCTCGGATTATCGCGATATCCTGTATTACCAGGGCAGTATGAAACCGGAACAGGTATGGAAAAGAGGCAATGAAGTTCGTCGCCATTAAGCGAGTCAAATCGGAATAAATAAAGTATATTAACTATATCTTCTCCGTTAGGGAAGGGTATAATCCCTTTATACTTTTAAAACATGTATCAACCCACAGATCCACACGTATGGAATGGCCGTAACGATGCCCTCGATGGATCGGCTGGGTATCGCTGGCATCACGTCGTACAATGTGTCGACCTTTCCCTAGGCAATCTGGATACACTCATAGACGATGGTAAGCCAGTAGCCATTCTTGGATTTTGCAGTGATGAAGGCGTCAAACACAACCAAGGTCGACCAGGTGCTAAAGAAGGCCCCGCAGTCTTCAGGAAAGTAGCTTCAAACTTGGCCTGGCACGAGACAGAAAGTGAATTACTTATTGATGCTGGGGATGTGATATGCTTGCCCGATGGATTAGAAGAAGCACAAGCTGTATTGGCTACAAAAGTAGCTAAGCTTATTAACGCTGAGTGCCTTCCGATTGTGATTGGTGGAGGGCATGAGGTAGCTTTTGGTAATTTCATGGGTATCTCCCAAGCTTCAGAAAAGAAAACGGGAATCATTAACATCGATGCTCATTTTGATTTAAGGTCGATGACCAGTAGCCCTAGCTCAGGTACGCCATTCTGGCAAATCTCAGAATGGTGTAAGCAACACAAGGTGCCTTTTGATTATATGTGTATAGGTATCCAAGAGCAAGCGAATACCCAAATTCTTTTTGATCGGGCTGAGGCACTCGGTGTCAAATATATTCTTGCTGATCAGGTACATGAACAAAGTGTTGATAGAACCATCATAATGATTGATGATTTTATGAGTCGCTGTGATCAGATCTATCTAACCATCTGTTTGGATGTCTTTGATGCGTCTTGTGCACCGGGAGTAAGTAGCCCTTCGGTAAATGGGCTCTGGTCAGCGCAGGTTTTGCCGATAGTGCGTCACTTAGCGCATACCGGAAAGTTGATCTCATGCGACATCGCAGAGCTCAATCCTGCATTTGATATTGATCAACGTACGGCCAAGCTGAGCACAAAAATGGCTTACGAATTGGCTAAGGTGTACTGGGCCCATTCAGGCTGAGGCATGTTTAACATAAACTACGTGTGGCCAGATTAGGTCATATGTCTTAAGGTGCTTATCATAGACCTTCAACTTATCCATGCCAATCTTTTCTGCTACACGCTGCGATGGCGCGTTTTTGATATACGTGTGGATATAAAGCTCATCAAGCCCTAAACGATCAAATCCGTATTGAAGACAGGCACCGGCAGCCTCTGTCGCTATACCCTGATTCCAATAATCTTTGTGTAGCTGGTATCCTATCTCTTGCACTATTTCTCCGTCTATTTCCTGATCACTAATGCCGCATTGCCCAATCAGCCGATCATCCTCTTTGTGCACTATCCCCCAAAGCCCATAGTTATTGCGCTCATAGCTCTTGATGCTCTTTTCTATCCAAAGCTTGATTTCGTCGGCCTGGTAGATAGCCGGATAGAATTCCATGGTTTCGGGGTCTGATAGCACCTTTTCCAAAGGCTTTACATCATTTACTGTCAAGCATCTCAATGCCAGCCTATTAGTTTCTAAAATAATCATAATGAAAGGTAGGTTGTTTTCTCTTTTAGAAATGTCTCGATCCTAACATGCGATGCAATGGCAATTAGTGCTCCGCCATTCTGATTTAGAATAAAACATCAAAACGTGCGTACCTGTTAATAGGCTTTAGGAAGTGGTTCTCAAAGGGTATTTACTTTCTAACGTCAATCATTTCAGTTATAATGATTAACAATATGATAATAAGCAGGGAATCGCTTAATTTATACATTAGAAGGGTTTATCATACACTTAATCGAAAGCATTAAAAAGTTGATCCACAAGGGTTTTCAACGAGACATTAAGACAATATTATTTTATTGATATTGTATATGAACCTTAACAGTAGGTAATCAATTATGCCTGAGATCGTGTCAAGTAGAGAGCAAAATATTTCTCACTCTGAGTATCAAAAATCCATTGATAAGCTTCTGGAACAATCCTTCATGATTAGGATCAGGAGTATAGAGTCGGCCACAGAACTTGCCAATGAAGCTTTACGTCAAAGTGAGGAGGTGAATTATATCAGAGGCAAGGCCTATGCCTACTGCTACCTCGCTTTCTACACGATGATCATTAGTGATTTTACTACCTCTCAAAGGTATGTGAAGCTTGCTGGCGATCTACTAAAGGACCCGATTGACCGGTCTGCTCTTGCGTTGAATGCTTATACCTTGGGCAGTATCCACTATAAAACCAGTGATTATCATCAAGGCTTAAAGTACTTACTACACGGTTATCAGTTGTACAAAGCAGATGGAGATATTCAGGGTCAATCCCGCACCTTGAAGGCAGTTGGGTCTCTCTACGAGTTTTTCAAAGACTACGACAGTGCCAAAGACACCTACCTGAAGTGTGTACGCTTGAGCAAACAGATTGATGACCCAGTGAGCCTTTCTAATGTATATAATCCACTTTCAGGCATATATCTGAGAGAAAATAACATAAAGGAAGCACTCGAGGTGATAGAATCGAGTATTCAGCTCAAGCAAGAATCGGGTGATATAAGAGGTTTGGCTTTTGCGCTTTATGGAAAAGGGAAAGTGCTGGCCAGAATGGGGGATTATCACTCGGCTAAGGAGCATTATCTTAAGAGCCTGGAAATCCATCAAGAATCTGGTGAAAAACCCGGTGCCTCCATGTGCCTGGGTAAACTAGGGGAATTGTACCTTAAGCTCAAGGATTATGATAAGGCGGAAGAATACTTCGAATTAAGCATAAGGGAAGCAGAGGAATCAAGGCATAATTTGATCATTTACAAGTCCTATGAATCTCTATACAAAATAGCCAAATCTATGGGTGACATGGAAAAGGCGCTCTATTACCTCGAGAAACATGTAGAATACAAAACCAACATTATCAATCACGAAACTAATAACGTGATCAAGAGCATCCGCTCCATTTCAGAATTGGAAATGTTGGAACGCGAGGCGCAACTGCAAAGAGAGAAAAAGGAGGAGGTAGAAAAGAAGAATGCTGAACTAGATACCTTCGTCTATAAGGTTTCGCATGACTTGAAAGGTCCCGTATCTTCATTGCTGGGTCTTTTCAATGTGATTGAGTCAGAAATAGTTGATCCTAATGCACTTAAGTATTTTAACTTATACAACGATCAGGCACAGCAGCTACATAAGATACTGACCGATCTGATTAATCTTGTCAGGATCAAGCAAGCGAGTGCTAAGCTAGAAGAGATTGATTTTAAAGAGATTATTGAGAATTGTATCTACTCATACAGGTATATGCCGAGTTATGGGTTGATTAAATTCGATGTCTCAATTGAGGATAACCTGTCTTTCAATTCTGAACCCAGCACCATCCGTTCCATTTTACAGAACCTGATAGAAAACGGGATCAAGTATTGCCGAACAGATGTAACACCTTTTGTGAAAGTCAGTGTAGCAGAACACCCCAAAAAAGAAGAGCTCATCATATCGGTAGAAGACAATGGCATGGGCATCAAAGAAGAATACCAGAAATTCATCTTCGATATGTTCTTCAGGGCCAATGATCGCATTCAAGGCAGTGGGCTAGGACTTTATATACTCAAGAAAGGGGTGGAAAAATTGGAAGGACGACTATCATTCGAAAGCAAATACAACGAAGGCACCCGTTTCATCATAGAACTACCACTAAACCGACCCTCGGAGATTTAACGGGATAGTTTTCTGTTATTGCGAGCCTGTCAGTCTACTGACTGAGAGGCACAACGAAGCAATCTAGAGGCTCCAGACAATAACAGTTGCTTACCATAGCTATGAGATTACTTCACCCTCCTTCGTCAGGTTCGTAATGACAGAGACTACTCCTGTCATTGCGAGGAAGTATGACGAAGCAATCCAGTGGCTATTTCTAAACTGTGATAGTTGCCTTCCATAGCAACTAGATCACTTCTTCCCCTTTCGTCGTCATAGCGATGACAGCAGCATCCTTGTCATCGGTAGCCTGTCAGTCTACTGACTGAGAGGTACGACGAAGCAATCTAGAGGCTCCAGAGAGTAACAGTTGTTTTCCATGGCTACGAGATTACTTCGCCCTTCTTCGTCAGGTTTGTAATGACAGGTTTTATTTCTGTCATTGCCATAAGTACAACGAAGCAATCTCTTGATAAAGAGAGTATTCTTTTAATCAATTTCTTCCGTAAAGAAAAGATCCCGCCAGCTAGGGTTTAGATTGTTAATCAAATTAAGCTTGTTTTGTCTGGAACCACCTTTGATTTGCTTTTCCCGATCGATGGCTTCATCAATATGTGAGAACCTTTCAAAATACACCAGCTTATCAACATTGTACTTTGCGGTAAATCCGCTGTTTATCTTTTCTTTATGCTCCCAGACTCTGTTCCTCAGGTCGTTTGTAACTCCTATATAATACTGTGTGGCGTTTGTTGGTGAGTATGTAAATGAAATAATTATGATTGTGCATTAGCAATCAAAATACGACTCTTTCATATAATTGATTGTTCAATAGATGACTGTACCTGTCATTGCGAGGAGGTACGACGAAGCAATCTAGAGGCTCCATAGAATAACAGTTGTTTTCCATTGCTACGAGATTACTTCACCCTCCTTCGTCAGGTTCGTAATGACAGGGTCTACTTCTGTCATCACCTGAAAGTATGACCAAGCTATCCTGAAGCTATATTTAGATGATAACAATTTCTTTCCATAGCAACTAGGTCACTTCTTCCCTCTTCGTCGTCATAGTGATAACAGCAGCTATTCCTGTCATTGCGAGGAGGTACGACGAAGCAATCTAGAGGCTCTAGAGAAAAGCAGTTGCTTTCCATAGCTAAGAGATTACTTCACCCTCCTTCGTCGGTTTCGTAATGACAGGGTCTATTTCTGTCATTGCCAGAAGTATGATGCAGCAATCTCTTGATAAACAGAATCAAAAACCTACCATAAAATATTACCTTCGGTTTATCGTCTTTATAAGCTGACGCTTAAACCCTTACAAAGTGAGTAAATCAAAAATGAGCATGGGTCAGGTTTTCAAGACCATTGTATGGCCTAGAAGAAAACTTATTACCATTGGCCTATTACTAATTGTGATTAGCCGAGGTGCTGGTCTAGTATTGCCAGTGGCGATTAGAACAATCATAGATGATATTATTCCAAAAGGAGATATCGAATTTTTGAAGCTAGCATTAGGTATCGTGCTTGGCGCAACACTACTACAGGCAGTCACATCATTTTTGCTAACCAAGATTCTCAGTGTTGAAGCGCAACATTTGATATCTCAATTAAGGGCACAAGTGCAAAAGAAGATATTGCAATTACCCGTCAGATTTTTCGATAACAACAAATCTGGTGCATTGGTATCCAGAATTATGACTGATGTTGAAGGCGTCAGAAACCTTGTAGGGACTGGTCTTGCCCAGTTGATTGGTGGTCTTCTTACTTCAATTGCTTGCTTGGTTCTATTAATCCGTTTAAGTCCAATCATCACACTCGCGATAGTTGTTCCGCTGATCATATTCGGTATCATTGCCATGAAAGCCTTTGGTTATATACGTCCCATTTTTCGTGAACGGGGAGAAATCAATGCAGATGTTACTGGCCGACTCACCGAAACGCTGAATGGTGTAAGAGTAATCAAGGGTTTTAATGCTGAGCAACAAGAAATTGAGACATTTGAAAGTGGTGTAGAAAAGCTCTTTCTCAACATCAAGAAGAGTCTCACTTCCACCAGTTTTGTAACTAGTTCTGGTACTTTTTTGATGGGGGTGGCCAGTGTCATTGTTATTGGGGTCGGTGGTTATCTGATGATTGATGGGAGTTTTACTAATGGTGAGTTACTGTCTTATGTAACCTTATTGGCCGTTATGGTTGTCCCAATAATCCAAATGAGCAACATCGGCAGTCAATTTACCGAAGCTTTTGCCGGGCTAGACAGAACTCAAGAGATTATGCAGATGGAACCCGAGGATGATGGAGAAGAAAGAACCACCACTATCGGTGATATCAAAGGGGATATCATATTCGATAAGGTGTCATTTGCCTATGAAGAGGGAAAGGAAGTGGTAAGGGGAGTAAGCTTTGACGCGCCATCAGGTTCAGTCACTGCGCTGGTAGGAACCTCAGGTTCAGGTAAATCTACCATCGCAGGATTGGCGGCATCTTTTCTTAATCCCGAGGATGGAATGATCACTATTGACGGGCAAGACCTTTCCAAAGTCACTTTAAGCAGTTATCGCAGCCAACTAGGCGTGGTGCTACAAGATGACTTTCTTTTCGAAGGTACAATCAAAGAAAACATCCTATTCCCAAGGCCGAATGCCACTGAAGATCAGCTAATCAATGCTGTTAAAGCTGCCCATGTCCATGAATTTACCGATCGCTTTGAAGATGGGCTGGATACCCTTATCGGTGAGCGAGGTGTCAAACTCTCAGGAGGCCAACGTCAGCGTATCGCCATTGCTCGCGCAATACTAGCCGACCCTAGAATCCTTATTCTCGATGAAGCCACCTCCAACCTAGACACCGAAAGCGAAACCCTCATTCAGGAAAGCTTAAAACGACTGATGGTAGGCCGTACTACCTTCGTGATAGCCCACCGCCTCAGTACAATCCGTCAAGCCGATCGAATACTAGTCATAGAAAACGGCCAAATCGCAGAGCAAGGCAAGCATGATGAGTTGATCGAAAGACAGGGGAGGTATTATCAGTTGTACACTTACCAGGCGAGGATATAGAATATATTGAGTTAATAATCTTCCCCAAGTCATACTGAAAGTATCTTATTGGCGTCAAGCAGTATTCGATTTAATCGAATAACTCTTATTTGGATAATACTTCAGGTACTGCAGGCAGCCCGCACCATTGAGCAATCTTGTTGTGCTTTCCAGCTAAATCTTTAAATGTGCCCCAGCCATTTTCTGCAACATCTATTGCTTTTTTTAAACTATCATTACTATCCTTAGCTCTTTCAATAAATCGTTTGAATTTGCTCATGGCCGGCGAGCGAGAAACTGTTATTGTTAGGCTCTGGTAGGTTTTTAGCGATGTACAAAAGTGGTTTGAGTTAGAGTGGCGAGGAGGTATAAAACTCAAACTCCCTTACCGATATCAACTTTATTCTACTCAAATCATTTAGAAAAATTTCAATTATTTCTTATATTAAGTAGGGTATTCGCTCCAGTTATTTTACTCTTTCAAAGGACTAGATAAACCCATCTTCTAACTCAATAAGTTTCGTTTTGTCTTCTGTTCAGGGTTTACCATTCATGAATGGAGTAATTAATTGAAACATACACCCTCATACCCTTAAACTTACGAATTGGATGGCTTCACCGACATTAGAAAGGCCAAAATCTCCACCTCAGGAAGAGGTATCCTCCGACAATGACCTCCTTCATGTCCCTCCACATAAAGAGGGACCAGATGCAGATGGTGAAAGACCATCCAATGAAGAAAATGACCTGATGTCACCACATGCCCCAATGGGCTATACATCGGTTGCTCACAACGCCGGTTTATCGCCTTTCACTGGCTACGAAGCTTATTCACCCCAGGCAGGGGGAAACACCAGAGGCAGCCTACCCATGATGAGTCCACCAGAAAGTAGTACTGCTGGATTCGAACAGCAGACAGAAGGGGAAGAACCTATGACAATGGAACCTCTTACTCGGGAGTCAATCGCTGGCATTGGCGATGATGGTGAAGGCGATCAAACAGGCTCTTTCGACTTGGCGTATGCACAGTTGGGGCATCTAGGAGTACAGCCCGCGGCTTACTCTCCTACGAGTGGTGGTGGCTCAAAATCCAGCAGGGCTTCAAAACCCAAACCACCGAAGCGCATTCCTAAAAGTGTTAAAAGACCAAGGAAACACGAGATATATTATTTAGGTAAGGAAACAGATAAGTGTGGTGAAGGAACGGTTAGCATTAGAGACAGGTCTGGCAGGACCATTACCATCCGAAAAGGAGAGAAGAAAGCGTTGAGAATACCTGCCACCAGGTTTTACTGGCACTGTGGTGGTGACCAAGAACGGACCTCCGTGCCTGAGGGAACCAATTACGTGGTGGCCAAGAGAGCAAAAAGAGGTAAAAAGATCACATGGTATTGTTATCACAATTTTTCTATCCATAGTTCTCGTGGTAATGAAGCCAAAGCAGCTATCAAGATCACCAATAAATTGCTCGATACAGGTTTCTGCAAGTTTGACTGGGCCGTTACCGATAACGAAGCTATCAACGTTCTAAAAGTACTCAAATCATTAAGTCCGGGTGCTTTGCTACTCACAGTCCGGTATATGAGGAAGAATGGTAACTGGAAGAAATTCAGGGAGAACCTTCCTACAAAATACCTCACAAGCCTTTCCAGGATAGATCACAAGATCAATCCACATATCGGCTATGTTATGCCCGGAGATACGATCTCTATCACCATCACGTCGGGAGAAGTAATAAAACATCCAAAACTGGTAGTGAAAAAAGATGGTGTTGTAGTTGCTCCGTTGACTACTTTCCTGGATATCACGGAAATGCTACCTCGACATGCGGCCAATGTCATCGCTAAAAGGTTTATTGACGACCTTTCGCACCTCTCGCCACAGGTACATATAAAGATCGTGAAGCGCGGTACCTATTATGAAGGGACGAATCGAGGCCCATTTAACCAAAGAACGGCCTTTTCTTCCCAAGCTACCGTAGTATCGAGACACCTGACCCGCAAAAGGAAAGAAAAGAAAAAGGCCTTTCAAAACTATCTCGATCGACAAAGAGTGGTTGATATTTTCACTTTTGTAGCTATCAACCATTATCTGCAATGGCTGAAAGAAAAAGAAGGTACTTCAGAATACTTGAGTACATCTCCTTCTGAGCTATGGAAGGAATCTTTGAAAAAGGCGCACCAGCCTGTTAACCCTGCGAAAGCAGAAGGCTTCAAAAAGCTGCCAGAAAGTGTTTATGCGATAGTCAATAAGAAAACTTCGTTCTATAGCTCTCCAGAGGATCCGACTCCGAACAAAATGCCGGTACTCAAAAGTGAAAGAGTAGAAGTTGTCTGGGAATCGGCAGAGTGGTACTATGCCTTCACCGAAAAAGGTGAAGAAGGTTACCTCAAAAAGCTTGATGTTGACCTGCCACCCGAACACAAGAAAAGGCCGCCAACCGAAGAATTCGTCTCGCTAATAGGAAACATCCTTTTCATCCAGGCCCCAAATATGAACAGGGCGTTCATTCTGGCTAAAAAGTCTGGCCTCAAACCGAACGTTGGGATGATATTCTGGTATTCTAACGGCAGGAAAAAGCCCTATGCCGTTAAATACGAGATTGCCATCAGGGAGCCGACCGCCGCAGAGCTGGCTAAAATGAGGAAGCTTGCGGGTTTCTCTACCATAACAATACCCTCGGGAACCTCTACTTCCACTACCTCCCCTTCAACGGCTAAATCGAAAGTGGCGCCTACAGCTAAAGAGAAAAGGTGGTTGAAGGCGGCCAAGGAACTTGAGCCGTATGTAGATAAGTTCCTTACCACTTCTAGTAAAGGTAGAATAACCAAAGGGAAAATGGTCTCCGGCGTTCCTGCAGAATGGATGAGGGCGCTCAACTTTACCTATGACGAATTTCTACAAAAGAAAGGCTGGCCTCCTCCCAAGCTAAATGATTTAGATCCAAGTAGAGATAGCGATTACTACTACGCTGTATTTCAGCAATATGCCTCGGCCAAGATCAAGGAGGTAATGACGCGTTATGCTTATAAGCCTCAAGACCCTCAGCAATATACCGGAGGCATGGAATGGCTGGTTAGTTCTAAAGAAGCATTATTGGCCGAAAATGAAAAGCATCTTGAAGAGCAGCTGGAGAAAATCGTTGAAGAGGAGCAGGAGAAGCGCAAAGCCGATATTGAGAAATTTTTTGAGCCACATGTCAAGCAAATTCAAAAAGAACAAAAAGAATACATAGAGAAAATCAATAAAAAGGCTTCATCCAAAGGATGGTATCAAAAAGAAGTGGATGACAAGGCGGCCATTAAGATCATGAAAGAGCGGCAGGAGCTCCACATGAAAAAAGCAGAAGCCGAGTTCAGAAATTCTTCTTTGGCCAAGGAAATTCGCAAAGCCGTAGAACAGCGCTACACCACGCTAGTCAATAGTATTATTAAGCCTAACCCGTATCAACACCCAACTGTCAAGGCTGATACGACCCTCCATGACCTGATCAAACATGCGGATGACAAACTGGATAAGGCAAAGAACTACAAGTCCAGAAAAGCCATTTTTGATGACCTGAAAAACGATGCCACCTCACATATAACTAAAAAATACCCAGGTCTGGCCGACTCTCTTATTAGAATTATATTGGTTTACTTCTCTGATAAACTCCTTATCTCAAGTGACGGCAAACTCACTGTGTATGCCATCAAGATATGGGCGCAGCGTAACAAAGAGGACCTGGATGCTGCGATAATAAAATTCGCCCCTGTCTTTGCCAAAAAGAAACAGCAAGACGAGCAGATCATGGGCATTATGACTCCCGGTGGATATTCTTTTACCACCTGGTCATACACTGACCTGGCTGAGGAATTGCTATTCGCTGCTAAATTCTTTCAAAAAATACTCGACCACCCTGAAAATGACGAAGGTTTCTGGGATGGCTTTACTTCCAAATCTGCCGCTGAATACATACCATTTATTCACACCATTCTAAAAATACATGAACTCTATGCTCAGCTAAGAGTGTCCAATAAAAAGCTATTCGGCGGTCAACTTACAGTAAGCGAGGAGATATTGCTACAAGCCATGGCCGGTTTGCAACACATCAACCAGATGAAGAAGAAGCCATTCTGGTATAAGGTGGGAGAAGGCGTAGCCGAGGCAGTTCCATTCATTGGAGAATTCATCGTTACTGCACCGATTGGCTTGGGCGCCGGTAGCCTGGCTGGTAAAGGCATGGAGAAGATGATCAGGAAAATTGCTGAAAAGCAATTAGAGAAACGCCTGGTCAAGTTCATCATCAAAGGAGTGGGTGTTTTGGCCGGGTCAGTAGCTCAGACACTGGCCAATCCTCTGGATATTCAGAAGAACATCATGCAGAACAAGCTGAATATCGTTCGTATGGTGGCAAATGAGGATGGTAGTTTCACGGTAGAAGTAGAACCTAGCAAGGAGACCAATGCTTCTGCCGCCTGGAAAGGATTTGTGAGCAGCTTTGTAAATGTATTATCAGAGCGTATTGGTGGTCATGTACTGCCATTCGCGGCCAGCAAGGTAGCAGGAGCTTTTGGCCGCTTCATTCCTATGGTTGTCAGGAGTAAAGTATTCACGTCATCGATGAAGAGCGTGGGGCAGGCACTGAAGAAATACACAGGCTTCCACGGTATTCTGGGTGAATACGAAGAAGAGCTCTACGGCATGGTATTGGAGTCCTTACTGACAGGAAAGCAAGTGCGATGGAATACCGAAGACCAACTTCAAACCTTTGCAGTAGTAGCGATAATCGGTTCGTCTATGAGAGGTATGCAGGCGACCATCGCTGCTTATGATGTGATGCGCACTTTCCGGTACAAAGGTAAAAAGACCGTTCTGCCGAAAGATGTGTACAATATGCTGACCCAACTTACCAGCTTTGAGCAATTGACTGCCTTCGAGGAGCAATTGGGTACAATGAAGTTGTCGTCAAGGCAAAAAGAAGTGGCTATGGAGCTGGCCTCTCGGGTGGTAGAACTAGAACATGAGATCGCAGCCCGTGGCAAAGAACAGGCAGCTGAACAACCTACTGCCGAAATGCCACAAACCATGTCGTCTTTAGCGGATCTGGTAGTAGATCTTTACAAAGCCAGAAAGAACTTCAAACTAGCACAACAAGAAAATCAGGCTAACCAGGCAGAAAGTGTCTCACTCAAAGGTAAAGGAGGCGAATCCGTGCCACTTTTACTATACAACATAGAACATGTAGACCAATGGATTCATGAAACTGAAACGGCCATCGCTAACCTGGAAAGGTTGTCGCTTCAGCAGATCAAAGAAGCAGGGCAGTTAGGTACTAGCATTGAAGAGAATATAAAATTCTGGAGTGAATGGAAGAAAGGTTGGAGACCATATAGAGCACCTGAGGTCAAGGTTCTGGCTGATCTTAAAACTGCGGAGAAAGAGTATAACAAGCAAATTGAACTCAATAAAAGGCTGAAGGAGGTGGGTATATTCCACAATCCTGAAACCAACGAATATGCTGTAGTAGTGGGCGATCTGACTACGCTACCTTCTCCACCAAAGCCCGAAAAAGGAACCTGGGAGGGTAAAATGCACTTTCATACCTCGGCGCAGTTCAATCTGCCATCCGTTGGTGATATACGTACTGCATTAGCTGATGCCAAAAGAGCCCAAAAACCGCTCAGAGAATTCCTGCAGTTCCCAACTCGTGATGGCAAAATAGGCACGGTAGAATACACGGTCAACCCGTTCGGAGATACCCAAGTGGAGATACGCATTCCTCAGAAAGATGGAGCGGTGAAGGAACATAGCTTTAAAGATGTAAATGAGTACAAAGCCTTCCTGGCTTCCAATAATGTCTACGTTGACCCTAATTCGCCATTATACCGGAAGTTAATGGAAGATGCCATTAAGCCGGATTTCACACCAGGTAGACGCATGGCCGACGATCCGGTAGGTCGGGCCAGAGAAGCGGTACAAGGGAGTGCGTATCAGATCGAAAGTCTGCTCGCCAGACGTGAGGGTGCGCGCAATGAGAGTGAAAGGCAGCAGATAGATACGGAAATAGAACAGGTCATAGAAGGAAGGAGTGAAGCCTTAAGTACATTGGTTTTGGCCGAAAACCAGAATGCCGAACTGATAGACCCCGTCAACGGTATATACAGAGTGAGTATGCAGGATGCGACTGGTGCAACGCGTTATTTGTATGGCTCCGTAGAAGCAGTATGGCAATTGGGGCAAGTGAATCAATCAGCGTTCGATTTGTCGACACAACTTCAATCTGATCCCGGAGTAATTACTCATGCGAATGTTCAAGCCACTACTGCTATGGGGCTTGGAGGTAGTGGCATCCAGAGTAGAGCTCAGCCATACCCGGGAGACTTGGATTTCTCTGAAAACTATGATGTTACAGCTCCGGATGCAGCCAGTGCGGCGGCGGCTGTAAATGAAATGCTGATGGAGTTCATCAATCGCAACATAGCCGCGCCTAACATTGAATTAGAAAATGTGATCATATCCGGTCTTTCCAGATATCAGCGGTTGGATCAATTTCTTGGCCTTACTGACCAACAAAGAATAGAGGCGATTCAACAGCTTGATCCTGAAAATGGCGGCAATATCAATACCTTCTGGCGCGTGAGACTGGCCGATGGAAGATATATTCAAGTCAGTAAGATATTGTATGTAAACGCTGTAAGCTCAGTCACGGGTAACGCCTTCTTTGGCACGCGTAGAGCAAAATCATTCCAGAATGTCTATTTTAACCAACCGGCAACGTTGCCAGATACAACGGTTGGCAGTTTCACCGACTACATGAAGGGATTGATCGAAGTGGAGGTCGGGGAAGGTAATTATTTGAAAGCGACCAAGAGAAGTTATAATTACTTCCTGTCGGTAGGTAACATTGAAGCGATGACCCAGATCAGTGAGATATTCGCAGGTGATGCGGCGAGACTGAATCAATCTTTGTCAGAATTGGATGCCATAGCCAGTGCTGCCACCAGGGCGCGTAATGTCGGGGCGGGTACTGGTTTGACTCCGAATGATGCCGCTGATATACTAGAACGAACCAGGGATGCTATTCAGGCGCTTGGCGATGTTCCACCGGACTTACAACCGGTAGTAGCTAGAATAGGTCAAATTTCTTTCGGATTCAGAGGCAAAAGTCAACTGAGAGGCAAAGACAGGAAAACAATTCAAGAAGATATAGCGACACCATTAAAAGCATACATCAACAATAATGTTAAAACCAGTATTGAACCTATATTGCGTCAGCATTTAAGCGATGTTTTATAATGAAAACAGAACACGATAGCCTTTTTACGGAAGCCAATGAATTATGGTATCTCGATGGCAAAACCAAAAAGGCTTTAGATATCTATCAGCAAATGGAAAAAGCCGGTAAGACCGATGCCGCTTTTTTGTACCAAATGGGAAGAGTGCATTGGTCTTTGGAAGAGCATGAAAAAGCCGATCAATATTTTGATCAAGCCAGAGAACATATCAACGCCCTTTGCGAGGAAGGTCAGGAAGACTTGCTTGATATGCTGCAAAGCCAGGAAAACGAACAGCCATTCAAACGAGAGCTATCACTTGATAAATCTCAATGGGATGTAGATGCTTTGCAAAACGTAGAATTAACCAGCAAAGAATGGCTGAAGCTGGCCTACGCCTTTAAAGAGAGAGAACTCAAAGCCATTGCCATATTTGCTCTGGAACAAAGCCAAAAGGACTTCGTCGATACGTCTTCAGAATGGGATAAGAAGCGTTGGTTTGATGATGCTTACAATATGATCACCATATTGGAAGAAATGCAATGTAAATGAGTTGTGAGTTTGAGTTTGGAGTGAGGAGGGGGAATAAACTCCTCTAGACTCACACTTAAACTGTTGTTTTCTAATGTTTTTGGTTCCATAAATGTATAAATAGAGTTTGAGTAGAGAGGGGGCTAGTCCTCACTCCAAACTCAAACTCAAACTGTTGCTGTTTTAGTGCCATTGGACCTCTGGTAATATATAGTTGGAGTTAGAGTTAGAGTTTGAGTGAGGAGTGGAATTAAACCCTCAAGACTCATACTCAAACTGTTGCTGTTTTAGTGCTATTGGACTTCTGGTAATATATAGTTGGAGTTTGAGTGAGGAGTAGGGACTAGTCTCTCAAAACTCGCACTCCTGCTACTATTTCTGAAGCCCTTTGATTAACGCGAAAAGCATTTTTGATATTTCTTCAAGTCTAGTATAGAATGCTTGAAAATGTTCTGTCTCGATTTGTTTATTGTCATGCAAATAATCGAAAATGGAGACACATTCAAAAGCCGACCCACGAGCTATAACATAGAAGTTTCTTTTGTCTGGCTTCGTAAACCTACCTGCTCCTTCGGCTATATTGAGCATTATACTAAAAGCTGCTCTCCTGAGTTGATTATGAGTGGTTCTGTCTACTGAACTACTTTCTAAAAATGGCGTCACTCTTCTGTTAAATTCTTTAGTCTTTGAATAAACCTGTAGCTTTTCAAAATCAAACATGCTTACCGGAAGTTTGAGCGAGAGTTTGGGTAGGGAGGGGAAAAGTATTAGAGTGTGGTTTCTATTCACTCGAAACTCACACTCTAACTTTAATGTGGAGAAGATGGGAGTCGAACCCACGACCTCTTGACTGCCAGTCAAGCGCTCTAGCCAGCTGAGCTACATCCCCGAATTGGTTTGCAAATATAAGTCAAAAATTTATTGCTATACAAACCATTAAAATGGCCTTCTGGCTGTAATGAATCTTTTTTGATAGTAATTAGAATAAAGATTGGTTTCGATTACCCCAAGTTTAGACGAAGAGTGAATAAACTTCACGTCTTTCAATCCTCTTACTTCTGTGACCAAACCCACATGAGTGATTCTTCTCTTTTTCTTACCTGTGGCGAAGAAGACTAAGTCTCCTGGCATTAAGTTTTTCATTTTTACTTTCTCACCGATTGTACTTTGATCCTTTGAGGTTCTGGGAAGAGGAAAATTGATGGCATTGTATGAACATTGCAACAACCCTGAGCAATCCATACCACTGCGGGTAGTGCCTCCATATCGATATGGTGTACCGATGTATGTACGTGCCGTTTTTATTACAGTGTTGATCCTTTGTTCTCGAACCCTGGCCTTCTTGGCCGACCCACAGCTTGTCAATAATATTAACAGAACCAATAGAAAAGAAGTATTGAAAACTACACGGCTTTGCTGCATCATTCCGTCTTACTTGTTGAGTTGTTGACTAAATCTCTGCTAATAAAAGGAAAAATCGACTATTCTAATAGAACGAGGAAAACATATTGATCAGTCTATAGCCTAAATAAAAATGCCTCTAAAACCGGCTGCAATCGAATGAGTTAAAACCAAAGGTTAAAAGCCTTTTGGCTAATTCATTTAGTTTCAAGATTATATCTTAGTCACCTTTAGAAATTTACAATTTCACCTCCTAACTTTAGTCGTAGATAAGTAATTAATATAGTCGATGAGATTTCCTTTATAAAGGAAATGAAGAGCAGGCGAAGCATGAGCAAAATGGAATAGCATTTAACTTCGTCGAACCGAAAACGCAGACGATTTGATCAATACTGAAACATTCAAGGCACTGTCAGGCCAGTTAGAAGGGGAGTTATTCTGGGATAAGACCTTGCGTACATTGTATGCGACTGATGCTTCGGCGTATCGTGAACTACCCCAAGCTGTAGCTTTACCTAAGACCGTTGCCGACATTCAAAAGTTGGTAAACTTTGCCAGCGAACATAAAACATCCCTGATACCCAGAACGGCGGGCACCTCTCTAGCCGGTCAGGTAGTGGGGTCGGGCATAGTAGTAGATGTATCGAAGCATTTTACTGGCATTCTGGAAGTCAATGAAGTAGAAAAATGGGTGAGGGTTCAACCGGGCGTAATCCGCGACGAACTCAATATGCATCTGGCCAATTACGGTCTGTTCTTTGGCCCTGAAACCTCCACCGCCAATCGTGCTATGATTGGAGGCATGATAGGCAATAATTCATGCGGTTCTAACTCAGTGGTATATGGTAGTACCCGTGATCATCTGTTGTCTGTCAGTGCTGTACTGGCCGATGGAACATTAGTAGAGTTTGAATCACTAGATAAGACAACGCTCCAATCCAAGTGCGAAGGTGCTGAAGTTTCAGGTGATTTGGAGCAGCAAATATACCAGGGCGTACATGAGTTACTCTCAGATCAAAATGTACAAAACGAAATAGACAGGGAGTTCCCCAAGGCCAGCATCCCAAGAAGAAATACAGGTTACGCTGTAGATCTATTGAAGAATACGGAGCCCTTTACCGCTACCAATGAACCTTTCAACTTCTGTAAACTCTTGGCTGGTTCTGAAGGAACATTGGCGTTCATAACAGAGGCGAAGCTGAGTGTAAACCCGCTGCCGCCTAAAGAAATAGGGCTACTTTGTGTGCACTTTGAATCCATTTATGATTCGCTCTTGGGTAATCTGATAGCATTGAAGTATCAGCCTAGTGCTTGTGAGTTGATGGATCACTACATTTTTGAATGCACTAAAAACAATATCGAGCAGCGTGCCAATCGCTTTTTCGTGAAAGGCGATCCGAAAGCTGTTTTAGTGGTAGAGATTAGGGGAGAGACTATTGATGAGGTGGAAAGGCAAATTAAGGAACTGGAGGAAGAGTTAAAGACTGCTGGTTTAGGCTATCATTTTCCTGTAGTTACTGGCGCCGATACGAAAAAGGTCTGGAACCTTAGAAAAGCTGGCCTCGGCTTGTTATCAAACATGCCCGGTGATGCAAAGCCAGTACCGGTCATAGAAGATACTGCTGTAGATGTAGAAGACTTGCCTGATTACATTAAAGACTTCAATGAGATTCTCAAGAAGCACGATCTCTATTCCGTTCACTATGCCCATGCAGGTTCTGGTGAATTGCACCTTAGGCCTATCATAGACCTCAAGACTGCGGAAGGTAATAGGCTGTTTAGAATCATTGCTGATGAGATAGCTCATTTAGTGAAAAAGTATAAAGGTTCTTTGAGCGGCGAACATGGCGATGGTAGGTTACGAGGAGAGTTCATTCCGTTCATGATCGGTGAGAAGAACTATGAGCTACTAAAGCAAGTGAAACGTTTGTGGGATCCTCATAATGTTTTCAACCCAGGGAAAATCGTGGATACACCATCTATGAATTCTTCGCTACGATTTACACCGGGGCAGGGGACAAGACAGGTAAAGACTGTTTTGAATTTCGGTGATACCCAAGGCATACAACGTGCAGCGGAACAATGTAATGGCTCAGGCGATTGCAGAAAGACGGAATTGACCGGAGGAACCATGTGCCCTTCTTATATGGCTACCCGTAATGAGAAAGAAACCACACGTGCGAGGGCCAACATATTGCGAGAAACCATCACCCGTTCTACCGATAACGACCCCTTGGTGAGCGAAGAAATATATGAGGTCATGGATCTTTGCTTGTCTTGTAAAGGTTGTAAATCCGAATGCCCCTCTAATGTGGATGTTGGTAAAATGAAAGCAGAGTTTTTGCATCATTATCAGGAAGCAAGAGGTATTAAGTTACGTACGAAGCTCATTGCCAACTTTACTAAGTTGAACAAGCTGGCATCCCTTGCGCCATGGGCTTACAACTTTGTTTTTACCAACAGTGCTACCTCTAAATTAGCCAAAAACATTTCTGGTTTTGCAGCTGACAGGTCGATACCATTGCTGGCCAAGACCACACTTAAAAGCTGGTATCAAAAGAATAGAAAGCACAACTTTGGTGAGCAAAAAACACAGGTCTCTCGCGGAAAGGTGTATCTCTTTTGTGATGAATTTACCAACTACAATGATGCAAACATTGGTATCACCACCATACAATTACTGACAAGATTGGGCTATGAAGTAATCATACCTGCGCATGTAGAAAGCGGGCGTACATTCCTGTCTAAAGGGTTGCTAAAACAAGCCAAATCGATAGCCCTTAAAAACATCAGCTTGCTCAAAGGTATCGTTACGGAAAACTCTCCCTTAATTGGTATAGAACCTTCGGCTATTCTCACCTTCAGAGATGAATATGTAGACTTAGCCGATCCGGATACAATGGATGACGCCAAAGCGCTAGCCAAAAACACCTTCACTATTGAGGAGTTCCTCGCCCAGGAATTGGATAAAGGGGCTTTGAGTCAGGATTTGTTTAGTAGTGAAGAAAGGACAATTAAACTACACGGCCATTGCCATCAAAAGGCGCTCTCTTCATTGACGCCGACCAAGAAAATACTTTCACAGCCGCCTGGATATCAAGTACATTTGATCCGTTCAGGGTGCTGTGGTATGGCAGGATCATTCGGTTATGAGAAAGAGCATTATGATATCTCTATGCAAATCGGTGAACTGGTGCTGTTCCCAACCGTAAGACAGCAACCTGAAGATGTGATCATCGCTGCACCCGGAACTAGCTGCCGCCACCAAATCAAAGACGGCACAGGTAGAATAGCCAAGCACCCTGTGGAGATATTGTATGAGGCTTTGAGGTAAACTTCTATTCAGTGTAGTCGGTATCTTGGGCCGGTCAATGTCATTACGAACCTGACGAAGGAAGGCGAAGTAATCTGTGAGCTATAAGAGAATACTCGGTTGAACTTGAGGTTATCCTTTGTAAGCCGAGTGTTTCCACCCAGTGCTTAAAAGAACCAGAACCGTCAGGTCGGAAGACCAGACTACACTTTAAACTCAAGATTGCTTCTTCACTCGTACTTCGCTCATCGCAATGACAGGAATAGCTACTGAATCGCTCAATCGATTGATAGTGATAAGTAGCTCGATTCACCTGTCTTAATTGACCTATACGAAACTATTTACTTCTACATATTTCAATTTATTTCTAAGCTCGGTTATTAATTGGGTTGCCCTTCACTCATTATGGATTAAATCCAGGCTTAAAGGACCCATCTGAAGTTTAATATTTCCACCTTAATATTTGCTGGCTAGAATCCTTAAGCTAACTTCACTGATCAACTAAAACCAAACTATGTGCGGCATCACCGGCATATTTGCATTTAATCAGGTAGGGGCATTTAATCTCATCAATCTCGCTGCTGCTACCCAAAAGCTGGAGAAAAGAGGCCCCGATAATCAAGGGCTTTACAATGACGAATTCGTTGGGTTAGGACATAGAAGGCTTTCTATTATCGACACGAGCTACCATGGCAATCAACCGATGTGGGATGCCAGTGGAAGATACTGCATAGTCTTTAATGGTGAGATATATAACTATCGGGAGCTACGGAAAGCATTAGAAGGCAAGCAGGTCGAATTCAGGTCGCAAACTGATACTGAAGTACTGTTATATCTTTTCATCCACGAAGGCAAGGCATGCCTCGAACGACTCAATGGTTTCTTTGCCTTTGCTATTTATGATAAGCAGGAGCAGAGCATATTCATCGCTCGGGATAGAATGGGCATAAAGCCGCTATACTACTATCAAGATGAAGATAAATTTCTTTTTGCGTCAGAAATGAAATCGATCATCGCCTATGGTTTAGAAAAAGAAATAGACTTTACCTCGCTTTACCAATATCTCCAATTGAACTATATCACTGCTCCCAATACCATTCTTAAGGGAGTGAAGAAACTACCGCCAGGACATTGGCTGAAGTTAGTGGGTAATGAAGTTAGTGTTGAATCATTCTACTCGATACCATACAATAGAGAGCGACTAGTAAGCGGAGACTATAAAGCGCAGCAAAGGCGACTGAGTGAGTTGTTGGAATCGGCAGTACAAAAGCGATTGGTGGCGGATGTGCCTCTCGGTGCCTTTTTGAGTGGTGGCATCGATTCTTCGGTGATAGCTGCTCTGGCTAGCAAACACAAGCCAGATTTACATACATTTTCTATCGGCTACAAAGACGAAAAGTTCTTTGATGAAACTGAATACGCACGTCTGGTCGCCCAAAAACTGAACACTGAGCACACCGTTTTCTCTTTGACCAATGACGATCTTTTTGCTCACCTATTTAGTATTCTTGACTACATAGACGAGCCTTTTGCTGATTCGTCAGCCATCGCGGTGAATATTCTCAGTATGGAAACCCGTAAGCATGCCACGGTAGCTTTGTCTGGTGATGGGGCGGACGAAATGTTTGCCGGATATAACAAGCACGCTGCCGCCCTGAAGGTCATTCAAGGAGGGAAGGCGGCCAACATGGTGAAATCATTATTACCAGTGTGGAAAAGAATGCCCAAGAGTCGTAGTAATCCCTTGGCCAATAAATTTCGCCAGCTACAGCGGTTTGCAGAAGGAATGCACCTTACAGCGCCTGAACGATATTGGAGATGGGCCTCTTTTGTAGACGAAGGTGTGGCAGCCAGACTATTGCATGAAAAGGTAGTTGAGTCCGTATCATTTGAGGAATACTACTGGCGCAAGGAATCACTGCTACAAGGCATTCCAGAATCTGGTGAAAAAATAAGTGATTTATTATATGCCGATATGCAAATGGTATTGCCGGATGACATGCTCACAAAAGTGGATCGTATGTCAATGGCTAACAGCCTGGAAGTAAGAGTGCCTTTCCTGGATCACGACGTGGTTAACTATGTTTTCAGCCTTCCGGACGAGTATAAGATCAACGGCCAGATACGTAAGCGTATTCTACAAGATACGTTTAGACAAGTACTTCCTGAAAGACTTTACCGCAGGCCCAAAAAAGGCTTTGAAGTACCATTGCTCAAGTGGTTTCGTAAAGAACTCAAAGGCATGATAACCGAAGACTATCTAAAGGACGCCTTCATAGAGGAACAGGGCATATTTGATCTTGAGACCATACAAGGCCTTAAGAAACAGCTTTTCTCTTCGAATCCAGGAGACGTTCATGCCAGAATATGGGGATTGCTGGTCTTCCAACACTGGTGGCGCCGGTATTTCAGCTAGTTACATTCACGCTCATATCATCGATTGATCAAACCCTTTCATGGTGTTAAAATCAGGCTTGGAATAGAATGATTTTAATATTTAATTTCAATTACACTAAAAACCATGAAAGACAATGAATACAATTAAAAAATCAATTTGGATATTGGTCCTGAGTTTATGGGCCATATCCTGTCAAGAGGAAGCGATAATTGAGCCTGACCAAGTCACTACTTCCACCGCACCAAATGGGCTGCTAAAGAAAGCAGGAAATGCAAAAACTGCTGCTAGTTACTTTCCTGCCAGTACATGGCGCTCTGGTACATTGCCCAATTCCGGTAGCTACAATTCGCGTATCGTTTCGCCAGCCAATTTGCAGTTTGTGAGTACAAAATTAGAAGGCCCTAAAATAGTGGTAAGCAATAACCCAGAGGCTTTCTATTCTGATGGTTGGCTGATGCAAACCTCCAATAAGGGTAGGGGAAGTAGCACCTACAAGCTGTCTAATGGAAAGGTTATTCTATACCTTTTCCATTTAAATCAAAGCAGCAATCGTGGAGGTAAGTACATCCACATTCTGGCTACCAATCCGGGTAATAGTACCATGAGGGTAACCGCAAAAGGAAAGGCCTATACCAGCTCGCAAAAGCCTTTGCCGCCAGGCCAACCAGGTACAGGACCAAGTTATGCCGTTGCTAATGATTGGTTGAACAATAACCTGACTACCAAATCATCCGGTTCCATCGGTCGTTATGGTGCTTATGAGATCGCCAGAATTTATGTGCCCTACAATAAGTTCGTAGACGGGCGTTATGAGATCAGTATTGCCGGTGAAGCACTTTTCTATGTGGTAGCCACTTCGAATGGCAGCACCAGTACCGCTATTAACCTTTCTCAGAGCACGGCGGCCAGCGGTTTGATCGCATCATCAAGTGCCAGCACTTTTGGGCGCTCGGCCGGCATCTATACGTCATCAGAATTGAACGGTACTTATACTGTTGACCTACCTTCGAGTACTGGCCATATTGGTTTTTGCTTCAATACCACTTCTAAGTTCAACAGTAACTGGCAGGAGCAAAGCCCCAGTGCTGTGATGCGATTGTCAGATTCTTCGCCCAGGCACTATGGCGATTATGGGCTAGAATTCTACCAGCGGTTTACCATTAGGAATACTTCCAATAGAACACGAACGGTGAGATTCTATGTGGCCTCTAACAACCATTCCCAAAACTCAGGAGTGCGGAATGATCAATTGACCTATAATGGTCCAGTCAAACTCAACGGTGTCAGAAAGACGCTCTGGATGAGAGGTAATAATCCAAAACGGCAATTAGCACAGTGGAATATTCCAGCCAACGGTACTTTTAATGCCACGCTAGAAGGCTACTTTCCAGGGCTTTTGACAGTAGGGCAGCAAATTATTTTGGAAACGGTTAATTAGGCCAAATCAAAGTCATATTTGCGTCGTAGAGTTCTGATGAGCTTTGCTTATCAGAACTCTAAAACTTGTAAATAACTGATATTCATTATAGTTATTTTATTTTTTGGTCATGCTCTTTTACCTTACCAAATTTTGTATTTTCTTGCGCGGCAGTTGAACAACCAAAGTAGGGACTAGACAGATGATCGAACAAATCGTAAGCAAGAATTCAAAGATCCTTTACGACGCCAAGCATAATATCATGGGTATGGTATTCATAGGGGACATTAAAGATGAAGCATATAAGGAGATTTGGCTCAACGCACTCAATGTAGCTAGTGAGCACAATGTGAAGAGAATTCTTATTGATCAACGACAAATCGGCAACGTAAGCTTTTCTGCAAGAGGTTGGGTAATGGTCAGCATGTTTCCCAAGATCAAAAAACAGTTAGGTGCCAATTTACACGGTGCTATCCTTGCTTCTAAGAATATGGTGCACAAATCAGGTGTTCAGTTTCTGGTAAAGGCCTTTCAAAAAGTGTCAGGATTTAATATTCAGTTCTTTAATGATCAAGAGGGTGGTGTGCAATGGTTGGCTACTACTGAGGTATAGAATTACTAACCAATCTAAAGTTTGTCCTCATTATTAATGATCTTATCAGCTGGTAAGAGCCCTGTATTATGTAGATGATAATGATTGCAATAGAACGCGGCTGGTGTTTTCTTGCTCTACTTCCCGCACAATAGACTAAAAGCTTTAGTTTTACAAAGCCTATAGTCATATAAGCTTAAATTACACTCCGGCCTTGAATGCTATCTCAGCTTGTTACGGAGATTCAACCTAAGTTTCACATAATGAGAATAAATTCAATTTTTGCCCTTATCGTATTAAGCATACTCAGTTTTGAGATTAAAGCTCAAAATCAGGCAGACACAGTCATAGCCAATAGTAATTTCAATACAGGGGATTCCCTCTTGAGATTGGCCCAGCATAGAGAAGCCATAACATATTACGACAAAGCAGGAGACATCTATAAGCAACTAGGTGTCTGGGATAGGTACGTTGATTGCCTTAATAAAAGTGCCGAAGGCGAATGGCGCTCCTCTCAATTCGATCGCTCGTTAGAAAAATCCAGACTGGCTCTAAAAGAATGCGCAGTGTATCTAGGCGATAACTCAGAGCAAGGGGCTGATGCCTATTCTAACATAGGGGTTTACTTTGGTCTTCAAGCCAAACATGATAGCGCTTTGATCTATTTTGAGAAAAGCCTCGAAATTCAAAAAGTACTATTTGGTGATAAGCATTTGAAAGTGGCTAAAAGTCTATCTAGGTTAGGCCTCACTGCTGGTAATTCGGGTAAATTCGAGCAAGCTTTGGATTACTTACATCAATGTAGGCTTATACAAGAAGAATTGGATCCTGAAAGCCTGGAATTAGCGCTTACCTATAGAAATTTAGCTTATTATTTAAAAATCATAAACCGTTTTACACAGGCAGAGGAATATAGCCGTAAGTCACTGGAAATCAATGAAAAGTTATTGCCGCCCGATCATCCTGCTATAGCCCAATCCTTGTCAGGTTTGGCTGGCGTATTTTTTGATTTCCGAGAGTACGACCTGGCCTTGAAAACCAGCTTGAGGGCTTTGAGGATTTTTGAGAAGACTATAGGTGAAAGTCATTTTTTGACATTATCAACACTAAATCAAGTTGCCATCTCTTATCAGAATATCAATGACTTCGAGCAGGCGTTTTTATACTATGATAGATATGAAAGAGCTATTCTCAATGTATACAGCGAAGCCCATCCCGACTATCTTAATATTTTATATGGAAAGGGGCTATTGTTTTTTGAATTGTTTGAGTACGATAGTGCCGCAAGCTATTTCAACAAAGCCTATCAGTTCTATCAAAAATATCCGGCTCCAAAAAGTATAGGATTACCTTCCGTATTACATGCACTTGGCTCAGTTGAGTCGGAAAAAAGGAATTTTTTGGAAGGCATAAAGAAACAAAAAGAAGCCATAGAGTTGGCAGAACAAGCTAACAGGTATACCTCCGTAGTATTGTATGCGAATGAAGTCAGCGATGATTACCGGGATATAGGTGAATTAGATTCTGCCTTATACTTTTTGGATCTTGCCGAGCGCACCAATTTACGTAACCCTAGTGGCAGTAAAATACCATTCGATTATATACTATTGTTGCGAACAAAGTGGAAAAAGGCAGTAGTACTTTACAGGAAGTTTCATAGAGACGGGAATTTAGACTTTGCGATGGCTTCATACAAGAACCATCTCTTGAGCGACAGCCTGATACAAATTATAAGATATAGAAGAAATACTTATGAGGACAAAGTAGAATTTTCTGCTAATATTAAGAGAATATATCAAGGTTCAGTAGATAT
>JBCBSS010000048.1:0-46354 GCA_039819065.1 Bacteroidota bacterium
CATTCTAGGCTTTGGACGCATACCATTGGGATGTGCGGTATTGATCGTTTTGATCATACTGGTAGACGCTCATAGTGTATTGGCTCAATCATCGAAAAAAGGAAAAAGCAGTTCGTCCAAAGAATTTAAAATTTCCAAAAGAATGGATGTGCAATCGAGCATTTTTTTATTGTTGGATGAAGCCAGGACAAACTATAAAACAGACCCTCAATCCTCATTTGACAATATCGAAGAAGCATTAAACCTCAGCTTAAAAAGCGGTGATAAAATGGGTGAGGCTTCTAGCTACAAGCTCTTCGGTGACCTCAATTTTGAGAACAAGCAATATGATCTGGCTATCAAAAATTACAATAAAGCAGAAGATATCTTTCGAAAAACCCGCAAAACGGATAGTGTGAGTCAAATTGCTTATAACCTGGCCAGGGCTTATGAAAGAAACGGCAATGCTAAAAGAGCACAGAACAAGTATCAAAGTTATTTGAACTATGCCACCAAGCTAGGCAATGTGGCTGATCAGGTAAAGGCCAACATAGGCATCGCCAGCTATTATAATAACCAAGGGGAGCATCAGAGAGCACTGGATTTCTACAGAAAGGCGCTTAGCCTGGAAGAAGAAAGGGATAACAAGCTAGGCATAGTGGCTGCCAACGACAGTATTGCTAAGGTGCTTTTGCAATTAAATCAGGATGATGAGGCGCTAGAATTGTACCAGACCAATTCGGTGATTTCTAATACGATTCCCGATAAGGAAGTGCGCAATAGATCATTGGATAATATTGGTAACGTGTACCGTTCTCAAGGACTTGTAAAAGAAGAGTTGGATGTGCGTCAGCAATCGTTAGACGCTAACGAGGCAGAAGATAATGAAGCCGGTGCCGCCGCTGATAAGCTTAAAATTGGAGAACTCTTGCTAGAAAATGAAGCTCCTGAGGAGGCGATAACCTACTTTGAAGATGTGGCCACTTCTTCTGGCGATGAGTCGTTATTGGAGGAAAAAGCAACGGCATTTAAATCCTTGGCAAAAGCTTTTGAAAAGAAAAAAGACTACACCAATGCTTTGCTGAACTATCAAAGCTATGTGGCACTTAACGATTCTATCCAAACCCTTAAATCGCAATCAGCACAGAATTTTACCTTCACTCAAAATAGCTTATTACAAGCACAAAGTAGAGTTGACCTTTTGGAGAAGGATCAACAATTGAATGATAAAACCATAGAATTGCTCAAGCAGCAAGAAGCGCGGCAAAGGTTAATTAACTACGCATTACTGGGTGTGTTGATTATCGTTTCCGTAGCGGCATACATCATTTATAAGAATGCACGGCAGCGTAGAATTGCGAATCAACTTTTGGCCTTAAGGTCGCTGCGAACACAAATGAACCCCCACTTCATCTTTAATGCCCTCAACTCTGTAAATAGCTTTATAGCCAATCAGGATGAGAAGCTAGCGAACAAGTACTTATCGGATTTTTCGAAACTGATGCGTATGGTGATGGAGAATTCCAAACACGACCTGGTATCACTTTCTACCGAGATAGAAATACTGAAGCTATACCTCAGTTTGGAGCACTTCCGATTCAAGGAGAAGTTTGATTATGAGTTTGTGGTGGATGAGGAAATAGACATTGACAGTTATGAGATCCCACCGATGTTGATACAGCCCTATATTGAAAATGCCGTGTGGCACGGACTCAGATATAAACAGGAAAAAGGGCGCCTGTATGTCGGTTTGAAGCAAGAGGGGGCGGATCTCAATATAACCGTAGAAGATGATGGTATCGGCCGAAAGAAATCTTTCGAACTGAAGACGAAAAACCAAAAAGAACAGCGGTCTACGGGGTTGAAGAACATTGAGAACCGCATTCAACTGATCAATGAATTGCTTAAGACTAAACTCAAGGTGATCATCGAAGACCTCAAACCTGAAGGTGATACAGGTACCAGGGTGGCCATTACCATACCACAGAAATCCTCTGAATAATATGCAAATAAGCGCCGTTATAGTCGATGACGAACAGGCTAGTCGGGACACGCTGTCCAGTTACCTGACCAAGTACTGTCCTGATGTAGAAGTGCTGGCCATTTCTGATTCTGTAAAGTCAGGCGTAGAGGCCATTCGCGCCAATACACCTGACCTCGTCTTCCTTGATGTGGAGATGCCTTATGGTAATGCCTTCGACCTGTTGGAGCAAGTTGATGATTTGTCTTTTGAAACCATTTTCGTGACAGCGTTCAGCAACTACGCCATCAAAGCACTCAATGTAAGTGCCTCTTACTACATCCTGAAACCCATTGATATCGACGACCTTGTAGCTGCGGTAGAAAAAGTAAAAGCGGTGAAAGCACAGGAGAATAGCTCCCTGCATACCAAGGTGCTGATTGAGAATATCCAAACACTTAACAAACAGCACCAAAAGGTGGTGTTGCCCCTCATCGACGGCTTTGAAGTAGTGCCGGTCAAAGACGTGATACGTTGCAAGGCCAACGATAACTTCACAGAATTCTTTCTACTGGATGGCCGTAAGCTGATGATCTGCCGCACGCTCAAATTCTACGAAGACATATTGACAGAATACGGCTTCATGAGAGTGCATAAATCACACATGGTAAACCTTCAGCAAGTGAAGCGCTATAAGCGCGGCAAAGGAGGCCAACTGATCATGTCAGATGAATCCGAAGTAGAAGTCTCCCCCAACCGTAAGAAAGACTTATTGGATCAGTTCTAATTCAACCAACTTACTTCACAAATAGGCTAAATTCACACTAGCGCGAAAGTTACTTTCGTGCTCTATGGTTTAACAGACATGCTAGCATGTGTTGCAAACACGTGCTTAAAACCTTGCCCTATCACCTTACCCAGAAAACCCTATTTTTGCACCAAATGCAAGAAAGCTACCTCACCATTTCAAAAACCTCAGAAGGACTTTACAAAGAAAAAGGGAGTAAGTTCCTGGCCTTTGCCTATCCGGTTAGCTCTGAGGAAGAGGTTAAAGCCTGTCTTGAAGGACTGAGGAAAGAATATTACGATGCAAGGCACCATTGCTACGCCTACGTATTAGGGGCTAAGCAAGACAAGTATAGGGCTAACGATGATGGTGAACCCAGCCACTCTGCCGGAGACCCCATTCTTGGGCAAATCAAATCCTTGAATCTGACCGATACCCTGGTTGTAGTCGTTCGATACTTTGGAGGAACCAAGCTAGGGGTGAGTGGCCTGATCAATGCGTATAGAACTGCCGCAGAACAAGCGCTCAAGCAAAATGACATCAAAGAGGTAGCTATCACAGAAAACATTAAACTACGCTTCGATTACGAGGCTACCAACGAAGTGATGCGCCTGGTCAAAGACTTTGACGCCAAAATAACTAACCAGCTCTATGAGGCAGACTGCTTCTTGGCATTGGAAGTGGGAGTAGGGCAAGTTGAGCGATTTAGGGATAAGTTGCAGTTGTTACAGGATACTGGGAATCAGTTAAAAGTGGAGTAGAGGTTTTAGGCAACGGTAATCAGTAGGCCTTGTTCCTTTTTGCTCAGAAGTTGATATCATCAATTGATTATATGCCACCCATTAAAGTGGTGCTCTACGCTAATAAGTTTCTTACAGAAGGACAAGATATAGAAAGAGTAAGGGTAGTAGCTAAAAGCTCAAGATCGCCTTAAAAGAATACCAACAATCCCGTCACTCTGAAAGAGTCTTATTGGCTATCAGTAGAATCGGGCTATCATCATGAAAGGCAGCCGTCATCTCAAAGAGAGCTTAGAAAGGTCTATTCTTCTTGCCCCAAGCGTAAATGCGCTGAATTACTGTTGTGCCCTACGCCACTAAGTTCCTTTCAGGAGGACTGGCTGATGCTACTCGTCCCTTAAGGCTTATTTCTACCTACTTCTATTCAACTCTTTGTTTCTAGAATGGTACAAACATCTCATAGGTTTCTTTCAGAAGGGCAGAGCACGGAGCCCGATTAGTAATTACTCGTTCGGGATTGCTTCGTCGTACCTCTCAGTCAGTAGCCTGACAGGCTCGCAAAGACAGCCAGAATTAAAGTCTTTTGTCTTTCATCTTATGTCTAACGTCTAACTACAGATACCCCAACTCCCTCAATCGCGTATACATTTCCCTGCATACCCAGGCATCAGTGGCGGCGTAATTGATCTGTTTGTCGGTGAGTGTTTCGTTTTCCCAATTGGAAGTTTGTTGGTTCTTGGAGATGCGAAAACCAAGAATAATGGCGGTTAATTTGCGCAGCCCATCGCTTTCGATACCTACGTCTTTGACTAGTTTGTTGATCTCCTGAAAGTTATTGGGTTCGAAGTGCCGCAAGCGTTGGAGCGCCCTGATGTCATCCAGCAAGGCTACACCGATCTTGGCTACCTCTGAAGTTTCGAAAAAGTATTTGAGCTGAGGTGTGAGCCCTGTTTGGTTTACACGAATGAGAAAAACCTTGCGGGCTGATGCGATTTGGATCAAAGCCACATCATTGATTACCCCCTTGGTAAAAGTAGGTTTGGTTTCCGTGTCAAAGCCTACGAAATCCTCTGTGTCAAGGATTTCTTCGATTACCAATTTGGCTGAGTCAGGACTGGTAACAACTACCGGCTTACCTTCATAGCGGCGTAGTTCAAGTTCGTTAACTTCTTCTCTGGATATGGTCTTTTGGAACATTAAGCTGCTATTGTTTCTTCACTTTGCTCTTCTACCTCTGGCTTTTCAACACGCCTTATTTTGATGTTGGCGTAGCCGAAGATTATGCTCATAATGGGACTAATCATATTGAAGAAGCAATATGGGGCATATACCAAGGTGGCTACACCTAACACACTAGATTGCGTAGCGCCGCAGGTGTTCCATGGAATAAGAACTGATGTAACGGTACCAGAGTCTTCCAAAGTACGACTGAGCACTTCAGGCTTTAGCCCCTTTTTCTTATAAGTGTCTGCATACATCCTTCCGGGCACTACAATGGCCATATACTGGTCAGAGGCAGTGAAATTAAAAAATATACATGTACCGACTGTTGATGTAATCAATCCACCTGCTGAACGAACCAGACTTATTATAGCTTCTGCAATGCGCTTCAGCAGTGCACCTGCTTCCATCATCCCGCCAAATACCATGGCACATATGATCAGCCATACCGTATTGAGCATACCCGACATTCCTTTTCCTTTCAGTAGCCCATTGACTTCGGCATTATCTGTTGTAATGGAGGTGCTGCCATATATGGACTTCATTGTACCAGCAAAGGCAAAAATTGCAGGTGAAGTATTTGCCTTCCATTCTTCATATTTTGCTTGAGATTCACCACCATCCTCTTCAACAGGTTTAACTTCGCGCACCTCCCTGAGCACTTCATCGCCGATGGTGTGTGCTACATTCGGCTGAAAAATAAGCGCAAATACGGCACCTAACAGTGCCCCAATCAAAAGCGCAGGCAGTGCGGGCATTTTCTTAATGATGATTACAACCACAATCACCGGAGCGATAAAAAGCCATCCGTTTATATTGAACGAACCGTCTATAGCTGTGAGTATACCCTTAATATTCGCTTCACTAGTGTTTGTGTCTAGTGTAAGGCCCATAATCAGAAAAATGATCAAACTGATAATAATCGAAGGTACAGTGGTATAAGCCATGTACTTGATGTGCGTGAACAAATCTGTACCGACCATGGCTGGTGCCAGGTTGGTAGTATCAGATAGTGGTGACATTTTATCGCCAAAATAGGCACCCGATATGATAGCTCCACCAGTCATGCCCACTGGAATCCCAAGTGCTTGGCCGATAGCTAGCAACGCCACTCCCACTGTAGCGATTGTTGTCCAGGAACTTCCGGTTGCTACCGAGACGATGGCACTAATGATACACGCCGCTACCAAGAATATGGTAGGGTTAAGAATTTGGAGGCCATAATAGATCATAGCTGGGACAATACCGCTTATGAGCCATGTACCGGAAAGTGCTCCGATCATGAGCAAGATCAACATTGCCTCCATGGCAGAGTCGATGCTTTTTCTGGTTTTGAGAATGATATCCTTCCATTTTACACCAAGTCTCATAGCTACCAAGGCGGCCACACCTGCTGATAACAGTAAGCTGATTTGGTTGGATCCGTCTAGTGAATATGTATCGAATACATAAACGCTAGTGAACAGAAGGAAGATTAGAAATATTATCGGAATAAGGGCTTGAAGAAGAGTGGGCTTTTTGACAATGTCAGTCATAAATGGTGCTTAATTCACTAATTAATCTGGATGAAGTTATAAAAAAGATTTCTAAAGACGGGGTTCAGACGATCATATCAGCCAACTTTTCACCCAATTGACTACCAATAGCCACACCCATGCCGCCGAGCCTTACACCTACTGCGATACGGTTAGAATGCATTTTGAGAATAGGCCTCTTTTCTTCACCAAAGGCCATTATGCCTGCCCAGACCGTATCTATCTCGTATTCCCTACCTGGAATAATCAATTCTGAAAGTAGCTTTTCAAGCTGTTGCAAGATCATTTCGTTCACTTCGAACTCGGAGGTGGTCTCATCTGCCAAGGCCATGTTTCGCCCACCGCCAAAGATGATTCGGTCGTTAAAGTTGCGGAAATAATAGAACCCTTCATCGAAATGGAATGAGCCTTTGATCCTCAAGTTCTCTATGGGTTGAGTGGCTAGAACCAAGCCTCTACCTGGTGCCAAATCAAGATCAGTTAGCAGCTGATCACTGAACGCATTGGTACAAACGGCAATCATTTCAGCACGGAATTCTATCTTTTCTTCATGCAGGGGCGCCTTTACCATTACTGATACGTCTGACTGGAACTCTGCAATATTGACCACCTCAGCGCCGGTGATGATCTCAACACCGAGGCTCGTGACATAACCAGTCAGTGCTTTCATCATCTTACCTGAGTCGATTTGTCCTTCGAATGGGTTATAAACAACCGTTTTGATCTTTTCCGGGGCGAACCCAAATTGACCGATGAGGTAGGGGCTATTTATAAAAACCTCGTTTTTGAATAAAGGCCTGAGTAGTCCATTCACTTCTTCTATGCTATCGAGGCAATGTTCCTGGTCCTCAGTGATCAATTCATAACCTCCTTCGCCTTGGTAGTCCATATTGCGATCACCAATTCTCTCCCTCAGTTTTCTAAGGCCAGACCATCTCTCTTGAACCAGTTCATAACAGCCATTCTTACCCAGTTGTGCTATATCGTTGAGCAATTCGGTCAGGCTACCGAAGCAGGCAAAACCTGCATTTTTTGTACTGGCTCCAGTCGGGAAAATGCCGCGCTCCAGCACCAGGACAGATACATCCTTGTTCTTTTCTTTAATGGCTGCCGCCGTACTCAACCCCACAATACCACCACCGATCACGATGTAATCGTAGTTAAGAAATGATGTTTTTTCCCAAAAACTGAGCATTTATCAGGTTTCTGTTAATTGATCAAAAGATTTTTTCTTAATTGCTAATATAATCAATAACTAAGGTTGATAATTAATGATAGATACTGCCAAAATACTTGAAAAGGCCAAGCACTCCGCATTTCACCTAAAGTTGCTCAATGTAGGATTGGCCCGCATGATTCCTTTTAACAAGCCTCATCGGTTCAAGATAGACAATATTGCTGATTTTAGTGTGACCACTTCTTTGCCTTACCGAAGAAAGAACCTAAACCACATCAGAGGCTTACATGCCTGTGCCTTGGCTACCTTATCAGAATTTACCACCGGTGTTTTGCTCATATCCAAACTTGATCCTTCCAAATTCCGCATTATACTGCAGCGCCTTGAAGTGGACTATCATTACCAGGGCAAAATGAACGCTGTGGCATCTTTCGAGATTAGTGAAGCCTGGTTGAAGGACAATGTATATGTGCCGTTAGAAAGTAGCGAGTCAACCATTATACCTTGCGAAATCAAAATAAACGACGAACAGGGCAATCATCTGACCACCGCAGTTGTACACTGGCAGATCAAAGCCTGGGACAAAGTGCGCACTAAGGCCTAGTTTACTAACCTTGGCTGACACTGCTCGATCACAAACCGGCCGGAGGTATAGTTGATTTCATCACTTTTGATTTGGAACCTGACCAAAAGGCCTTCAGAATTGATAGAGTCCTGTTGGTCGAAAATAAAATTGCCAATACCGTAAAAGATGGGTTTGCCCTGATACCATTCTACCGTTTGGATGGTATGGGAATGATGGCCTATGATCGCATCTGCACCGACATCAATTAAGGCTCTGGCACTTTGAACTTGAGAGAGCATAGGCCGAGAGCGATGTTCTGCCCCCCAGTGCAATTGAATGATGCTAATGGCATTTGGTTGAGTTGATTTTAAAGACCTGACCTGCTCCACAATATGTTCAATGGAAGCTTCACAAACAGAAGGCTTATTCTCTAGAAAAGTCCAATTCTCCGAGGGTACGCGAAGGGAAGAAAAAAGGTAAACAGGCCTGGGCGAGTTGGCAATCAGTTGAGGCGCACAAGCCTCAGTATGGTTCATACCAAAGCCAGTAGGGACCATCTCAGCATTTATAATGTTCTGCTGCGTATCTACCAAACCCTTTCGACCCTGATCCATAGCATGGTTATTAGCCATGTTGAGGTGGGTGATACCATGCTCTTTCAAAGCGAGGAGCCAGTCGGGTTCTGCTCTGAAAATATACCGCTTATTGATCGGCGCTTTCACATCTGTTGCTGGGCACTCCAAATTGGCCACCACCATATCACTTTTTAGAAAAGCTAATTCTATTGACGGATGAAAAAGTGAATTGACCCCTTTCCGTTCTATCCTTTCCCTTACTCCTCTATCCAATAATAAATCCCCTACGAAGGTGATGGTCAATTCTTCATCCTGATCAGTGGAGCATGCCAGGCATATCGCCGATAGCATGGCCCACCAGATAAACAGCCGCAACCGAGGAAGTTTTCTATGCATTTAACAACCTGAGCTATAGAAGACCCGCTCATTCACTTTTGGTGTTTCTATAGGGATAATGATCTCTTTGACCCAATCTGGCACTTCCGGCGCTTGGTTTTTGTCCAGCATATCCTGCCATTCTTCATCTGTCAGGCGATTGCCCATTGGTAGTGGGAACTCATGATAACTAAATACAGCCCCCTTAGTCAGGTATAAGTACCCTTCGATTTCAACCACTACATAAATATCATTGACATTGCCGGTGGCCACATGGAGGATGCCTTTGTTAGGGTTGTTCGTCGCGTTGGAAGTATAGATATCTGCTACCACGGCTACAGATTTATCAGGGCCTTGCACATTATGCCAGCCATCGAGGTACTCGTCTTCCTGCTTAACGAGATCCAAAGTGAGCCATTCGAGCGTACTGCCAATGTGCTCTATCTGCCGGTATTCTTGCTCGGTCAACTTTTCTCCCACCAGTTCCTTAATACTTGCATTTTTTAGGAACTCTGCATTCTCTCTCATGCGCTCTGTTATTCTGGATATTGACCCTGTGATCAAAGAGTTGTTGTTTAAAACAGCCTCTGTCTTATCGATCAACTCGATCACTTTTCTCCAATATCCAACGTTGGGTTCTACATAGGCCAGCGTATATGGTTCAGGAGGCCCACCACCACCGCACTCCGAAGCCATTGGTTGCTCGGCGTATAATATTGCATCGTGCTTCAGTTCAGCCCAGGAAGCCAATGAGGCATTGAGGTCTTTTTTGGCCCATTGAGGAGTCTGCATAAAATATGGATAACTTTCATCAACCGATTCAAGGGCCAGTAGACTTTCTATCCACTTATTATATAGCGTAGCATTCCAATCCACGTCGCTCATGGTTTCCTTCAGTTGTGCCAATCTACTAGGGTATGCTTCCCACTGTTGTCCTTCTTGAAGCTCATTGAGTAGCACATTTTCAGCTGATTTGCTGCCAAAGGCCGCCAGTACATCCAGCCCTTTTGGGTATGGCCTTTTGGTAGTTTGACTTTCTACATCTACCAACTCTTGCAGCACCTCATTGTCTGATAAGTAGCGCTGCGGCACGAAGTTGATCTTGTCAACACAGCTCACTGCTTCCTTGGGCTTTATGCGGTTTTGGGCATCTGCAACAGCTTTTACCTGCGTTCTAAAACTCTCCAGTTTGGCATTATCAGTGAGGAGATCGTTGAGTTGAAAGTCACTTTGCTTTAATAGCGAGGCTAAGTTCAGGAAAGATACATTGTCCGGCTGCCCTATGATGAAAGTAATTGGCTCCATCAATGCCTTGTATTTTTGCATTATGGTAGTATTGTCCTTTAGTGTATGAGCACTGATGATCGCTTTTTTGAATTGCTCATCATTGTCAAGGCAGAATGGTGCAGTCTGAAGCCACATCATAGCTTTGAAGTATTTTTTTAAAGCATCGGTGCGTGTGTAGTGTCCACGGGGCTTGAAGAGGCTATACGGAAACTGCACATTGGTATAGCCAAGGTAATCTGATGGGGCATCCTCTGCAGCATTGATCTGTCTTAACTCAGTGTTATAAGCCTGCTGCTGAGATGCCGGCACTGTTACCGTTTGGTCAGTCAAAGTGTTCAAAGCAATGGCGTAGAAAGCTATTTTCTGCTCGATCATTGTTTTTGTTGCCTGGTCAGGGGTAGCATCGAGCAGCGTCTGCATTTCTGCCATCATCATCTCGCAAATTTCTGCCAGGAGGGGTATGAACTTGTCCTGCTCTATTGTCCTGAGCACGTAGCCAAAATACATATGGAAAAGCTGCATGTACATGTCGGTGGTCACGAAGTTGGGAAACTCTTTGTAGTCATTTTCTTCATAGACATGAAAATGTTGAATATGATTGTTCGGTACGATAGCGAAGCCATTCTTGCGCAACATCTCCATCAACCTGCTATCAGTCTCTTCTAATTGAAAGAAGTTTACTACGTTATCAAGGTTGGCAAGTAGCCTGCCGTCGATTTCTACCAGGTTGTTTTTCAAGAGCGCCTCCTCACGAGCTTTAAGCCGTTTGATGAATTCTTCTTCTTCTGCCGAATAGCTTATTGGTTCGACGGATTCTCCCATATCTTCTTTCCAAAACCGGTTTTCCATGCGCTGATTATACCATGATGTGGTGTTGAAAATACTCCTTAAATCAGCTTTCATGAAACAATAACCTTGTCGGGCGGCAAAACTGTTTCTCAAAATTCTGATATCGGAAAGGCTTAGCTGGGAGATGTCCATATTGAGATCGATTTGATGCTGTAAGGCCTCAACGTTGATGGACTCGCCAACTGCAAAAGTCACGGTGGAGTCGCTAAGTGTTATGTCTATTGACGAATCAGAATTTTCCGATGCCTCATGATCTAAAGGAGTTTCAGCTACTTCTTCGGATACTGGCTGGTTTTCCTTGCCACCACCGCAGCTGATCAGGAATAAGACAAAAAAGAGAACAACTAATTTCTTCATAGTTATGGTGTATTTAAGGAGAATTTGAAAGTAATGATCTGGCTTCCGTGATACTCAATTCTCGCCCGATATAATTAGTAAACCTTAATCCGAACTTGTGCCACTTGTACTCTGCCACCTGAAAGTTGCCGCTTCTTTCTTCTTCAATGCTTCTGATTCTTGTAATGCTGTCGGCAGAAACAAAATTGAAATCAACCAGAGGTTTGCCCAACCTGGATCCAAGCCATAAGGGTCTGACCGAACCCTGTACATTTTTAAATATGAAAAGCCTTTTTCCTTTAGTAGAATCGAAACGAGTGGTTTTGATAACACCGACCATAATATCATCAACCCCGTTATTGTCGACATCACCGGTTTGAAACCTGTAAACAGGGTAAGGTAATTCCCATTGGCTTTCGGTTGAATCGGTACGCAGACGAATAAAATGCAAAGAATCATGATGGGTAACTAGTGAAACATCAGCCTGCGTAAAAGGCGGTACAAGCCGACTTTGGGAGCAACTGCTTAACAGAAACAGTATCCCGTAGAATGATACGATAGGAGTAATTTTTTGATCTACGCTCAGCAAGCCATGCATTAGATAATTAGAATTTGATAGTCAACCGATCGACTGTTTAACTATTATCTAATATAAGCTTTTGTGCTTCAAGAAATCAGATAAGTGCCTATTTAGTTAAGAGAGAGGTAAGTTTAGAGCAAATAAATGCAACAATGTTGCATTTATAATAGTGTTGCATTACCTTCATATTAAGCATGCGATATTTGATCAAGAATGGGCGAAGGCAACTCTAGTCTTCTTAATTATGGTTTAAAAAAGTTTAGAGCCTTCGCTGTTCTTGGTTGAATCCCATCTGAGCCTAAGAAAGTGTCTTCACAATGTCAGTTTAGCACTGACAAGCAGGCTAGTTTCACAACCCAGCAAGAATAATTAGTGAGCTTATAGCATTATAGCCAATGCCTATATGATATATAGCTTAATGTTAGATTTTAACGCAAAAAATTTTTTTCTTGGTAAAAAATTGAATTTTTATACTAGAGACCATAGAAAACACTATATTAGATAAGAAGGAGCTGACCACTCCATACCCTAGATTAAACCAGTATTAACCATGAAAGACGTTAACCCTTCAGGCAACACTGTGCCTTGACTAGCAAAAGTTATACTTCCGATCATATTACCCATTAATTAGGCCACTATTTTTTTGCCCACGTGAGGCTGGCTTAAATCCGTTCAATACTTCCTCTACACCCCAATAGGCAGGCTGGATAAGTATGTCATTTCCTGTCTGAAAATGAAAAAAAATAATGTTATAATTATGTTTTTATGATTAAAAATTCTTTAAATTTAAATTACTAATCAATTAACAATAAATTTTAAAAACCATGAAAGATTTCAAATTGTTAGTATCAGCCTTAGCTATGGCTGGTGCTGTGTTTATGTTCTCGTCGTGTAGCGACGAACAGGCATTCACTGAGCCGGTGGCTGACCTGGAAGACCTAGAAGATGGTCAGGTAATTAAAGGCAAGTATGTAATTACGCTAGGCCAGGGCTTTGAGTCTGGTAGAGTAGCTCGTCAGAATTTCATCAGTAGAGATGAAAAAATTGATTTCTATGAAGGTCATGAGGCTACTACTATCAAGAAGATCGATAAGTTCCTTGCCGGACACGGAATCAGCCCTGAGTCAGTTTCTCATTACTATTCTGCTGCTATTGTGGGTTTTGCTGCTCAACTTACTGATGATCAAGTAAAAGCACTTCGTGCTGATAACACTGTATTATCACTTGAGGAAGATGTAGCAGTGAAGCTTAACCACGTTGTAGAAGAAGTAATAGAAGCAGGAAGCGACAATGGTAGAACTGAAGCTCAGACTACTCCTTGCGGTATTACAAGAGCTGGTGGCGCCAAAACAAGCGGTGTAAGTACTAGCATTCTAGCTTGGGTAGTAGATACAGGTATCGATCTGGATCACCCAGATCTTAGAGTAGCTACTCAATATAGCAGCGGTACAGTAATCGGCCGATCATTCGTAGGTGGTTCAGCTAATGACTGTAACGGTCACGGTACTCACGTAGCGGGTACTATTGGTGCGGTTAACAACAGCATAGGTGTTGTTGGTGTAGCAGCGGGTGCTTATGTAATCCCTGTAAGAGTATTCGGATGTTCTGGTGGTAGCTCTTCTTCAACTATCACGGCTGGTATCAACCACGTAGCCAAGTATGACTATAACGGTGACGTTATGAACTTGAGCCTTGGTGGTTATGCAGGCCCTAGCTGTTCTTCTAGCAATGCATACATGAGTTCTATCAATGCCGTTGCTAACGGAGGAACTAAGATTGCTATCGCTGCAGGTAACTCTTCAGCCTTTGCTGATTACTATCAGCCTGGTTGTATAGACAGAAGCAATGTATTGACTGTAGCTTCTATGACTTGTAACAGAAGCTTCTCTTCTTTCTCTAACTACGGAAGACCTCCAATCGATTTCATCGCTACTGGATCAAGCGTATATTCTACTTATCTTAATGGTGGATATGCTACATTGAGTGGAACATCTATGGCTGCTCCTCACGTAGCTGGTATCTTGGTTGCTAGAAACAAGTCTAATCCTAGAACTTGTGGTTCAGTAACAAGAAGTGGTGTTTCTTACCCTATCGCTTGCCGCTAAGACTTTAAAATATAACTTTTTTAAAACCCCGACATCGTCGGGGTTTTTTTATGTCATATTATTGCTTAGAATTACTTAATTTGGTTAAATAAGCAATTCAAATAGGATATGAGAAAGATAGACGCATTGCTCTCCGAATATGGCTCAAGCCATCAAAACGCAACCAATAAACTTATTCACTGGATTTGTGTACCGCTGATTTTTTTCAGTATAGTAGGATTGATCTGGTCTATTCCCAACGGGCCGATCGTTGATTTAACTAACGGATGGGGCTATGCCAATTGGGCCACACTCATTATGATTGTTGTGTTAATCTATTATTTATCACTGTCTTTTACTTTGACCATAGGTATGGCCGTATTTGCGGTTTTATGTCTATTCCTGGCCAAGACCCTGGAGGGTTTGAATATTGCTCCTTTATGGCTGATCTCTATCGCTATTTTCGTGGCGGCTTGGATAGGTCAGTTCTATGGACATAAGGTAGAAGGTAAGAAGCCTTCATTTTTGAAAGACTTACAATTTCTATTGATTGGCCCAGCCTGGTTAATGCATTTTATCTTTAAAAAGCTGCATATACCTTATTAATTGACCAGCTTCCGATTTACTAAAAACGATTACCCGGAACACTATCAGGTCTGTTTCGAAAACTACCTTTTTAACACTACAGACCACCTACAGTTGCAATCCTCAGATTCATGGATGCTATGCTATCTGGTGGAAGATGATAAGCAATTGGTTCATGCCCGTTTGGCACTTCACCTCGACCAAGAAAAGGCCCAAAGCCCGTTAAAAGCACCATTTGGTGGCATAGCGTTTTCAGAAGACCTGGAGCTTCAGCAACTTCATTTCTTTATCCAGTCTATAATTGAAGAGCTAAGAATGCAGGGAATAACCTCATTGCAAATCAAGCATTATCCTCAGGGATATCACCCTACTCATTTCGTTAAGATTACTAATGCCTTTCTTAATGAAGGCTTTCAGATTGTCGACTCTGAGATCAGTACTGGTATCACTATTGGTGAAGAAGCCTTCGAAGGGAAAGTGCACACATGGGAACTGCGGAAGCTTAGAAAATGCAGAAATGCTGGATTCCAGCCTATCGAAGAGCCAATCGAGTGCTTTGATACGGTCTACAACATTATTGATCAAGGAAGAAAAGAACGAGGCCAGGAGTTATCCATGTCTTTAGAAGAGTTGAAGCAGACCGTCTATTCGCTGCGTTCAAAATTTCATTTGTTTTCGGTAATGAATAATAATCAAAGAATTGCCTGTGCCATCTGTATCCGCGTGAGTGAAAAGATATTATACAATTTCTACTCGGCACACATTAAGGCATATGATAACTATAGTCCGGCTGTGCTCCTTTTTGAAAACTTGTATAATTTCTGCCAGAAAGAAGGGATCGAATATCTGGACCTCGGCACATCGGCCATAGAAGGAAAGCCCAACTATAGCCTAATACGTTTCAAGGAGCAAATCGGAGGTACATCTTCACTCAAGCTCACTTTCGCAAAGGATATAGGGCATTATTGATAAATTGCAGTCATAAGATGTGATTCACCAGTATCGAATTTGGAAAGTAGGCTACCACAATTCCTGATTATCGGAGTACCCAAAGCGGGTACCACTTCTCTTTGGATGTACCTCAAGGAACACCCAGATATTTATATGCCCGAGACAAACGAGCTAAGGTATTTTTCATCCAAACAAGTGCTGTCAAAGTTAGGCGGCCCCGGTGATGGCTATGATAGCGATAAAGTATGTCAAGACCTTGATACATACACCCACCATTTTCAATCGGTAAACCCCAATCAGGTGATAGGTGAGTGTACGTCGAGCTATTTCTTCTTTCCCGAGGCTATAGATAATATCCTGGCTGAACTAGGCCATGAGGTGAAGCTCATTCTTGTACTTAGAAACCCGATAGACCGCGCTTATTCTAACTATTGGCATCTCGTTCGAGAGGGTAGGGAGGAGCTTTCCTTTTTTGAAGCGTTGCAAGATGAAACCCGACGGGAACAACAGCAATGGAATGACTTCTGGTATTACAAAGCACATTCGCTTTATAGTGAAAAGCTGAGCTCGCTAAAAGCCAAGGTGAAAAATGTGATGGTTTTACTGTTCGAGGATTTGCGAGATGAAACTGAAGATACTTTGAGGCAGGTCTATCGATTCCTTGAAGTAGACGAAACGTTCGAATCGACCAATTCGGACATCCATTATAACGCAGGTGGAGCGTACCGCAATGCTGAATTGGTAAACTGGATGAATCAACCTAGCAAACTGCGGCGGGTGGCTAAATCCATATTGCCAAGTCCCATGTTGAATAGGCTGCGGCGTAAACGGGATAGGATGATACAGCAAGCAGCCCAACCCAAACCAACCATGCCCTTAGAGCCTAGCGAAATGTTGGCTGAATACTTCGCGGAAGATGTATCGATACTTTCGCAAGAACATGGCTTGGATACAGGCAAATGGAATCTTAGCGCTAAACCGAATCAATAATTGAAACAGCCTCTCGTATCGGTAATCTGTTTATGCTATAACCATGAAAGGTTTGTTAGAGAAGCCCTTACGTCTGTGATCGATCAGACCTATGAGCATGTGGAAATCATCGTCGTGGATGATGCTAGTACGGATGCCAGCGTTGAGATCATCAAGGACGTGATCGCACAAAATCGAATAACCCATTTTGTGCCATTGGCTGAAAATTTAGGTAATTGCGCGGCATTCAACCGAGGATTGAAATTAGCCACAGGCGAGTATATCATAGACTTTGCCACAGACGATGTCATGGCTGAAGACCGGTTGAGCAAGCAGGTGACTTACTTTGAACAGTTGGCGGATGACTTTGGGGTATTGTTCACAGATGCTTTGTACATCAATGAAGAAGGAGAACCGTTGATTCATCACAATGAGCGATTGAGAAAACACGGACTTTTGGATCAAGTGCCTGAGGGTAATTTATATACTGAAGTACTGTCCCGGTACTTTATTTCCTCGCCCACCATGATGATCAAAAAAGAAGTATTTGATGCTTTGGGAGGGTACGATGAGCAATTGGTCTATGAAGATTTCGATCTTTGGGTCAGGGCTGCCAGAGACTGGCAGTTCGCTTTTCTGGATGAGCCACTGACCAAGGTGCGTAAACTATCTCAATCTATGTCTACAACTTGGTACGTGCCTGGTGACAAACAACTGCATAGTACTTATCTGGTGTGTAAAAAAGCCCAAGCCCTTAACCGATCAGAGGAAGACAAAGAAGCACTGATCATCAGGGTAAAATACGAGATGAGGCAAGCCGTATTTTCTGGGAATCATCGCGAAGCAAAACTCTTTTGGGGATTGTTAACAGAGTTGGGCGGTAGAAATGGGGCATATACGTTCTTAGACATATTGAACCGTCTGAAACTACCATTAATACCTTTAAGGCGAACCTACCATGCGCTTAGGTTTGGAAGATAAGAGCTACTGCTTTCGCCAAAGGCGCATTTCCAATGAAACACGTGTTTTATTCCGGTTTAAATTGATAGCGCCACCATGGACAAGGTAGGGCGAGAATACCAAAACTTCATTTGTTCGAGGGTTAGCCCTGATAGCTTCGAAAGATCCATCAATGGAGGTAACAGCAGGTACATTGAATTTGACCCCATTGATTTGCGCGCCTGCATCTGTCTTTTCTATTTTTGAATCACTCCATTGGTGACTTCCAGGAATCAGAATTAATGAAGACTCCTCGTTACTACCAGCGATGGGCAAGTAAATGTTAATGCAGTCATCATAATCTTCAAGCCATACATCTCTGTGTAGTGGGTTGTTATCACCCGACAATGGTCTGACTACCCGGAAATGAAAAATACTGGCGTCATCAAATGGGTTTCTAGCGATGAGTGGGCAACCACAAATCTCTTCAATACAGGCGATGAACTGATTTACATCTCCTGGGAAATCCGCCATCTCTCGGAGTTTCGTTTCCTGAATAACTGCCAAGTGGCGATCGTAATTTCCATCCACCAACCAGTGATATTGCTCAAGGTTGAAATCTTGCGTAACCGGCAATCCAGCATTTCTAAGTATGTTAATTAGCAATGTTCTTAGGCCGGAAGTGACTTCCTGAAAAATATCGCTTGGCAGCTCAGATACAGTAAATCCACTATCGTTCCATGGCGCAGCAGCAGATAAGTCATCGGCATTTTCAAGCAATACCGTGTCATTGCCGAAAGCTTTTGAGCCTTGGGCATCGTATGCCAATTGGTGGCCGTTTACTGTGTAATCCACTATACGTGACTAACTTAATCTTTATCTTCTGTTGTCCTCATCTTCTAACATGCTCAGATAGCTGTAGTAACGGCTCCCGGCAATTTCACCTTCTTCCACCGCTCGAATTATTGCACAACCCGGCTCATTGGTATGTGTGCAGTTATGAAACTTACATTGACCAATAAGTGCCCGCATTTCGGGGAAGTAGTCAGAAAGCTCATTGCCTTCTATTTCAAAAAGCCCTAACTCTTTGATGCCGGGTGTGTCTATGATATAAGTGTCCTGGTCAACCTCGAACATCTCTGCAAATGTAGTAGTGTGGATGCCTTTGTTTGCAAAGTCGGATACTTCGCCGATCTTCTGATCAATGTCTGGGTTCAGGGCATTAATCATTGTGGATTTTCCGACACCAGAGTGCCCGGACACCAGTGTGGTTTTATTGCGCAACACCTCTTTGACTTCGTCCAAACCGTGTTGCTCAAGTGCTGATATGGTAATACACTTGAACCCGATACTCTCATAGGTGTACACAATATCTTCCAGCTCCTCCCACTCTTCATCCGTCAGCATGTCCATTTTGTTGAATACCAAAATGGTTGGTATTCTGAAAGACTCTGCTGAAACTGTAAACCTATCTATAAACCCTACTGATGTTCTTGGGTATGACAAAGTGACCAGTAGAAGAGCCTGATCTATGTTGGATGCAATAATATGAGCATGATGGCTTTTTTTGACTGACTTTCTGATGATGTAATTCTCTCTCGATTCTATTGAGGTAATTACAGCAGTATCCTCATCGGCAGATTCCAATTCGAAGGTTACAATATCACCAACAGCAATCGGGTTGGTCACCTTCTTATTCTCTAGCCTAAACTTCCCCCTTACTCGGCATTGGTAGAATTGTCCATCTTCTCCGAGCACCTCGTACCATGACCCTGTCGATTTAAATACCGTCCCTCTCATGCGCTTAACAACTCCTTACAATATTGCATAATTTTTTCTGTGGCCCCAGTGTTTTCACTTACATAGCGTAAGGTAGCAGCTTTGGATTGCTCGTAGGTATTTTTATCCTGGAGATTATCGAATGCCGTTTTAAGCGTTTCAAAATCACCAATGGCAAAAGCTCCGTTCAGTGCGATAAGATCTACTGCTTCCTGGAATTTGGTGTAATTACGATTACCGAAGAATATCGGTAATCCAAAAGTGGCCGCCTCTAATATGTTGTGTAGCCCGTCTCCAAAAGCCCCACCGATATAGGCATATTGGCCGTATTGGTATAAGCTAGAAAGCATGCCTATGTTATCTATGATTAAGACATTGGCACTTTCTGATTTGCTTGATTCAAAAGTGGAAAACCTGATGGATGTAATGCCAAGTAACTCCTCAGTTTTGGTGATAGAAGCATCGTCAATTTCGTGTGGTGCAATGATGAATTTCATACTGCCTTGGTGCTCTCGAATGAGCGGTGCCAGCACCTCGATATCCTCTTTCCAACTACTGCCTATGATCATCGTCTGTTTGCCGTCCGTGAAGGCTTCCACTTCCGGTATGGCTTTGGCTTTTTTGCTTATTTCTACTACACGATCAAAACGCGTATCGCCTGTTACAGAGCAATTTGACAGTCCTATTGACTCTAATAATTCGGCTGAGGTATTATTCTGCACAAAGAAATAATCGAAATGCTTTAGAATGGATCGATTAAAGCCACCATAGGATTTAAAGAATGCCTGCTCCTTTCTAAAAATGGTAGAAAACGAAATCAAAGGAATGTTTCGATTGTGCAGCTCCTTGGAGAAGTGATACCAAAACTCGTATTTGACAAAGAAAGCTATCTCTGGTTGAACAGCTTCGATCATGATGCGGGCATTGCTTGCCGTATCAAGTGGCAAATAGAAGATGTAATCCGCCTGCTCATAGTTTTTGCGAATTTCATATCCAGAAGGTGAAAAAAAGGTAAGTAATACTTTATAGTTTAAGTAGGTTTGACGGAAAGCCTCGATAACCGGTCTAGCTTGTTCAAACTCACCTAAAGAAGCGCAGTGAAACCAAGCCAGTTTATCTTCACGGCCATGAAAAGATCTTTGTATTTGGTCTAACAGGCCTTTTCTGCCCTTTACGAATAATCTGAGTTTGGGTGAGAACAGGGCGATGAGCGGCAGTGCAAGCCGCACTAAAAGGGTGCTGAAATTGTAGAAAAAAAGGCGCATAGCGTGCCCAAAAATAAGAAAACCCTCTGTGGTGAGCAGAGGGTTTTACATTTATTTAAGTTGTTATCTTAGTGAGACGAAAGGTAATCAGCAACACCTTCTCTTGTGGCGTTCATAGCGTCTTTACCTTCTTCCCAGTTAGCAGGGCATACTTCACCATGCTGCTGTACGTGCTGCCATGCATCTACTATTCTGATCATTTCATCAATGTTTCTACCTAAAGGAAGATCGTTGATAGTTTCGTGTCTTACTATTCCTTCTTTATCGATGAAGAAAGTACCTCGGTAGGCGATAGGAGCACCTTTGAAGCTCAACTCGCCTTCCTCATTGTAATCCCAGTCACCAGCCAATACACCGAAGTTAGAAGAAATAGTCTTGGCAGTGTCAGCTACTAATGGATAAGTCACACCCTCGATACCACCATTAGCTTTAGGGGTCATTAACCAAGCCAAGTGAGTCTCTTCTGTATCAGTTGAGCAACCAACCACTGCAACACCTCTCTTTTCGAATTCAGCCAACTTCTCTTGAAAAGCCAAGATCTCAGTAGGGCATACGAAAGTAAAATCCTTAGGGTAGAAGAAGAACATCACATCTTTTCCGCCGATGTACTGCTCAAGTGAGAAGTCTTCTACGATTTCTTCTCCATTGATTACCGCAGGAGCATTAAAAATAGGAGCTTTTTTTCCTACCAATGACATAATTTTAGTTTGCTTTATGAATTGAACATTAATTAATAGACACTTCTTTGGAGGGATCAATCTTGTCGCCTTTGATGTGCAGACTGATGTTTTTGATCCTTAGGTTGTTAAGGTGTTTACTCTTTAAAAAATCTAAGATCAGATTGTTCAGGTCTTCGTCGAAATAATCGATTATTTCTTTAGTGTTCAAACAGTAGATGTGATTGTGATCCTTTAATCTTGGGTCATACCTCATTTGACCTTCCGGTGAAGACACTTTGTTTAATAAACCTTTTTGAACAAACGTCTCTAAAGTCTTGTAAACAGTAGCCAACGATATGCTTGGATTGTCTGGCTTAACAAATTCATACACCTGTTCAGCTGATGGGTGGTTTTCCAGTTTGAGTAACGCACTGTAAACCACCAACCGTTGGTGTGTGACCTTCAAATTAGCTTTGGTAAGCTGTTCCTTGATTTCTGTAAGCTCCAAGCGATAAAATTTTCTAAATGATAATAATTATTATTTAGTAAAGATTATGAAGCAAAAGTATGCCGTGTCAAAATGGTTTGCAAGACGTAGCCCAAAAAAAAGATTGATTAATGAATAGCTTATTTAGTTTAGAGTCTAAAATTGTTTAATTTGATCATAATTTTTTTTGAATAACATACCTATAAATGAACTACTTATGAGATTTAATGCCTTTGAGATTCGTTCAATTTTTTCCATTGTATTTCTTCTACTTCTCTGTACAGTTTCCTTCTCCGTAAAAGCTCAAGACGACTTTGACCAGTTCTTGGAGGCAGGGGTAGAGGACGCCAATGTTCTGCTTCAAGCCTATATGGAACCCCTTGTGGATGGTGTGCAGTTTGGTATTTCTAACGGGTGGTACAATACTGCTAAGCCACACAAGCCATTTGGTATTGATATTACAGTGACTGCCAGTGCGGCCTTTGTGCCTGATGAAGACCTCTTTTACAACTTTGCAGACCTCAATTTGACTAACGTCAGACTCCTCAACCCATCAGATGGCGAACTGCCTACCTTTTTTGGAACTGATGATGAAAGTCGAACGCCGGAATTTGAATTAGTCGACCAACCCGGTATCACATTCGAGGGACCATTAGGTATCAATTTGGAAGATGAAATTGGCTTTACTGCCATCCCGGTTCCCATGGCTCAAGTCGGAATTGGTATTTTCAAAAATACAGACCTGAAGGTGCGGTTCATTCCTGAAATCAACTTTGGTACTGAGGATGAGGCATCATTCAAGATGATCGGGTTCGGCATTATGCACGATATTAAGCAGCATATTCCGGGCCTGAAGCTATTGCCTTTTGATCTATCCGTTTTTGCTGGCTATACAGATGTAACAACCGAGATCGACCTTTCCGGAGACCTGACTAATCAAGGCTTTACACAAGTCGGTGTATATGATATCAATTCATTCACTTTTCAGGGGATCATATCTAAGAAGTTTTCCGTGCTTACTCTTTATGGAGCCGTAGGTTTTAACACAGTTAGAACCAATTTGAAGCTTTTAGGAGAATATGACATTGACGATGATGGAGCAGTTGATCTCGTAGATCCGATTGATTTGGATTTCTCAGCAGGAGGCCCAAGATTGACCGGCGGACTAAGATTGAAATTGGCGATTCTTACCATACACGGAGATTATACCCTCCAAGAATATAATACGCTGACCGTAGGAATAGGACTTAGCGTACGTTAGTATCTTATTAGCCAAAGCTTAAAAGTAAACGGCTTGTTTCGGGTTAATGAAATCAGAGATGAGCCTTTTTACTTTTTCTTTAAAGACTGTACGTAAACCAGAGCAGATTCGGCAAAACTTTTCCACTTATCTGCGTAGTCATAAGGTACCTGATACCAGCCGCTCATTGCCGTCTTTTGCATTGGATTGAATACTTCCACGCCATCTAAACTGGCCGCTTCCTTTTCTGACTCCCCGGTGAACTTGAAAACCATATGATCTTGCCATAACATGGCAAGTGCCTTTCCATTAGGTGCTTTTATGCAGAACGCGCCAAACATTTTACCCTTCTTTGCTTCTGGTAGCGTCTCTGCTATTTCGTGAAAAAGTGCTTCAGCTTCATTCATAATAAATCGAAATTTGAGGTGTGTTCATTTTACTGACGATTACTTGTTAGTGTTATGGACAAAGTAACTACCTGGTTTTCGATCTTATTTCGAATGACATCAATTCAATGAAATTGTGATTGATACTAGAAAGGTATTTAACATTAAAACCGCTTAAGAAAATTTCAGGTGAATAACTGAAACCCAAAAAAATCACGGTGAGAAATCTTTCTGGTTCAAAACATTGGATTTGGATGTTTTCGATGCTTAGAAAAAAGGGATATATCTTGATTTATTCGATATAAACTGTTCTTTCAACTGGTCAGTAAAGGGTTGATTCTTATTTAAATCGTTATCAAAACCCTGTACGTGTAATTTAAACTTCAGCAAGATAGATGCCTACTTTCCTTTATACTCCGGAGCTCTTTTCTCTATGAAAGCTTGCATGCCTTCTTTTTGATCCTCAGAAGCGAAAGTCAGATAGAAATTTTTTCTTTCGAAATGAAGTCCTTCATCTAGATGTGTTTCGAAAGAACGATTAACGGCTTCCTTAGCCATTTGAGCCGCTATCGGTGACATTTGGGCAATTTCCTGAGCTAGTTTGGTGGCTTCATACATGTACATCTCGACTGGCACTACCGCGTTAATCAAGCCATAGCCTAATGCTTCTTCAGCGCTGATGAATCTTCCAGTTAACACCAATTCCATGGCTTTGGCTTTGCCTACCGCTTTCGTTAATCGCTGTGTGCCTCCGGCACCCGGCATAACACCTATTTTGATTTCTGGTTGCCCGAACTTAGCTGTCTCAGAAGCGATAATCATATCGCAAGTCATGGCTAATTCGCAGCCGCCGCCTAAAGCAAACCCCGATACGGCAGCGATAATTGGTTTTTTTGTTTTCCTGATCTGGTCCCAAGTGCTGAATTGATCTATCATCAGCATATCAACAGCCGATTTATTTGCCATTTGTTTAATATCAGCTCCAGCAGCGAAAGCCCTTTCGTTACCCGTTATGATAATACTTCTGACCTCATCATTCTGATCGAGCTCTTTCAGCGCATCACGCAATTCGGCCATTAATTGAAGATTAAGCGCATTTAACTCTTTGGGACGATTGAGTTCAATGAGCGCTACGAATTTTGAGTATTTATTATTGACCTTTATGAATTCCATGGCGTACTGAATTTTTTCCCACAAGAAAAAGAAAAGCCGCCTTTTTTCAAAGGCGGCTTCAGCTTTACCATGCTTAAATAGGTGAGTAAAAGTGCTATGTTAGCCTTATATACAACCAAATTAATTTAGGTAACCCGATGATATTTTCGGTGAGTGTTTTATAATTTTGCAGTGGCTTATTAAGTTAATAGTATTATGAAGGTGAAGGTAATATTTGTTTGTTTAGGCAATATCTGTCGTTCCCCATTGGCAGCGGCAGTGTTTGAAGAGATGGTGAAGAAGGCCGGTCTAGAAAACGAGTTCGAGATAGACTCAGCGGGTACATCCGACTATCACATTGGCGAAAGCCCTGATCAGCGCACACTTGAGAATGCTGCCAAGCATGGGCTGGTCATTAACAATAAAGGGCGTCAAATCTCAAGGAAAGACCTTATCAATTTTGATTATATCGTCGCCATGGACGGGGCAAATTTGAAAAACATCCAAAAACTTGATCAAACGCATCAATTTGCCACTAAAATGTTTTTGATGCGTGACTTCGATTCTATCGAGAAAAAGGGAGATGTTCCTGATCCTTATTTTGGTGGTGAAGAAGGTTTTGAAAATGTTTATAACATAGTGAAGAGGTCGATGGAAAACTTCCTCAAAGAATTGATTAAAATTCACAATCTCCCACTAGCGGTCAAGCAATAAGTACGCGATAGTTCTTTCTGGACAATTGCTCCAGTACCATATTTTCTTGATTCTTATATTGGTCTAACGTTTCCTGGTCATAGTTTTTGATTGTGATAAGTGTTAAACCAGTATTGTAGAATATGTCAAAGTGCGCTTGAAGCGTCTCAAGCAGTTCGTCCATTTTTTTGGCGTTGAAGTCAATACAAACGGAAAATGTAATGGCAGAATTCTGCATGATGTTGATCGCAATGTCCAAATCGTGCAGACTGTGAAAGATTTGGCCTAAGTTTCTTTCCTCAATAAATGAGTAATCCCTCATTCTAAAGGAAACCAAACACTGATTCTTTTTAAATATCACAGCAGGAGCCAGTACTTCCTCCTGCTTATGATTAATGCATGTTCCAGGCGCTGTAGGGTTATTGAAGCTTCTAACAAACAAAGGTATCTGCTTGTTGGCCAATGGCTTGATCGTCTTCGGGTGTATAACAGACGCCCCGTAATAAGACATTTCTGCCACCTCGCCGTAAGATAATTCCGCATAAAGGGTCGCACTGCTATTCAACTTGGGGTCACTACTGAGTATGCCTTCTACATCCTTCCACACGGTTACAGAATCTGCTTCTAGAATAGCCCCGAATATAGCAGCAGTGTAGTCCGAACCTTCTCGCCCTAGCGTGGAAACATGTTTTTGGTGTCCTCCGATAAACCCCTGGGTCACGACAAGGTTATGTTTAAGTAGAGGTGATAAAATGGTTCTTATTTGTGATGTGGATTGCTCCCAGTCGACTTTTGCAGCCTTAAATGTATCGTCTGTTTTGATCAGGTCAGGTGCAGCGTACCATTCGCATATAAGGCCGATTTGTACGAAATAAGCATGAATGATTTTGGAGGAGAGCAATTCGCCATGTGATACGAACTGATCGTAAAACTGATTGGCTGGCATTTCATCTGCCTGGTGGGCTAAACTAAGGTCGAGGTTTATGATATGACTCGGTATCACTTCGAAGATCTGATGGTCTTCGTTAAAAAGTTGAGAGGCTATGTCATGATGATATTGATGTAATTTTTCTAGTTCATCAGTGTGGTTCTGTCCTTTGGTTTTGAGTGCTAGAATGTTTTCCAGGGCATTAGTGGTTTTACCCATAGCCGATACAACTACCAATAGCTCTTCTCCCTGATATGATCGAACAATTTCAGCCATATTCTTGATAGCAGACGCATCTTTGATTGAGGCTCCACCAAATTTGAAAACTTTCATTGCAACCGATTTAAATTAAGATTTTAGCCTGTTTACGGACTATTTTTTTTTATTTTTGATTCAATGGATTAACCTGATTCACATATGGAAGACTCGCGCATAGCCTTACCCATCGGCACCACCCTTGACAGATTCATCAAAAGTAAACAAGATGAGTTTCAATTTGCTACTGGAGAGCTATCTCAATTACTCAGAGATATAGCCTTGGCCGGTAAAGTGGTGAATCGGGAGATCAACAAAGCGGGATTAATTAACCTTGCGGGCCCTATTGGTACCCAGAATGTTCAGGGCGAAGAACAACAAAGACTGGACGTTTTGGCCAATATCAGGTTCGGTAGAGCACTTCAGAAAGGTGGCGAAGCTTGTGCTATCGTTTCAGAAGAAGACTCCGAGATTGTTGATTTAAAAAATGATGGGAAATATGTCGTGGCCATAGATCCTCTGGACGGTTCTTCCAATATAGACGTCAATGTGTCTATCGGTACTATTTTTTCGGTGTTCAGGCGAAAGTCTCCCATCGGAGGGCCAATCACAGATGAGGATGTATTGCAAAAGGGATTGGCTCAAGTAGCTGCCGGTTATTTACTATATGGTTCTTCAACCATGCTGGTTTATACTACAGGGCATGGGGTAAATGGTTTTACGTACGAACCCTCTCTCGGTGAGTATTTTCTCTCTCATAGCAACATGTGCATACCAGAAACCGGCAAGGTCTACTCTGTAAATGAAGGTTCTTTCTTTAGTTTTTCGGAGGGTGTAAAAAACTATGTTAACTTTTGCAAAGAGCAGAACTACACGGGACGCTATATCGGATCTTTAGTAGCTGATTTTCATCGCAATCTTTTGAAGGGAGGCATTTATATTTACCCATCTACCAAAAGTAATCCTAACGGTAAACTACGGTTGATGTACGAGTGTAATGCCTTGGCATATATAATAGAGCAAGCGGGAGGGAAAGCTACAGATGGTCAAAAGCGTATCCTTGAGGTAGAACCTAAGGAACTGCATCAACGGGTACCGTTTTTTGTAGGGTCGTCTAGAATGGTGGAACAAGCTGAATCTTATTTGGCAACCGAAGCGGTTAAATCCTAACCTAGCATGCCAGCTTTAGAAGCTCTTATATTTTTTTCGGGTTTCTGCTTTTTTTAATTCCCTTTCAATAATTAGCTCCGCAATGCCAGGTGCAATGGCGTCTGGCGATTCATTAGAAAGCACATCTTTAACGCGGTTTTCACTTACATCTATTCTATAAAGGCTGTTCAATAACCGCTGAAAATCCTTGTCTAACAGATAGTTGATAATACTGGTAAGCTGTTTTTTCAATTCTTCCAAAGAAGAGGCACCGTCATCTAATGCCTCCTCTTCAAGATTAAAATCCTTTCTGATAATCAGGGCAGTTTCGCGAATGTCCTCACTATTCTTCATCAGACTTTTCTACCGATTTTGAATCTTCATCGGTTTTGCCTTTTGATTCTTCTGTCTCTTTTTGATCAACTTTCTCTTCATCTGTTGATGCTTCAGAGGCCTCTGTAATCAGAGATGGGACATATTTTAAAAGAATCTTATACCAGCTTATGACTTTTTTGATATCTGATACATAAACTCTGTCAACATCATAATCGGGAATGATGTGTTTAAAGAAGGCTTTGAGCTCATCAGGTTTGGAACTGCTTTCCACACCAAGATCATCCTCAAATTCTTCATGCATCTTTCTGAATACATCTATTAGAGGAGTGGACCCTTCTTGTGTGTATGTATAAATAGAAATCTCGTCTAATACCGATACGCGATTATGCAAACTGGCTACAATCTTGTTTTTCTTCTCATCCAAGGTTTCCAGTATCACCCCGGCTTTTGTCGGTTTTAATACCTTAAACAATCCTCCCTTTCCGGAAACTGCTGCTATTTCTTTTAACTCCATGTAAATGATCTTATTTCAATAGGGCCAAAATTAATTAATTAATCGTCTAGCATACAAACATCCGAAATGTAATCTAACACTGGTTGTCTGCCGTCACCATTCATCGACGATGTAACGAACATGGGCGGAAGTTCTTCCCAATCCTTCAAAAGTCTTTTTTTAAACTTGGCTACGTTAGACTGTATCTTGGTTTTGGAGAGCTTATCCGATTTTGTAAATATCAATGCAAAAGGGATGGTATTTTGGCCTGCCCAATTGATAAACTCCAAGTCAATCTGCTGCGGATCCAGCCTAGAGTCGATTAAAACGAAAAGAGAAGTTAGGTTTTCCCTTTTAGTGAGGTAATCCCTGATCATCACTTCCCATTTGGCCTTTTCAGTTTTGCTGACTTTTGCCCAGCCGTACCCAGGTAAATCAACAAGGTACCACGCTTCATTGATCAGAAAATGATTGATGAGCTGTGTCTTACCTGGCTTGGATGATATCTTAGCCAGGCTTTTCTTGCCCACCAGCATATTGATCAAAGAGGATTTACCCACATTGGATCGACCAATAAAAGCGAATTCTGGCTTATCAGCCGGAGGACACTTTTTATAGTCGGAATTGCTTATTATAAATCTTGCCTGCTTTACGTTCATCGGATGTATGGTGTTGTATTTCTGAATAACACACTTAAAAGGTACATTAAGCGTTATTTTTATATTTTTTTATCGATATATGAATAGCTTTGTCTATATTAAAGTTGATTTTAACTAACGATAATTAATCAATTGTAAATCAACATTTTATAATAAAAATCGTTTCAGCGATTAGAATAGAAATCAATTCGAAAGTCAGATCATCTCATTTGGATTTACGTTAATGGCATTATCTGATTCTAAAGACTGTTAGATTTCGTAATTTTGTAAATAGTTAAAATATTTGCTTTTTAGCAGAATTATAAGGTTATTTTAAGATTCCGTATTTTTTGATGTATACTAACCATATTAAAAGTATCAGAGGTTATCTAACCAAAAGCGGCATAAAAATATGCTTTCTTTCCGCCTTTTTCATCATACTGAGTTATAACGCTTGGGCACAAGAACCTTCTGATGAAGATAAAGAATTGGCCAAGCAATACTTGGAACAAGCTGATCTTATTCTGGAAGCTACCAAGGCGGTAGAAGATGCAAGGGACCTCTACATTACAGCAGCTGATACTGATCCGACTAACTTGGTAGCCAACTTCAAGGCTGGAGATTATATTCTTCAAACTAATGGTAAAGAAAGGGCAGCCAAGTTTTTCATTCGCATTTTAGAGCAGAATAGGGATTATAGATTCGATATAGAGTATCTAATTGGTAGATCCTACCAATATGGTCAACAGTTTGAAGAGGCTCTAAATTATTATGAGCAGTACAAGCAGAAGTATGAGGAGCGAAAGGGTTATAGGGGAACTGATTTAGTGTTGATTGAAGAGGTGAATAGGAGAATATTTGAATGTCAGAACGCATTGAAATTCCAGGCCAACCCGGCCAATTTTAAAATCAAAAACGTTGGTAGGGAAATAAATTCTTCTTTTGAAGATTATGCCCCGGTACTGAACGAGGACGAGACAGAGTTGATTTTCACCACCAGAAGGCAAGAAGGGAATCTCAATGAAAACGTGGATCGTGATAACAAGTACTTTGAAGATATTTTCATTTCCAGAAAAGTTGATGGCCAGTGGCAGAAAGCCGAAAACATAGGCACTACGATTAACACTGAATTCCATAATTCTAACCTTGCACTTTCGGCCGATGGTCGAATACTGTTTTTATATAATGATGACAACAACGGTGATATTTATTTTTCTAATTTGTTGGACGATGGTACCTGGACAGTGCCGGAACCAATAAGTGATAATATCAATTCCAGTTACGCGGAAAAATCTGTGAGTCTATCACCTGATGGTAACATTCTATTCTTCTCTAGCAACCGACCTGCAGGATCAGGTAAATTGGATATATACTACAGTGTAAAAACGGAACGAGGTGAGTGGGGTCGTGTCCGTAATTTAGGTCCCGTTATTAATACTGAATATGATGATGACGGTCCATTCCTTGACTATGATGGCAAAACACTCTATTTCAGTTCCAGAGGTAGAGACGGTATGGGGGGCTTTGACATTTTCAAGTCGGTCTACGATAGTGCAGAGCAAGTTTGGTCCGACCCTATCAATTTGGGTGTACCCATTAACACGCCAGACGATGATATTTACTTTGTCAGTACTAAAGATGGAGAGAGAGGGTATTATGCATCATTTAGGGAAGATGGCGAAGGGTATACAGACATCTATGAGGTTACACTACTTGATGACGAGACAGGATCACAGTTATTAGCTGGTAAGGGCCCTGAAGAGAATACCAGTGATTCACTTATTTCCGAGAATAATATAAAAGAAGTGGAGGTTGGCGAACGTCCGATTGATCCTTCGGATATCAAAATTGATGAGGAACCGCTACAACCCATCATGTTAACAGTTACTGTAACTGATGAGAATACGGGTAGCCCAATTGATGTTAAGATTGGTGTGAAGCGCGTTTCAGACAATAGGGTAATAGGACAGAGGAGACAGTCTACTGGAGTTTATCAGTTTGAATTCACCAGCGAAGAAAAGGCGCGTTACCGACTCAGTGTAGAGAAACAGGGCTACATTTTCGAGAATAGAAATATTGACATCATTGGTGCTACAACAGAACCCAAGTCATTAAGAAGTTCGATTGCACTAAGCCCTGTGCCAGTCCAGGCAAAAAATAATGAGAAAACGGATGACGGAACTACCACAGTTCCCAATAGAGGTTACGAAAGTACTCCGGTAAGGACGCTAAGAAATGTTTATTTTGATTTCGATAAAGTCACTCTTAAACCGGAGTCTAATGAAGAACTCAATAAACTAGAACGTTTTATATCTCAAAACCCCGGGATAGTAGTTGAGATTGGTGGACATACCGACAAAATAGGATCGAAGAGCTATAACAAGAGATTATCTGAGCGACGTGCACAAGCGGTAGTTAGTTTCCTGACAGATAAAGGTATAGACCCTCGTCGAGTAAAAGCGGTAGGATATGGCGCTGAACGACCACTGGCCAGTAATGATGATGAAGCAGAGGGGAGAGAGCTTAATAGAAGAGTAGAGTTCAGGGTTATAGGTAATACGAATTCTGGAAGCAACTAATACGTACTTAAAAAACTCATTCATAAACAAAGGAGCGTAGATCGCTCCTTTTTCGTTTCTACAACCTTCCAGTTATCCTTTCATTAGCTGGTAATTCCAACTTACATGGCGCAACTTTGTTTACTGGTAAAAATTATTCTTGAATGACAGTAGTACCGTACAAAGATAAGAGCGCTGGGAAGAAGCAACAGGTAGAAGAGATGTTTGATAACATCAGTAAGAAATATGATCTCCTAAATCATGTTTTGAGCTTGGGAATTGATATAAGGTGGCGTAAAAAGGCAATCAAACTTCTTAAAAAAGATAATCCAAAGCAGATTTTAGATGTAGCAACTGGAACGGCTGACTTTGCTATTGAATCCCTCTCGTTACAACCTGATAAAGTCATTGGTGTTGACATATCAGAGGGTATGCTGGATATGGGGCGCGAGAAAATAAAGAAAAGAGGATTAGATCAGAAAATAGAATTACATCGCGGGGATTCGGAAAGATTACCTTTTGACGATAATAACTTTGACGCAGTTATCGTTTCTTTTGGAGTACGTAACTTTGAGAATCTGGAGAAAGGTTTAGCGGATATGCTTAGGGTGATTAGGCCAGGAGGCAAGGCGGTGATCATTGAGTTTTCAAAACCAAAGAAATTCCCGTTTAAGCAAATCTATAACTTTTATTTTAAGGCTATTTTGCCTAAAATAGGGCGTTCTATTTCAAAGGATTCATCTGCGTATACTTATCTACCGGAGTCGGTAGAATCATTTCCGGAAGGGGGGAGATTCCTGGAAATTCTTAAAAAGGTAGGATTTAAAAACAGTTCATGCATACCACTCACATTTGGTATAAGTTCGATCTACATTGGCGAAAAATAGCCAAACTTATTTTAATTACATCGCTGTTTCTGGTATCGGTTTCTGCCTTAGGTCAGCGCAGGGTACTGGTTAATAACCCAGACTACGATGACCGTTTTCTGAGTTATGGTTTTCTCATAGGGATACATACCAGTGGATATCAGATCAAGTTTTCGGAAGCTTTTGTAACCCCAGACCTGGATACAGTTCAGTCCATTCAACCGATGCAAAGAGCCGGGTTTGCTCTTGGTTTTATTGCCAACTTCAGAATGGCTGAATACTTGGATTTAAGGGTAACACCGCAAGTAGCATTCTATGAATATACGCTTGATTATAACCTTATCAACTCACCGGTTACACCAATAAGTCAGTTGGTTGATCAAACCACAGTTGAATTTCCAATACTGGCCAAATACAAATCGGTAAGACGAGGTAACGTAGGTATGTACTTTGTCGGTGGCGTTAAACCAGGTTTTGAGGCGTCCGGTAAAAATGATATCGTTGATGAAGACCCTGATAATAGCATCCAGATCATTAAAGGTAACTTCTCCATTGACTTTGGCGTAGGTTTCGATCTCTACTTCCCACTTTTTAAATTTTCTCCTGAAATCAGGTTTTCCAAGGGAATGAGAAATGTATTGGCACCGCAAGCTAATGACTTTAGTGTTGGAATCGATAGATTAAATACTAATACCTTCACACTGTACCTATTATTTCAATAAGCTTTATGGCGTCAAAGATTGCATTTATAACGGGAGCCACTTCGGGTATTGGAGAGGCTACAGCTAGATTGTTAGCTGAAAATAACTTTCACCTTATACTTTGTGGTAGAAGGGAAGACCGATTGCATAAACTAAAAGCTGAACTCAGCCACGTAACAGCAGTTCAGACGCTATCCTTTGATGTAAGAGACAAAGAATCCGTGGCTCAGGCGGTTGCGTCTCTTGAGGGCGCATGGAAAAATATCGATGTGTTGGTCAACAACGCAGGCAATGCCCACGGGTTAGCGCCGATCCAAGATGGTGATATAGACGATTGGGATGCGATGATCGATATCAATGTAAAAGGGCTTTTGTATGTTTCGAAGGCCATCATGCCAATTATGATCGACAAGGGAGAGGGGCATATTGTCAATATAGGATCCATAGCCGGCAAGGAGGTATACCCTAATGGCAATGTTTATTGTGCCTCAAAGCACGCTGTAGACGCCATTAATAATGGTATGAGATTGGACTTGAACCAACACGGTATTAAGGTCACTGTAATCAACCCAGGTTTGGTGGAGACAGAGTTTTCACTGGTACGTTTTAAAGGAGACGAGACAAGAGCTGAAGGCATTTATCAGGGTTTTGAAGCTTTACAGGCGAAAGATATCGCTGAGACCATACTGTTTGTCGTGACAAGGCCTAAGCATGTCAATATAAGCGATATGGTGGTCTTTCCTACCGCGCAGGCCTCTTCCACCATGGTAAACAAGCAATAGGTATTACAAAAAACTTTTCAGTACTTCTACATTTATATCATGGCCTCCATCGAAAGTGATTTCTTCAGGGTTAATGCCTAATTTTTTGCAAAGTACTCTTTGCTTATCCAAACGTTCTTGGGTGAGAAACTCATCTTTCGTCCCATAGACATTATAAACGCGCTTGTCTTTCAGAATGGATTGACCAGACTCAAAATTCATGTCTTCAGGAAATATACCTGCCCAAAGCACCAATGAATGAAAGTTGATTTCATTAGAAAGAGCCCATCTTGATACAGTAGCTGCACCTTGAGAAAACCCAAGAATACACACTTCTACCGTTTGGCCGAGATTGCTTAACTCATGATTGTAAACTGAGGTGAGATAGTTGATATAGTTTTCTATATCATTCAGTCTGTCTTCTCTTGTCATCCAGGTGGCGCCGATGCGTCCGTCAAAACCTTGTAAATAGAATCTGGATAGCCCTTCAGGTGCTATGATGCAGTTTTCTCCATTGTCGAGGATAGAGAACTTCTTGATGAAGTATTTGGCCAGTTGCCCATAACCGTGAAGTACAAACCATACTTTTTTGGTTTTGGAGCTTATCTCACCGATTTTATGATACCTGGCCTTATAACTAAAGTTGAGATTGATTTCTTCAGCCATATCCATAAAAAAAGGCAGGTCTTTGAGATCAAAGCACCTGCCTTTAAAGTTTTTGTATTTGAAATTTATCTTTTGAAACCTAGAGCACTACCTCCGCAGAACTGGGTCGAATTGTCAAAAGTATACGTGATATAATATATGCCGGTGGCATTGCAAGGATAAGCAATGGCCGAAATGAATTGACCTTCAACCTTGCTAGTAGCTACTTGGTTTCTCTTAGAATCGAATAAGCTAACTACTATGCCGTCAGTGTTGTCACCAGTTGCACATATATTGATCATGTATTGTGTTCCTTTCGTGAACACATAAGAATATTCAACTTTAGTTTTGCTGCCACCAGCACCATCAATTTTGTAGCTTTTTAAGAAATTAAAGCCTGATGATAATTTAGGAATACAAGCATCTGTAAAAGTATCAGCATTGCATTGTGCCTGAGCGTCATTTATGAGTAGTGTTGCGGCAAAGAAGCCGATTACGTATAAAAACTTTCTCATAATTATATCTATTCTGTTTAATTAATTGCTTTAGTTCTTATTTCCTCAACGATAGAAGTTATGTTGTCCACGTTCTCCTGAGTAATCTTCACTTCACTTCTATCTGTATTTTCTATGATCAATACGCCGTCAACTACTTTGGAAACCGGCTCACCAGGAATTATTGTAATCTCAATTTCATCATACGCCGTTTTAAGACGTAAGAAACTTTCATGTAAATCCTTCATATTAGGATTTTTGGTACTGTAGAATGAAAGTAAGAGTTCTAACTGCTCTAGGATAATCTTCTGTTCTCCTATCACATCGATTAGTTCTTGATTACTGGGATCTTTTGCCGATACCTGGCATGTCACGTGTAAAGCCTCTAGCCAACCGCCCACTAACAACAAAACACTCAAATTGGATCGATCTTGCTCCTGCAGGTGAGCATTGATGTTATTGAAATTTTGAGTAGTGATTAGTAGCAGAGAATCTAGGTTCTTACTGTTTGTGGCTAGCCTACCTATTGTAGCTAACTCGAAGAATTGTCCAATACTTAAACCCTCTGCCAGTGTACTAATGGCACTCATGAATTCCAAACCATCCTGGTTTTGTTCATAGATGTTTGTGTAACCAAGATCTGTGCCATAAATACCAAGGTTGATAGCCTTTTGATAATTGCTATTGTATTTGGAAGTGTTATCTGGGTTGTTAAGTAGGCTACCGTCATACTTGGTGCCTGATCGCTGAAGCAGTACAGAAATCTCCAAAGGAGAAGGGATTTGCTGTAATATGGCAGCGATTAATTCAGGGTCTATTATCGTCTCTGATGCTGTCGAATCAGCTTCCTCCTCGGAAGTGATTTCCTCGATACTGGGTTTCTTTCCACTATCGCATGCAGATAGAACGACCAAGAATATAAGTACAAAACTTAAAGTTCTCATGAAGTAAAAAGTTAGTTTTGACAAAATTAGAAATTCATTCTTCATATACAAAAGATAACATTCTCTCAACTGAAGTTACTTACTTTTTAGGGGTAGCTTTCTTTTTAAAGAGTTTAATTTTACCAAATGACTGCAAGGATTTGCCAAGAACCTCATAATAAAGTGTGATATAGAACACAAACGTCATTAACCAAATAACGGTGACGTTGAAATTATAAGTATCAAAGTAAAATCCTAAGAAATGCTTTTGAGGTGAATAAAAATGCGTTCGGTAGTCGAATAAGTGGCTAGGTTTATCTGGATCATTGAAAACCGGATCGATCTGTTGGATTATTTCTCCCCTATATTCAATTATCCGCTCTTTTACTGTAGCATTCGTAACTAAGTCCGCAAGACTTTGATTGAAATACTTGTTTTTATAATCGTTCAGTTTGTAGTCGTAGTCTGGGTTATTTTCGAGTTTATAAACACGTTCATCTCTTTTGTCTACCGTTTGATTATAGATGCCTTGGTAATGCTTTCTATAAGCTTCAAAGTAAGTCTCCAACTGAGTGTTTATCTCTTTATTATAGCCTTCGATAGTTAAAGCAGTTGATAAATCTAAATCCTCGATACCTTCTTTGAAGGATTCATTGTCCAATTCCTTAGCGAGGATTCGTAAATCTTTCTTGATAATCCTTTGAACAGAGTCGTTTTCGTCCTGGTAGTTCTCAAATATAAATTGACGCTTTTTATTAAGCTCTTTGGCCATATACGACGCTTTGAAATCAGCCTGTGATTCTATCTTCTCAAGATCAAAATAAAGCTCCTCAAAAGTGTTGTCTTTAAATTGATGTACAGCCATGGCCTCAAAAGCCCACCTGGAGGCCATCATGTCAGCAACTATCGGTACAGTACCTCTGGTACTGATGAGATTATTTAGCTTATCAAAGCTGAAAAGAAGGCCACTCAATATCATCTGCGGGATGAGTAAAAGTGGAATTAATATGTAAACTGTAATAGCCGAATTAAAGGCCGAGGAGATATTCAGGCCTATCATATTCGACATGCAGCTAATGGAAAACAGTACTAGCCAGAAGCTAAACGTCATGTCTTTTATTTCCAGAATCAAATGGCCTACAATAACAAACATCAAAGTTTGTATGGCGGACATAACGAAAAGGATAATGATCTTTGAGCACAGGTAGCTATTCCAACTCAAATTCAAGAAAGACTCTCTTTTCAGTATCTTCCGATCCTTGATTATTTCTTCAGCACTTACCGATAGCCCCATAAAAAGAGCCACCACGATACTCATCATGAGAAACGCTGGTAAGTTTTCGTTAAACCGGAAAACATACTCAGTACCTCCATTAGAAGTGCGGTATTTGATGATGAAAGCAAGGATTACAGCCAGTAGGGGAGCTTCTAGTAAGTTGATGAGCAAGTATTGCTTATTACTTAGTTTAGAAAGCGTATCCCGGACGGTGAAGATCACCGTCTGTTTTAATTTATTAGGAATATTGAGCGTGACGGGAGGCTCCTCTTTGATGTCCTCTACGGTCTCAATATTGAAATTCTCTTTATACAGGCCATTCCATTGAGTTGGCGTGATCTTACGTTTGTTGGTAAGCTGTCCGTATTCATCTACAACCTGAGCCTCAATAATATTAAATATCTGCTCTGGGTTAACATTACCACAAGTCTCACATTGCCCCCTAAAACTATCAACCTGATTGGTTATTCTTTTGAAATAGGTGACTGCCTCAATAGGATTACCATAAAAAACTGGATAACCACCTGTGTCCATGATATACATCTTATCGAACATCTTATAGATGTCGGAAGATGGTTGGTGAATGACAACAAAGATGAGTTTACCCTTAAGCGAAAGCTCTTTTAGTAAGTCAATAACGTTTTCCGAGTCCCTCGACGAAAGTCCGGAAGTAGGTTCATCCACAAACATCACTGCAGGCTCACGAATCAGTTCTAGCGCGATATTCAGCCTTTTTCTTTGACCTCCACTAATGGTTTTATCCAAAACACCACCTACCCTTAAATCTTTGCGTTGATCCAATCCAAGGTTGGTTAGCACCTCCATCACACGCTTGTCAATCTCTTCCTCAGAAGCGTCTGCGAAGCAAAGTTTTGCGTTGTAGTAAAGGTTTTGATAAACGGTAAGCTCCTCTATCAGTAGGTCATCTTGGGAAACGTAGCCAATTACGCCATGGATGCGCTCCTTTTGGGTATTGGTATCATATCCGTTGATCTTTATGCTACCGAGGGTAGGTTTATCAATACCAGCCAGTACATTCAGCAAAGTAGTTTTACCCGCCCCACTGGCTCCCATTATACCTATCAGTTTACCAGTGCCTTCTGAGATCTTAACACCTCTAAGACCTATAGCGCCATTAGGAAACCGTAATTCCTGGATATCAGCATTAAAGGAGATCTTAGTGGTTTTCAGCTCTTCATTGAAGTTGATAATTAAGTCACTGTAGTAGAGAGCTGATCCTCTTGGTGTCTTAATGGTACTGCCATGAGAAAACAGGTAAACCCTGTTTTTCAACATGATAAATCCATTCATTACGATTTCATCATCGCCAAGATATTTGAGGAAATACATATCAACGCTTCTGATCCTTAGGAAAATCAGATTGCCATCGATATTTGAATGGAAATGCTTGGTCAGGGATACCTCATCAGTATCGTCCTCCTGAGCCTGTTTATCGTTTGAAGCAATTACTTCTTCATGAGGTTTGCTGTTGACCAGCAAAATGTCGTCGAAGTTGATTTCTTCAACATTATCCTTAAGCACGAAACTCTCGATGAGCTTGTACTCGTCTTTTACAATATTAAATACAGTGGAGATCGTATTGATGATCTCCATTCTTTGAGCAGTAAATTTCTTATCAGAACCTACCAGCTCAAGTATCTTTATCAATACAACAAACTTTTGCTTTTGAACAAGGGTCTTGTTGATCTTTTTACACAGTCCAAGAACTTTAACCGAATCCCTTACAGAGGTGAGTTTGCTTTTCCTTTCTTTTTTCTCAGCGCCCTCTTCTTTTTCTTTGGAGTAGCCTGAAAACTTATCATATAAAGCCACATACTCGCTAACCGTATCTTGGTCTAGATCCTGTTTAAAGAAGCTAATAACGAATTCACGCTCTTTTTCCGTAACCCCACCGTCCTGCCTCGTAATGATAGCAAAGAGTTGGGTTAGGGCTTTTAGGATTTCTTCACTCATATATTATGAACGAGTTCTGCTTATATAAAAAATTGATAAAGACAGTCTTAAAAAATATTCGATTACTACCGTCTTTTAGTAAGTCTTAAACTCAAATGGGATTTCTACTAATTCTGAAAACTCCTCTCCAGCCTCTTCCATGTCTTCATCATCCTCATGGAAATACCATTGAATTGTAACACCGTCAATGTCTTCTAATGCTGATAATACATCAAGAATCAACTTCGAAGATGCTGTATTGAAGTATTCTAATTTGAAAACAAAGTCAGTACCTGAGTTAGGAGATTCACCATAAGATTCTATCCAGTCTAGTATAGGCTGGTAGAATTCGGCCGAATCCTCAGGAAGAGATCTACCTGATATTTCAAAAATCCCATTGCCTTTATCTAATATTATTTTTGGAGTATCTTCTGTTCCTTCTAAATTTAAAATTTCCATCGGTTGTAAATTTAATTTCTTGAACTAAACGATTAAAGTCTTTCTATTGCAGCTTTTAGACAAAAAAACGAGTACTCATCGTTTATAGGTTCGAAAACGAAGTCTAGTTGTTTACCAGACTTTCTGGCCATATCTATAAAACCTAGTCCTGCACCTCCCTTTTCTGATATCTCGGTATTTTTGATTACCTCTTTGTAGAGTGCTTTTAACCCATCCCTATCCAGTCCATTAATCTCTGTAAGTTTCGCTTCAAGAGTAGGGATGAAGTGCTTTTTGATGGGATTACCTGAAATGATGGTGTATTCATTTTCACCTCTACCCACCATGAAAATGGCTTTGTGATTACGGTTACCGGTTTCATCAATAATCTCACCGTGTTTCACAATGTTCTGAAGGGATTCAACCATTACGTTGAACACTTTACGTTTTACCCCGGATTCCTCACCAGATGAGTCCATGTTTCTTTCAACCATAGCCAAAACAGACTTAGTTATTTCCTGAGTAAACTCTCCTTCATAAACCAAAATCAGATTGTGGGCCACAAGGGTCTGATGCAGATCATAAATATAGTTCATTAGATTACGATTTTGATTTTATACAAAAAATTCGTGTAGTAGATTATCACTTAAAAAAAATAGTGTCTTCAAATAATCGTTTAAATTATTATTAATTTGTCAGTTTTAGAACTTTATACCTATTAAAAGTACATCGTCAGTCTGTTTTTTATCACCTTTCCAATCTTCCCAACTATCATCGAATGCCTGATACGCCTCTGTCATAGGTCGGTTATGCACATCCATGATCAGACTTCTCAATCTTTTCGGACCAAACTTTCTATTCTCAGGACCACCAAACTGATCAGGGAAACCATCTGAGCAGAAATACAAAGAGTCCCCTTTGCCAAGTGTCACCTTCGTATTGGTGAAATTAGTTTGGTTCTTATAAATACCACCGCCAATAGCAAACTTGTTACCTTTGACTTCTTCCATTTCTCCACCCTTAACTACATATAATGGCCTGTGAGCACCTGCGTACTCAATGGTCTTGCCATCAGGATTGATCTTACATAAAGCGATGTCCATACCGTCTTTGGTCTTCGAATCATCTTGATCTTGTCTCAATGTTTGTGTAACACCTTCATCCAACTGGTCTAGAATAACTCCTGGATCAGTAATCTTCCTACTTTTTACAATGTCATTCAATAAGAAATACCCAATTAGAGATAGCAACGCTCCCGGTACACCGTGTCCTGTACAATCCACCGCGGCCATATAAATACCTTCGGCCGTTTGAGTATACCAAGGAAAATCACCACTAACCACATCCTTAGGTTTATATAGTATAAATGAATCTGGAAGCGTTTTGTTAATTATATGTGTATTTGGCAGGATAGCTCCCTGAATTCTTTTTGCATAATTTATACTGTCGGCGATCTTTTTGTTCTTGTTTTTGATCTCCATTTCGATCAGCTTCATTTCAGTAATATCATGGGATACTACCAGCACTGATTCGAGTTTCTCGGTCTCTTCGTCGTACTCAGGAATGGCATCTACCTGCATAATCCTATCCCCCATAGAAGAAGGGAAATCCATATCCATAGCTACTTTTCCATTGCTTTCCACAACGTTTTGTAGAATGTCATGATACTGCTCAAGCACCTTCTCGTTGAGGCCAACCTCTTCCAGTTTCTTGTTGATATAATGGTCAGGCCTATTGCCAAAATATGTCTCAATTACAGGGTTGATATATGATATAGGCCCTTCAACTTCTAACCTGGTAATGAGGTCAGGCGAGTTTTCAGATAATGCCTGCATCTTACTTCTCATCCTTTGTTCTCTTTCCGCTCTTCTTCTCTCTGTTATATCTCGAGAATTAACAATCAGACCATGTATCGCAGGATTAGAAAGGAAATTCGCTCCGGTAGACTCTAGCCAAATTGTATCACCTTTCTTAGTAAAGTACTCATATTGGATAGTCACTCGCTCGTTCGGGTTCTCAATAAGCGCTTTGAACATGTCGTCGAATGCTTCTCGATATTCTTCATGCACCTTATTAATGTCCTTGGTACCCATCATTTCTTTCTGGGTATACCCTAGAATCGGTTCAACAGATGGACTGATATATCGGATTGTTTCGTCTTCTTCGTATATCGTGATCACCTCAGAGGCATTCTCCAGCAATAACTGCATACGCTTTTGCGTACGGTTCACCTCCTCAATTTGCTCTTCCAGACGAGTGTTAGAACGACGTAACTCCTCTTGGGTAGCTTGCATTTCCTCGGCATTCTGGCGCAATACCTCTTGCTTCTCTTGAAGTTCATTACTCATGGTCTGTGATTCTTCGAGAAGCTTTCTAGTTCTCTCGTTAACCTTGATGTTGAATACCGTTCTGGCCAGAATTACACTCAACTCCTCCACGAACTTGACCTGCTTCGGAGTGAACTTGTTGAAGCCAGCAAATTCTAGCACACCATATACTTCCTCTTCCGTGATCAGTGGCACTATGAGAATACAACTGGGCTTTTGATCACCTAATAAACCCGAAGTAATGGTGACATAATTCTCAGGTATTTCAGTCCGCATGATCGTGTCTTGTTCAGCCACAGCTTGACCAACAAGCCCTTCCGCAAATTTGAAAATGACATCAAGATATTTCTTTCTGTTATAGGCAAAACTTGCCTTCATCTCGATTCTTATGTCATCTTTATCCTCATCATCGATTACGTAGAATGCGCCTTGGATAGCCTCCACCTTTCCGATGATGAATTTGATTACTTCATCTCCCAATTTTTCAAGGCTGTCGTTGGCCCTGAGTATTTCGCCAATTTCAGCTAGTCCTGTCACAATCCAGTTGCGTTCCTTATCCTTCTTCTCTGATTCTATGAGGTTGTCACGCATGTTGAGGAGTGCCGTACCCAATGTGTCATTGTCACTGATAGGCTTGAAATTGGCATCGAAATCTCCCTCTCCGATGCGTTGAGCGAATGAAGCTGTTCGCTTCAGTGTTTGTACAAGATTATCTGCAGCATTCGCCATACTTCCAATTTCGTCAGAAGACTGTTTATCGACCTTATCTGGAAGTACTCCGCTACCGATTAATTGTAGAGTCGATTTAAGTGATATGATTGGACGAACCAGGAATTGTGAAAACACCAATGATATAAGCATTGCCAGTACGATTACGGCGATGCTGGCTAGAAGGAAATTCTCTATCAGTTTGGACGATTCAGATGAAATTTCGGCCAGATCGATTTTGGCAACCAGTCCCCAATTGACCACCGGAACAATGTCCCAGGTAGCAAGAACTGTCTCACCTCTATAGTCCGTGTCATATCCTGACCCGCTTTCTCCTTTTACCGCCTTTTGCATTGGTTTGGCCTTGCTCTCACCAATTTGGATTTGTTTGTCTTCCCACCCTGCAGAATGACGTGGCAAATTCAAAAAAGTGAGTATTTCGAGGTCTTCTCGCTTTTTCTCGTAACTGGCAATTAAGGTTTCGCCGGTTTTCCCTAATGCAGTGGTGTCTTGGAGTATACTAATTAATGGCCCTAAGTCTATCTTAGCCAAGATAACACCTAACGCTTCACCAGAGGTATTTCTAAAAGGTTTACCACAATAGGCATAAAAGGCGTCAGCATCGTCCTGAAATACGTTACTTATGTAAAATCCTCTGTCGGCATTTTGAATGACCACCTGCTCGTCTGGGTCTATGAAAGTCTTTCCCTCTTCGTGTTGACCATTTGAGGATGCCAGGTATTTTTTGCTAAAATCTACCAGCGCGATTTCGTCATAGCCGTAGATTGATTGTAGTGATTTTAGATAATCGTTAACATCAATTTCGTCGGTAGATTCACCGAATTCCGCAGATTCGTCGCCATCATCACCTACGGAAAAATCAAACCCATCAAACCCTGTATCAATGCTTCCAGTCTGTGATTCAACATCACTATTTACATTTTTGACAGCATTTGATTGTTCTATGACCTCAATATTTGCCTTTGCCTGCTCAAAGAAGGACTTTATTTTGTCTTTTCTAGTGAATGCAACAAGTCTTAGATTCTCTTTATGCTGATCCTCTAAGGCTTCCCGGCCGAATTTGTAGGATAAATAACTTACTCCAAGAACGGTAAGAACCACAATCACGAATACCAGTCCTGAAATTTTGCTCGTTATTGAAAAGTTTTTAAACATATGCTTGGCAGATTAATAAATTAATCGTCAGTATTTTTCTTTGTGGAAGCCTTCTTTTTGGGAGGCTCTTTTTCCATTTTGGTTTTGATCAGCTTATCAGCAGCAAGCTCAAACCCTTTTTCTATCAATGAGATATCTTTATGAGTGAAATTCTTGAAAGCTGAGATTTCAGCAACGCCCAAAATCTCACCACCACTTTTAATAGGTACCATAACCAATGCCGTCGGGGAGGAACTACCCAGACCGGATATTATTTTCATATAATTCTCAGGGACATCTTCTATGTTCAGTGTATTACCCTCAAGAGCCGCTTGTCCTACAAGACCTTCACCTAATTCATAACTGATCGTCTGGCTCTCTGACATACTAAGAGCGTAAGTAGCGGCAACACTTAGACTTTTATGATTCCCATCAGTTTTGGTCAGATAAACAGCACCCTGACCTGCTTCCAGTTGCTTACAAATGACCTTTAACACTTCTGATAATCCTTTTTGGCTGTCTTTGGTGGATTTTAGAAGATCAGTAACTGCTGATAAGTCCAAATCCTGATCATAAGATTCGTCATCATTGCTATCTGAGTTGTTATCTCTGGTTCTGGAAACTTCTTTTTCGATGTACACCACATTTTCAGAACCCTTACTTCTTTGAGAGAGTAAGGATAACATGGCGATTATCCCTAAAACAAACGAACCACTTACACTCAAGTATAATAAGTTGAATATAGGTTGTGCTTGGTCTACCTCCTCCAGATCGATTACCTGCCCTTCGTACATCAAGTCCTGTTTGACCATGAACACCTTGAAAGAAGCAAAGGTGACACTAGCAACAAACAGTACAATGAGAATCACATTAATTCGAGAAGAAAATGTCCTCATGCTATTTATATTGTTTATCTAATTCAATTAAAAACCTTACAATATCTTCAATTTTCATGACATAGTCGATGGTTGTCAAATTCATCGCTGCCGTCGGCATAGTATCTATCATGCATTCAGCAGGGTCTTGAACTATAGTCAACCCATTTCTGTCTTTAATCCTTTTCATGCCCATCGCCCCATCTTTATTTGCTCCAGACAGCAGTATACCTACCAATTTATCCCTATAGATATAAGAGGCAGAGTCTAGGGTAATATCAATTGCCGGTCTGGAGTTGTTGATCATTTCTTCAGTTGACAAGCTAAAAAAATTGCCCAACTCAAGAGACATATGATAATTGGCCGGAGCCAAGTATACTTTACCCCTTTTTATATTCTCTTTATCGTAAGGCTCTCTCACTTCGGCCTTACTTTTTATAGATAAGGCTTCTACGAAACCATTCCGTACATGCTTAAGTCGGTGCAAACACATTATAATAGGCAGGCTAAAGTCAGCAGGTATTTGTGAAAGTATTTTAACAACCCCTTGAAAGCTGCCCGCTGAGCCCCCGATGACCACAGCTTTATATTTACTACTTAATTTGTATTGCCGAGTAATTGCCATCAATGAATCCGTCAGTCTTTGATTTTCTTATATACTTTCTCTTCGTTGTTGACAACTATGAATTTGTTGGCGATATCACACCAAATCAATGATTCTTTGGACCCGATAGCCAAATAACCATATTTAAAAAGGCTATCATGAAATTTTCGTAAGACGACATTCTGTAAGTTCTGATTGAAGTATATCATCACATTTCGACAAAGTACAAGATCAAATTTGTTGAAGATTTGACCTGTCACAAGATCATGCTTTCTAAACGATACATTGTCGAGTAATGATTGATCCATTACCGCCTTATCTTTTTTCTCCTGATAGTATTCACTTAAAGCTTTAGTACCCTGGTATCGGATGTAGTTTTTTGAGTTGAGATCCATATTCTTGATGGGGTATGTGCCTTTCTTGGCCCTTTCAAGAATAACTGTATCTAAATCGGTAGCTATGATCGTTGCATCATGATAGATTCCCATTTCTTTCAATAAGATAGCCATAGAGAAAACTTCCTCTCCAGAAGAACAGCCCGCATGCCAGATCTTGATTGACTTGTTATTAAGTAGAATGGCAGGAATGATATCATCTCTTAATACACGCCAGAAGGAAGGATCCCTGAACATTTCGGTTACGTTCACCGTAATTTCGGACAGAAAATCTTCAACAAATGTAGGATTGCTCTCTATCTTCTTGATCAAATTCTCTACACTGAGCTGTTTCAACTCTAGGATTCTTAAAACCCGGCGCTTAAATGAGGACATGGCATAGTTAGAAAAATCATAACTATACCTATCCTTTACCAATTCTGTGATCCTTCGTAAATCTTTGATTTCGATGTCCTTCATTCTAATGAGTGTGTAAAGAGCTAAAAGCGTGAACCGTGCTTTCGATCAAATTCAAAAAATGCAATTTTTCAAAAATAAAAAAATGAGATTAAAGCCTGATAATAAAAGTCTGTACTAAAAATCAGAGTCATCAATCCTGAGATTACCTTGGTTAGCTTAGGTATTAGGCAGTGGCAATGTTACATTTTTAGGATAGTCATGTTAGTCGGGATCATTGCAATTGCCTAATACCTGAGATTACCTTGGTTAGCTTAGGTATTAG
>JBCBSS010000049.1:0-45903 GCA_039819065.1 Bacteroidota bacterium
CCTGTTCATAGGTCGTCTTTCGGACTAGAGCTCTATAAACTCTAGTATTCTATTGACCCACCTTAATGATTGCTTGGTTAATACTTATCTTTTTGTGAGTAGTGTTGTGATTTGTAAAATGTCAAAAAATACCCTCCTATGAACTAATAAGGAAATGCTAAAAAAGTTAACACAATCAAGGTTGGTTGACTAAAACGCTAAAGATAACAAGGAAATCATTAAGGTGGGTCAATAGAATACTAGAGTTTATAGAGCTCTAGTCCGAAAGACGACCTATGAACAGGCAAAAAAGGTTGAGAAACGCAGTACTTAGTAAAATGCGTTGAACAACAGTTACGCTAAGAACTAGCTGAAGCAGTTGCGGCAATGGTGGCAGTGGTCAGCATCATAGTCACAGCGGCTTGTACTTGCTTTACAGTAGCGCTTACCGCCTTATGAATCTCTTCATCTTCAGCTAGTGCGTCAATACGTTTTTTAATAGATCTTTGGCTTTGTGCCTTGCCGAATACTTCTCTGATCAAGCCGGATACGCTTACCAAGCTGAGCAACATGGCTTCCTCAGGGCTAGGCTTAGCTTGATTCAGTACGATATCTTTAAGTCGATACCTGACCTCATTTTCGGGCTTCGAGTTTACTGCCGGGTATTGTACGGTCGGAATGAACCACAAGATTTTACCCTCTTTTTCTTCCAGAATGCGCTTGTCAATCAAATCAGAGATAATGCTGCTTTTGATTTGACCATACTTTGAACTCAACCTGTTTATCCAATGGTTGATCGTTCTGGTTCTCGATTGTGAGCCTTCTACTATCATGGCCAACACGGCATCTAGTACTTTATTGCCCACTTTTTCGCTGCTCGTCACTACCAACTTCTTGCCATCAACATTCACCCTGTCATGCAAAGAAAGCGCTAGAATACAAGCACCGGCCATACTGTAGTTAAGATAGCTAGCACCAGAAGCAGATTTACCACTATGGTCATCGGTGGCTAGGAGCATGAGTTTTTCTACCAGATTGAGTTGCATGATTTATAAGTTTAGGTGTTAGTCAAATGCTTATACCTAATAATACGAATAATATGCGATAGGATAACGTCAGTCTATCGAATGGATTTGAGTCAGCCTGTACGGTTGATTTTTTTGATAAATGGAAATTGTAAATTCCTCTTTAAATCTTCGCATTTTTATCCGCTATATTGCCTTTTATGATCTATTTTTAAAAGATGAATTGGACTGAAGACCAAGTCTTACAATTGTCACCAGACGCCTCTTCCACCAAGGCTGGATTGACGCAGGCCAAGAAGGAAAAATGGCTTATTCTACACAAAAATGACAAGGCGATCTGGGGTGAGATCAAAGGCAGCGGAAAGACTCCTTATCAAACTGTAATCGACATCAATAATGTCGCTTTTAAGTGTACTTGTCCGAGTAGAAAGTTTCCCTGTAAGCATGCTTTGGGATTATTTTTAGTCTATGCACGCTCTCCCGAAGCTTTTACCGATAAAGAACCTCCCGAATGGGCCAATAAATGGTTGACATCACGTGAACAGCGAGAGGAAAAGAAGAAAGCCAAAAGCGAAAAACCGGTTGATGAAAAAGCGCAGGCTAAACGAGTAGCAGCCAGGGAGCAAAAGGTAGCGGAAGGCATTGAAGAAGTGACACTTTGGGTAAAAGACCTGATTCGGAATGGCCTGGTGAATATTCCGGAACGCGCCTATGAGTTTTGGCAATCTACGGCTGCCAGAATGGTGGATGCCCAAGCATCTGGTATGGCTGCTATGGTACGCAATCTGGGCAAGATTGATTATACAGGCGAAGCATGGCAAGAGGAACTCCTGCGCCAATTGGTTAGAATCTACATGACCGCAGAAGGTTATAAAAGACTGGACAGCTTACCCGATAACCTACAGGAAGATGTTAAGTCACTAATCGGCTGGACATACAATCAGGAAGAGATCAAAGCGCAGGATGGTATCAGGGACACCTGGCAAGTGCTTGGCCGTACGGACGAGCAGGAAGAACGACTGACGACTGTGAAGGTTTGGTTATATGGCCAGCAGACGCAGCGGTTTGCGCTTTTACTGCATTTCTTCGCGCCGGGACAACCCAGACAGGTGACATTAGTTCCCGGTATGGTAATGGATGCCAGTCTGGCCTTTTACCCTGGAAGTGTTCCGCTAAGAGCGTTGATCAAGGAAGAGTTTGGAACTGAGGCATTCGAATCCCTAAGCGGCCTCCAGGATTTCAATGCATTAGAACATGAATGTGCTCGTATTGTAGCACAAAACCCTTGGATGGACGAGATTCCTTTAGTCGTTGAAAGTGTCATACCTGTGATGGAAGACAAACAAATTGACTTAGTTGATAGAGAGAATAGAAAAGCGGCTGTGAGTAGCACTTTCGATAAATCCTGGTTATTAATGGCGCTTAGTGGGGGTAAACCTCTTACAATATTTATGATTAGAAAAGGCTCAGCACTCTTGCCACTAGGTGCATGGAGTGATGCAGGGTATCACCTTTTCTAATACGCTTGCTTAGAAACTATGAACCTGATCAATACATTAGTCAAAAATGCGTTGCTTGGCACATCCAAGTCGGCGGTTTCGAAAAGTGAATTACCAGAAGCTATTGCCAGCTTGATAGATACACAGTCTGTTGATCAGGAAGAACTGCTGCTTAAGGCATCTGGTATGGCCTTTAGCTACAGAGATGCTGGTTTCCAACACCCGACTACCGAACCGGAGCATGTCGACGTAGCGCCGGAGGAAACTAAACCGTATACCTCGTCGGCTGCACTGGAAATACTGAAGAGACTTCAAAGAGATCAATTGGATGATCTTATCATACACTGGCTATCCTCATGTCGTCAAGCTGGGTACATTGCCCATCCCGCCTATATACCCGGTTTTTTGGCATCCGGCACCACAGATTTAACAGTCAGGCAATATCTACCGGATGTATTGGGAGCAAGGGGACAATGGTTAGCCCGCAAGAACCCAGATTGGGCTTACCTTAACCAACCTGAAGACCATCTTTGGCAGCATGGCAAGCATGAAGAGCGCAAAGCCTTCTTCAAGCTATTGCGGAAAAAAGAACCTGTTAATGCTCGCAAGCTCTTGAGCACAACATGGTCTCAGGAATCAGCCAACCATAGAGCGGATTTTCTGGCCTTCATTCGTCATGGTTTGAGTAATGAAGACCTGTCGTTTTTAGAAAGCTGTATCAACGACAAAAGCCGTAAGGTGAAGTCAGAAGCTATAAAACTGTTAATGCTAATACCAGAGAGCAGTTTATCAAAAAAGCTCATTATAACCGCAGAAAGATATCTGCAAGCCAGAAAGTCAAAATCGTTACTTGGGTTTGGAAAAGAGAGTCTCGCTTTTGAGCCTGCACCTATCGATTTGGCTTGGGAAAAGTACGGATTCCCGGTAGAAAGCCTCGATAAACAGTTCACGCATGAAGCCTACTTCTTCAATGGATTATTGGAAGTGGTACGACCATCATTTTGGAATGACCACCTTGGTTTGTCATCAGACAAAATGATGATGATTCTGGTGAAGGATAAAGCATTGAAGAAATTCATTCCTGCGCTGGTCAAGGCGACTGCACTACACCAAGATGCAGATTGGGCCAAGGCCATTCTCAATATGGTCTATGCTGAGCAGGAAGTAGTGATAGAAGCATTAAGTGATTTACTCCCAAGCCTGGTTACAGCACTCAGTAACGAAGACAAACAGTATTTCTTCCAAAAAAGCATTCACCATAGAGCCGGCAAGGCTGGAATTGGGTTGGTAGAATACCTGAACCTCTGTGATTTTCAATGGAGCCTCGACTTTTCCAAGCAAGCGTTGGTCAAGCTTTATAACAACTATGCAGACAGAGGCATCCAGCACTATGAGCGAGATAAATTCTATCGGTTGAATGCGTCCTTGAACCCTGATGTATTAAAACAGAAATCAATCGTGTTACCACCTGATGGAGAGCGGCGCCAGACTTGGCGGGAAAACATGGAAAAGCTATTTGAAGCGGTAGAATTGAGAAAACTGATTAATGAAGCGTTTAATAGTAAGTAATTAAATAGATACTTAACCACACTGAATAAGCATATAAATGTCCACACTTTTACGAGAGCATGCTGAACAACAGTTCGCCGAAGAACTAGAGGAGATCAAGAAACAAGACGATAGAAAACTACCTCCCAATTGGGACATGTCACCTTGGGCGGTAGTCACTTATCTGATCGGAGGGAAGCTAAAAAATGGTTTTGAAGTAAGTCCAAAATATATTGGTAATCAGCGACTTATGGAAATAGCGGTGGCTACACTGACCACTGATAGGGCTTTATTGCTTTATGGACTGCCAGGTACAGCCAAATCCTGGGTGGCCGAGCACTTAGCCGCAGCGATCAGCGGTGATTCTACCAGACTTGTACAGGGAACTGCCGGAACTAGTGAGGAAGCTATCAGATATGGATGGAACTACGCCAAGTTGCTGGCTGAAGGCCCTACCGAGGGAGCTATTGTAGCCACACCTATGATGAAAGCCATGCAAGATGGCAAGATCGCCAGGATCGAGGAATTGACTCGAATCACGGCTGATGTCCAAGATACACTCATCACCATTCTATCGGAAAAGAGTATGCCTATACCAGAATTGAACCACGAGATACAAGCCACTCAAGGATTCAATGTGATCGCGACCGCCAATAATCGCGACAAAGGTGTAAACGAACTATCGAGCGCCTTGAAAAGGCGTTTTAATACCGTCATTCTACCGGTACCGGCGACCATGGATGAAGAAGTAGACATCGTCAAGAGAAGGGTAGAAGGGATTGGCAAAGTATTGGACTTACCCGCGGAAAAGCCTGCTTTAGCGGAAATAAAAAGGATAGTGACTGTATTCAGGGAATTACGCGCCGGAGTCACTGCAGACGGGAAAACCAAGATCAAAGTGCCTAGCGGTACCATGAGTACAGCAGAAGCCATTTCAGTGGTCAACAGCGGAATGGCTCTAAGCGGTCATTTTGGAGATGGCCGCCTCACGGCAGACGAGATTGCCTCTGGCCTTGTGGGTGCAGTGGTAAAAGACCCGGTACAGGATAAAGTAGTGTGGAAAGAATACCTGGAAACGGTAGTCAAGAATAGGGACGGCTGGAAAGATATATATCGGGCTTGTAGGGATTTGGTGTAAATGGAGAAACACATTCTAGGTGTAAGGCATCACGGCCCTGGTTCAGCGCGACAAGTGCGTGCTGCGCTGGAAGCATTACAACCAGACGTCGTTCTCATTGAAGGGCCTCCCGATGCTAATGGACTCATAGCCCTGGCAGGCAAAGCTGGAATGCAGCCTCCTGTGGCCATTCTAGCCTATGAAGAAGCGAACCCACAACATGCGGCATTCTACCCCTTTGCTGAGTTTTCACCGGAATGGCAGGCGATCTTATATGGACATAAGACTAATGTAGTAACGCGCTTTATGGACTTGCCATTGATGCACAAAATGGCGCTAGACCTTCAGCCCGAAGAGTCTCCTGAGCCTATCAAGGCTACCACTTCTGATCAGGAATTGGAAGTCACCTATGACAATCCCATGCTGTACTTAGCGGAGGCGGCGGGGTATGCCGATTCCGAAAGCTGGTGGGAGCGTACCTTTGAGCGTTCTACACATACGGATACGCATTTTGAGGCTGTCAGTGAAGCTGTGGCTGCCTTACGCAGTGATTTGCCTGATAAGCGTCCCCAAGACCTATTGAGAGAGGCTTATATGCGCAAAGTGATCCGCCAAGCGGAAAAAGAAGGCTTTGCCAAGGCTGTGATTATCTGCGGCGCCTGGCACACATCGGCATTGACCAATATGCCCAGCCAGAAAGAGGATAATGCGCTTTTGAAAGGATTACCGAAATGCAAGGTCAACAGTACTTGGATACCTTGGACGTATAGTCGCCTCACTTTTAAGAGTGGTTATGGTGCCGGAGTGCTGTCTCCGGGGTGGTATCACCACTTGTGGGAGAATCAGGAAAATATAGCGGAGTCATGGATTACAAAAGTAGCCAGGGAATTCAGGGAAGAGGGGATGGATACATCGGTGTCCCATGTCATTGAGGCGGTCAGGCTGGCGGAAATGTTAGCCGCTCTTCGTGAGCACCCCCAACCGGGTTTAGAAGAACTCAATGAAGCGGTGCAAACGGTTCTGTGTTTCGGTGAACCACAAATGATGACCCTCATTCAAAAGGAATTGATCGTCAGTAACCGTATTGGCGCTGTGCCTGAAGAGGCACCATCAGTACCGCTCCAGCAAGACCTTCAAAAGTGGCAAAAGAAGCTGCGCATGCCTCCCAAGGACGAAGAAAAAAGATATGTGCTTGACCTGAGGAAAGAGAACGACCTAGAGAGAAGTAAGCTACTGCATCGTTTAAACTTACTCAATATAAAATGGGGGCAACAAGAACATAGCTCTGGTACGGGTACTTTTAAGGAGCAGTGGTTGCTGCACTGGCAGCCGGAGATGATGATCAGCATTGTTGAAATGGGGATTTGGGGCAATACAGTGCAAAGTGCCTCTTCGGCCTTTGTCATCAGCCAGCTTGAATCCACAGAAGCACTGGGAGCTGTTGCCCAACTACTGAATGAGGCCATTCCTGCTGATATCCCAGAGGCGATAGATCGCCTCATGCATAAGATAGATGATTTGGCGGCTGTTTCCGGGGACGTGATGGAATTGATGAGGTCTATTCCACCCTTAGCCAGAGTGAGCCGTTATGGCAATGTGAGAAAGACTGATCTCGAACTGCTGGCACAGGTAGTAGAAGGATTGGTTGTCCGGGTTTGTATAGGTATAACCAATGCCTGTATGTCTTTGGATGCAGATGCTTCTGAAGCGATGCATGAGCTGATCATCGAAGTAAACGGCAGTATTCAACTGGTTGACAACCAGGCACTCAAAGAGCATTGGATTGGAGCACTGATTCAATTATCCGAGAACCATCAGGTGAATGGATTGATAGCCGGTAGAGCGACCAGAATACTTTCTGACGCACATGCGATCGATCCGGAATCCATTGCCAATAAATTCAGTTATGCCCTTTCTACCGCTAACGAACCGGATTATTCCGCAGCCTGGCTAGAGGGCTTTTTGAAAGGAAGTGCCACTATTCTATTACTTGACGATAGTCTGTGGTTCATTCTGCAAAACTGGGTAGAACAGTTAGATGATGAAACATTCAAGCAACTACTGCCGCTGTTGAGGCGCAACTTTTCGACTTTCTCACAACCGGAACGTCGTAAAATTGGTGAGAGGGCAAAGCGTGGTCAAGATCAAATACCGACTAAAACTCGGAATGATGAAACGGGTATCAATGCTGAAAGGGGCGAGGCTGCCCTGGCAGTGCTTGCTCAGCTATTTGGGCTTTCAAAGGAATAACATACTATGGACGAACATATTTTAAAAAGGTGGAGATTGATGCTAGGTGGAGATGACGCTGACGGGACAGGTCTTTCTCTCAGCGGTCAGGACGTGCAGATGGATAATACACTGGCTGCTTTGTATGATGAAGGCGAGCGCTCGGGTGGGTTAGGGCCATCTTCACCAAATGTATCAAGGTGGTTAGGGGACATAAGAGAGTATTTTCCTAAGTCTGTGGTGCAGGTGATGCAGCAGGATGCCTTTAAGCGCCTCAACCTTACTTCTATGTTGATGGAGCCAGAAATGCTGGAAACCATTGAGCCAGATGTTCACATGGTAGCTAATTTACTATCCTTAGGAAGCGTCATTCCCGATAAAACCAAAGAAACGGCCAGGGCTGTAGTCAGGAAAGTGGTAGAAGACCTTATAGAAAAACTAACCCAACCGATGCAAGAAGCTGTATCCGGTAGTATTAGTCGTGCCATCAAAAACAAACGGCCGAGGCACAATGAGATTGATTGGCATGCTACTATTCTCAAGAACCTCAAGCACTATCAGCCAGAGTACAAGACCATCGTTCCGGAGATAAGAATAGGGTATGGGCGCAAAAGACGCTCTGCCATGAAAGACATCATACTGTGTGTGGATCAAAGCGGATCGATGGCCACCTCGGTAGTTTACTCGGGCATTTTCGGTGCTGTAATGGCTTCAATACCAGCTGTAAGTACTAAGATGGTCGTATTCGATACGGCTGTCGTCGATTTGACTGAAGATTTGCAAGACCCTGTAGACTTGCTTTTTGGTGTACAACTGGGCGGTGGGACAGATATAGATCGAGCTATGGGCTATTGCCAGCAATTGATCTCCAGACCCGAGGATACGGTGCTGGTATTGATTACCGACCTTTACGAGGGTGGCAACGTCCAGCAAATGCGAAAGAAGATATTGACTATTGCCAACTCAGGTGTGCAGTTGGTAGTCTTGCTGGCGTTGAACGATGAAGGCAAACCGTTCTACGATCATAACAATGCCCGCTTTTTGGCCGAAAATGGCATCCCTGCCTTCGCTTGCTCTCCTGACATGTTCCCAGACCTGATGGCCTGTGCACTACAAAAGCAGGACATTGCCCAATGGGCAGCCACCCATGATATCGCTACGGTGGGAGGGTAAGGTGTGGATTAGCTAAGTTGGCGCGCGTTTGCAACGCGTGCCTCATTGGCTGGCGAACGCGTTACAAACGCGCTCGAGAGGCATGGAGACATGCCTCTAAAACCAGTCATTTCGACGTTAGGAGAAATCTTACTCGATTTAAAGTGTTGATTATCAAAGGAGTAAGATTTCTAATTGCATTCGAAATGGCATTAAAATTTACTAGCGACTAGAAATTGAAATCTCTTTGACTTTTGCTTGTTTATCGATCAGGCTAGGATCGAGATTGTGTTCTGTATGGTATGCGTCCAAAAGCAATGCATACTCTTCTACAATGGCATAGGTTCTACTTTCTAATTCTGAGCCATGCACTTCGAAGCTTTCGAATTTTCTCATGATCTCGCCAAAAGTCATTCCTACTTTGAGACCATATTCAGTGGATGCCTGCGGTGTGGTGATCACAATTGTTCCGACCTTCTCTTCATCATGGCGGTGAGGCATTAAATAGCCTAGCCGTTCTCCAGACGCTCCAATGATGTAGAATACATCGAAATCACCATCTCCTGTAGATAACGTCCCTTTTTCCAGCCGATCCGAGGACGAAGAGATTTTAGCATTCAGTACTATGCCGTAGAATGCTTTTGGTTCTATGTTATAGGTCTGATTAACCGCGTTGTAACGTTCATCATTTCCAAAAACCATGAATACCATTTCACTCCAGGAATGCATATCGCCCCAAATATCTCCTTCCTTTTGAGCAAAAGCATCGCTATCTCCGGGTACGTTATTTTTATCCTCATCGAGCCATTTGATCAACGTTTGTTCATCCTTAAAATAGTATCGGTTTTCATGAACAAACTGCCTATTGTTCTCATCCGTCAAATGATCCTGGTAAAAAGCGAATATCAGCCCGTCTTGACCGAAATAGTAGTCGCTGATTGTTTTGTCATTGCCTTTGAACAAGGTCACCTGAAACTTGATCAAACTACCATCTTTAAACCACTCCTTGAATTCAGCAGGTTGTCCACCATTCAATGTATCAGATTGATGTACGATAGGTGAGATATCTTGGCACAATACATTGACCTCAACAAAACGCTGCTTAATGTATTTGATTTGATCCTGATCGGTTGGTTGTGCTAAAGTAGGTGCGGCTTGATAGCATAATCCCAATAAGAACATTCCAAGCGTGAGTAGATATCTCATGAGTTGAGTGTTTAATATATCAATTTAAGCTTTTATGGTAGAATAGAAAATCACTATGATAAGGTGAATATCTTGCAACAAGCATGAAACAATAGGGTAGAAGATGGTTTTTCGTGTTTTAGAACCCTGCCAATGTCTGACTTGCGTTAGCAGAAAATGCGTAGTTGGCGTGCATTTGTAACGCGTGATTTACAGCTTGTGAACCGTAGTTGGCGCGCGTTTGCAACGCGTGCAATAATTTTCATGTATCTAACTAGGAACACACTATCAAAACGCTCCTACAAGGGCAAAAGAAACACCCGACTTACACAAAGAACGCGTTGCAAACGCGCTCTAACATATGTATTCAAATTCACACTTAGTAGTCATGTCGAGCATAGCGACTCAACCAACATGCTTCTGGGCCCTAGAAGCGATAGGTAAGTGATACACCTCTACCGGTCGGCAGTATTAATAACCCTTGGTTTCTCTGCAGTTTTTCCTTGAATTTTGGATAGACTCTAATGACTGTTTCTGCACAGGCAATCCCAAGAGCAGACCCCAAAAGTACATCAGAAGCCCAGTGTGCCTGGTCATATATCCTTGCTACGCCAACTATTACAGGAACGGAATAAAAGAAAATTTTTAGAGGTTTGAACTTGACTTGATGTGCCATAACCCATGACGTAGCAAGGGCAAGCATCGTATGCCCTGAAGGAAAAGAGTGATAAGCTATTGTGCCATCGAAAGGTCTAAATCCATATACCCCATCACCAGTAAGCGGCCTGGCTCTACCTACCAATTCTTTAGAAAAAGTCTGTAGAAGGCCTGAGGTAGTTATTGATGCAAAAAGCATAATACCCGTATCTCTTAGCCATTCATTGTTAAAAATCACTCCCGAACTCCATACAGCTAATAAAAAAGGATAATTATTGTCCGGTTGTCCCATAAAATCCCCAAACTTGGAGACGCGATCCATTACCTTATTTTGGTTATTCCTGAAGAAATTAGATATTGGTCTATCCAGCAATGTAACGGTAGCTGAAATACCTATGGCTCCACCCAATCGTATCCAATCTCTTTTCTGCCAAGAGGCAGGCCGCGCATAAGTTGCACCTATTGTTTGAATAGCAAGCTTCCCGTCATTAGTAATACGGCGAAAGAAATGCTCTTTTTTGACTTTGATTGTATCAATTTGGGCCAAAAGCCCAGAGCTGGTGATCACTAAGAGAAGCAATAGCGTATGCCTTTTAATCATGTAAATCGGTTAGTATTTTAGTTTTGTTTGTAAAGTCATTGGTCACAGTAGTAGTGAAATGGGTAATATCAAGGCGGTAAATAAATCTTAACGATTCAGACTATCAGGAATTGCTGGTACTGACAGATTAGAAGTTTAAACTTAGAACGCTGGTTTTATGATCTTGAAAATAACGTGTTTGGTCGAGTAAGGTTGAGTACTTAGGTATTTTTCCTAGAAAATGACCATTATTCCTAAGATTTTGCACTAGTACTGGTAATTCCGGATGTATTCGCCAAAACTCTATTTTGCATGATCGCTTTTGGTCGAAGCTTGTTCTATCGAGGAAATCGAAACATATACGCTCTGTCTGGCTCGCCTTTTAACACGTATCTTATTGGTAACTGAAGCTTAAGATAGGAAGGATCAGAAATGTTGCCTTAATAGGTGGACAGAAATACTCTCTCATCCGTATTAAAACCAATTCAACTGATTTTTCCGTTGATAAACTGAACTTGCCGTTGTATAACTGGAAAATCAGTTATACATTTATGGCATGGAATCACTTACCAAAACAGAAGAGAGGGTAATGCATATCCTTTGGCGTATCAAGAAAGGGTTCGTCAGGGATGTACTGGATCAACTACCTGAACCCAAACCTCCTTACAATACAATATCATCAGTCATTAGAATACTGGAGCAAAAGGTCTTTGTAGGATATAAAGCCTATGGCAAGACCCATGAATACTTTCCAAAAGTGACCAAAGTGGCCTATAAGAAATTCGCCTTCAAGAATATGATCTCTGACTATTTTGATGGGTCGGTGGAGAATGTGGTTTCTTTTATGGTCAAAGAGCAAGACCTGGATCAGTCAGAAATCGACGAGATCATGGAGATAATAGAGCAACATAAAAAACCAAACAAGAAATAGGAGCATGGTAGCCATCTTAAAGTATCTGATTGAGGTATCGATCTGCCTAACCGCTTTTTATCTCCTATATTATTTTATGCTTGCCAGAACGAGACAACCGCAATGGAACCGGTTTTATTTAATTGGTACACTTTTACTCAGTCTGGTAATACCGACGCTAGAGTTGGATAGCCATGCCTTGGCGCCCTACCCAAAGCTGAATGAGACCGTCAAGCTGTTGGAAGAAGTGGAGTTAGGAATTTTCGATACTTCAGCAGATTTAACAGCTGATCCAAACACAGAAGCTCACCTTTCTTCTAAAGGATTGGATTTTTCTGTCGCTACCTTGATCACTGGACTCTACTTGATAGGATTGGTTATTGCCGGCATTGTCCTTATTAAACGGATGGTAAAGCTTGGTATCCTAATTAGACGTAGTTCTTTTCAACCTGTGGCGAGCTTTAAGATTGTCAAGACGAATTCTCGTTTGGCACCCTTTTCCTTCTTAAAGTATATTTTTCTACCTGTACGATCTGATCTTAACGCTAGTCAGCAGCACATCATTTTTCAACACGAGGCCATACATGGCTCACAGCGGCATAGCATTGATATTCTACTATTAGAATTAGGCATTGTAATGCTCTGGTTCAATCCCGTCATATACCTAATGAGAAGGGCGTTAAGAGAGGAACACGAATACTATGTTGATCACCGGATAGCCGAGCAAGAAGACCTAACGGACTATGCTAAGCTCATTTTACAACTTGCTAACAATAACGACACCCATTTTATAACCAATAATTTTTCTAAAACTCAAATTAAAAAAAGGATTACTATGTTACACAACCCCAAATTTAGCCGGTGGGCTCGGCTCAGGTTCCTGATGGCACTGCCTATGGTCGTTGGCCTAATGGCACTTTTCGCCTTCAAGCCGGTCGAGATGCCATGGGCAGAACATACGCACATTTCTGCCGATGGAGCTTCTTTCATAAGCGTAGAACGGAAGTCGGTACAAGATTATATCCCATCTGGTATGCCCATCGCTGAAGAAAGGCTTACAAGGCTCAGCTCAAACTATGGCATGAGAACGCATCCTATTCTCAAAGTGAAAAAAATGCACCATGGTATCGATTTCAGCGCACCAAAAGGTACTGAGGTTTATGCTACCGCCGATGGAGAAATTGTTAAGCTCAACAAGAGCGAGGTTGATAAAGGTTATGGAAAAGTGGTAATGATCAAACATGGTAATGTTTACCATACGCTATACGCTCATCTCAATGAGTTCGTAGTTGTGGAAGGGGAACGTGTGAAGAAAGGGGAGCTGATCGGATACGTGGGTAATACCGGGAGATCTTTTGCTCCACATCTGCATTATGAGGTCTGGAAGGATGGAGAAAGAATAGACCCAAACAGTACTTTAAAAGAGACAGTGGTGAGTGAATAGCCTTACAATGCCTTCCAAGTGCTGATGCGCTGTACTGAGACTATTCGCAGATCAAATGGTGGAATTACAACCATAACCGAATCATCTAGAACTGGCTAAGTAGGAATATCAATCATCCAATGACAACACTAGATTGATATTATATGCTTTCCCTGTGGGCCTTCGGGCCCTTTTTATTGTCTTCAGTTGACTTCTTGCCGATCAATCGGGATGAGAATCTTACTCCCTTGATAATCAATACTTTGAGTCGAGTGAGATTTCTCTCTCGACCTGTCCGGATCGAAAAGACAGCTTTTGACACACCCTCTTTTTTTGTGCTACCCCTTCAAGACTACGGGTCTTCCATTCAATAAAAGAATTATCCCTACTATGTCATCTTATCCATTAGCCCCTGTTGTGTGTTATCACCAACAGGTTTCAGGTTACAAAATTGCTGGTGATAATCTGCCTTTGCAGGTAGGCAGGCACACGGCAATGGCAGCAGATTTTAACTTGACAGAGTAAGATTATTTAAAAATCACTTTAGTGAGCCAATCATATTCAAATGGCTTTTAAATAACACTCAACTTCGTTGTCGGTGGAAGCGTTGAACTATGTCCTAAAGTGATTACAGGGAAAAGGCTGCTTCATTACTCCGGCATGATGCATAAGTTGGGCAATGTTAACGATTGGAATACCATAACAGATATCGACCCGCAAGAGAGTAGACGAAGCATTACTATCCAACCTACAGCTATTACGTCACATTGGAGTCATGAGTTGGTAGGTGAACTGAACAAGTATCAAATCATGATCATAGGATAACCACCTTTCAACAAGTATGAAAGAATAGGGCTGAAGGTAGTTATTATTGTTTTAGAGCCTTACTAAATTACTAATTTATATTGTCAGAAAACTGCAATACTCACTTTTGAAGTAGAGGGTAGTACTAGCCTCTGAAGAACTTTGGCTTTTATTAAGGTCAGGTTCCATTCGGCCAATAAAAAGGATTATTTATCACCACAAAAAGCAAATCAACTGGTTTATCCGTTAATAAACTGATATTACAGTTGTATAACTGATTTTACAGTTATACATTTGATGTATGGAATCACTCACCAAAACAGAAGAAAGGGTAATGCATATTCTTTGGCGCATCAAGAAAGGATTCGTCAGGGATGTACTGGATCAACTACCTGAGCCTAAGCCTCCTTACAATACGATATCATCAGTCATTAGAGTATTGGAACAAAAGGGTTTTGTAGGACATAAAGCTTATGGCAAAACCCACGAGTACTTTCCTAAAGTGACCAAATTGGCCTATAAGAAATTCGCCTTCAAGAATATGATCTCTGATTACTTTGATGGATCAGTAGAGAATGTAGTTTCTTTTATGGTCAAAGAGCAAGACTTGGATCAGTCGGAAATCGACGAGATCAAGGAGATAATTGAGCAACATAAAAAACCAAACAAGAAATAGGAGCATGGTAGCCATCTTAAAGTATTTGATTGAGGTATCGATCTGCCTAACCGCTTTTTATCTCCTATATTATTTTATGCTTGCCAAGACCAGACAACCACAATGGAACCGGTTTTACTTGCTTAGTACACTTTTACTCAGTCTGGTAATACCGACACTAGAGTTGGATAGCCATGCCTTGGCGCCTTACCCGAAGCTGAATGAGACCGTCAAGCTGTTGGAAGAAGCCGAGCTAGGGATTTTCCACTCTCCCCAATTGCCGACCATCGATCCTGAAGCTGTAACCCAGCTTCATCCAGAGGGTTTCGGTTTTTCTATCGCTAAACTGATTACCGTATTCTATTGGATAGGGCTCTTTATTACAGCTTTAGTACTGCTGAAAAGGTTAACGAAGCTTGGCATCTTGATTAAATATACTTCTTTTCAATCGGTGGCAGGCTTCAGGATTGTCAAAACGAATTCTCGTTTGGCACCCTTTTCTTTTCTTAAATATATTTTTCTACCTGCTCGACCTGATATTAGTACAAGTCAACAGCGCATCATTTTTCAACATGAAGCTGTGCATAGCTCACAACGGCATAGTATTGATATTCTACTGGTAGAATTAGGCATTGTAATACTCTGGTTCAATCCTGTTATATATCTGATCAGAAAGGCGATAAGAGAGGAGCACGAATACTACGTTGATTATCAAATAGCTGAGCAAGAAGACCTAACGAACTATGCTAAGCTCATTTTACAACTTGCGAACAATAACAACACCCATTTTATAACTAATAACTTTTCTAAAACTCAAATTAAAAAAAGGATAACTATGTTACATACCCCCAAATTTAGCCGGTGGGCTCGACTTCGGTTCCTAATGGCAGTACCGTTAATGGTTGGCCTAATGGCGCTTTTCGCCTTCAAACCTGTAGAGGTGCCATGGGCCGAAAACACACACATTTCTGTCAATGGAGCTTCTTTTATAGAGATAGAAAGGAAGCCGGTACAAGACTACATCCCATCCGGTATGCCAATTGCCGAGGAAAAATTGAAACAACCTATTCTCAGCTATGGTATAAAATTCCATCCTATTACCAAAGTAGAAGTCATGTATCATGGTATGGGCTTTTTTGCAGCAAAAGGTACTGAGGTGTATGCGACTGCCAGTGGAGAAATCGTCAATGCTGAAAATATGGGGTATAATGAGGATTATGGAAAAATAGTAGTGATTAAACATGGTAACATTTATCATACTGCTTATGCGCACCTCAACGACTTTGTTGTATTGGAAGGAGAACGTGTGAAGAAAGGTGAACTGATAGGATATGTGGGTAATACCGGAAAGTCTCGTTTTCCACTCTTACAATATCAGGTCTGGAAGGATGGGGAAAGAATAGATCCAAAAAGTACTTTAAAAGAGACAGCGGCGAGTGAATAGCCTTACAACGCCTTCCAAGTGCTGATGCGCTGTAGTGCGACTATTCACGTATTAAATGGTGGAATTACAGCAATAACGAATCATCTAGAACTGGCTAAGTAGGAACATCAATTATCCAATAACAACATTAGATTGATATTATATGCTTTCCCTGTGGGCCTTCGGGCCCTTTTTTTATTTTCTTCACTTGACTTCCTCCTAAAGAATTCATTATACTTGCATGAAATTGTACATCATGTACGTAAATCGACAACATCATATCATCGCTTACAACGGCGCTATCAGAGCGGTAATCTCGGGTAGCACAAGGCCACTGCTATTCCCAAATTGAAGTAACTTACTAGATATATAGAAAGGCTTCTCTTTGCGGAGAAGCCTTTTTTGTGCTACCCATCCAAGACTACGAGTCTTTCATTCAAAAAAAGAATTATTCCTACTTTGTCATCTTCTCCATTGGCCCCTGTTGTGTGTTATCACCAACAGGTTTCAGGTTATAAAATTACTGGTGTTAACCTGCCTTTGCCGGTAGGTAGGCACACAGCAATGACAGTAGATTTTAATTTGGCAAAGTAAGATTATTTAAACATCACTTTAGTGAACCAATTACTAATCATATTCAAATGGCTTTTAAACAACACTCGACTTCGTCGTCGGTGGAAGCGTTGAACTATGTCCTAAAGTGATTACAGGGAAAAGGCTGCTTCTATCGAGGCAGCCTTTTTTGTTTTTAGCACTTATAAAATTTGAAACATGAAACGATTAGATCTCATTCGCAATATTGGTATAATAGCTCACGTAGACGCCGGGAAAACTACTTTGACAGAAAGGATGCTTTATTATTCCGGTATGACCCATAAGTTGGGTAATGTTGACGATGGAAATACCATTACAGATAGCGACCCTCAAGAGAGCAAACGAGGCATTACTATCCAATCCGCAGCTATTACGACTCATTGGAGTCATGGGTTGGCAGGTGAACTGAACCGGTATCAAATCAATATAATTGATACGCCCGGTCACGTAGACTTTACGGCCGAGGTAGAACGGTCACTGCGCGTTCTGGACGGAGCCATTGCTGTCTTTTGTGCCCGTTCTGGTGTAGAACCTCAGACTGAGATGGTTTGGAAACAAGCCGACCGTTACGGTGTGCCGAGAATAGGGTTCATCAACAAACTCGATCGCGACGGTGCTGACTTTGAAGCGGTTGTGCAACAAATCAAAGAAAGGTTAAAGGTGAAGGCGCTTCCTTTGCAAATGCCTTTTGGTGAGGGTGATGAACTCAAAGGTGTCATTGATCTGATTAGTGAAAGACTTTTGGTCTGGAACCAAGATGATCATGGTAGAACGTGGGAAGAACACCCGGTTCCTGAAAGTCTGGTAAAGGATATTGCCCGATACAAAACCGAATTGGTAGAAGAGGTGGCGGCAACTGATGATATGCTTTTCGAAAAGTATATGAGCGAGGGCACCCTTAACGATAGGGATATTTTGCGTGGAGCCAAATCTTTGGTTACTTCCGGCAATCACTTGCTTGTATTGTGTGGTGCGGCTTATAGAAATATTGGGGTACAGCCTCTATTGGATGCCATTGCTCGATATTTCCCTGCGCCTCATGAAAAGGGATACATCGATGGAAAAAGCCCTCTGAATGACCAGAAGGTCAAGGTCAAACTCAGCCATGAAGCTTCTCTAACCGGATTAGTCTTCAAAGTGGTTATAGACCGATATATGGGACGTTTGGCTTTGATAAGGGTTTATTCTGGAAGCCTTGATAAGGGCATGACCGTAACCAATGAGAGAACTGGTCAGAAATCGAAAGTGGGGCGCTTACTTCGGGTATTGTCCAACAAGTTCGACGGCCTCGATCAAGCCATAGCCGGAGAGATTTGCGCCGTGGTCGGTCTTAAGGACGTTCGAACAGGCGATACTATAACCGCTAAGGGTAATGAAGTATTGTTGGAGTCCATCACTTTCCCTGAGCCGGTGATTGGTTATGCCATAGAAGCCAGAAATGGGGAAGACGAGAAGCAAATGGGGCTGGCACTTCGCAAGATGATGGATATCGACCCAACCCTTCATTTGGATGTTGATCAGAACACTGGTCAAACCATATTGAAAGGCATGGGAGAGCTTCATCTTGAAGTGATATTCACACGATTGGAAGAGGAGTTAGGCTCAAAGGTGAATCGAGGAGCTCCTCAAGTAGCTTTTAGAGAAGTCCTGACTGCGTCAACTGTATTGAGACATCGCCTGAAGAAGCAGAGCGGTGGCCCTGGACAGTTTGCAGATATAACTTTTGAAATGGGGCCGGCGACCAAAGGTATTGCTGGTTTACATTTTATTGATGATATCAAAGGTGGCGCTATACCGAAAGAGTATGTGCCTTATGTGAGAAAAGGATTCGAAGAAGCCATGCAAAATGGACGTTTAGCAGGTTTTCCTGTCAATGGCATGACTGTACGCTTGTTCGATGGTGATTTTCACCCCAACGATTCTCACGGCCTTGACTTTGAAATCGCTGCCAGGGAAGCGTTTGCAGAAGCTTACGCCCTGTGTAAGCCTCAGTTGCTGGAGCCTGTTATGACTGTGGAAGTTCATTCACCAGATGATTATATTGGCAATGTTACTGCCGATATCAATAGAAGAAGTGGATTGATCCAAAGCATCATAGCGGAACGTGGTATACAACAGATTAAAGCTGATATACCATTGAGAAACTTATTCGGATACGTAATGGATATGCGGGGTATGACAGCCGGCAGGGGTAGTGCTAGCATGAGCCTAGCAGGTTACGCTGTTGTACCTGAAGACATAGCCAGAACAATACCGGAAATGGGTTGAATGAAAGGCCGGTGAGAACCGGCCTTTTTTATGTCGAATGGTGAAGCCTTGGTGTAGCTGGGTGTTTCCATCCGGCGATTTGGCCTTTTGCTTCATTCATCCATTTTATAGAAAGCCCGGCTCTACCAATGCTTCGGACCATTATGGTGCGACCTCACTCAAGCGTCAGGTGGAAACACCTGACTTCACTCCACTGACGGAGGAAAAAAGATGTTTATCGCCAATACCACTTTCCAAAAGTTCAAAACTTTTGGAAAGTTCTTCGTAACACTATGCAGCAAATACCCATAGCTGAGTAGTAACCTTGTTTGATACTCAGATCCTAATCTCCTCAAAATCAGAACATTTTATTATATTGTTTAACCTGAACTATGCATTAGGCATCGTGATGAAGTCATAAAGCACAAAGAAAGAGGTACTTATGTTGAAGAGGCATAGCATTGCTATGGTGATTCAACAAATTAGTGTTAAGTGCCTCTTTCAAAGTGATTTATGAATGTAATAGATGTACTAGTGCATAATTCAGGTTTAATCAATCAGAACACGGTGGTCATCCATCAGCGCTATTGTACTAGCTATGAGAATTTTTTTGCTATTCATTTTACTTACCCTATTCGTTCAAGTCAAAGCGCAGCACTCCAAAATCATCGATAGCCTGAACAATGCACTATCGACTGACCTTACTCAAAAGGAGAGGGCTTACACACTTGACGAGCTTTCATACGTATGGTTTACCCAAGACCTGGACAGCTCACTAATCTACGGGCAGAAGGGCTATCAACTGTTCAAAAACCTCGATGATCCGAAGGGCTTTTCGCAAGCTGCTACTTCGATAGCTGTAGCCTATCACTATAAGAACCAATGGGATAGTGCCGAATATTATTATCGTGAGGCATTAAGCATTAGAACTGCCAGTGGTGATACCGCCAAAATGGCTTCGTCGCTCAATAATCTCGGCGTGATGTTTATGGATCATGAGGATTACGACAAGGCGACTAGCTATTACATCGAAGCCATGAAACTGCGAGAAGCCTCTAAGGACAGTGCGGGGGTAGCGATTACGCAGTTCAACTTGGGATTGATCTTTAAGAAGCAGGGTAATTACGATAAGGCCATTCGCTATTACATGGAGGCCAATGAGTATTTCGAAAGCAGCGGCCGACTGGGCAATGTCGAAATCATTCTGCTCAACCTCGGCTCCATTTACAATACCATGGGCGATTTTGAACTTGGTGTTAAGTACAATACAGCGCTCCGAAAATTGGCTGAAGAAAGATCCTCGACCCGAAACTTAGCCAAGTCCTACGTGAATTTAGCTAACGCCTATCAGGGGCTGGGGCAATTGGATAGCGGTCTTTATTACGCTTCGAAAGGATTGGCGTTTTTCCAAGAGCAGGAAGACACACTCAATATGGCTCATTCGATGCTTTCGTTGGGGCAATTCTATTTTGAAAAGGGAGAATATGAGAATGCGCTCAGCTACAGCAATCAACTTGATGACTTAAATCAAAACCTTGATAACAAAGAGTTAGCAATTGAAAATCAATGGCTTATGTCAGAATCCTATTCTAGGCTCAATGACTTTAGAAATGCCTACCTAAGTCTCAAAAGTGCCTACCGAAGTAAGGATTCGTTGTTGACCACATCACTGAATGAGACCATTGCAGACCTCACCACCAAATATGAGACCGAGCAAAAAGAGCTGGAAATTTCGTCATTGAAAATTGAGAATCAAGAGGCTGAGCTGGCCATGCAACGCTCGGCCAACCAAAGGAATGTCTTTATATTTCTGGCTATTCTCCTTATCGCTGGCGCTATTCTATTATCACTTTTGCTTAGAACAAAATCCAAAGCCAATGCTATCATTTCTAAGTCATTGGAGGAAAAGGAGATTCTACTGAAAGAGATACACCATCGGGTGAAAAACAACCTGCAGGTCATTTCCAGTTTGTTGAGTTTGCAGTCCCGATATATTGATGATGAAAGTGCCAAGGAGGCAGTAAGTGAAGGTCAGAATCGTGTCAAATCAATGGCGCTCATACACCAAAAGCTCTATCAAAAAGATAACCTCACCGGTGTGGAAGTATTGGATTATGTGCAGAATCTGGCTTCTACCTTGCGGAGTACATATGGCATTGAGCCAGATAGGGTGGATATCAACTATGAAGTAGAGCAATTAAACCTTGATGTGGATACGCTTATTCCCATTGGTTTGATACTGAATGAGTTAATTAGCAATTCTTTCAAGTATGCCTTTCCCGGAGATCGTAAGGGAGCATTGAACATAGCACTTAAGGAAGCTACGAATAAGCTAGAGCTTATTGTACAGGATGATGGGGTAGGCGCAACCAACGATATCGAAACTTCGGATTCATTTGGTATTAGAATGATCAAATCGCTGTCGCGAAAGCTAGAAGCAGAAATTAGTTTTGATTTTGATGAAGGAACCAAGGCCTCACTTAGTATTTCTAATTATAAGTTAGTTTAATTGCAAGGTGGAAAAATCAGTACTAATCGTTGAGGATGAGCCGCTTATCGCAGATGACCTTGTCTGCTACCTAGAAGATATGGGCATTCAGGACATCGATGTTTCTCTTAAGTATGACGACGCTTTAAAGAAACTGTCCGAGCAAGATTTTAGCCTTGCCATGCTCGATGTGAACCTTTCCGGTGATAAAGATGGTATTGACCTCGCCAACTTTATCAATAGACAAAAGCCGGTTCCATTCATCTATGTTACGTCTTACTATGACCAAAGTACGCTGTCGCGTGCTAAGGCCACCAATCCCTATGGCTATATCCTAAAGCCTTTTGACAAGCAAGAGGTTTATGTGAATGTTGAAATGGCCTTTCACAAGATCCGTTTGTCATCAGGACAAAAACCAGATAAGTTTTTTGTCAAAGACAAAGAAGGGCTGATTCCTATTGAGCCAAAGGACATTCTATATGTTGAAGCCTTTGACAACTATGCCAAGGTATTCACCGCAGATCAATCCTATATCATCAGTCATACATTGAAGAGTATAGAAAATAAGCTGATACCTTTTGGCTTTGAGCGGGTGCACAAGTCCTACTTGATCAACTTCGCTCACATATCCAGGATCAATGAAGGTTATGTATTCTTCGGAGAACAAACCATCCCCATAGGCAGAGCTTACAAGGCCGCTTTTATGTCGAAGATAGCGTTGCTTTGAAGAGACGTAAGACATAAGTAGAAAGATATAAGACTCTTGTACATACTTCAATTTTGGCTGTCATTGCGAGGAACGAAGCAATCTCGCAGCTTGCTAGGAAGTAACGAGGTCACTCAAAGTGACCTCGTTACTCTTTATCCAGAGCTACCATATCCACAAATGATTATACCTCATATCATCAATTGATCATATATCCCTCTTTTTGCTTAAGTAGCGCTTATCCTCCAATAGGTTTCTTTCAAAAAGACAAAACCAGTAATCAGCACGGATGTAGCAACTGGTGAATTTGCTTACTGCCTACTCAAGCCATGGGGTTACTTCACCTTCTTGCGTCAGAAGAAGTAACTAGGTTACTCAAAGTAACCTAGTTACTCTTATCGCTCCTGACAATCCTGTCATTGGCTAAATAAATCATGTCGTTGGCTAAAAACGAGTTTACTCGAATTGGACTCAATACTATCTTGATTGGAGAGTAGATAGTTTCTTCAGTTTGGCTTTATAAAATGTGCATCATGATTTATAACGGGTGCAACTGCGCTGAAAACTATTGCATTTAAGTTGGCATAAATGACATAAGACATGTGCAGTTGCGCTCGTTTCATTCTTAAAACCGCTACAAAACACTTTTCACAGCTCCGCAAATCAATTAGCGTCGTAACCTTCTTACTACTGCTGGTCAATACCGCCGAAGCGCAATTCATTACTATCTGGCAAACCGACAATCCAGGCAGTTCTAACGATAATGAGATTAGAATTCCCACCACAGGCACGGGTTATGATTACAACGTACTATGGACGGAAGTGGGAAACCCCGCCAACACGGGTACCCTGAATAACATTACCGGAACCCAGATCATCACTTTCCCAAGTGCGGGTACTTATCGCATTGAGATTACCGGAACCTTTCCCAGGATTTTCTTCAATGGTTCTAACGATAGAAGGAAGATTCTATCCATAGAACAATGGGGCAGCAATGCCTGGACATCAATGGCCGCAGCCTTTCGAGGGTGTTCTAATCTGGTAGTTAGTGCGCCTGATGCCCCCAATCTTTCTGGCGTAACGGATATGTCCCAAATGTTTAGAAGCGCAACCTCCATGAACAATGATCTCAGCTCATGGGACGTGAGCACTGTCACTGATATGTCCAGATTGTTTCAAGGTGCCAATACTTTTAACAACAACATCAGTACATGGAATACGGGCAACGTGACCAACATGAACTACATGTTTCAAGGGGCTAGTGTGTTTGACAGTGACATTAGTAGTTGGGATGTGAGCAATGTAACGACCATGATCGAGATGTTTCGTGTTGCTTCAGCCTTTAACCAAGATATTGGGGGTTGGAATGTAGGGAATGTCACCAACATGCAATCGATGTTCAGTTTTGCCCTCAACTTTAATCAAGACATAGGAGGGTGGGATGTAAGCAGTGTTACGATTATGACTAGCTTGTTTGCTCCTGCACCAGTTTTCAACCAAAATATAGATGCCTGGAATGTAAGTAGTGTGGTGCAGATGAACAATATGTTCGATGGTGCCAACGACTTCGACCAGCCCTTGAATAGCTGGGATGTGAGCAGTGTCACCACCATGCGCGCCATGTTCAACGGAGCCAACGTATTCAACCAGGATCTGAACAATTGGAATGTGGGCAATGTGACCAACATGTCTTTCATGTTCAATAACGCCTTTGCCTTTAACGGGCCTATTGGTAATTGGAATGTGAGCAATGTCACCACTATGCAAAGCATGTTTGAAGATGCGGGTTCGTTCAATCAGGATATCAACTCCTGGAATGTAAGCAGCGTCACCAATATGCAGCGCATGTTTGCTTTCGCTGGTTCATACAACCAAGGTATGAATAGTTGGGATGTGAGCAATGTCACCACCATGCGTAGTATGTTCACTTTTTGCGGCACTTTCAATGGCAACATTACCAACTGGAATCCGGCAAGTGTTACCAACATGGATGGCATGTTCACCTCCTGTGATGCTTTTAACCAAGATATTGGAGGTTGGAATGTGAGCAGCGTTACCAACATGGGAGGGATGTTCAACTTCTGCGATATCTTCAATCAAGACATCGGAGGATGGGATGTGAGTAACGTTACCGACATGGGTGATATGTTTCAGTTTGCTCCTGCCTTCAATCAGGATGTGAGCGGTTGGAACGTCACCAACCTTCAGTTCGCCAATAGACTTTTCCGAGGAGCTACATCATTCAACCAGAACCTGGGTTCTTGGGATATTGGGAACGTCATCAATATAGGAGCTATGCTAGATGATTCTGGCCTTAGTTTCGATAACTATGATCAAACACTCATAGGCTGGAACGCACTGCCCAGCCTGCAACCCAACCTCACGCTAGGTGCTGCTAACGTATTCTACTGCAATGCCGAAACGGAAAGAAATAACATCATAGCCACATATGGTTGGACGATCAATGATGCTGGCTTGGGATGTCCTGAACCTGAAATTGCTGTATTTGAAGGCCCTGACAATACTGGAACAGAAGTGTTGAATGCGCAGGCCACTGTCGTGGATTTAGGGATTACCTCTATCGGCGTTGGGATATCTTTCCCATTCACGATAGAAAATCAGGGTAATGATGTATTGAACATCACCGGTATCACTATCGGTGGCAGTGCCTTCAATCTTGCTGCGACTCCGCCAACTTCTGTACCAGCAGGAGGCACCGAAGTGATTACTGTAATATTCAATACAGCGGCAGCAGGTACTTTCAACGAGACGGTTATCATTGTCAGCGATGACATGGATGAAGCCACTTTTAGCTTTCCTATTACGGCAGAAGCTACGTCCACTCCTCAGCCTGAAATAGCTGTTTTTGACGGTACTGACAATACAACACCGGAAATTCTGGATGGTCAGACTACAGCGGTAGACTTCGGTTCTGCTAATCAAGGAAGTGATATCATCAGACCCATCACCTTAGAAAATAGAGGTACGGCGGCACTGAATATTTCGGGAATCACCTTTACGGGTACGGCATTTAGTTTAAGTGCTGCTGCTCCAACCTCCGTTACCGCAGGAACAACCGTAACCATCGATGTGGTTCTGGATGCTACAACGATTGGAACCTTTACTGAAACGATGACCATCAATAGTAATGATGCTGATGAAGCGGTCTTCAATTTCCCTATTACCGGTCAGATCAATACGCCTCCACAACCAGAGATAAGTGTATTTGTTGGCCCTGATGGAACTGGCACTGAATTAACTGATAATCAGGCCACAGCCGTGGATTTTGGCAGTGCTCCCCAAGGTAATGATATTGTACAGACGTTTACCGTTACCAATAGCAGTGCTGGTGATCTGGTTGTTTCCAATATCACCATAACAGGCAGTGCATTTAGTCTTGCCACAGCTGTGCCTTTTACTGTCGAAACTGATGGTTCTGCGGGTAATTTCGATATCATTCTGGACGGAAGTACACCTGGTGTCTTTAATGAGGTGATCACCATCACCAATAACGATAGTGATGAGGGGAGTTTTGAAATTCCCATTACTGGTGAGATAACCACTTCCTCAGAACCAGAGATCAATGTCTTTGATGGTGCAACTACGTCCGGCCCCGAGATTACCAATAATCAGACAGCTGTTATTGACTTTGGAACTGGTGATCAGGGCACGGATATCAACCGTACATTCACCATAGAAAACAGTGGCAGTACAAACTTGACGGTGAGTGGCATTTCAACTTTGGATGGCGCTTTCTTTTCGATAACAACAACTCCGTTGAACATCTTACCAGGAGGATCGGCTAATTTTGTCATTCAGCTGAGTGGTGGAGTCATAGGCACTTTTTCAGAGACAGTTACTATCACTAGCAACGATTCAAATGAGGGCATCTTTAGCTTTCCGGTTACTGGTACTATCATAACTCCCAATACGCCACCCGTGATTTCCGGTGTATCCGACTTGGCCATTGATGAGGATACATCCACGGGTGACGTCAATTTCACTGTCAATGATGCCGAAACACCAGTTGATGATTTAATCATCACCGCTACTTCGGATAATCAGGGCTTAGTACCCAATAATCAAATCACACTGGGAGGCAGTGGTACAGATAGAACGTTGAACATTACACCCTTGTCAAATGCCAATGGTCAGGCTACCATTATGCTAGAAGTGAGCGATGGACAAGCCTCTGTTTTTGAAGACTTTGTACTCACTGTGAATGCCGTAAATGATGCTCCGGCTATAACCGGCCAACAACCGCTTTCTACTCCACAAAACACACCGATAGACCTTGGACTGACTGATTTTACAGTGGATGATATAGACAACAATTTTCCCACTGGGTTCACACTGACCATCAGCGATGGGCCCAATTATACTATCAGCGGTAATACAGTCATACCAGATACTGATTTCGTGGGTGAGCTAACCGTGCCGGTCATCGTCAACGATGGGCTCGCGGACAGCCCCATCTTCGATGCCAGCATTGATGTGATTGAAGGTGAGCTTGAGGTAATGTTGGATGGCGAAGGTATTCTCAACGGTGGAAACATCGATTTTATGGATGCTTTGATTGGTTCACAAGAAACCCAAGAGCTGGTTATTTTCAACAGCGGCACTGTGATGTTGAACATCGTGGATATTATGGTAGATGGTGATGATTTTGAATTAGTAAGTGATATTCCCGACCCTATTCCACCTGGACAAGAGGCCACACTTTTGTTGAGTTTTACACCTTCTCAAGTCGGGGTGAGAACAGCCGAATTGACCATTGTATCTACTTCAGCACAAGACTTTATACTCACTATATCGGCCAACGGCCTGACTGAATTGCCACCTATTGAAGTATTCAACGTGGTTACCACCAGAAAGAACGGCAAGCACGACTTTCTGGAAATCAGGAACATAGAATTCTACCCGGTGAACAGGGTTTGGATCTATACGAGATGGGGCGATGAGGTCTTCAAGGCCTCAGGCTATAACAATGCTAATGTGAAATTTGAAGGCGTTTCTGATAGCGGTAATGAGCTGGGGGAAGGCACATATTACTATGTCATTGAGTTGAATAATGGCGAAGTATCAGAGAATGGTTTTTTCTTAATCAGGAGGTAGAATATGATGAAAGTGAAGTATTTACCAGTAATTTTTTTAATGCTCATGGGATTGAGCCATGCCACTAAGGCCCAGCAAGATCCGTTGTATAACCTGTATCAGTTCAACCAGTTCATGATCAATCCGGCTTATGCAGGTATTTACAATAATTTCAACGCTAATTTGGTCACTAGAAAGCAATGGGCTGGTATAGAGGGTTCTCCACAGACCAATATGCTTTCGTTGCATTCCTCGATCTCGGATCAGTTTGGGGGAGGGTTGCTGTTGATCAATGATCGGTTGGGCATTAACAGCAACACAGAGTTTCAGATGTCTTTTGCTTACAAGTTGATCACTGGAAGCAAAACGCTGGCTTTTGGCGTACAAGGTGGCCTGATCAACTTCACTTATGATTACAATGAACTTAATCTGGCCGTCTTAGACGATGAAGATCTGGACTTCAATAATGATAACTTCAGTCGGGGTAACTTTGGAACCGGTCTGTTCTATATGACTGATAAGTATTACCTCGGATTTTCTGTGCCTAGAATCCTCAATGTGACTGTAGATGATGGTGTCGCCAGTAGCACCAGGTATGAACCGCATTACTACCTGAGTGGTGGTTTTATCATGAAATCTCAATCCGTTCAGTTTGTCTTAAAGCCAAGCTTCCTGATCAGATATACAGGCGATAATCAAGTTGCTGCTGATATCAGCCTGAATGGGCTATTCGCCAACACCTTCTGGGCCGGACTGACGCTCAGAAACCTTAGCGGTGTGGCTATCAATACCCAATTCCAGGTCTATCGCTACTTCCGATTGGGCTATTCGTTCGAGCTACCCACCAACCAATTAGTGATGAGCAATTTCGGCACTCATGAGATATCTGTCCTTGTAGAATTGAACTTGTTCAAAGATCAGTTTGATATAGAAAGGTATTTTTAGAATTGCTTAATGGGTAGATTGTCCTGATAAACCGGACAATGACGCACGGAGTTAAGTTTTCAGTTAGAATGTCATTTCTGTATAATTCAAACAATGATATACAGAACTGAGTTAATAGCGTCATCCCACGGTTTATCCGGGGGATCTTTCCACAGCCCCTTTTGGTGTTGTCACCAAAAGGTCTCACTCTAAAAGAGTATGTAACCTAATGTATTTTGACTGTATCATGTACTCGTTGGAGACAACTCCAACGAGGGCGCAAACCGGATAATGGCGTACTGGATTGTGGTTACAGCTTAGAAAACTGTTTGAGGTTATCCAATTCCAACTTTTTACGCCATCATTGTGTCTAAGTAATCAAAAGCCTCTGTCATGAAAGCATTATCTACGCTCAAAATACTCATCCCTTTGCTTGTTCTATCATTCTGCATTGCTTGCAGCGAAGATGATCCAGGTGACCAGGATTTTCAAGAGATCAATATCACCGCAGGGCAGGAGTTTGAGTTTGATTTAGGGCTGCAGAGAATGTTCGATCGACCCGATGGTATTGTAGAAGCTGAGATCATCTCGCAAGCCAATAACTTTGACCGAAGCGAGATAGAGTTTGAGGTCACCGGACTAGGATTGGAAGATAATGTATTTTACAAGTACAAGCCTCAAACTGATTTTACCGGTACGGATAAAGTTGAGATACGCGTTTGCCGTTCATTTGAATGTGACGACCCGGATAGCCAGCAAGAAATCGTGCGCTTCCTTTTTGTGGTGTCAGACTAGTTTCTGACGTACTGACTATCAACTCACCGCTAGCGCGCTTTTGTAACGCGTGTCTTTCATCCTCATCAAATGCCGAACGCGTTACAAATGCGCTCGATCAAGAGATGACCTCACGCATCTTCATGAATCGGTGAGTAATGGCCGACATGAGGGTGTCTCAAAAACTGTCTTTTCGATCAGTCAACTGACTTAGAGAAGTCTTACTCGATTTAAAGTGTTGATTATCAAAAGAGTAAGATTTCTCATCCCGATTGATCGGGATGACATTAAAACCGGCTTTTGAAACAGCCCCGGCAGTATCCTTTGATTTACTACAATCGTAATTTGGGTGAGGTAAAACTCCACTTGCAGCTAAGAGATTGTCCGGATAAACCGGACAATGACGCACGGAACTACGGTTTCTGCTAGCATATCATTTCTATATAAATCAGACAATGACACACAGAACTAAGTTAATAGCGTCATCCTGCGGTTTATCTGGGGGCTATGGGCATCCATTTTCGATCTATCTTCAAGGATGTTCGCTTGACTATCTACTCTCAATCACCCTCATCGACATTATTTACTAGATCATACCTCTGTATCATCTAATTAAGGTAAATTGCCGCGCTAATAGAAATCACCTTATTATAATGCCTAAATACAGATCACTGACCACGGCGGAATTGGTTGAATTGGAAAAGGAATTTATCGAATACCTGGTACTCAATGGAATTGTAGCGGAAGATTGGGAAAAGATCAAACAGGAGGATACTGAAAGAGCGGATAAGATCATCGACCTATTCAGCGATGTGGTTTTTGAAGGTATAATGAGGAAAGTACGTTACCTGGAATATCGAAGCAAACAAGAGTTGATGGTCTTTCAATGCCTGGAAGATAAAATCGTTTTGGTGGGTATGAAAGGCAATGGCAACCCTAAAGTAGACTTTACCGATGATCAGTTTATCATAGATGCATCGGTGAACCCACCCAAAGGACTCACAGTCTACACCAAAGACAAAGCCTACAAAAAGCAGCGTGAATTGGAGCTTTACGAAATGACAGAGACAGGTTGCATCATTACAGACGACCAACTTTTCAAAGCGCTTTGCCTGGCACTACCGGGTTTGAGTAACTAATGGTATCAACTTCCCTTAGAAGCCTTTTCTACTTGCTACATCAGTATTTGCCAATAGCATCATAAAGTAGTTTTTATTATCAATATTTAACGTAATTAGCCTTATCCTCTTAGGATGGATAAATGATTAACATAAGCCGTTGCCTGCATGAGTAGCGGCTTTTTTTGTTAAGCTTAAATTTGGGGTCACCAAAAGGTATATGATCTCCTCTGAAGGAGTATATAACCAATTGTTTTTCGCTTGTATCATATACTCGTTGGAGACAACTCCAACGAGGGCGCGAATGTATTAAAGAAAGCATAAAGAGATTGTCCGGATAAACCGGACAATGACGCACAGATCAAATTCATGCTCTCATTCCTAAAGATAGGGACGGGAAACCTATTTCCTTTTCCGGGGTAAATCAGAGATAGATCTCTCACTAGGTTCAAGATGACGGGGAGAAGGTTACGCTACTCGACCAAACACACAGAACGGGATACAAAGCGTCATCTCACGGTTTATCCGGGGTATCTTTATCCGTTATTTGAACCTGGTCAATGCCACTTTCCGCTAACATGATTCTACAGTACGAAAATGTCGCCAACCACAAATGATGTTGTGGATGACAATGAAAATCAAACGTGTTCGGATAGAAAAGCACTAATTACTGCTTTATAAGAGCGGCTTGAAATAAGTGATTTTCCGTTGTTCATTCTAAAACTGAAGGTGTTGTTGTTCTGATAAACTACCTTATCAACACACTCATAGTTGACGATAATTGACCGGTGAATTCTGATGAACATGTCTGGTGGCAGTTGCTCCTCCAGTAGGTTCATGGTAACCCGGTAAAGCTGCTGACCCTTGGTGCTGTGAATGATCACGTATACAGAACTGGCCTCCAACCACAATACTTCATTCAATTTGATCACCTTTTCCAACCCCTTATCCTTGATCACAAAACGAGTAAGGTGAGGAGTTTTTGACTGCACAAAATCCTGATATAAGTTTAGCAGCTTTTGATTGAATTTCGCTTGCTCTTTGAGGTTTATGAATGATTTAGCCCTATCCAGTGCGTCGAAAAGGCGTGTTTCATCAAAAGGTTTCAATAGGTAATCAAGGGCTTCAGCCTCGAAAGCTTTGATTGCATATTGATCATATGCGGTGGTAAATATGATAATAGGTTGCTCATGTTCAGGTAGCTTTTTAACGACATCCAGACCACTGATTCCGGGCATGTGAATATCAAGAAAGATCAGTTCCGGCTTTTCCTCAGCAATGAATGCCAAAGCTTCTCTACCGTTTCTTAACTCACCGATCAGGTGTATATCATCGTCTTGCCGCAGCAAATCAGCAATGTATCTTCTCGCATGTGGCTCGTCATCAACTATAGCCGTTTTGATGGTCATTTTTCAGTCGTTTGTTGGTAATATAATACTAACCTTAAACTCATTTTTGTGCTTTTGGGTATTGAGCCGGTACTCATCTCCGTATACTTGCTCAAGCCTTTTTTCGAGGTTCGACAGACCAATGCCATAGGATTCAACTTCAGCAACCTGAGCCGGATCAACTGAGTTGGTCATGCAGATTTCTAGTAGCCCGTCTTGGCCTAGCAAGGTGCTGATGTGAATATAGCTTTCGCCTTCAATCAGTGAGATACCATGTTTGAAGGCGTTTTCCGCTAATGGCTGTAAGATGAGGTTCGGGACTTCACAGGAATCCGCATTAGGATCCAGGTGGTAGGTGATCGTAAGCCTGTCTTGAAACCGCTCTTGTTCGATATCCAAATAATCCCTGAGATAGTCGAGTTCTTCTTGCAATGTGACCAGGTACTTGTTCTTTTGCTCAAGCATTTTGCGTAAGAGGTTGCTGATCTTCAACGTTATCATTCTGGCTTTACTATCGTCATGACCGATAAGCGAATGCACGGCATGCAGCGTATTAAACAAAAAGTGCGGGTTGAGCTGCATCTTCAGTGCTTCCAGCTTGGTGAGATTGAGTTGGTTTTCCAATCCCGATAATTTGACCTTCTGCTGGTTGAAAACCTTGTAATCATAGACCAGTTTCAACAAACCAAAGATGACCACAAAATCCAGGATACGGCTGAAATAAGCCCTTAAGAAAACATCTTTAAAGGAGGTCAGCATCCTTTCGAACGAGTCTGGCATTACCAGGTATTGAAAAGTATAGAAGACGATATTGGTTAATATGAGGTTGATAAAAGCCAGCAATAGCATCCACATGAGCAGGTGGAAATAGAACCTTACATCTTTAAAATCAGCTTTGATCACAGTTAACTGGAATAGAAGAGGAACCATGAGAGCCCAGGTGAGGTAGTTTATCGTGAAGAGCACTATTCGGTTAACATCCAATAGAATATCACCATCGGTGATCGCGCTTGACTGAACCACCACGATCAGGCAAAAGGCAACTGCCACCAGTAAAACATACTTGAATGGGACGGGGGTAGCCTTGAAATCGAAAAGCTGTTTCATAGAATCTCTATTGGAGAATGAATTTAACTAATATCAATTACTTAGACTGATAGGTATTGTATTGGCCCTTAATGGTTAACTTGGTCAAGCGAGACTAATGAGAATGTGGTTTTCTCATTCATACCCTCGTTGGAAACAACTCCAGCGAGGGTGCTATTCTTTCCTTATGTCTTTTTTATAAAATTTGTACCTTTACAATTATGAAAGAAGCCATAAAAGAGGCATTGCGCGCCGAAAAAGCCATGAATAAGGTCTTGAAAGACCAAAAGCCCCAGCCTGTTAGGCAACTTTCCACACCCAAAGTGAGTGTAGTTGCCAAGAATATTTGATTCAAAAGCTCGCCCTGAATTCATAGTAATTGGCGGCCCAATGGTGCCGGAAAACCTATGAAGCAGTCCCAGAGGGGCAACCTGTATATAGTCTATTATTCCAAACCATTCCAACAAGCGCCGTAGGTGCGGCCAAAATTGATAAGTTCCAGCATCGGTGCGAATACTTGGTTCCGTGCCCGCGAAGCTAATTAGTCACATTGGATGGTTTGTCGACTTTCTGTCTATCCATCCCTTTCGGGGAACAGTGTGGATATGGGGTCGCACCTACGGCGCTTACAGGATGTATCGGCATTGACAATCTATTGACAGATCGTCCTTACAGGACTCACATTGCGGCGCAAAGATCATCGATAAGAAAGGCATTGGATATAGCCATATATTTTTTGTCATCGTTTGTGTCTTCACAAACGATAACACTTTCGCTCCTTTCGGTGATAATACCAAAGATGTTAAGAGAGTTAAGATAGTGAACTTAACTACGAGACCAAATCGACGGCAGTTTGTATGTTTACGTTGAAGACTATTGAAACAGGTCTTGTAACATCTTTATGGATAAAAATAAGTTCATTACCAGGCTCAAAGAATCAATTGTACTGAATTACCAAAGTATTAAAGAACAGGATAGCCTAATTTCTTTTGGTATCTATACTGATGGAGATGCCAGCACATTAAGCTTTTATTACAATACTGACAAATACTTGTCAGAGCAGATAGAAAGTATTGACGAAGAGGACCCTGAAAAAGCTCAAATGAGTGATTATTATGCTTTCTTCATGGAGGATTGGAAAGGAGACGTTGGCTGCACTTTAAGTGACAAAAGGTTAGATTATTTGAATAAGCAGATTTATGAGTTCGGAGCTTCTGAATATGAATCTGGAAATTATGATTATAAGGACGAAGTATTTGACTTATTCACTCAAGCACTTGAGGAATTAAAACAAGAGGGACTTTTCACAAAAGAGGGTGAATCATTCTTCCTTCATCTCGAAGTTTCAGACAGTTGGATTGATGATGAAATGCTGCAAAGAATATCACGTTTAATGTCTGCTGAAAGATTCGAACAGTATAAATCATATGCAGCTTATAATAACGAATGTTAATGGTTAACTTGGTTCACCGAGATTAATTAGCGTGGGGAACTGAACTCCCCATTACCTTGACCTTAACCAATTAAGAAGATGATCCGCCGTATTTACCTACTTGTCTTTGTTGCTGCATGGCTCATGACCAGTTGCCAACCAGAAGAGCAAAAGAGCGAACCAGTTAAAGGAACTAATCAGTATGAAGACCTAGTCGCCTTGTTCAAAGAGTGGCGCGGTTTTGAAAGACCTCCCCTCAAAAACGGTGCTCCTGACTATACCAAAGCTACTTTCGAAAAGCGCTGGCCGGAGTTTGAAAAGTTAAGGCAAAGGCTCACCGCTATAGATACCGCAGGCTGGTCGGTGGCGCATCAGGTAGACTGGTTCATTGTCTGGGCGGAGATGAACGGTTATGACTTCAATCATCGGATTCTAAAGCCTTGGGAACGCGATCCGGCATTCTACAAGTCGCTTTGGATGTATAGAAGTGATGTACCTGCCCATGAAGGGCCAACCCACCACATGACGACCGAGTTGTGGACGTATAGTTTTCCGCTCAGCCCTTCCAGTCGGGATAGCTTAATAGCCGATCTCAAAGTGATACCCTCACTGAATACCCAAGCCAAGACCAATTTGACTGGTAATGCCAGGGACTTGTGGATTGCTGGAATCAGGGATATCAAAACGCAAAGCAAGAATTTGAAAACAATTATTGAACAAGATGGTGCAGGAGAGGATGCAGCATTGGTGACCGCAGTGAACGAAGCCATTACCTCTACCGATGATCTGGCCACCTGGCTTGAGGGACAAGCCGGTGCAAAAACCGGTCCTTCAGGTATAGGGAAGGAAAACTATACTTGGTACATGCAAAACGTCCATCTCGTACCGCTGACCTGGGAAGATGAGGTGATGATCTTGAAACGGGAATTAGCGCGAGCTTGGTCTACGTTAAAACAGGAAGAACACAGAAACCGCGACCTGCCTGAACTGGTAGCAGTTGATTCTCCTGAGGCCTATGATGCATTGGCTGAGCAATCTGCACAAAGTATGATGGCTTTTTTGGAGCAGGATGAGATGGTCACTGTGAAGCCATATTTTGAACCTGCATTGCGTGAACACCTGGGAGCGTTCGTGCCTGAAGAGACCAGGAACTTCTTTTGGATAACAGCTCACTACGATCCACGCCCTTTGTATTCTCACTTCTACCATTGGTTTGAACTGGCCAGAATGGATACCGAGCCTAATGTCAGTGAGATACGAAAGGTGCCGTTGTTATATAACATTTTTGATTCTCGAAGCGAAGGAGTAGCTACTGGGGTAGAAGAGATATTCATGCATGCCGGATTGTACGATGACAATCCGCGAGTGAGGGAGATTGTATATATCATGATTGCACAGCGTGCGGCTCGCGGCCTTGGCTCTCTTTATGCACATGCCAATGAAATGACCATGGAAGAAGCTGGAGGGATACACTCTGAATACACCCCAAGAGGTTGGATGAAAACAGAGAAAGAATTGCTGATCTTCGAGCAGCATCTTTACTTACGTCAACCTGGTTATGGCACCAGCTACATCACTGGTAAATACCTTGTCGAGAATGCTATGGCCGATTATGCTCGTATTAAAGAAGCTAAAGGTAAGGCCTTTGAGATGAAAAGCTTCTTTGATCAACTCAACGCGATGGGCAATATACCCATGATACTGGGACATTGGGAAATGACCGAGGTTGATGATGGGATTCGCTCAATTACTCAATAACGAGTGCCACAGTCATGAAATTGAGACAGCTATGTAATTGAAGAGCGATTAAAACGGTTCTGAACGTCTTCTACTATAAACACAGGAGTTTGATAGCGATGTCTATAAGATTCTTTCTAAATTTCGAATGGCATACTGAAGGCGACGGTTTTACGTTATGAAACCGTCTTTATTTTATTACTTATTTTGATCATTCTTTCTGGCCAACCATGAGCTTTAAACCACTACTTCCTTTTATCTTAATCATATCTATACTGAATGGTCTATATGCCCAGCAAGACCATAAAACGGAATACCAGCAAGCTTTTGCTAAAGCTTACGGTTATGTGAAGTATTTCCACCCTAGTGATGGAGCATCAAACATTGATTGGGGAAAGTTTGCTATTTATGGAGCGGGAAAGATCGAAAGTTGTGAGACAAAAGATGAGGTTGTGGATATGCTGAACCAACTTTATAAACCCATAGCCCCGTCTGTTAATTTCTACCAATCGGAGACCAAAGCATCATTTAATGCCGAAATAATCACTCCTAAGGATTTGAAAGGGTATAAGCTTACTTATTGGCAGCATAACGGAATTAGCTTGGGGATGAACACTTCTGGAAGTACTTATAAAAGCAGCCGCGTCAATGGTGAAATGACCATTGATAAAGCTTCTGACTACGCCAGTTTGTGGTACACGCTTAAAGCATCTTCATTTCAAGGTAGGCTATTTAAATATTCAGGTTGGGTAAAGCTCGAAGAAGGTTCTCAAGGTAGTGGGCACCTCTGGTTCAGGGCAAAAGGAGCAGATGGAAAAATAATAATGTTGGATAACATGGCCCTCAGGCCTATTAAAGGTACTGAATGGTCGCGCTATGAAATTGTAGCAGAGGTGGATTCACCAGTTGAGACACTCGCTGTCGGTTGTTACCTGGATGGAAAAGGAGAAATGCTGGTAGATGATCTGGCGTTGGCCTACAAGAGTGGAGATAACTGGATCGATATCCCAATTGATAATGGCGATTTTGAAACAGGTAAATTGAATGATGAACCATGGAGTAATAGGGGGGAAGGCTACAAATTCAGTATCACAGACGAAGGTGCTCATCAGAGCACAAAAGCGGCTTCTATTGCTTATAAGGGAGACATCAAAGTTTTCACGGGTAGTGAGCTTTTTAAACACAGTCCCAAATTCGGAGAAATGATTGAAAAGGAAATCGCCCCGGGCATTTTTTGTCAGATCCCTTTGGCACTCTATACTTCAAAACGTGGCACCTTTCCTCCAGCCAATGAGCAACAATTTGATAGGCTTAATGAAAAACTGAACAAGGTCAGTGATGACCCCTCTGAACTACCGCTTAGACTAGGCAATGTTATCAATGCTTATAATGTATTCCAGCATTTCTATCCCTACTTTGATGTGGTCAATGTGGATTGGGATTTGGAATTGGCCAAAGCACTGAACCGATCTTATCAGGACAAAGGCCGTAATGACCATTTGATTACCTTGCAAAAGTTCACGGCAACGCTAAACGACGGCCACATAGGTGTAAGAGGAGGGGATTTACCACGCCATATGCCGCCGATTTCCTGGGAATGGGTAGGAGATAAGCTGGTCATTACCAAACTTCACGAACAAAATACTGGCTTAGCAGTAGGGGACGTGGTTACGCACATTAATAATCAGAAGTCATCCGATTTTTTCAAGGAAGTATATTCCAGAATATCTGCAGGCACCCAAGGCTGGAAAGATTATCTCGCTAAAAACAGCAGCCTATATGGAGAGAAAGATTCTGAGATGTCAATCACTGTAGAAGGTCGGGAAACCGCCGTTAACCGGACTATACATGTCGCATCCTTGCCTGCCAGTGAACCTGAGAGGCCTATGTACCGCATGATCGGCAATGGCATTGTCTATTTAAACCTTGACATAGCGCCTATGGATACCATAGAATCGCTTATGCCCAGTTTAGAACAAGCTTCAGGTATTATCTGTGATTTAAGAGGCTATCCCAAAAATAACCATAGACTTATTCAGCATTTGCTCGCCAATAACGATACAACAGATTATTGGATGCAAGTACCACAGGTCATTTATCCTGATCAGGAAAACCTTGAGCACTATAAAAACCACGGCTGGGGGATGAAGACGAAAAAGCCCTATTTGGGCGATAAGAAGGTGGTATTCATCATTGACGGCAGGGCGATTAGCTATGCAGAAAGCTACATGGGCTACATTGAAGGATACAAGTTGGCCACTATCATCGGCCAACCCACTGCTGGAACTAATGGTAATATCAACCCCTTCCGTCTGCCAGGAGGTTATAGAATTAATTGGACTGGTATGAAGGTTTCTAAACATGATCGATCACAACATCATGGCATTGGCATCACCCCGGATATGTACGTCAACAAAACCATTGAAGGCATCAAAGCAGGTCGTGATGAGTTCTTGGATAAGGCTATTGAAATTGTCAGTCAGGAATAATTCCAATCGGTATTTTACACAGACTTCAACCCCTCCATTCAGAGATAGACCCTAACTTCAGTATGTTTTGCTTAGATCCTGCTGATGTCCAATAAGACTCTTTCAGAGAGACAGAGGGTAAAGATCCCAAGTTAATGTCCTCCTGGAAGGAACTTATTGGCGTCGAGCACTATCCTAAAAAACTACCATGGTGGTTATTGCTACAGCCGCATTCACAGAGGATTCAAATGGAAGGTTAAACTACACTAAAATCAGGCAGGTTTTCTTCGACACAATTTGGGTTTGAACAATTGCCACCGATCCGACTTTAGTACTTCACTAGAAAATTGTAGCCATGGAAGCGTAACCTATTTTTTCGCTTACCGTTGACCATTATATCCATTAGTTATAATTTTGTATATTATACAATGTATATATCATGAAGAATAAAGGTTTAGGCGAATTTGAAGAACTTGTGCTACTAGCTGTGTGCATTCTGGAAGGTGGAGCATACGGTGTAGCGGTTAAGCGAGAGATAGAAAAACACACAGGCAGGTCTATTCTGCTGGGTGCTGTCCACATTACGCTTTATCGCTTGCAAGATAAGGGTCTTTTACAATCCGAGATGGGGGGAAACTCAGAAAAACGTGGCGATAGAAGAAAGCGGTTGTTTAAGATCACCGATACTGGTATGAGGCAATTGCGTGAGTCGCAAGATGTGCGCAAGAAAATGTGGCAACTGATCCCTAACCTTAACCTTGGTATCTGAAGACGGCTATGAAGAACAACAGAACTTTAGGCTGGGTTAACTGGCTCATTTCTAAACTAATAGACAGACCATACTGGGAAGAATTCTTCGGGGATCTTCAAGAAATGTATGAAGACCGGCGAGAGAGTAAGTCCAAGCTGTACGCTATTTTCATGTACTGGTTTGATGCTTTTCACCTGCTGATAGGCTTTTCATCTTTTCGCATTTTCAAAACGCAAAACAACTTCATGATCAGGAACATGTTTAAAGTAGCCTGGCGCAACGCTGTCAGGCATGGGCAATTCACCGTACTCAATATGCTAGGCCTGACCATTGGCATCGCTACATGTATTACGTTAGGGCTTTACGTGCATTATGAAATGACCTACGATACGTTTCATACCAAGGCTGACCGCATTTACCGCGTTAATCAATCGGGTATATGGGGTAATTGGAATGAAATGATTTCAAGTACTGGCCCTAACGTAGCCACAGCGCTTAGGAACGATGCGCCTGAATTCGAAGAAATAACCAGAATACATAACATTGGTGCGCAAACAGTTAAGTATGGGACTGACCATGGAGAGATTAAGTCTTATAACGAAAAGCGGTGTCATGCCGTTGAAGATAATTTCATGAAGGTGTTTTCTTTTGAATTCTTCAAGGGAAACCCAGCTACAGCTCTGAGCCAACCGAATAGCGTGGTCATGACGAATGCCACCGCAAGACGATACTTTGGCTTTGAAGAAGCACTGGGAAAGACACTGGAAATCAAAGATTGGGAAGGGAAATGGCAGACTCACATCGTGACTGGTATCGTGGCCGACGTTCCTGGCAGGTCCCACATTCAGTTTGATATGCTGTTATCCCTAAGCACTTTCCAGGAAGAGATGGACGCCTGGGGTTGGAAATGGATTTGGACAGCCTTTTCTACCTACGGTTTGGTAAAAGAGGGAACCGATGTCGAAGCATTGAATGCCAAGATACAAGCTATTCCACCGAAATGGGCACCACCTACTACGGAGAAGATATTTAATCAAAGCTTTGAAGAATTCACGGCAGGCAATCCATGGAAGCTAGAACTCCAGCCATTAAGAGAGGCTTATATAGCCGGACACCCTGTTTCCCATGTCTTTGGGCCTACCGGTAATCCTCTGTTTGTGAAGATATTCGGGGCTATTGGTATTCTGGTTCTAATACTATCAAGTATCAATTTCATGAACTTGACCACGGCCAAATCGGCTAATCGCGGGAAAGAAGTAGGTGTGCGGAAGGTGCTTGGATCCATGAAGGGTGGACTAATCCGTCAGTTTATATTCGAATCTTCGCTTTTCGTTGCGGCCGGTACCTTAATGGCATTACTACTGGTGCAGATTTCATTGCCATGGTTCAATACTTTCACGGATAACCAGCTGACGCTTACCCCTTATTTAACCAACCCTGTCTTCATTGGTGTTGCCATTTTGTTTGTGATTGTATTGGGTTTAATAGCAGGAAGTTACCCGGCTTTTTACCTTTCCTCTTTTAAACCCATCGACACTCTGAAGGGAAAAATCAGAAGTGGTTTCAAGAGCAAGTATATTCGGAATGGCTTGGTTGTATTTCAATTCAGCATTTCAATTACCCTGATCATATGCACTTTCTTCGTACAGAAACAACTAGCCTATAGCGCTTCATTGGATGTTGGTTTTGCCAAAGACAACATACTACAAATCCACAATATTGAGCAGCTAGGATTTGATACAGAAGCACTTAAGCATAGACTCAAGCAAAATCCTGCTTTTACAAAAGTGGGCAAGTCCTTTGGCGTACCTCCGGAAATCTGGACAGGTGATCGTTATAAATTGCCTGGAGACGAGAATTCAGTGGCCCAATTCAGGAACCTCAGAACGGAGGAGGACTATCTTGACCTATTAGGCTTAGAGTTTTTAATAGGCAGCAACTTTGATCCGCAACGACCTACAGATCGATACAAGGTAATACTCAATGAAGAGGCTGTTAAAACGCTCGGCTGGGGTACCAAAGAAATGTATAGAACTGATTCTCCAATAGGAAAGCGCGTAGCATTAGCCTCTGGTAATGAAGCCGAGTTCGAAGTATTAGGGGTGGTTAAGAATTTCAACTATAACAGTGTGAAAGATGAAATATATCCTTTGATCATTATTCATCATCAGAATGACAGTGTATGGGATCATGGTGCAGGATTGTCTTATTATTCTATGCGATTGAACCCGGAAACAGTTAAAGATAAGGATGACCTTCAGCATACTATAAACGACGTCAAAAAGGCGATATTGGAGGTAGATCCTTCTGTTCCTTTTGAATATAGCTTTACAGATCAAGGCTTTGAGCAGACTTTCAAAGCAGAGCAAACTATGAGCCAGGTAATGAACGTCTTTACCTTGATGGCGTTGATCATCGCCTGTCTAGGCTTGTTTGGCCTGGCGGCTTTTTCAGCCGAGCAGCGTAGTAAAGAACTTGGCATTAGAAAAGTATTAGGAGCCAGGGTTACCCAGCTTGTTGTGCTCTTTTCGTCCGAGTTTACGAGACTCATTATCATTGCCATTTTGGTAGCCGTTCCGGCCGCTTATTTCCTTGTGCAAGAATGGTTGAGTGATTTTGTCTACAGAACTCCTGTTGAGCCTTGGGTGTTCGCCGTGGCCACATTGAGTGCCTTGGTCATTGCTATTGGTACGATTAGCTATCAATCGGTGACGGCTGCTTTCAAAAATCCAGTGGAGACTTTGAAGGATGAGTAGTCAAATGCTATTATGGTAAGCATGTAGAAAGAACCATTTTTAGCCCCTTTTGGTGTGGCCAGCAAAAGGCCATATAACCAACCAAGATTGGAACGCTTTGGTGACAACACCAAAGAGGGCAAGATTTGTTATTAGTCATCACTCTATAAAAGAGTCAATATAAGTCTTCTCCCTTGAGACCCATTTTGAAAAACGCGTGAGTAAAGATAAATTGAGGTCTCAACGATCTATGAATGAAAGCGCTGATTCTCGAAGGAGGGGGTATGCGAGGTATATTTTCGGCAGGAGTGCTCGCCGCATTCTACGAAAGCGAATATGACCCTTTCGACATGTATATGGGGGTTTCTGCTGGAGCTTGTAACCTGGCTTCCTATTTAGGTGGCAATACACCGAGGAACCATCTTGCTTATACCCAGCTAATGACCCAAAAACATTTCATCAACTGGCAAAGGTTTTTGCAGGGAAAGCACCTAATGGATCTTGATTGGCTTTGGAAAGAGCTAGCAGATAACCATCCCATTGATCGAGCCAGAGTGGCATCTCATCACTTTGTCGTGGTGGCCACCAATATTGCCACTGGCAGACCGCATTATTTTCGACCGACTGCTGCTAATCTTGAGTTTGCCTTGAAAGCCAGCTGTGCTTTACCAGCTATTTACAAGGGTTATGTAGAATTAGATGCCGAATTCTACACTGATGGAAGCTTGTCTGACCCGATTCCCATCAAGTATGCCATAGAGCAAGGTGCTACTGAAATTACCGTTCTTCGATCAAGGCAGTCAGACTTTTTTAAGGAGAGGGGATGGAAACTACGCTTGTGGGCCAGTTTAGTCAAAAACGGAACGGTCAAATCCATTATAGTGAATAGCGATAAGGCATACAATGAAGCGCTTGATCTCATCACTTCTCCGCCCGTAGGTATCACGGTGCATAATGTAGCTCCTGAATTACCTTTGAATACTTCTAACCTTTCTAAGCACAAGAGCAAACTTGAACTCGACTTTCAACAGGGGTTCGAAATAGGACAGAAAATCATCAGGGAAAAGTTGTAGCGTACCACTAAAAGGACTCGCCGAAAGAGTTCGACTGGACGGGGTTACTTTCTTGTATCACGGCTACTAACTCCTAAGCCGTTGGGATTTTACACACCTGATTTTAAAATCCCAAATAACCTGACTATATTGAAATAAACCCCTTAAAGCCAGTGCGTTACATAGCAATCATTATCCTTCTTTCGCTTTGTACAAATGTTTCTTTAAGTCAAGAAAAAAACAAAGCAGACTCATTGAATATTTTAATTCAGGATGAAAATGATCTATTAAAGAAAAGCTTTCTACAGCTGGAGCTTGCTGAACTGCACATCAACAAATACAGGGATAAAAGTGATAGTATAGCCCAATTGGCACTACAATATGCTCAACAGAGCCAGGACGTCAAGCTCTTATCTGAAGCGTTAAGCCTACTTGGCTATATCAACTACAAAGACGAGAAAGACCATACAGCTTTGATCTACTATCATAGCTTGGATTCTCTATTGGCTACTAACAACATCAAGAACGACTTGCTTTTGAAGTCGAAAATGTACCAATCTCAAATTGCCAAATTCTCTTTTACCGAAGAGGGGTTGGAGCGTTCAAAAGAACACCTTGAAGAAATGGTGGCGATAGCCAAAGAAATCAATTCCGGACACTATGAGAGCCTGGCCTATCTAAACTTGGGAGCATATTATGGATTGAGATTTGAAGTTGATGGACAGGAAGAGAATTTAACCATTCAAGATGAATACTACCTAAAAGCGCTGGATTACTTCGAATCCGTAAATGATACCGTAAACATAGCCAAGACGTACTGGTCGTTGGGTAGCTCTCAACGGTACGTCAACGATTTTAAGAAAGGAGAACAATACTTGTTGAAGCGCCTGGCCATTCTAAAGGGCACCAAGAACCTGCTAGATTTAGGCAATGCCTATCATACACTTGGTGGCTACAACTACCAATACATCAAGAATTACCCCAGAGCTATTACGTTCTACGATTCTGCCATGTCTATCTTTCAGGAGCAAGGATTTGAAAACGCGCAATACAGACTGGGCATATTGAATGGCTATGCCCTGACCTACAGAGAAATGGAAAGGTTTGAGCAGGCTTTTGATTACCTGGATAAGGCTTACATGCTGAAAGACTCACTGGATCGCAATAGAAGCAGGCAGGCTACGATAGAATTTGAGACCAAGTATCAAGCGCAGAAAAAGCAGCAGGAAATAGAACTATTGACTGCTCAAAATGAACTAGCCGCACAAAGTGCCAAGACAAGACAATACTTTCTCATCGGTGTAGTGGTGGTAATTGCTTTAGCTGCCTTATTCTTTTTCTTTCTCTATAGAAACAGGCAGAAAACAGCAACGAAGCTTCAGGAATTGGATACGATCAAATCCAATTTTTTTGCCAACATCTCGCATGAGTTTAGAACACCATTAACCCTGATCAAAAGCCCAATAGAAACCCAACTGAGTAAGAAACTGCAACAAGATGAGCGTGAAAACCTCGAAACGATAGATAGGAACGCGGATAGATTGTTGGTCTTGGTAGATCAACTGTTAGACCTTTCTAAGCTAGAATCAGGTAGTATGTCACTGCGTGTCCAGAGTAACTCCCTGTCCAGTTTTATCAAGGCGGTTTCATCTTCGTTTAAGTACCTGGCCAGCCAGAAAAAAATAGATTTTAGCATGCAGATTGCTGAACGCTATGAAGCTGACTGGTTTGATGAAGACATTATCGAAAAGGTAGTAGTTAATTTATTGACCAATGCCATCAAGTATACACCAGAAGAGGGAAAGGTTACTTTGGCATTGGCTTATGATCAACACCATGCAACGATTACGGTGCGCAATTCTGGTTCCGATATCAGCCCTGACGATGTGCGAAAGGTTTTTGAACGGTTCTACCAGGCCGACAGTACTAATCAGGGTGTTGGAATTGGCTTGGCCTTGGCCAAAGAGCTGATCACACTACATCACGGTACCATCGAGTTTCTGCCAACTGATGAGGGAATGACGACCTTCATCGTTCGTTTTCCCAGGGCAAAAGACGCCTTTAAGGAAGAAGAGATCGGCCATGGCAACAAAACCAGTATTTCTAACGAAGCATCACCGATTGCCCTTAAGCATGTGAGTAAAAGTGATGCTGAAAATGGTGTGAATGACGGCCCCATCATGCTCGTGGTAGAGGACAATCAAGATGTCCGTACATTGATAGCCAAACTCTTCAAAGATGATTATACTATCCTCGAAGCCAAAGATGGGGTAGAGGGATTGGAAAAGGCTATTGAGTATATCCCAGATATTATCATTTCGGATGTAATGATGCCAAACCGGGATGGTAATGAGCTTTGCCAAATGCTGAAATCAGATGAGCGGACCAGCCATATTCCGATCGTCCTGCTTACCGCTAAAGCGGGAGAGGGAAATGTCATCAAAGGACTGGAAACAGGTGCCGATGACTATCTGGTCAAACCTTTTAATAATGAAGTACTCACCGTTCGGGTGCAAAAACTGATTGAGCTAAGGCATAAACTACGTCAACGCTATAGCCAGGAGGTAGTGCTTAGGCCTAAGGACATTGCCATCAGCTCAGCTGATGAAAAACTGCTGGAGAGAATGCAGGTGGTGCTTGATGAGCAATTGGCTGACCCCACGTTTAATGCCGACCAATTTAGTAAAGCTATCGGTATGAGTAGAATGCAATTGCACAGAAAACTCAAAGCTTTAGTAGGCCTTACTACCACAGAGTTTATACGCTCTCAGCGTCTGAAATTGGCCGCGCACCTACTAGAAAGCACCAAAGTCAATATGGCAGAAGTAGGCTATTCAGTAGGCTTCAATGACCCTTCTTACTTTGCCAAATGCTTCCGCGAGATATACCATTGCACGCCAAAAGAGTATGCAGCAACACATAAGGCTTAAAAGGTCAGTGTGTTTGAGTGCTTCCATTCATCCATTATCTATCGGGAGATCAGCGAAACATCATAAGTTTCATATCACAAGAAATTAAATAGCTTTTTTTGAAACATTAATTCGACAAATACGAATTATATATTAATTTCGCTTTTGTCGAATAAATAATATGCTCAATTATGAAGGGAACAAATCTTGGAGA
>JBCBSS010000050.1:0-44928 GCA_039819065.1 Bacteroidota bacterium
GATTGCTGGCTTTAGAATGGTGTTACTTTCCAGATATAATGTAGCGACACCTAGTGTCTTTGCCTTTTCAATAATCGCCTTTCCGAGCAGCCAACCGATATTCTTGCCCCTCATATCTTGCCTTACTCCCATTTTAGATAATTCGTAAGGATATTCAGGATCATCACGTGGCAAGAGTGCGCATACACCGACCGCCTCGTTTTTGTACAGGGCCACCACTATTTGACCACCTTTATTCAAGATATATTTCTTAGGATTATCTAAGACTTTATAATCAGCTTCCTCCATCTCAAAATAGGTAGTAATCCACTCCTCATTGAGGATCTTAAATGCTGCTTGATACTTGTTTTTGTAATCTATGATTTGAACTTGCTGACTCTCACGCAGCTTTTTTTGTTCTTGCACCCTTCGGTAGAGTGATTTTTGTTCAAGTAGATATTCCCACTCCTCCAATGCCTCCCAAAGATTATAAGTGGCCTCGTTGATCATGTTTTCTACAGAAGCCTCTACATCTTGATATTGCTCCTGAATGCCGTGAGCTATGTTGAGTCCTTTGTCAGTCAACACGACCACATTTCTGCGCTTATCGACGGACTTACCGTTTCCCTGAACCAGCCCCGCAGCGCCCATCTCTTTGACGATCTTGCTTACAGAAGGTTGAGAATGGCCGATTTCCCGGGCTATCTCTGTTATTGTAACTTCATTTCTTTCCGATAGCACATAAAAAACCGGGAACCATTTGGGCGCGAGTTCAACATTATACAGGGCATATATCTCAGCGGCATCGTCGGTAACTTTAGTAGTGAGCATTCTGAGTCGGCTACCCAAGGCCATTTTACCGGTTTTAGCGAAGAAATTCGATTTCATAATCAATTACATAACTGGTTATATAAAATTACTGAATTTTCTAAGAATAAAAAATGGCTACTACTTAGTAGAAGGCAGGTTTGGGATAAAACGGCTTACAACTGAGGTACAAAATGAACCTTTACATGGTTGATAAACATGAGTTGATACAAACTAACGAAGCTTAATCACTCGACCAAATGGCCACCCTAGACCCAGCCCAAGTCTACTACCGATTGCTTTTTCAGAAAGCGTTTGGGAATGACGTTTTGGATGGTATCCTTCAAGTGGTTCACGACAGATTCCTTAATATAACTACTGTGAGTGACGATGCTCACTTCACGCACAGGCTCAGGGTGAGTAAATCTTTTCACATGGATAGAATCGAGCTCGTTGATCACGGAAAGCTCAGGTACTAGTGTATAACCGACTCCGTGCTTGACCAGGCTTTTCAGTGCTTCTATAGAACCACTTTGATAGTCGAAACCAATAGATGAACTGTGTTTGGCGTGCTTACAAATAGAGAGCGCTTGTTCTCTAAAACAATGACCTTCATCCAATACCAAGATCTCACTGGGGTCAAGGTCTTCCGCAAGCATGAGCTTTTCACTTATAAAGCGATGATTTTCGGGAAGGTAGAGTAGAAATGGCTCATAGAATACTGGTATTTCCCTGATGGAAGCTTCTTCTAGCGGAGTAACTAAAACGCCGATATCTATAATGCCGCTCTCCAACTGCTCAATAATCTGACTGGTTTGCAGCTCCTGTATTTTGAGATGGACTCTTGGATTGTCTTCAATGAAGTTGGGCAGAAAGTGCGGCAGCAAATACGGCGCTAAAGTTGGGATGATCCCGATGGTAAACTCCCCCTCCATTGACTCCTTTTCATGGTTTACAAATTCTTTCAACTGCTTTGATTCACGAAGTATTTGTCTGGCACGAACAATGATCTGCTTGCCGATTTCAGTAGGCTGCAAGGGCTTTTTATCTCGGTCGAAAATTCTGACACCAATCTCTTCTTCGAACTTTTTTACCTGCATAGTAAGGTTGGGCTGGGACACAAAACAGTGCTCTGCAGCGGTCACATAATGCCTGTATTCATCGAGCGCAACGATATACTCTAACTGGAGTAATGTCATATAACTTTTGTTTATACAATTATAAAAATTATTGATTTGAATAATAATTAAATAATCACCAGATTTATTGATAACAAGTTGAACTAATTAAAAACCTTCTAAAAAACATGGGAAATCACAATGGTAACGGTGAAGGCAAATGTCCTTTTCACCATGGAGCTGTAAAGCATAGCGCCGGTGGCGGAACTTCAAACAGAGACTGGTGGCCAAACCAGTTGAGTTTGAACATATTACGTCAGCATTCTTCCTTATCTGACCCAATGCAGGACGATTTTGACTATGCTGAAGAGTTCAAAACCCTTGACCTGGCAGCCGTTAAGCAAGATCTGTATGATCTGATGACTGACTCACAGGACTGGTGGCCGGCAGATTACGGTCATTACGGACCTCTTTTCATTCGCATGGCATGGCACAGTGCCGGTACTTATAGAATTGGTGATGGCCGTGGTGGTGGTGGTACCGGAAACCAAAGATTTGCCCCGCTGAATAGCTGGCCTGACAATGGTAACCTTGATAAGGCACGTTTGCTACTTTGGCCAGTAAAAAAGAAATATGGTAGAAAACTATCTTGGGCTGACTTGATGATTCTGGCCGGAAACTGCGCCTTAGAATCTATGGGTTTCAAAACTTTCGGTTTTGGCGGAGGTAGAGCAGATATATGGGAAGCAGAAAAAGACATTTATTGGGGTTCGGAAAGAGAGTGGTTAGGTGATAGCAGATATTCAGGAGAGCGTGATTTGGAAGACCCACTAGGTGCCGTACAAATGGGTTTGATCTATGTGAATCCGGAAGGTCCTAACGGCAACCCTGATCCAGTGGCATCAGGCCGAGATATTAGAGAAACTTTTGCCAGAATGGCTATGAACGATGAGGAAACGGTTGCTTTAACTGCTGGTGGTCATACATTCGGTAAAGCACATGGTGCCGGTGACGCTGCCTTGGTAGGCCCTGAGCCTGAAGGTTCTAGTATTGAGCAGCAAAGTATGGGCTGGAAAAGCAGCTTTGGTTCTGGTAAAGGTGTTGACGCTATCACAAGTGGTATCGAAGGTGCCTGGACGCCAACGCCAACACAATGGGACAATAGCTATTTCGATACCTTATTTGGTTACGAATGGGAATTGACCAAAAGCCCTGCCGGTGCGCACCAGTGGGTGCCCAAAGATGGTGCTGCTTCAGACGCTGTACCTGATGCCCATGATCCAAGCAGACGCCATGCACCAATCATGACCACTGCCGATATGGCCATGAGAATGGATCCTATTTACGAGCCAATTTCCAGACGATTCCACCAAAACCCAGATGAATTTGCTGACGCATTTGCCAGAGCATGGTTCAAGTTAACGCATAGGGATATGGGGCCTCGCGCACTTTATCTCGGGCCAGAAGTGCCAGAAGAAGAATTGATTTGGCAAGATCCTATTCCTGCACCGACAGGTGAAACCATTAACGATCAGGATGTTGCAGATCTTAAAGGTAAAATACTTTCATCGGGCTTATCGATTTCTCAACTTGTATCTACAGCCTGGTCATCTGCTTCGACTTTCCGTGGTTCTGACAAACGAGGAGGAGCAAACGGCGCACGTATCAGATTAGCGCCACAGAATAATTGGGAAGTGAACAATCCGTCACAATTGGCCGATGTACTCAATAAATTGGAAGGCATTCAAGGTGAATTCAACGGTGCCCAATCCGGTGGTAAATCGGTATCCATCGCCGACTTGATCGTGCTAGGTGGATGTGCTGCGGTAGAACAAGCGGCCAAGAATGCTGGTGTCGAAATCAGCGTACCTTTCACTCCAGGTAGAGGGGATGCTTTCCAGGATCATACTGACGAAGAATCTTTCGCAGTGCTGGAGCCTGTAGTAGACGGTTTCCGCAACTATCAGAAAAAGAAACTTTCTATATCAGCAGAGGAAATGCTTGTAGACAGAGCGCAATTATTGACGCTAACGGCACCTGAAATGACAGTACTGGTTGGTGGCCTGCGCATGTTGAATGCCAATTTTGATGGTTCTCAACACGGGGTATTTACTGACAAGCAAGATACCTTGAGCAATGATTTCTTCCTGAACTTGTTAGATTTCAGTACGACATGGAGCGCTGTGTCGGAAGATGACGACGTGTTCGAAGGCCGTGATCGTGCTACAGGTGCTATTAAATGGACGGGTACAAGAGCCGATCTCATATTCGGTTCTAATTCAGAATTGCGTGCTATAGCTGAGGTTTACGGTAGCAACGACGCTCAAGAGAAGTTCGTTAATGATTTTGTAGCGGCGTGGGATAAAGTAATGAACCTTGATCGTTTTGATCTGGCATAATACTTATTCATATTCTGTCAGGAAAATCGTATTATTATAGTAAAGGAGAGGTTGATTTTGCATTGCCAAAATCAATCTCTTCCAATTTCCCCGACACAGTTGTTAACTGTGCCAATTACTAACTGATACACCCTGTATGTTGCATCTGATAACCATTGTTGGTAAGAGTGCCAAAGACTTCTATTTAGAACAAAAGTGTATACCAGATTTCAAGTCATTGATCAGGGCCATCACCTCTGGCAGGGAAATGATCGTTTCTACTAGATTTCGCTCAGATTTGTTCTATAGCGCGGAAAAGCAGAAGACCTCTTCCATTTTAAAGTTATGGGCACTTTATGCTAAAATGAGCTTATCAGATTTAGATGAAAACCATCTTGTTTTATCAAGTGGTGATGAGAAATCCCTTTCTCGGTATTTTCAATCCATGAACCAACTCTCCGCCAGTTGGTATTACTATAAGCGCTACCGATCAGCGTTCAGAAAAACCTTCAGTAACGATCAACAAAACTTAGTCGCTAGAACCGTGGTGCAATGCGATCAATACCTCGTGAAAAACACCAATATTGATCGCGTGCCGATCATTGATTTTGATGAGCAAATCCACCCCCGGCTAACCACAGATACACTGTCGATAGCCATGCATATCATTAATAATGATACGCTTTCGAATTAGTACTTGGTTGATTTACTAATGTAATTTGAACCTTGTTGTGTGTGAACTTTAGTACTCGAAGCTTTTCGAGAGTAATACTAATCGCCTGTTTTAAAGCCACCTGTATATTGGGTAAAAGCTAGCATGATAGCTAACTTTAGACTTCAGTTGTATTCCAATTGTTTCTCTGGTGTTCTACCTTAACCAGGGTATTTTATATCCAATTTGAATAAATAAGAAAGCCTACATTTTATGAGACTAGTTATCACTTTGAGTCTGTCTATGTTCTTCGCTTTGACAGCCTTTTGCCAAGACTCCAATGAATATGCTAAAAAGAGCTTTGAAGAACTGGATAGTCTAATTAATGAGCAAATTGACCAAGCAAAATATCAGGATGCTATACCAATAATTGGGACTTTCATAAAAAAGGCTCAAAAGGATAAAAATGACTTGTTAGAGGCTAAAGGTCTTGCTTACTATGGATTACTCTATTGGGGATTGGGTAAGTATGGCCAGTCTCTTACTTTTCATCTAGAGGCTAAAGGTATCAGAGAAAAAGTGTTCGGTAAAGAACATCCACATTATATTGAATCACTCAATAGTGTAGGAATAGTGCATTGGTATATGGGCGATTATAATAAAGCCTTACCATTTCTATTACAATCCGAAGAACTTAGTAAAAAAGTGCTAGGGGAAGAGAATAGTAAATATGCCAACTCGCTCAACAATTTAGGCTATTTCTATCAGGAAATAGGAAGTCATGACAAAGCGCTACCACTTCATTTGAAGGCTACACGCATATACGGGAAATCACTTGGCAAGGAACATCCTGATTATGCTGTTTCCCTCAATAATTTGGCGTTACTATATCGATCAATGGGCAATTACAGTGAAGCTCTTCAACTCTTTTTGCAGGCCAAGGATATCTATGATAAACTACCGAGTAAAAATCAGGTCTCTTATGCCGATTTTCTTAATAATCTTGCCAATATCCATTATCGAATGAACAATTACGATAAAGCATTGCCTATTTATTTACGGGCAAAAGATATTTATGGGAAGGTGCTAGGTGAAGAACACCCCTATTATGCTGTTGCGCTTAATAATCTTGCTAATCTATATGACGGGATGAGGGACTTCAAGAAATCTTTGCCACTTCACCAGCAGGCTAAAGAGATAAGAAAGAAAGCACTAGGCAAAGATCACCCACTTTACGCTACTTCGCTGAATAACCTAGCCACTTGGCACAGAAGAATGGGTAATCATGACCAGGCAGTGGCACTTTTTATCGAGGCTCAAGGTATCTATGAGAAAGTTTGGGGTAAAGAGCATTTTCTCTACGCCAATTCTCTTAATAACTTAGCTCTGTTCTATAAAGAAATAGGTAATTATAATCAGGCCTTACCATTTTTCTTAGAGGCCAGAAGTATTAGGAAAAAAGTACTTGGGAAACAACACCCTATTTACATTAATATGCTTAATCATATGGCTGCTTTGTACGAACGCGTGGGTAATTATGACAAAGCGTGGGAGTTATTGCAAGAAGTGATGAATAACCATACAAAAGCTCAATTGCCAGCTTCGCTAAATAATACGTCCTTCTATGATACTCTATTATCCGTGACGTATCCTTCGATTAAGCACTTGGAGGAAGTGTTGGTTTCTTTAGAAGTAGTCTATCAATTACTGGAAACCGACAGTAGTATTAGAGATGCTCAGGCCAAACGAATTAAGGTAGCGGATATTGCCAATGCCTTGCTTATTAAAGCAAGAAATCAAGTTTCCAATGAAAACGACAAACTACGTATGCTTTCTTACAGTCACGATTGGCTGCGGGCCAACTTGGATTTGTTAACTTCTGATATTCATGCTTACGATGCTTTCAATCTTGTCGATCAAAATAAATCAGTACTGTTACTTCAAGCCACTAAATCTGACTTGGCTTATCAACTTGGTGAATTACCTGATTCGTTGGTTTGGCAGGATAGAAAACTTCTTAAGAAGCAAAGTGAACTGCAGGTGAAACTGCTTGAAAAAGGTAATGAAAAGGAAAGTTTAAGGAGTGAACTAATTGAAGTCAACGAGGACATCGATGAGTTTGTGAAAATGATCGAAACAGAATACCCTAAATACCATAAGATCAAATACCAGCAGGCAGATGTTAAAGTGGAGGATGTTCAGGCATCGCTAAATTCCAATACGGCACTGTTGGAATATGTAGTAGGTGATTCGCTGGTACATATCTTCTGTGTGTACAAAAACGAGGTACGATGGTCCAAGACCTTTGTATCCAACCAAGAACTAAAAAACCGTATCAAATTACTGCATACGGCTTTGAGCGATTATTTATCAGAACAGTCTTACTCAGAATTTACGGAGAATGGACATTGGTTTTACCAACATTTGATTGCCCCAGCGCTGAAAGACAAAGATGATATTGCTAACCTGATTATTGTAACTGATGGTGAATTGGGGCACCTACCTTTTGAAACTTTTTTGGTCGAACCAGTGCTTGATAATAAAACCGATTATAGAGGCCTACACTACCTTCTTAAAGATTATAACATTTCTTACAACTACTCGGCAGCACTTTGGAAAGAAAATGTAGAAGCTTCAGCACCTCAAAACAATGGGCAAATTCTAGGTGTGGCTGCCAATTATGATATGGCATTAGATTCTTCTATGCTGACCGTTCGCTTACCTACAGACCAGTGGACAAGAGCAGAGATCTCTCCCTTGCCAGGTGCTAGAGAAGAAGTGGAGATCCTGCAAAAAAAGTACGCAGGCTTTTTTGCCTTTGATAGCCTGGCTTCAGAGAAGACAGTGAAGGCAATGGCTTCCAACTTTTCTATTTTGCATTTCGCTACCCATGGTATTTTGGACCGTGAAAGACCAGTGCTCTCATCCCTGGCTTTTACAGAGAACAATGACTCAACCGAATCCAATTTCTGGCAAGCCCACGAAATATCCAAGCTACAACTCAATGCCGACATGGTAGTACTCTCAGCTTGCCAAACAGGATATGGCAAGTTTGAAAAAGGTAATGGTATTGCATCACTAGCACGAGCATTCATGTATGCCGGAGCACCTTCGCTGGTCGTGTCGCTTTGGCAAGTGCGTGATAATACTACTGCCACGCTGATGCAAAACTTCTATGAGAACCTTGATCAAGGTATGCAGAAGGATGAGGCGCTTCGGCAGGCTAAACTACAATACATCAAATCAGCACATGGGTTTACAGCGCACCCTGCTTATTGGGCACCTTTCATCATGATTGGGAAAACAGATCCGGTTGAGATCAAGCAGAAAAGCAACCCGATGGCTTGGGGCATTGGTATTGGAGTGTTTGCACTTTTAATGATTGGAGGGTTTATGTTAAGAAGAAGAGTAGCCTAACTCAGAGGGAGTAATGTAAAGGGGCTATGTAGACTTGGCAAAAGTGACTGTTCTATTGAGAAAGCTACTTTTGCCTTTTTTGACTACTTGTACCGATACACCTCATGAGGACCAAAATCCAGTAGCTCTATTACTTTATCCAAAGTTGCACCTAGGCGTAACGCCAATTTCTTGGAAGGTTCATTGGCCGGATCGATATAACTGACCAAAGAAGGGAGATTGAGAACCCTGAGGGCATATTCTTTAACTGCAGAACCGGCTTCTAAGCCATACCCTTTACCTTGGGCAGTTGGTAAGAGCCAATAACCCAACTCAGGTTCTGGCCATGGTTCAGAGTGCCATAGCCCTACGGTACCTACCAGTTTTCTTGAATCCCTTTCGATCAAAGCTAGATAGGAGTAGCCCTTTAAAGTGTAATGACCGATATATGATGCGATGAGCCTCCAGGATTCCTCTGAACCCTTTACACCGCCAACGAACCTAGCATTCTCCTCTTTTGAATAAAATGCAGCTACCTCCGGGTAGTCCTCATTTTGCCATGGCCTGAAAATCAGCCTTTCAGTTTCTAATCCTACCATATTTATCTTTTCATGGGTTCTCGTTTTATACTGTTTTTATCCAGGTGCTACCTAAAAGCGTTCATCCGAGTAATTTAGACAATACTCAGCCGGAGATGTGTCCACATCATTCATTTTCTAGGTAAAGTTCACAATACACCTTATCGGTCAGACAATATACAAGGGAATTACTTCATCTTGGGAGTTGCTGCCTCAACGCAAATGAAGTTGAGGCAGCTTTCCCTTATTTTAATTCGGTGCGGAATACTTCACCAAGTCTATACCTATACCATTTGGGTCTTGGATAGCAAAGTGCCTGTCGCCCCAAGGCTCATCACGAAGATCAATTTTGATATCTACCCCTTTATCCTTTAGTGATTTATATAAACTATCCACATCATCTACTTCTATGGTCAAATACATGCCCTGCCCCTGAAACTTGGGCTGAAATAAGGGCTGCTGTGATGGATGATTGGGTAATAGAAAGCTCAATTGCGCTTCTCCGCCGGGTGTGTGGATCAATAGGTAGAATTCATTTTCAAACGAAACACCAAACCCCAGATAGTTTTGATAGAATTCCTTTGTTTCCTGGATTTTTTCGGTGATAATACCTGCATTCAATTTCATAGCTTTTGTGTTTTGAGTTTCTAAATCAGTTTGAGCAAATGAGAGGCAATTCATAGCCGCTACACAGAAAATCGTAAGTAGTGTCCTTTTCATTATTGCGTTGTTTTGATGATGAAACAAAGCTAGTTTGAGGCAGGAAGGTAGGATTGTAAAAATCGGACAAACTGATTATCGCCCAAAAACCTGGCTCGGTGTGACACCATAGAAAGCCTTAAATTCTTTGATAAAGTGGGCTTGATCATAATACCCTTCATCATAGAATATCTTATCATTCCTAAGGCTTTGCATGGAAGGTTTGGCACCAAGAATATTTTGAAAGCGTATCACCTTGGCAAATACCTTGGGCGAAGCACCAAAGTAATACTCAAATAACCTTCTTAATTGGCGCTCACTGACCCCGACATCGAGATCTGATAGATTGAGCTGGCCTCGTGCTGCTAGAATGGCATGTATGGCTTCAACCAGCCTTTTGTCAATCTCAATAGGGGATTTGCGCTGGCCGATGGCGCCAACAAACAAATGGTCAAATATTGTAGTCGCTTGATCTAAGTCGATTGGGCTTGATAACTCCCTTGATAGGTCAGTATATAACGTTTCGCAAATGTCCTGAAGTGGTAAGAAGTTATTGGTCACCTTGTGTGCAGGAATATCAAAAATGGCAGGAAAACCAACTGGTAAAAAGCGAATACCGATGTAATCAAATGACTTTCCCAATTCGTATTCAAGGAATTTGGGAGAAAAGCCGGTAATGAAAATGTCTTTCGGGTGATTTTGCTCCAGTAGAATATCAACACAGCCATCTGAAACTACCCTGTACATGAATGGCTGGCTCAGTGGCTGTAACGTATGCAGACGCCAATAGCAGTAAACATAAGGTTTAAGCAAATCGATAGGAGAGGATTCTTCATACTTCACAGCACTTTCGCTGCCATGGTCTATACTAGGCTGATAAGGCGTGAACAGTGATCGTATGCGATGCATTTAAGTATGGCTACGACAATTTCATGGGCACAGTTTCTTCAGCCTTACTTCTTTAAATAGGTCCCAGATCGCATCATCGTAGGGTTTGGGTGATAGCTGGAATGTTACCATTTGTTTATTCTCCTCGGCACATAAAGCCTCTTTCACTTTCACATGCAGTGTGATTACCTCTTTGGTGAAGAAAGCATCATAAGCCTTAATCAGTCCTTTGAAACTGTCCCCATTTTTGATAAACGTGGCTTCTGTCTTTTCTATTGAACCTGAATCCTTGGCTACTACACCCATCAAGCCATCGAAATAAATATTCATGGTTTCGGACAGGAAATCTTCGCTCATAACATGCTTCTTGTCGATATACCACACAAAGGTGTAAGTCCAGAAGTCTTCACTTCCTGGCTTAGACCATCCCGGCGCAAAACGTATGTCTTCAATACCGGTTAGGTCAATTGAAGGTGCAAAACTGAGTGGAAAAGTAAGTAGCTCACCGCGCCAACCTTCAGGTGTTTCAAGTAGGTTTTGGTGTTCTTGACTGTAAGCAACAGTGCCTACGAGCAAAATGGTCAGAAAACAAACTAGTCTCTTGAACATACTTTCATTTAATCAACCAATAAACCATTTCAATCAACTTTGTTGTAAACCTAGTCATGGGTTTTGCTGCTATCTGATTCTAATCCAAAAGCATCTTGTCTTATTTCTTGGCGCCAACCTGTGCCAAATTTCTCATCTAAATAAGAGAATACAACCTTGTTATATCCGATTTCGTCTTCGTTTACACCAATACTTACACAACCCTTACTGAAAAAGGTAACGTCATATTTTCTCTGGAATACTTCATCCTTTTGATTCTTGAAGTTTGGCATTCCCCCGAATCCACCTGAAAATAGGATCAGGGTTTTGCCTGATTTAATATCAGATTTTGCGCCTTCTGCATTATAGTGTGATTCTATAACATATTGTGACTCTACAACTAATTCATATTTGTCCAGTGCAAGCGTATCTAGTGATTGAGCTTGAACGCTAAGAGTTATTAGTAGGGTTATACTAAATGAAATTATTGAGGACTTAAAGATCGATGTCATTGGCATTTTGATAGGTAGGTTCTATTAATCCGATACTGAATTCCATAGTCTGTGTTATTATTACGCAAGTGAAGCCTTAATGGTTCGTTGATTAATTATAAACTGATGGCGTGAAATTTACAATCTCGGGATGAGCTTTTTCCTTACGGTCTCATATAGTAGAACCTAACCTGCTTTTCTCAATCAATGCTAATCAGCTACTGATCTATTAAACCAGCGCCTGATGGGCTCATTATTTTGCTTTTAGAATACCCTCATCAATCAACACCTGGAAAGATTCTTCCATGGTCTCTTTCATTGGACGGAAAGACATGCCCAGTTCATTTTTGATCTTGGAGTTATCTGCCTTCCAGGGAATATTCACATTGTTCTTAATGAATTTCCTGGTAAAAAGTTTGTTGGTCATCGGACCTACAATCATCAACAGCCACTTAGGCAATGCTTTTTTAGGTAGCGGGAATTGACTACCGTATTTAGGTAACAGCACGGTGCCCATTTCTAGGAAGTCACTTTCATGCCCGGCTGTGATGTATCTTCCTTTGGCTTCTGTTGTGAAACCCGCTTTGAAGTGCGCTTCGGCCACATCTCTCACATCGACAATGCCTATTCCCATTTTTGGTGCACCCATTTTCATATCGCCTCCCCCTAGGAGTTTAAGGATGTTCACGCTTTCCGAGGTGGTGTTCTGGGGATTCAGAGCAGGGCCTAGCACCAGGCAGGGGTTAATGGTAATCAAATCCCATTGTGTCTGGGATTCTGCGATCTTCCAAGCCTTCTTCTCAGCCAATGTCTTGGAATAAGAGTAAGGTTGATAATCTAGCGAAGCAGTAGTATTCCAAACATCTTCTGTCAGCCGCCCGCCCGGAGCGTTAACTGAGTCTATGGCATCTGTGTAGATGGCGGCACAACTGCTGGTCACTACCACTCTTTTGACAGCACTGACCTCTTTGGCTGTATTCAGCACATTGGCAGTGCCCTGCTCAGCCGGTTCTATCAATTCTTTTTGTGGATCTTTTACATCGGTGATGAAGGGTGATGCCGTATGATAAACCAACTCGCATCCTTCCATGGCTTCTTTGTACGAGCCTTCGACTAACAGGTCTCCTTTAAAGAACTTGATCTCTCCTTTTGTGCCTTTGGCGGCCTCTTTCAGATGGCCTATTTTCTGACCGTTATCTGGGTTTCTAACCGCCGCGTGTACGGTTATTCCTTCGTCCAGCAGCCTTTTGACCAGCCAGCTGGCTACGTAGCCATTAGCACCTGTTACCATTACTGGTTTTGTTTTATCGATTTGTGTCATCTGATTTTGTCTGTTTTTTGTAAAAGTATGGGATTCGTTTTTTCTAGACTTACACGGAATGCAGAACGACCTACACGAAATGCAGAGGCTATTGCTGGCTACGGTATGCTATGGGGGTATGGCCGGTTTTTGATTTGAACAACCTCGTAAAATAGTGAGGATAGTTAAAGCCCAAATCGTATGCTATTTCACTTACCGATCTTTCGCTTCCCAAAAGCAGGTCTTTTGCCTTTTCAATCAGAAAATCATTGATGTGATCCTTAGGAGTACGACCAGTTTCTTTTTTGATCAAATCGCTGAAATAATGCTGGGATAAGTTGGCATTGCCGCTGAAATACTGAATGCTGGGAATACCGAATTCAGATGCTTTGTCTTGATCAAAATAGGTTTTCAAATCACGATTGAAAGTAGACACAATGTCCTTACTTTGACTGGTGCGTGTGTTGAATTGCCGCTCGTAGAATCGGAGGCAATAATTGAGCAATAATTCTAAGTTGGAGACAATGACCCGCTGGCTGTGGTTGTCAATGCGCTGTTCATATTCGTTTTTGATATTATTAATGCAGTCATTGACCGTTTTCTCTTCATCTTCTGATAAATGAAGCGCTTCGAACACGTCATAATTAAAGAAAGAATACTCGTCTAGAGCGGCTTTCAAGTGTGTATTGCGAATCAGATCGGGATGGAAATACAGCATCCAGCCTTGAATGTCACCTGCCTTTATTTCCCTTACGTTGGTGTAGACCTGACCGGGTGCCGAGAAAACCATTACTCCCTCGTTAAAATCGAAGGCATTTCTACCGTATTCTACCCCACAATTTTTATCCTTCAACGAGATCATATAGAAGTCATTAATGACTTTATTGCCTATCTCGCTGGCAGGGATGTGTAGTTGAGATGCATCGAGAATGCTGATCAGCGGATGCTTAGGTTTGGGATAGCCAAGACAATGATGCAACTCACTGATAGAGGCTATCTTTAGAATTTCTCGTTTCATTACTCAAATTGTGATGTTATACTATGCGAATATCCTGTCTGGTAGCAAAAGTATAGAACACAATTTACGGATTGCTTAACACTTTTTGGGGAAATAACTCTGATTCTACATCAAATGCTCATTAGGCGCAAAGAAGATGTTTAGGCCGGATGCCCTGTTTGGAGACAACTCCAACCGGTTCGTTTTTATCGAACACCATTCATCAGTTCACTATTTGAGACAACCTCATATTTTTCAATAGACAAAAATTACCTCAATTATTGATGATGTAATTCACCTTATCAACTCCTGTATTTCCAGATGCTTCACTGTAAGCGTAAACAGTTAGCTCATATAGTCCACCTTTCTCAATTGGCAAGTCTCCTTCAAAGAGATTATTAGATACCCATCGCATAGGAATCTCGGTAAGTGCTTCATCATTCAGTTTGACTATGGCTTTCACCTCCATTTTTTCAGCATCCCAGAGTCCTCCCTTACTGATGGTACACCCACACATCATCACCAGGTTAGCTTTGATTTTCAAAGGCTGATTGTTCAAATCCTGCATTGAAATGAAACGATGGGTGCGAGGCTCCAAGATGTCCACCACAAATCCAGGTATCTCCAGCACGAGACCATCACCGAGAATATGTTTTCCAGGGATCAGCCATAACTCCGTGCTGGCCGTGATCGTAGCCTGCCTCTTGTTGATCGGAGCAAGTACTTCGACCCTTACAAATACGGGTTCTGTAATATCTATGATAGCAGTGAATTTGGCCGTTTTTTCATCGGCAATGGACATACCTCGTTCGTGAGGTGTTTTCATGATCAAGTCTGTATTTCCGGTAGAACCAGTCGTTTTCCCTTGGGCCATTATTTCACCAGTCGTTTTGTTTTTGATCATGACGTGAGCACCGCCGATGGACGTGCCGATGAACTTAGCATCTTTTGCTTTGGCTCTGACTATGACCTTTGTTTCGGTGGCATAAGAGAGTGTACTAATGAGAAGAAAAAGAACAGAAAGTGCTGATTTCATCGTTACGGATTTCTAAAAGACTGAGCTTATTAAATATTCGTGAAGTTAGCACATTTGTCAAATAATAAATGCTGTGACTATACTTGACCATAGTAGTTGTTTAAGCCCTCAAATGGTGTCCTTTCGATGATATGAAAGGAAGACCCCTAGACCATTTATTTGCTTATCGGGTCAATAAGACAACTTTTTTCTTCAACAAGTAGTAATGCAGTAACTAATCTAATAGCATTCTCCTCTGTCATGTTTACATTGAAGGTTGTCTTACACTGATGTACGAAATCCCCTGCATTGAGATCATAAAGTCTGAAAGTAGCCCTGCCGTAGGTAACTCCGACTGCTTGTCCTACATCAAATATGACAGGAAACAATATGAGGTCAGCCGATTGTAAGCTTTGCTTAAGTTCCGTTAATTCCACATCATTTATAATTGTCTTCAACCTGGGAAAGCTTTTGAGTTCTTTCTTTCCGTATTGCCTGGACGCTATCTGCTTGAGCAAATCAATTGAAACAACATTTAACTGTTGTTCTTACATGGGTTTGTAGAATGGGATGTGTTAATTAAGCGTGACTGGAAAAGTCATGCCTGACCAAGAGCTAATAAGATTTTGACTAAGAGGTTAACAGATCTCAATTTCACCACGATCAACGTGCACTTATTCTGACAATCCTCCCATTGGATAATGTAGGGTGAGACCTTTCAATTAACGCGATAATATCTCCTCCTGGCAGTTGCTTGATAGTTCTGACTCTTCCCTCTAGGTCAAGGCCAAAAGTTTCGCCGGTATTTCGGTCGAATTTCAACAGTCGGCGGAAAGCCAATGAACCAATCAAGAAATGATCATTCCAATCTGGTACACTACTGCCATCGACTTTCAAAAGACAGGACGGAGCAATGGATTGTCCACCATCATTGGTAGGCGCTGTCCAATAGTGCTCAGGTAGCTGCGTTGATTGAGCGGCTTCTCTTTCTGACATACTTGATACGGTGGCGCCATCGTAGTTGATACCAAAAGTGAATAGTGGCCATCCATAGTTATTACCTCCTTCTATAACGTTGAATTCATCACCACCTTTTGGCCCATGCTCTACGCCAAACAGCGTACCGGTGACCTTATCGTAATATAGGCCCTGTACGTCCCGATGTCCATAGCTCCAAATAGAGGATGCGTTTGTTGTTCCTGCGAATATTGGATTATCTGCAGGGGTACTTCCATCTTCCATCAATCGGTGCACTTTACCCCAATCCTCATTCAAATCTTGGGAAATAAGTATGGGGTTAGCATTAGTTGTCAACGTTGATGCGCCGATATTCAAGAAGAAATGACTGTCGTCTTCCCATACAATGCGCATACCATTACCATAGAACCCCGGTGTACTGGTTTCTAAAATGGTTTCAAGCTGGGTGATCTGATTATCATGAATTTGGAAACGAGCAACTGTTCCTGTAGCACCAGCAGACAAATAGGCGATATATAGCCATGGGGTATTTGGGTATTCAGGATGTAAACTTATATCCATGAGCCCACCATGCGCGATAGCAGCTATGCCAGGGTCACGGAATGTAGCTATGTTTGGTGTACCATCAATTTCGATCAACTGGTCGTCTTTGAACCAATATAGCCTGTTTGTTCTATCTGTAATGAAGTATTCACTATCGCTGACAATGGCTATGCCAAACGGAATGGAGAAACCTTTTGCAATGGTCTCTACCGAAAATGTAGTATTGTCCATTGGAAAAGGAGATGGAGGTACATCAAGCAAAGAATCCCTATCGCAACTTGTACAGATCCCAATGACTAATATAGAAAGGAGCAAAGTCTTTCGTACGTACATGATGCTTTTGGTTTGTTCAACCCTAAATTGACAATAATATTCAAGCTTTGCCATTCCTATTTAACAAATAACTTTAATGCGGAAAGCTCGTCGAACATCAACCTTAGAGTGTGTTAAAGGCATAGTAAACATTAACGTTTCTGAAGGTGGCTCTTAGAGAGAGAAGTAGTGTTATAACGGATTCATTTGTTATTTACTTCATAAGTCAACTCCACCATACCATCTTTGTAAGCCACGACATCCTTGAGGTGCAATTTCTCTTCCTGACCAACATAATCAAAGAATAACGTTCCATCTCCTAGTAAGACCGGTATAATAGTGACCACTATCTCATCGGCCAGACGCTGGCGTAGGAACGCCTTGGTCAGCATAGTGCCACCTACCATCCAGATATGCTCGAATTGAGGTTTAAGCCTTTTATCGATCAACTCATTTAGGTCTCTTGAATAGAAATGAACACTATCTCTGTCTGAAGTTAGGTTTCTGCTAGTTAATACGATCACCGGCGTATCTCCGTAAGGCCATCCCAATTCCAGTGCGTGTTCATAGGTTTTTGAACCCATCACATAGCAGTCGATCTTTTCCAGAAACGTAGTTATCTCTTCTTCGCTCAACGTAGCACCTTTCTCATAGTGATCATTCGATGCCATCCATGAGACATCGCCATCTTTTTTGGCAATAAACCCGTCAAGGCTTGAGACCATGTGGATTGTCACTTTGGATGTGTTCGCGGCCATGGGTAGGTTGAGCGTTGTGGTTACATGCCATTAAAGATAGTGGTTCTAAAATCAATATGGCAAACTGTCAACTTGATCAGATCAAACACCTGTTACCGTAAGTCCTCTTATGCCATAACCGCAACCATCTCCAATACACTTTCAGCCAGCTTTCGGTCGCCTTCAATCTGTATTTGCTTCATCACTTGTTCGGGACGCAGGCTTTTGGAGAAAAGCTTCCATGATATATCAACTGGAATAGTGACCGAGGCGGTAGGGGATATCTCCGGTGCTTTGACCAATTCCCACTGAGCCGATGATTTGGATAGAAACCAACTCCCACCTGCTTCAGTATCTACAGTGGCTTTTATAACCGTTCCGATTGGTGCTTCCACATCCTTGAATGTATGCGGTAAAGCTTGAAAGAACGTGTCAATGACCGGGTAGAAGTACGTTTTGGTAAGAATAGCCTGCCTATTAGTTGCATCTCTAATTTGCTGCTGATGATGCCACTTTTCTGTATATTCTCTGGCGACATGCATCCAGTTATAGCTGACAGATTCACCTGCCCAATCGACTGCGAAAATAGCTTCATCCCATGGATCTAACGAGGCATAATATTCGGATACCATATCTCCGGTGGATTCCAGTAGTAGAACCAGGATACCAGGGCTCAATCGGCGCGTTGCTTTTACCCAATCAGCGTTGAGATCATTCAGCCATTTGACCATGTCTTCGTACCCATTGATGGCTGGAGGCGTTTCACCAAAATACTTGTCTCGCTGTATCGACAATGTGCGTAGGTTCCCATCTAGCAGGTGGCTCACCACATCTTTAACCTTCCATGCTTTGGCTACAGTTTGTTTATTCCAATCCTCAGGATTCAGGGATTTAAGTAACTTAATGAGCTCGTCATCCAGTGGTTTGAAAAGTGATCTGGTATCCATTGGGATTGTTCTGGTTTCCATAGGTTGATCTTGTTATGCTTCGTTGATTGAGGAACAATCGTTTGATGCCAATTATAGTTGATTACGATTATTCGTTGATCAGGTGGGTTTCAATTCTTCTCGTTTTGTATTTGCCTCTTTTCTGCCAGACGCTCTTTTTTCCAAAAGATCCTTTTCAGGCCTTTTTTCAGATGTTTCATCTGCTCTGGAGATTTGGCTAGCTGACCTTTTCTTTTGTAAGACATGGTTAATGAGCATCAAATAGAGTGAAACAACCCATTTAGAAACGACAGGTTAAGTTATCTCTTTTCGCTTTAGAACGCTAGCCTTCTGAGGTTAAGAAACTGTGAGGTTTGTTACGTGTAGGTGCAGCCCTCTACTAGATAACATGCGGTATTAGGTTCAGCCGCTATTCCAAAGAAATCTTATCTATGGCGAGCTTGAATTTTTCAGGCTTTTTGTTGGCAATCAGAAACGCTATTTCCTCAATAGACTCACTTGAAAAGTTAGGGAAATTGAGCCTTCTCCCTCTGAACGAAGGATACATATCCGTTAAAGGAATTTCTATTTCTTCCCATTCACCCGAAGTGGTGAAGGTAGTTATGTAGGAATAGTAATCCCTGGCGTTGGTTTTGATTCTAAATTGGTATGACTTCCCATCACCAAGTAGTTTGATTTTCACCTTGGAGAATCCTTCTACATTCATTCTTTGAAAACGATAGCGTACCGATGAGAAGCCACCGTTATTCTCAAGGGAGACATTACCCTCGAAGATGCCAAGGCCTTGGTCATCTAATTTGAAAGTCCCTGATGACCTTCCACCCATTACTACATCATCCACTATTCGCCAATACTTGATATCCGCTTCGGTATGAAAGTCAAAAATAGTTTGCGAATCCATTGTGGCTACGAGGAGTATTGCGGTAATTAAATATTTCATAACGATGCCTTTAATTATTAGAATGACCCATAAATAATAAAGCACCAAACAGCTTCAACTGTTCACTTTGTGAAACAATTTAATTATAGAAAGGTGTCAGAAAGGGTAAATCGCTATACGCTGGAGGTATTCTGTTTTTATTTCTATTCAGCGTCGTTCAATTCTTCGAAGCGTAAACCCATTGGTCAAAAAACTGATCCAAACTTCTTCCGGCGGATGCTTCCATTGATTTTTGGAAATCCAATGTCTCCACTGACTTTCCAAAATATTGCTGGCTGTATGATTTGATTCCTTTCCAAAAGGCTTCCTGGCCAATTTCTTCCCTCAGTAGATGTAAAACGTAAGCGCCTTTGTAGTAGACCACATTTCGATTGTCCCTCGAAGGTATCCACTTCGAAAAGATCAGCGGTTTGTCCTTGCCTCTTTTAAGGAGGTCATCATAAATGCCCTTATAAAGTGCGATATCCGAATCGTATTTTGCTACACCAAATCTGTGCTCATTGAAGGCAGACGCCATATACACTGCAAAGGCCTCATTAAGCCAAAAATGCTTCAGGCTTTTGCAAGTGATCATGTTGCCCCACCATTGGTGTGCCAATTCATGTGAGGTGAGATGGATTTCAGAGCTATCTTTCAATACCGCTGCAGCATAGGAAGTGCGCAAAACGGATAAGCCTGACATTTCCTGGTAATGGTTCCCCATTAGAATTTGAGAATAAGAGTTTTGAACGTATTTCACCCCGGATTTTTCCTCGAAAAATTGGAGAATGGCTCCCGTCTCTTCGAATACCTTTTTAAGCGTTTTGCCATCCAAAGTTGAAGTGTAGTAATTCAATTTCACCTCTCCGACATGATCAGTCACCTCATCAAAATCCCCAATGGCAAACCCATAGGTGTAGGGAGGTGTCATATAATGCTGGTTCCATTTGAAGAGGGTTTCGTGATCTCTTTCTTCTTTGCCTGTTAGCTCTCCACTGGCTACACATGTTTTTCCCTTTGGAACCAGAATGTTAAGTGCCAAAGAAGCCCGGTCATCAGTCTGATCATTGCATACCATCCATTCACTTGTAAAATAGACGGTGTAAGCTTCGCCTCTATCTGAATTGAACAATAGCCCTCTTTTGGGATTGCCTTCGTAGGCTATGGTTACTACGTTTTCTGTGTCATTTCTTTCCGACAGGCCGATGAGCAAGTCATTCCCGTTTTTGCTAAAAGTATCAACATATGCTCCTGTTACGCTTTTGATGCTGAGGTTGTCAGCGTTCAGTTTGATTTCCCTGGCTTTCGGGTTGATGCTAAAATGGATTGACACTTCGCCTTGCACATATCCCTTGCTGATTTCCGGGGTAATGGTCAAGTTATAATGGGTGACGTCTAACGCGTACTTTTCCTGCTGAGCATGACAGGCTCCGAAATAGCAAACGAGCACAACTAGAGAAATAAGCATTTTATTCATGGATCAGGCAGGCTTATAAAAGCATATCTTATGTTGATGGTATTAAAGATAGCCTGTCTCTTATGAAATCATGTGCTCATTAACTTATATCATTGAATCTAATGTTTATTTGAGTCAGGCTTTTTTGGACTTGAAATACGCGTAGAAACTGAGAATGATGGCTAAAGATGAAACAAGGGTCATTACTGTGCCTGGCATGAATTTCACATAGCCACCTAAATCCATGAACAGGAAATAGCCCAAGTCGGCCAGGCCTCCACAGATAGCAGCCAAAAAAACGGCATTTTTACTGCCATTCCAGATATAGAATGCGGATATCAAAGTCACTAGACCAATCCACAGTAGGTTGAAGCCATGTTGACCGATTACTGCCCCCGAGGCAGGCGGATAATCAGCTTTCAGAAGTTCGGGGTCAACATCATCAGCAATCCCACTGACTGCGGCTGTTATGTCGCCCGATAGAATACTGTAGTCAGTTATGACACCTGCTAATATGTGGACCAAACCCCATATTATCCATAAAATTGCTGCTGCTCTGAAAAGTGGTTTGTAATTGCTCATGTCTGGTCGAAATCGTTGGTTTGAAACCACCAAATGTCAAAAGCAAGGATGAGTTGCGCATTATGATTTCATAAGAAATGGGCTTTAGCCGAGCTTTTTGCGTCGGGCACTTTTTGCGGCGCTGAGTGTTTCTGGGTTTACCCCTAAGTAAGAGGCTATCATCCTTTGCGGTACGCGCTGGGCGATTTCAGGGTAGGTCTTCAGAAAGTGCTCATAACGCTCGATAGCACTGGTACTTTGCAGCATAATGATTCTCGATTGTAGTACCGAAAGCCTTTTGATAATAGGGCCAACATTTTGTTGTTCCCTTTTCAAATCCTTGGGCAGTGCCACAACTGTAGAATCTTCCAGTGCGTCGATGAACAATTCAGAAGGAACTTCCGGGGCATTATAATCCGCTATAGTCCAACCCTCAGGTGCAAAGAGAAAAATACTTTCCTTGCCATTTTTGTCTATGGCATAGCTCCGCAATAGACCTGATTTCACGTGATACACCTTATGGTTTTCATCGCCTTCGCGTTGGATGATCTGTCCTTTTTTGATCTTTAATTCCTTCAAAGTATGCTGGTATTTCTTAGTGTATTCTCTTTGTATTGGTCTAATGCTGCTGGAAGATTTTCTAACAATAAAGTAGTCATGTCTTGGTTATGCCTGCTGAGTGGCTTTGCGGTCTTATATTCATTTATTCATCAAAGATTACCTAGTTCGATTAATTACCAATAAGTGTTTTTTACTCCCCCTTCTTATCTGCGGTTATCAGTCCCACTGTATTTCCGGCTACATCTTCAAACCAGGCGAAAGACCTTCCATCAGGTAGTTTGATTGGGCCAATCAGTGACTTGCCACCATTGGACTCAATTGCCTTTAGGTCCTCTTCAATGGTGTCCGTCTCAATGTAGATGTTGATATATTTTTGAGGTTCATTAGCACCTAGTTTACTAATGTGACCTGGAATGGCACCTGCTCTTCCTGTATCAATGGGTGCCGAATTACCATTTGGTGTGATATCCCAGCCAAAAATTTTTTTATAAAAGCCTACTGTAGTTGGAACATCACTACAACCAATTTCAAAATGTACGACTGCCTTTTTCATGGTGTTTTAAGGTTTTACCCTTAGTCAAATCGTACTCATTTACGGAAAACTCTAGTCATTCCATTCTTGACTCTGATCCTTGTAAGGGCGGACTATTGTAAAGATTGACTCAACTTAATCAATTCCTGGCTGAATTTTTCTGGTTCTTGACCTGGAATTTCATGAGTTGACTGATCGAACCAAATAATCTCTTTCTGATTTGCTTTTAAACTATCGAAGTACTGTTGTGTGATCCTATAATTGGCTACCAGATCTTTATTGCTTTGGAAAAAATAAATGGGACAATGAATCTCCGGGACTGTTTCTGTATAGTTCACCATCGATGCTTCTAGAAAAATAGACAGCCATTTTTGAGACCAATTTTCAAATACTGACTTAGGATATTGCTTGCCCGAGGTATTTCCTTGAGAAAAGAAGGCGGTCCACTTTCTTTGGAAATACAACTCTTCCCACGAACCAAACGGCACGTTGATCCCGGATATTTCCGAGAGCGCTTCTTTATTATTTGCTGTTTTAGCTTTTTCCTTGATCAATGCCAACGTTAGACTTTCTGATCGGTCGTTGTGAATCATGGCGCTTACTGCAATATATGCATGAAGCAATTCAGGATGTTTGTCTGCAAAATTAAAACCCAGAAATCCACCCCATGAAAAACCAACCAGATATAGTTTTTCTTTATTGAACTTCTTGAGTAAGTAGTTTACTACTTCTTCAGTGTCCTGATGCATCAATTCAATAGTGATGGGGTCGTCAGGCGACCCCCAAGCTGCTGTAATCCCGGTTCCTCTTTGATCCCATTGAGCCACTATGAAATCCTTTTTCAGGAGTTTGATAAACTTTTTGGAGTATGCTCTTGAAGAAAAGCCAGGGCCACCATGCAAAAAAAGAAGTAAAGGCTTTGAATCATCATCCGATTTGGCTCCAATCCATTGTTTTATACCTCCTATGGTCACACCTTCATAGGTATTGACTTTGTTTTGACCAAAAGACCAAGTTTGTAGAATTACCAGCAGAAAGGCAGCAGTGATTTTGGGTACATTCATCTTAATAAGTTTGACAAACGAAGTCAAAAACGATACCAATCGTTTTAATAAATGGGTTGTTTCTTTTTTCCTTTTTAATGGCTGGCTTTTGTTATTATTTTAATTGTCAATGAGTTGTTGAAAGACTTTCTTTCCTTTTTGCCTTAACTTTTCATCAGTCAAAAGGTCATTTTGATTTTGATCATGAACAATGACATCCATGCTCAAATAATCAAATACTAATTCATTTTGGCTGGTATGAAGTATGCTATCAAGGTGAATGATCATACTCAAGGGTTCATTACTCAGCGGGTTTTGAGCGTCTAAATCATACTTAACCAGACCATTAGTGTAACTTGTTGGCTTTCCAAAGACATTCTTTATACGGTTAACTAGAATCTCCTCAGTTAATTCGGTCTCAACATATAAGATATTGAATACCTCACCATTAAAATTCCGCCCTCCATCAGTACGTACCTTGTTTAGATTTGAACATGATATTGAGATTAACAGAAAAAAGAACAGTGTGTACCTGGTCAAACGTTTCAAAAGTTCATAGTTAACATAAGTGCAGAATATCATACAGTAGGTTTTTTTAAGAATAGATTGTTGCTGACATGTTCAAATAGCAATGCATGTACATTGTTAGTTTAAGAAATTCTTACTCACAAGCGTTGCTGTAACCTCTTTTTGAAATATTGTGCGCTGTACTCAGCGCTTTTCATGGAGTTTTCTGAATAGTTTCCCCCTTGTTCTATGTAATAGAACTCCAAACCTGAAACACCAGGATCAGGTAATACTTCAGGATAATTGATCGAACCGTTCCCAAGCTCAGTGTAATCTCTAGATGTCTTATGCATGTCCTTGATGTGCCACATGACATATCTCCCAGCATGTTCCTTCACCAATTCGATCGGCGTGGTTTTTTCTTCATACATGACCCAGTACATGTCCATCTGCAGCTTGACAAGTTCGGGATCAGTTTCTTTGATGATTATATCATATCCTGTTGTGCCTTCAAGATCTTGAAATTCATACCCATGGTTATGATAGGCAAACCCTAATCCAGCTTTCTTTATTTGCTCTCCCATGATGTTCATGGTAGCTGCGAGCTTCTTATAGCCTTCAATATTTCTGTATTCCGGTGCTGTCCACGGCCATACAATGTATCTACTCTTCATGGTCAAGGCACCTTGAATACACTGGTCAAGGTATTTTGTGAGCGTATCTGAAGCGCTATTAAAATACTCCGCAAACGGGTAATGGCCACTACTTATGCTAAGCCCTAAGTCGTCTAATCTGGTTTTAAACTCGGAAGCTTCGTAACCATAGTACGACCCGTCTTTAGGGTCAAATCCATAATGCTCGAAATCTTCATAGCCGAAACTCTTAAGAGCTTTTAAAGTCTCAAGAGGGTTTTTGGCCATCTCATCTCGAATGGAAAAAAGTTGATAACCTAATTTGAATTTTGAGGGCAGAGTATTGAGGACGCAAGAAATGGGTAGCAGACTTAAGGTGCCTAAAGCACCACTAGTTTTTATAAATGCTCTACGCTTCATATTCGTCTTTGGGGTTCTTGCTAGCAACTGAACAACAGCAACTGAAGTAGATATACAAACTACAGGCTTTTTATAAAGCTAACAATTTTCTAAACACCAGAAACGCAATATGACCCTTTCTAAGTTGTAGAGACTTTTGAGTATTCATTTTACTGTCTTTTGGACATGTATGGTAAGAATTAATATGTACTTAACGAATGGTGAACCTTGGTCAATTGGGCATACTACTTTTTGGTCTATTCATCCTGTCACCCAAGCTTTTCCTTTTTCTGTTGGTACTCTTCCAAAACGGATTTAAATGAGCTCGTAAACGACGGGTAGCGCAGTAGAAAGGAAGAAAAGGAATTGACCATTCCTTCTTCAATGTGATAATAGATTGCCTTTACCGATAGCTCGGTGAGTTCACGATTGAACTTGGTGCCATCCCCATGCGTGCGGTCGAACTGTTGAATTTGTTGGCATACTTTTTCAATGGCTACTTCAAGACCGTACTGTTTGGCATATAGAAACCCCAATCGCAGATGAGCGGTATGGTTAAAGAGTTTGGGGTCGAGAGAACAGTTCGAGAATTCTTGCTCGAACTGCTCATCACTTAGGTCATAGTGAGAGGTCATGGCTAAGCTGATTTTTGTTTATCTATGTCTTTAAAACTGATCATTTCCAATATCCTGGCCGATGCACCGTCGTAGAAACCATTTGACTTTTGAAAATCTTTAGGGTTTTGGAAAGTACCGAAAATCAGATCGTAAATAGGAAAGTCAGAATAGTTATATTGGTGTACGCCTCTTTCGTGATGGACGGCATGTTGCTCTGGCCTTTGGATAACATAGCCTAGCCAACTTGGTGTCGAAATATTAGCGTGCTGAAAGATGCTCAGGAAGTTGAGGGATAAAATGACCACTGTTATAGCCGGTGCAGATAATCCTATAACCAGCGCAAATACTAAGCTACCAAGTAGGGTGAATCCAATCATATCTACAGGGCTAAAATAAAAGGTGCTGGGAATATCAATGCGCTCAGAACTATGGTGCATTTGATGAAACATCCGCCAAAGTATATTCGAGCGATGCATCCCTCTATGCCAGAAGTAGAGCGCTAACTGATAAACCATTAATCCTATCGCTGTTTGCAATGCCAAATGCAACCCAGACAGGTCGATCAATTGATACTGAGCCAGAAATCCATCGGTAAAAATTGGCAGATAAGTGCCCAACATAAAGAACACAAACATGGCTACTATGCCTCGTAATGTAGCATAGCGAATTTTAGGCATGTGCCTATTCCTGGGAAAGAATGTTTCCCAAAGGTATAAGGCTACATATAAACCTAGAATGGTGAGTGTGATGGGATCAGTGAAGATTTCCCACGGAGTAGGTAAATTGTTCATAGTAAATTTTAGTGTTTACTAAGTAGGCGTGAGTAATGTACCTCACATTGTGAGTTTAGTAACTCACGTCCCAGCTGATACTGGTCTCGGGGCTATACTTACAATAGCTGCCGGTCTTGATTGAGGCTTGCCAGTGCTTGCCAAGAGGGGGGTGGATCTTACCTACTTTTTTAATGGCATTTCTGATACGCCATGTTACAGCAGTACGGGCTTTTTCATCGGTAGAATGTGTGCTTCTGATGGCCCCATGCAATCCTAATGAGCTGGTAAGTTGATCAGTGAGTTGTTCGAATTCCGCTCTCAAAGTTTCTAGGCGACCATAATGGTGAATTGTTTCTGCCTCGCGCATTTCGGCTTCCAGTGCTTCAAGCCTGCGCTTATATTCGGTCTTTGCCTGTTCGTCAATACTTTCGATTGCACTTTCTTTAAAGCCTGAACCAATGAGGCTTGTACAATGGACTTCCTGGTCCGGACAATCGAGCAATCGCGCGATATCCGTCATGCCCTTTGAGCCAGGTACAGAGATGGTAGTATTTTGAAAAACGATCTTCCACTGATCACCATTTTGATGCAGACTAGCCGTATCGTTGGCCGTTACTTCCGATGTTATGACCAGCCCTTGATTTTGTGAGATGAAGTCAAGAAATACATGATATGCCGTCTTGTTTCGGTATGGGTTTACATCCTGGCACCATTTCACTATTTCACTCGCACTGCTATTGGGATTGATCCTGTTGCGATAGGTTTTTTCGAACCTGTGCCATGCTTCAATGGCTTGTTGCTCCTCACCGAGCTGGTAGTGAGCAGCACCCACGAAAACATCTATATCGATCCACTGTGAGCTTTCATCCATCTTGGTGGCTAGCGCTTTGCAAGAGTCATATTCACCCAACTCGAAGTAGATGAACACACCATACGTATAGTACCAGTTTTCGTGAAGAGGATTCAGGAAGATAGCCTTCTGATATGACTCGATTGCCTTATTCATATCGCCAAGGAAGGCATAAGTAGTAGCGCCCTGGGCCAAAAGGTCTGCATCATTAGGATTTAATTTGAGTGCTTTTTCCAGGAATTGCTCACTCTTTTCGAATTCCTGGTTGAACAAGTACGTTCGGCTGAGGATCATCAATGCCCTGTAGTTATTCTCGTCCAGATTGAGTGCTTTCAGGGCCATCTCCTTGGCCAGATTGAGGTGTGTATACCAATCATCCCAAAAGAGGCAGCTCCACTCATTGAAATAAGATAAAGCTATACCAGTATAGGCGTTGGCATATTCAGGTGCTATCGCCAATGCTTTATTGAAATGTTCCCTTGCCTCTGAATCACCTTCTCTGGTACCCAGCCGAAGTGCAGTCATGCCCCGTTGATAGTAGTCGTATACCATCATTTGTGGAGGCCTTTTTAGTGCCGCTTCGGCGTGCAGCTGAATGTTGATCTGCTGTTGGATTACATTGACCAATTGTTGGCATATCTCATCATATTTACCATAAAGATCTTTAAGCGTTTCCTCATGTCTGCCAGCAAATACGATGGATGCGTCTTCCCTTTTTGTCACCTGGAGGTTGAAGCGGATCTTGTCTTTATTTTCACGGAAGGTGCAAAAGACCATAAAGTCAGCAGTCAACGTCTGGAATATTTCTTCTTGGGACTTGTCACTCAATAACTCAGTAGAATAAGTAGACAGAACCGAAAGATCCCGGAACCGGGACAGGTCGGTATGCATATCCAGCACAAGCCCTTCCAGGAAAGCATCTAAAGAACTGTTCCCAGACAAGTTTTTAAAAGGGACTATGGCTATGGATGGCCTGTTGATCATACTGGTCAGTCAAATTAAAAGCCCTTGGCTTGCACTATAAATTTCAATATTTAGATTTTGAATAGAAAATCCGAGGTAAGATAACCTTCATTCCATACGGTGAGCGGACCAACTGAGTTGCCATTGAGCTCATAGTTTGATGATCATCAAAAGAATGACATGGAGTTCCTCGTGATGCTTCGATAGGGGGTGAAAACTTTATGTGAAGACACTACGAAGGCGGTAGCCAAAGGCCGTAGAATATTTATTGTCTCACATTTTTGTCTTGTTACCTAGGTCTTAAATCTTTTGTCTCAAGTCTTATGTCTGAATGACCTCAACTATTTTTTGTCGATCAAAATAGAGATGCTCGTTCCAATTGACATAACCGAACTGATTGGTGATCATTTTTGTGCCGCCCAAATCAAAATCTGGTAGGTTTCGATGGCTATGCCCATAAATCCAAAAGTCAATCTCATGATCTAAGATAAAGTCGGTTTTCTCGACACAGAATGCATCATTCAAAGCGCTGCCTTTGAACTCTTCGGCGTTACAAGCATTACTGGGCAAGTGATGCGTGATAACTACTTTCTTTCCTTTCTTCTTCACCTCACTCGATAAATAATCGCATGCAACCTGATGTAGGTGATTGAAGTGATCTACATTAAACTGTTCTTCCCCAAATTGGATGCGATGAAAATCCACCATACCCCTTGTTATCTCGGTGATGTGATTCCGGATTTCAGACCACATGGTGGAGAAAATGAAAGATATATCCTCGATCTCAACCGTGTGATTGTTGACAAGGAAAACGTTCGCCATGATTTCCTTGAAGGTCGGTTCAAGTGCTGTAGCAGCATCGAACCCTCCATAATATTCATGGTTACCTGGGATAAGGTATACTGCCTCGAAATCTTTCGACACCTGACGGATGAAATCCATTTTATGATAGCTTCTTTCCAGATAATACGTATCGCCAGCTATGACTAAAATATCTCCTTTGGGCACTAAGGGGTGCTCTTTTAGCCATTCCCTATTAGCCGGAAATTCCAGGTGTAAATCCGAGCAGATCTGAATTTTCATTTTTTCTGTTACGCCGTTTTTGCTCAACACTATTTAAGTTCGGTAAGAAACCTTATATCTGGCGCGATTGCAACAAGTTCGACCTTTTATTACTCAAACTATATGCCACGAGCAGTAAGTGTGAGCTATTGTAGTGCTTCTTGGTAAAAGCAGCGTTCTGCTGGTTAGTCGTAGGTTTGCTTGCTTATCGGCAAAGACAGATCCTCACTACTCGTAATTACCTCACTAAGGTTGATGAAGACACTTGTATAGGCAGGTTTTGGAGCTAACTAAACGACATTAAAACTGAACAAACACTGAATAAATACAATCGAAGTATTGACTTAAGAGTGGCTTAATCTTTTCTGTGATTAATTACGGTTAAGCCTTAGGGGAAGGTTGAAAATAGGAAAGTGATAAGCATGCCCCAATAGGTCTCGATTATTCCAGGCACCTAATGGGGCAACAGCTTTGAGAATAATTATTCAGTGGCGGTTCCGCAGTCTACCCACTCATGTGGCTTGAATCCAGCGCAGCTCGCGTAGCAACCATTACTAAATTTCTGCCCTGTAGCTATGATACATACAGGCTCGTAAACATCCAGACAGTAGCAATCTGCTTGGATTGGTCTGAGTTTGGGATCATTAGTATTGCTAGCCAAAGACACATACGCGATACCAGCCACAAACAGAGATGCAATTACAAACTTCATTCTTTTCATTTTGCTAAACGTTTAGTTAGGTTATTAATGTCAGAAATATAATGCATAGCGAGATTGTTTTGTGGTTTTTATAATATTATTTATGTCATAAAGTATAAATATTAAATTTTATGTAACCATAAGACTTTAGTGTTTTTGACTAAAGTCGTAGACCTGCATTTTCTTCAATATTTAAGAGTCAGGGAAAAAGACCTTCCCAAACTGTTTGTATAGTCCAGAACATCTATGGGATGACAGTTTTCTAAAAGCCTAACCCCAGTCTCTCAACTTACTTGACACTTAAGGAGATTTAACCAAACTACTTCCGCCATTTACCGGTAGGCTTCGTGCGTTTACCGATTCAGCTCAACGGTAAGCTGTAATCGGGGTATATATCAGTATAAACTTAAACGCTACAACCATGGCCAACTTATCCCTCGACAAAAAATCGGTTTTAGGCATAGTATTGCTTATCATAGGAAGCCTTTTCGTAATGAAAAACCTTGGCTTCATCCCCTATCATATCAAGTATTATGTTTTCCACTGGTACAATATCTTATTGCTCTTCGGAACCCTGCTACTCTTTAGCCGCGAAAACAGGGATACAGGTATTATCCTAGCAGCCATTGGCGGTTTTTTCCTCTTCAGAGACCTTGGCTACTTACATTTTTATCACCTCATCGATTTCTGGCCTGTTGCTTTGATTGTTGCTGGACTAATGCTTTTATTGAAGAAAAAACCGGTGGAACAGAACGGTGACGATATTAACAATACACTGGAATCACGCCCTAACGAAGAAAAGGAATCATGATGAGGTACACGAGCTGGCCATACTGCATTGTAGGCTGGCCGGTGGCTTTCGTACACTTACCGATTAACCTCATCGAACAAAATATTTCAAGGTATACATTAGTAAAATATTTAAACAGATAGAAAAAATGTCAAACACATCATTAGATAAACGAACGATATTTGGTATAGCGCTTCTGCTGATAGGAGGGGCCTTTATCTTAGATAACTTAGGTGTTATTCCCTATTTTATTGCTGATGTTCTTTTCGAGTGGTACAACATCCTTATTCTTATCGGGCTCTTCCTGATATTTAGCCGGGAAAATCGTGAGTCAGGAACTATACTGGTCATTATTGGTGGTGTATTCCTGATACTGGATTTGGACTTTTTGCATTTTGCTGATGCCATAGGATTTTGGCCTGTGGTGTTGATAGTAGTCGGTATTGTACTCTTAGTCAAGCGTAAGACATCTGAACATGGTAAGATCGATCCGGGAGATATGGATTACATAGACGATGTGGCTGTGTTCGGGGGAGGAGATAGAGTAGTTACCTCACAAAACTTCAAAGGTGGGAAAGTGACTGCCATTTTCGGTGGATCTGAAATCAATATGACCCAGGCAGATCTGAGTGTTAACCGAACCAATGTGATCGACATATTCGCCATGTTTGGCGGAACGAGTTTGGTGGTACCGCCGGATTGGACGGTTAAGGTAGAATTACTGTCAATTTTTGGTGGTTATTCCAACAAGCGCTCTTCTACGATAGAGGTCATACCAGATTCAAGTAAAGTGTTGATTATTAAAGGTTTCGTGATGTTTGGTGGTGGTGAGATCAAAAGCAAATAACCACAGCGATCTATCATGAGAAATGCATTATTGGAAGTAAAGAACCTGTATTATTACCTGTCGGTTTGGGTGGTAATCATCATCTCCCATGCTGCAGTGCTCTTTTTCTTTCATGACCTCAATGTACTTGCCTCTGTCTACGATGCGCTAATCTTCAATCTTATATTCTGTGGATTGGGGTTAAGCTACGGCTACGCTATCAAGTTTATTGGCCCCGGCTATCAAGGGATTATTAGTGTGGTCATAAGTCATGTGGTAACGATTGCTGTAGTAGTGGCGGTAGGCATCTTCGGTTCTAACAAGATCCTTGAAAGTATACTGGCCCAAGACGCAGACTACATGGCGTTTTTAGATCAGGCACTGATCTGGAGAGTACCAGAAGGAGCTTTGTTCATGGCTATTATTGTATTGGTCTATTACCTGTTTCAGTACAGTCAAGATCTGCAAGAACGTATCACCAATGAGGCCAGGCTACATCATTTGATCAAAGAGACAGAGCTTGAGATGTTGAAGTCACAGATCAATCCGCACTTCATTTTCAACAGCCTCAATTCTGTTAGTTCACTCACTATCTCATCACCTGACAAGGCACGCGAAATGGTGATCAAGCTTTCGGATTTCTTACGCTATTCGTTAGGTAAAAAAGCCAGTGAAACTAACGCATTAGATGCAGAGCTGGATAATATGCTTCGTTATCTTGAGATAGAAAAGGTGAGGTTTGGTGACAAGCTGATCATAGAAACTGATATATCCAGCTCCTGCGACCGAGCGGAAGTACCCAACATGATCTTGCAGCCTATCCTGGAAAATGCCATTAAGTATGGCGTGTATGAAAGCACACAGGCGGTCAAGGTGGAATTGAAATGCCATCAGGATGAAAACGGGCTGAAGCTAGAAGTGATCAATGATTATGACCCGGAAGCGGCACCCAAGCGGGGCAAAGGATTGGGTCTGAAGAATATAAGAGAGAGACTGCGCATTATGTATGGTACAGATGAGTTGATGAAGTTACGCAGAGAAAACAACCAGTTTATAGTAGAATTATATGTCCCTAAAGAACAAGTCTAATTGATTGACTAATGATCAGAACTGTAATCATCGATGATGAACCCCTGGCTCGGGACATCATCAAAACGTACCTTAAAAACCATAGCGATATAGACATTATGAGGGAATGTGAGGACGGTTTTCAAGGGATAAAGGCCATTAACGAATTAAACCCCGATCTGGTATTCCTGGATATCCAGATGCCCAAGATCACTGGTTTTGAGATGCTAGAATTGTTAGAGAAGACCCCTGTGATCATCTTTAGCACGGCCTATGACCAATATGCCATCAAAGCCTTTGAGGCAAATGCTACAGATTATCTGTTGAAGCCTTATGCTCAAACCAGATTTGACGAAGCACTGCAAAAGGCGAGAGAAAAACTGAATAACAAAAGCAGACCGGTTGAGGATGCCAAAGAGTTGGTTGAAAAGGTACGGGAGAACTATGAGGAGCTTGATCGTATTGTAGTCAAGGTTGGCCACAAGATCCATATTCTACCGATAGAATCAATCCACTACTTTGAAGCGCAGGATGACTATGTAGCCATGCACACAGCGGAACAGAAATTTCTCAAACAAATGACCATGAAGTATTTGGAAAGTCACCTGTCCTCTGATCAATTTGTGAGAATACACCGTTCGTACATTGTGGCGGTGAACGAAATAGCGAGATTGGAGCACTACGAAAAGGATAGCTACATGGCCATTCTTAAAGATGGAAAGCAATTATCAGTAAGCCGTGCCGGACACATCAGGTTAAAAGAAGCACTCAAGATATGATACCATTGTTGGCTGCACCATAAGCAGGACTAAGCTTGGCGTTTGGACCTCTCCCAACCAGCGAAGGCAAAGCAACTGGCCGCGCCCACAATCAGTAGCCCTGGGATCAAGGCACCCAGGTAGAATGCCAGTGCCGCATTGACAACAATAAGAATAACGATCAGTGCCAATACTTTTTCAACCTCACTTTTCATAGTCAGTGTGAGCAAGCTAAAAGCTGCCAAGCCCAATAGCTCGATAGAAGGAAGTACGAATAATACTGGAAAGACCTCCTTTATCAAAGAGGAAGCATTAGACTGGTTGATCTTTTCGGTCAGATATGTGGTACCACTACCATGTAGACCTGCCATAATGATCAACAAACTACTCCCTATGATACAGAGTGTTTTGAATAGCTTAGAATGGTTGGCATCAGTTGTCATTTCTATTACGCGTTGCTTACGTAATTATGGATGCGATTATAGCTTCATTAGTTGCGTGCGGTATCTATTTCAGATGAAAGTGAAGCGTATGAGTACGCTAAGGTTTGAAATAAATGGAGGCAACCGAGCCTTTACCTTCTTGGCTTTTCAGCGCTAGTTTGATGTCTAGCTTATCTGCGGCGAGCTTTGCTTTGTAAAGCCCCAGTCCATACCCGCTCAACTCAACATTGGCTCGAAAAAACATCTTGAAGTGGTTGTGCTGCAACGTTTCAGGTATGCCGATGCCATTATCCTCAATGTTCAGGTGGGGAGTAGGAGCAGTTTCATAGCTTATGGTAATGCAATTTCCTTCTTTACTGCGATCTTGGTATTTGATACAATTGCTTATGAAACTGGTAAGAATAACTTCCAAAAGATACCTGTCACTATTAATCATGGTATCCTCGGCTATATTGAAATGGCATAAGCACCACTGAGGCAAATTCAGCTTTTTGATCAGGCCTGAAATAAGCCTGGCCAAATCAAATGACTTGAAATCCGGATCATGTTTTCTTATCGTACCGACCTCATTTATGCTTTGATTTAGCGATTGAATGGTTCCTATTTGTCCTCCCAGCATATTCATCAGCTCTTCACGTTCTGACGCTTTCAATTCGTTTTGAAGCAAATTATAAATACCCTCGATCGTAGTGATCGGAGCACGTAGGTCATGGGAAGCTTTATAAAAGAAAGCATCCAATTCTTCTATGGCATCTTCTAGCTGCTGTGTTCGTTGGACGACAGCTTCTTCAAGAGACTCATTCAATTCATTCAATTTGTTTTCATTGCGCAGCCGCTCCACTTCTGCTCCAACCGTCTGGGCATAAAGCTCCACGATGGGTTGCATCCACGAATCAATGGCTAGTGGTTTTTGATGCATGACAAAAAGATGTCCTATCAAATTACCGCCTATGTCTTTGAAAGGAATACCATAGTAACATTGAATATTATTTTCCTTTAAATAGGTGTAATCAGGAAACCTGGCTTGCAAATCTTCTCCGATAAATACTATATCCTTTTGTTCATATATCAATTCGCATGGTGTACCCAAGATGTCATAAGTGAACGCTTTTTGGAAGTGGTCTTTCTCCCACATAACGAGCGCTTTCAGAAAATCATTTTGTACACCTTGCTCTAAAGTACTCACTACCACATAATCAATGTTCAAAAGATCAGCCAGGCTTTCGGCCAGGTACCGGAAGAAATCTATGCCACGTAGCGTATTGCTTGCCTTTAATACGTCATGCATGCCCAACTCCAATTGTTTTCTATCATGGATGCTAGAAAGTGCACCGATCATCCGCACAGCTTCACCATCTTCGTATTCAATGATTTTCCCCGTGCAGCTCATCCATCGGTACGTGCCGTCTTTGCACTGCATCCGGTATTCTGCCTTATACCTCGGGGTGAGGTTATTGATATGATCGTAGAATAATTGATTGGCTTCATCAAGATCTTTGGGGTGTACCATCGAATCCCACTTCTCATCCGTCACGACAAACGCATTGGGTTCATAACCCAGTATACGATAGAAATTAGGACTTACAAAAGTCTCCTTAGTCCTGAAGTCATATTCATAAATGCCATCAGCGAGGGCATCAAGTGTTTTTATAAACCGTCTTTCATTCTTTGGAAAACGCCGTTCCATTAGCTAGTGGTTGGTAATCAAATGGTTAGCTTGCTAAATGAAGCTAATAATATAAGGCTTTTAGTAGTAGTTTGTTCAAGTTACTATGTCCAAAGAGCACTTTTCTATTGGCATTATTAATTTAATTCCAGCAGTAAACTTGCCAAAATCAATCGATTCGAACCCTCAACCGGATGACACTTTGGACATTAAATGGTAAAATATTAACCATGACTTTAGAATGATGCCATGCCTACGAGTCATTGACTGGCTTGGTACAACTCCATGGCTTTCAAATAGTTCAGCCCGCCCGTTTTGGTTTGGTCGTAGATGAAACCATTGAGTTTCGGATGGTTTTCTGCCACCCAGCTCACCAGCTTTTCCCGGTTAGTAACCCACTTCTCTTCGTTAAAAGAGATGTATTCTGCTATCTCGAGATTGACGATCTTATCGCCCGAAAAGGTTAATATTTCCTTAGAAACAGTGGGCTCTTCGTTTAAGAAGCGCGTTCTGATACAATCCTTGGCCACATTGATTTCTACAATCGAGTCCTGACTTTTGATTTCGAGTATTTTGTAAGATGGCTTGAATACCGAGTCCCAAGCCACCCATTTATGAAAATCTTCAACAGAATAGACCATATCATATTCGCCTTCACTGACCCTGATGCTGTCTAAGTACATGGGAGATAGCTTTTGGAAATCAGATTCGCCCTTAGCCGAATAGTATGCTTTTGTCAGCTCGATATGGTCGATAGTCTTATGCTCATTGGAGCAGGAAATAAGTATAATAGAACAAATAAAAGAGACAAGAATATGCTTCATAGTTTGATGTTTGAAAGTTAGCCAACCTCCAATATACAAAAAGTTAGATACTGTGTAGTGCTATTTTCTTTTCAGGCTGTACTGGAGCAATTCTCTAAATATCGGACGATTTGACAGCGACGCGGCCAGCTGATAAAAAGGTACGGCTTGATCATAACGACCTCCAATTTCGATGAGAAAAGCCATTTCAAGTGCTTTGAAGGCATTTTTTGGATTGCAGTCCATAGGTGTATAAATATCAACAGCTCCAATTTTATATACTGCATGCGGAGAATGGAAGGTATCCTTATCTTTATCATGTACCCAGATCACCAGGCCCTCTTCGGTTGGGTATTTGGACAAATCTAAATTGATGAACTTTTCGGATGTGTAAATGGAATCATAAGGCTCGTCAAATATATTCGAGATTTTAACCGTGTACGTATCAGGAGCATCTCCATATTCTATATCCCAGGATACGCAGATTGTCTGGTCGAAGGATGCAATAGAAGTTGTCCCCCTAAATGGAAAATTGAATTCGATTTGCGGGAGAGAATGTAAGATCGGCCTTCCTGATGAACTGCGCTCTTCGGAAAACAAGTGCTCAAAATTAACTCTTGAATCAGTTTTTTCAGGGCGGCCAAGTTGCTCCAAAACCTGTTCGGAGATTTCGGCAATCGTAACGATAGTATCTCCTTCAAACTCTAATATAAATCCCGAATAATGGCCTAATAAGACATACCCGGAAGCCTCTAAACTAATGACATCTTTCAGGGACAGCAATTCCAGCCTTTCCAAGGCTTTAGTATTTCTTTGGTGATGTGCTGATGTAGTGTAAATCACTTGCCAGGGTTTAGATAGTATATTCTTATCTGGTTGGTGACCGAATTGCATTTGATCAGCTTTTGAGGAGAAGGAGCAGCAAATAAGTAGCGATAACAGTATTGAAAGCCCAGCCTTCATTTGCGTTTGTTTGAAATCTAATGGACAAAAAAGATGATGCAATGAAATTAGCTTTAAAGCTATGCAACTATCCTTTTAATATACGCAAACCGTCATTGTGCTCCAAGCAGTATTAATCTTGGTCAATCAGGAGGGCTAACCCTATCGAGTAACAATAGTCCATCAAAGCACTTTGACATGATCATCTCATTCGAACCCGAAAGGTCAATAAAAGTATTGTTTACAATGATTGGTTTAGACAGCCATGCCCCGCTATTGGCAGTGTCATCAGGGATATCCAGAAAGGACATTGTGGTGTTATCTGCTTGGATGATGTGTTTGATGTCCAATGCCAGGCTGTCCGGTTTAGACATTGACTTTTCCTTACCAGCGTTATCATGGTATGTCCCATCTTTAGCAAACACGCCCATCACGTACATATCATCGTCGAACACCACCTTCAGGAATTCACCCATCACCTCCTCCTTTTCATTATAGCGGCTGATGTGAAAGTTATGGGCAATGATGATGATCTTTTCATCACTGCCATATCGCTGCTGTAACCATATTACATTATCGGCCATAGCAGCGTCCCTCGCTTTCCACCTTTGGTTCCAATCTTTATCCTTGGCGAAAGCCAACATATACCGTAGAAAAGTGATTCTGTTGGCTAGGGTCCTTGTTATGAACTCATCCCTGGCTTCGAATTGATTCCTCAATGCCTCATATTCCCGAATCAGGCTTTGTGTGGCGGTACTGACCGAATCATAAACTGTTCTATAATTAGAAAGCTTTGACTTGATCTTCACGAAGCGTTGTTCCATATCCTTGAATGGTGCTGGCTCTTCTAATTGAGCTGTCAACCAACTAGTGAATACCGAACCAGTGCGCTGCACATCAAACCCGGCTATAGTAATATCATTGTCCGTGGCGTAACCCACAAGTTCCTCAAAGGCTTTGTTACGCCAACCACTGAAAAAACCATATGACCTTGATTCTCCGTGAAGCTCTTTTTTGTTGAGGTTGATGACACCTACTTCACCGAAACCAGACTCAAATAGAATCACATTGAATCCTAATTGTTCATGTAGATTTCGGATCAGTTCATTGCGGGTCGTGAAGACCTCTTTGCTGCCATGATTAAACTCTCCCAGACAGACTATCTTTTTATTTTTTACGGCTTCCAGAATGGGCTGCCAACGGCCATTCTCGTAGTTTTCATCTACTTCAATCGAGATGGCATACTGGCTTAAAAAATCCTGTTGAGCGCGTGTTAATGACTGGGCAATTACACCTTGACATACCAATGAGATGAATACAAGGCTAATAAAAGCGCATTTTAAGATACTGTTCAAGTGGAAACAACCTAGCATATAACAGGGATTACAGACCTCTAACCCAATCCCAAGCTAACAAAATACAAGTCACTTTCAAAAGAGCTTTAGCGCCGGTGTATTCAAAATGAAATTATAGATGTCGGCACCCAAGTATGATCTACGCGGCCTGACTTTTTTCACTCATTAGTTCTTGTAATTCCTTCGCCTGCTCTAAATGCCTCTGCTCATGAACGACAATGATGTCGAAGGCCGTTTCAAGCTTGTACGCAATGTTTTTGTTGGCTGGAGAAACAATCACTGCATCGGCATCAATGAGTTTCCCAGAAGCTTCAATCTCGCTCTTCAATGCTTTCTGATGTGCGGCGAAACGTTCTACAATATTAGCGATATGGCTTTGATCAGGTTCCCAAACGGGAAAAGTTTTGATCTTCTTCTTGCGATCAGGCTTTGAGGCGTTCAAGATCATTTTCCCAAACATATTGGTAACGAAACCCAGCTTAGCCAACATTGGGGTTTTCAACGTGCCTGATTTTAACTGTTGAATTAAAGGGAAATAGGACTCATTGATCACAATCAAGTGATCCATGTTCTGAGCAATACTCCATACATCATTAGACGGCTTCCAATTCAACTCTTCTGTTGTCAACCCATTGAATTGAGCGGTAAATGCTGCCGTGATGTCGTCAATTTGATCTAACCAGTTCTTCTTCATACTTGACCTTTACTTTGGATAAATTGTTATTGGTTTTCGAAAATAAAGATCGCCATCCATGGGCACTTTATTCTTGGTATAGACCAAGATATCAGATGCGGACGCTATTCATAAGCTTGCTGAAGTTGGTAGAATCGATGCGCAGGTAGGAAGCCAGGTCTTTTTGAGAGATGATTTGTAACAAATGTGGGCTGCGCTTGACGAACGATTTGAACCGACTTTCTATATCAAAAGCCATCAATTCATAGTACCTCTCCATCATCCCTATCAATAAGAATTCAGTGCCTTTGCGGAATAGTGTTTCTATCTCCCTATGCTTTTGCATCATTTCTTGGTGCCTTTCAAAGGTTATCCTCAAAAATTGGCTATCAGTGATGGTTTCGAGGTAATACTTGGAAGGTGTTTGTGTGAAGAATGATTCAGGGATGCCACTGAATGAAGGACTATAAGTAAAAGCCATGACATGCTGCTTATCATTATTCAAATAATAGGCCTTTTGAATGCCCTCAACTACATAGTAAAAGTAACGCTCAGTTTGACCGGGTGCAGTTATAATGGCTTTCTTGGATAGTTTGTACGGCTTCCAATGAGTAATATACTCGTCCAGAATGTCATCAGGTACCGGATGGATATTAGATAAAAATTCTTTCATTAAGCCGATAGCATCTCGCGTAAAACTATAATTAAAGGCAGCGTTCCTCTACGATCTAAGTCATTGAGTAGGCGCTTTCACCCTCACAATGTAGAATGGTAGGGTAGAAGTATCATCACCGCCGGTAAAGGCCGGTGTTTTATGCAATTGATTTATGGCTACGTACAGCCATCCATCCGGCCCCACTCTTATGTTGTCAGGCCAGTCGAGTTTAGGGTCTTTGACTAACGTTGTGAGATTGCCTGCTCCGTCAAGCATATCAATGCTGTTATTCTGAATGTTGGTGAAATAGTGATTGCCTAAAGCATCTGTATCTACACCATCGCAGATGGGTTTAGGACCTGCCACAGTGATGGACGCTTTTAAATCTTCATCTGACCCATTCTCACGAAAAAGGTTGGATGGAATTTGATACCACTTAGTCCCACTCATGGCACCGTAAAAAAGCGTTGCCCTGTCATCCGACAAGGTAATAGGGTTGATGCCTACCCGCGCAGGACTACCTTGAAAGAACTGCTGCTTACCATCGATGACCATGTCGATATCCTCAGCCACCATAGTACTATCTGAGAATTTTCTAAAAGTACCATTGGCAATGTCTATAGCAATGATACCAGGATTGCCGAAATCAGCTAGATAAGCCCATTCATTGATGTCATCGATGGCTACATCCTGAACGAAACTAGTGGCAGGGGCTAAATCCTCGGGTATGGTGAAACGGTAAAGTTCTTCTCCTGTAACCACGCTGAAAGCAAATAAGCGGGATTTACCAATATTCAATCCGGCGTCAATCACCCAAAGACGATCTTTTTTATCTACCAATACACCTAATGGTGCATCAAAAGTTTCTTCAGTCTTATTGTCCTTCTCCGATTGATAAGAAGCATTGGGAAAAGGCTTGTATTGATTATCTCCTAGCACTTCGACCAACTGCATACTAGGTTCCCTAAGCGGATGTACCGACATAAACACCCGACCTTGGTTGGATACAGCTACATTGCCAGGGTTGATGTCCAACTCAGCTACCACTTCCAATGTCGGGGTGGAAACTTCCTCCTGTTTGTTTTCCTCAGTGGACGGCTCGGTTTTAGCTTCTTTTGGTTGGTTACAGGCAATTAAGTAAAATAGGAGCAAGACGAAGGAAAGTACTTTCATGGGTTTATTCTATTTATCAATTGTGTTCGGTTCATACTCAGAAACCGATGGAGTGAATTTATGTTTTCTTTTTCGATTTGACTGTTTGTACAGTTGCAAATGATGGTAGAGTCGCAAAAAAGTAAGAGGACATATGATGTTCAGGAAGCCCTATCAATAAATTTCATCATAGGCTTGAATTATTTTAAAGGCAATTTCTACTCACTGACTGCCTGAATTCTGTTTCTTTAACATTTAAACCGAACAGAAGAAATGGTAGAAATTCGACATTTGAAATTGGTAGATGCTATTGCCGAAGTGGGTACTTTGAAAAAGGCCGCTGAGAAATTATATCTTACCCAATCTGCCTTAAGCCATCAATTAAAGGAGCTAGAGACGCATCTGGGTACACAGGTATTCTACCGAATCAATAACCAACTGCATTTCACGCCTGCCGGGAAAGAATTACTGGATGCTGGCAAAGAGGTACTGAAACAACTCAAGACTTTGGAGGATCGGGTACGACGTATCGAACAGGATCAACTCAAGAGTTATGTACATGGGTATTCCCAACAGGAAGCCAAGCGTCTGAATGATCAAGCTACTACCATATCCGAATTACTGCATTGGGATTCGGTCTGGGAGGAAGGGTCATTGATATTAGAAGCGGGTTGCGGAGTAGGGTCACAGACTAAGATTATAGCTCCCAATAACCCCGGATGCCAATTCGTATCCATAGACCTGTCTGAAAAATCCTTGGCTAAAGCCACCGAAGAAGTGGCTCAACTGGATGTCCAAAATGTCACATTTAAACAGGCGGATGTGATGGAATTACCCTTCGAAGATCACCATTTTGATCATGTATTTGTCTGCTTTCTGCTAGAACACCTGTCCAAGCCTGAAGATGCGCTGTTGGAATTGAAAAGGGTACTTAAGCCTGGTGGCTCGATTACGGTCATTGAAGGGGATCATGGTTCTACCTTTTTCCATCCCCATAGCAACACAGCGCTCAAAGCTGTCCAAGCCCAAATTACCTTACAAAAGCAAAATGGTGGTGATCCCAATATTGGTAGGGCACTCTATCCCATTTTGAGAGAGGCTGGTTTTGAAGATGTACAGGTAAGCCCTCGACCAGTTTACGTGGATGATGCCAAGCCTGAAATGCTCAACGGCTTTGTGAAGCATACCTTTACGGCGATGATACAAGGCGTAGCTGAAGAGGCCATTGCCAAAAAGGTGATATCCAAAAATGATCTGGACAAAGGAGTAGAAGACTTACTAAGAACAGCCGAGGGCAACGGTACATTCTGTTATACCTTCTTCAAGGCAACGGGATTTCTGAGCGACTGAATTATGTGTATTAGATTGTAGTTACGCTACTTTTTGGGCGCCAGGTAAATATGAATGTAATTATATGAATCCGAATTGGCCTCGACGATATCGAGGTAGCCATCGCCATTCACGTCCATCAGCTTGATTTTATAAGTGTCCAGCTTTCGTTTGTTGATGTCGCCTTTAACGAAGCTTTCTCCGTTGCCGTTATTGAGATAGATGGTGTTTCTACCTTTAGCATTGCCAATCACTATGTCTATGTCACCATCTTGGTCAATATCACCCACATCAGCGGCAAAAGTCCTATCCTTAATTTTATCCAGCACAATAGATCGCTTATAGCTAAGGTCTGCATCTCCAAAGAAGATGCGATTGCTTTGCTTGATGTTGCCCACTAAAATGTCGGAGAACCCATCTGAGTTGAAATCTGCTACTTCTAACACGCGACTGTCGTTTTTTTCGGTACCTATCGGAATCGCTTTATCGAACTGCAGGTTATCGTTCAGATAGATAAAATTCTGTTGGTTATTACGATTAGCCAGCAATAAATCTAGGTCCCCATCCTTATCGACATCCTTGGTTTGGATATCTAGCGTAGCATCATTCTTCTTGCCAAAATGGACGATCTTATCATAATTGCCTTTCCCGTCATTGAGGCAGATTTCATTTTGATCAAACCGGTTGCAAACGATCAAGTCCAAATCACCATCACCGTCAATGTCTGCCAAGGTTATGTTTCGGGTATTACCGTTATCAACACCAAAAGTGCCATGTTCGACGAAGTTACCCTCGCCATCATTAATCAAGACACGGTTTGGAACTTTGTCATTACCAATGGCTATATCAGGGTATCCGTCACCATCTAAGTCTCCAAGCTGAACGCCATAGCTGGTAGATTGGAACTGACCCAGTTTGGCCGACATTTTAAACCTGCTAGAGCCAGTATTGTAGTAGATCATGTTTTGCTCTGGCCAGTGCCTGCCGTTAGCCACTATAATATCCGGATCACCATCGGCATCCAGATCACCCAATTCTACTCCGGCCGATTTGGCTTTTGGATCACCAAAAGGATTAGACACCCATTCGATTTTGGTGTCTTGTGCATAGCTGTTAAAGAAGATGATGGTCAGAAATAGAGGAAACAGTTTTTTCATGGAGCGGTTAATTTCAGATGGTTTTACGGAAGAATAAGGATATGGGTTTGATGATCACTCGTAAAGCTTTGTAGATTGGTTAAAATGAGTAACGGCAATGGATTCGCCTCTCGACGTTCTTTCTGCGTTTAATCTCTGATAGTATGTTAGCCTATTTTGGTTTTCGTGTAGAAGCAATTTCTTTCCAATGCTCTCTTTTGATACCTACAAAGTCATCTTGTTCAATGACCACTTTCAAATATGCTAGTAGTGAAATCAATTCATTGTCTTCTTGATTGCCCTCAAATGGTTGGATTATAAAGAAGTTCTCCGGGTTATCCTTGACTTTATAGTGTGAATCGTCAATGATTAATAGGTTGTTCATTTTAAACCCTTTCCTTCTGACCTTTTCAAGGGGTTTAATGTTCTGATATTCCTTTCTCTTCAATCCAGTTTCAGGCTCTTCAATGCTCACCACCTTCATCCAACACTCAGACCTACCCCAAACGAATTCGAAGTCAACAGATTTTGGTGCAATCTTGTTGACTAAGTTATTGACATACTCATCATCGGCTGATGACCAAATGGCAATGGAACAGAATTTACTGCAACCTTCTAAAAAAGTGGCCAGATTAGGGCGTTTGTACACATAGAAATCTTGATATCGAAAATCTTCGTTGATGTCAAGCTTTGACTTAGTAGCATGGATTAAGGTTTCATCTAAATCGAAGACAATTATCTTTTTGCTTTTGGTCATGCCAATTCTTATTGTTCGATTGAATCGCTTTCCCCAATGACTTGTAGCAATCTCAAGAAATCATCCTATTTACAATCTGGCTTTCGATTTTGCTACCTTAATCCGATAAGGGGCTTGATCAAGGTAGGTAACCAGAATTTAATGCTTTAGTTCGGATCATAATTAACCATGTTAGTTGGCCCTAGCTCGAAATATAATTTGCCATCAACCGAGAACCTGAAACCAAATAAACCATTACTGGGTAAAAGCTCGATTTGTGAATGTGATCTGGTTGCAGGATCAAAGTGATGGATAGCTTGATCATTGACACTAAAGTAGGCATCATGGCTTCTAAGAATTCTAAACTTATTATCAAATGTCCCTAACAATAAAATGCTGTTATTGGCAGGGTCAAATTCATAAACTTCACTCGACAAAAAGTGTCTGTACCTCATCTTACCATTATATACATAGTTAAAATCAAGTAACGTATTCTTCGGCAAAGGTAAGTCAGTCAGGTTGGTGATGACACCGTTAGAGATATCAATAGAAGCTATTGAACTGTTGAACAAAATATAAGGTTGATTGCCAATTTTGAAATAGTGGGAATATGAGCCT
>JBCBSS010000051.1:0-44306 GCA_039819065.1 Bacteroidota bacterium
ACTTCTGTTTTAATCTTATCAGCAACACCCTGAAATTGACTATAATAGTCTGAATTGCTCATTCCTGCTGATAATTCCTTAGATAGTATTTCGTTGACAGAATCCTCTATTGGCTTGCTAAGATCTCCGATATGCTTAGCAAATATCCTCAAGGAGCCTCCGTGAGTAGCTAGTTCCTGAACATCAAATATTTCAAGATCATGTTTAGCAAATATTTGCTTGACTGTACCGAGTGAGAGATAAGAAAAGTGCTCATGATATATTGTATCAAACTGATTGTACTTCACTAGTTGATACAAATGAGGGAATTCCATCGTTATTGTTCCGCCTTCCTCTAAAAAGACTTTAAGGCCTCTGACAAAATCGTTGATATCTGGTACATGGGCCAAAACATTGTTACCCACGATCAGATCAGCTTTCTTTGTTTTGGCCAGATTTTGAGCTAATTCTACTCCGAAATAATCGATAACGGTTTCAATTCCCTTATCAATTGCAACAGAGGCTGTGTTCGCGGTCGGTTCAATGCCTAAGACAGGGATTCCATTTTCAAGAAAATACTGCAGAAGATATCCATCGTTTGAGGCAACCTCAGCTACATAACTGTCTTTCCCGAGTTTGAAACGGTCTATCATCATTTCGCAATAATTTTGAGCATGCTTCAGCCAGCTCTTTGAAAATGATGAGAAATAGACATATTGATTGTCAAATATCTCTCGAGCGTTTTTATGCTCGTCAACTTGTACAAGAAAACAATTGTCGCAGGCTAATACCTTCAATGGATAGTACACCTCCGGATAATTCAACATCTCTTTAGAGAGGAAGGAATTAGAGGGAGGGCTGTTTTTAAGATCAATAAACAATCTATTTAAATGCTCTCCACAAAATCTGCATTTCATACGGATATCCCTTTAAATGCTTTAGTTAAAAAAGTATGTTTCATATCTCTCTGTGACATCACCTCGGGCTTCATTGGCCACTCAATGTCGATCAACGGATCGTCGAATCTAAGTCCCCTTTCAGCCTTAGGGTTATAAAAGGAAGAGTGATGGTATAAAATATGAGTATCTGGTTCCATAGTTATGAAACCGTGTGCTACTCCAGGAGGAAGCAAAAGCATACTGTAATTAGCTTCTGATAGTATCTCATAACCCCATTGCAAAAACTTATCAGAGTCCTGCCTTAAGTCAACGTACACATCGTATATCGCTCCGCGAGTACATCGAATTAGTTTGGCTTCTGCATACGGAGCAACTTGGTAATGCATTCCCCTAAGCGTGCCTTTCACCTTGTTTATAGAATGATTGAATTGCACGAATTCGTAATCTATACCATTTTGATAGAAAGTATCTTTACAATAATATCTGAAAAATTCCCCACGCTCATCCTTTATAGGAGATGGAGTGATTTTAAAAACGCCAGGTATATTGACTGCATCAACTAGCATTAGTCGAATAATTCATGTCGTATTGTGCCAACTGATCCATATACTCCAGAATGTTTTGTCGTGATATCACCTCATCATTTTTGTAAAACTTACTATACCAGTCAAAAGTAATTCTAAAAAACTCTTTATCACTTATCAGAGGTTGCCACCCTAAGTTGGAAATGGCCTTATTTGAGTCCAATTGTAACGCTCCTGCTTCATGTGGGTTAGAATCGCTGGATAAACTATATATAAGTTCTGGAAACTCATTCTTGGCAAACTTGAGAATTTGTTCCACAGATGTTAGCTCCGATTCTTGAGGGCCAAAGTTCCAGCCTGATGACGCAGATATATCGCCTTCAAACAACCTACTTCCAAGTATGAGATAACCAGACAAACAGTCTAGCACATATTGCCATGGTCTAGTGCTTTTTGGGTTTCTGATATGTAGTTGTTGGCCATCCTTAATGGACCTGATTATATCCGGGATGAGCCGATCATCCGACCAGTCTCCACCACCTACAACATTGCCTCCACGGGCCGTGGCTATTAATACATTATGCGTATTCCCATAGTCATTAACATTAAAAAATGAATTTCTCACTGAGTTCACCAAGATCTCTGAGCATGCTTTTGATGAACTGTAAGGGTCGTAACCTCCAAGCCTATCTTCTTCTTTGTAAGGTCTATCCCACTCCTTATTTTCATAGACTTTATCAGTGGTGACACATACGACAGCGCTCAATGACTTAAGCTCTATACAGACATCAAGTAACTTCAGCGTCCCCATCACATTGGTATTGTAGGTCTCAATTGGATTTTGATAGGAGTATCTTACCAAAGGCTGTGCGGCAAGGTGAAAAATAATCTCCGGTTCAAAACTGTATAACGTCTTTTTTAATGTGGCTTCATCAGATATATCTCCGATACGTGAGTCTATCTTTAAGCCCAATAAATCGAAATGATTTGGATTTGTTTGTGGAGTTAGCGCATATCCCATTACCTCAGCGCCTAGCTCCACCAGCCACTGGCATAGCCATGAACCCTTGAATCCTGTATGTCCTGTAACTAATACACGACGGCCTTTATAAGTACTATGAAAAATATTCACCAAACCTTCCATGCCGCTTGTTCTTGTGTCCAAAGGCGATCCAAAATGACCTTATCTCTTAAAGCATCCATACACCTCCAGAAACCTTTGTGTTTATATGCCATCAACTCATTAGCATGAGTCAAAGCAACCATCGGTTTATCTTCCCACATATGGCAATCACTATCATCATCGAGTATATCAAATATCGACCTGTTAAGAACAAAGAAACCACCATTAATCCAATTGCCATCGCCTTGTGGCTTTTCTTTAAAGCTTAACACCTCCCCTGCGCTTTGCAATTCCATACCACCAAATCTACCTTCTGGCTGAACAGCCGTAACAGTACATGTCTTGCCATGAGAATTGTGAAAATCTAATAGTGATACCAGATCAATATCAGCTACTCCGTCTCCATAAGTTAGCATGAATTGTTCATCCTCAATATACGGCTGAACTCTCTTTAGCCTTCCTGCAGTTTGTGTATTTAAACCTGTTTCAACCAGGGTTACTTTGAAGTCTTCGGCATAGGTTTGATGCACTTGCACTTCATTCTTAGAAAGGTCGATCGTAACGTCCGCATTATGGTAGAAATAATTAATAAAGTACTCTTTGATCACATAGCCTTTGTATCCCAGACAAATGACGAATTCATTGAACCCTTGAGCAGCATATATCTTCATAATATGCCATAGGATTGGTTTACCACCTATCTCAACCATTGGTTTTGGCTTCAAATGGGTTTCTTCTGATAACCTGGTACCCAGACCACCGGCGAATATCACTACTTTCATTTTGTGCTAATTACAATCAATTAATTCCCAATCCAATAATGGTCTTATTACACCGTCAATTCTTCCTGTAAACCCGTTTCTTGTCACCGATAAAAGATCGTCCATCACTTCGAAATATATACATCTGTAATCAGATGCATGTACAACAACAGGGCTGAGAGTTGAGACAGCTATTCCAACGATATAATTTTCCTGATTCAAGAAATTTGGAGGTATCCATGCTCGGCTTTTGTAAGTACCTGCTTTAGTATATTCCATTTTCGAAGGACTGACACTCACAAAAACCTTCTCCCCCTTTTCAGTAAATAAATGAATATTGGGTATTGGCTTGTATCCATCCTTTTTAACAGAATAACTCAATTCAATACCTATACTTTCTGATATTTTGGCAACACTAATGTCCTCTCCGTCGCTACCAACTAATTTAACGTAGTGCATTTGAACCACACCATCGTGATGTATCTCATCATCTGCCTGCCAATTCTTATAATAGGTCAATCCCTCATCCTCATTGTTAAGGTATTTGTGCACAACATCAGCAGCCGTACCAATTTCACTTACCATACCAGATTTCAACATTATACCTTTATTGCACAATGAGCTGACAGCAGTCATATTGTGGCTTACAAAAAGCACCGTTCTTCCATAGTTTTTGCTCACCTCTTCCATCTTGCCGAGGCACTTTTTCTGAAAATCAGCATCTCCAACCGCTAGAACTTCATCGATTATTAGAATTTCCGGATCAAGGTGGGCAGCGACCGCAAATGCAAGACGAACATACATGCCAGAACTGTAGTGTTTAACTGGAGTATCTATGAATTTTTCTACCCCACTAAAATCTACAATAGCATCGAATTGAGATGAAACCTCCCTTCTTGTCATACCTAAAATGGTCCCATTCAAGAATATGTTTTCTCGCCCGGTTAGCTCGGGGTGAAATCCAGTACCAACTTCCAAGAGTGACGCAACTCGCCCATTAATCTCAATACGACCGGAGCTGGGCTCAGTAATTCTGGAAAGCACCTTGAGTAAAGTGGATTTGCCAGCGCCATTCCGACCTACTATCCCAATGGCATCTCCTTTATCGACACTAAAAGAAACGTCTTTTAGTGCAAAAAAATCAATAGGTTTAGCACGCTTCCGTAACAACGCGGAAAACGATTCTCTGAAACTGCCACTTTTCTGATTCCCTATGGTATATCTTTTCGTTAGGCCTTCGACCTTAATTGCGCGTTCTCCCATTCACAGAAAATTAAACAATATCAGCCATTGTCCTTTCAACCTTTCTGAAATAAAACAAGCCGGTTACAAAGAGCACCAAGACCAAAATAAATGATATGTATATATAATCATTAGGTGGCTGCCCTCCTAAGATCGACCACCTGAACCCTTCTACGGCACCGGCCATAGGGTTGATAAAGTAGACCACTGTCGCCCACTTTGGTAATGATGTAACCAACATTTCAGCCGGATAGGCAATCGGAGTAGCATATAGTCCTAACTGAACCAGAAACGGCACCACATGTTGAAGGTCTCTGAACCTGATCGTTAAAGCGCTCATCCAAATACCAACCGCAAGCGATGATATGATTGTCATAATTGCAAAAAGAGGCAGGTATATGATGTTAGCCGAGGGAACAAATTTGTAGTAAATACAAAGAATGACTATGAACAATAGCGCAATGAAGAAGTCTATTATTCCTACCACCGCCTTAGACAACGGAATTATTAATCGCGGAAAGTATATCTTCTTCACCATCTGTTGTGAGGTGATTATGGAATTACTAGAATTACTCAATACATATGAAAAAAAAGTCCATGCAGTCATCCCACAAATTGCAAAAAGAGGATAAGGTATGTCTTTCGTATCTACTTTAGCAGCAACTCCAAATACGACCGTGAATATGAGTAAAGTCGCAAATGGTTGGATGAACGCCCATACAAAACCCAATGCTGTTTGCGCATATCGTATTCTATAATCGCGGTAAGCCAACAGCCAGAACAAATCTTTATATCGCCAAAGCTCTCTGATATTCAGCATCAGTCGATTCCGACCGGCCTCTATCACTACATTGCTCATGTTTCTTGAATTTGACCCAATATTATGTATTTTCGAAATCATTTGAAATGAGGCGTCTAATCTATTGAAGAAATCAAAAAAAATACTTTTCCTGACCCCATACCCTCATGGAAAAGCGCCTTCTCAAAGGTTCAGGTTTGAACAATACATACCACTTCTATTAGAATCTGGCCATACCGTAGAACTGAAATCATTTATAGATCACCAAACCTGGAATGTATTATATGCCCGAGGCAAAGAGTTTGAAAAGACCATAGGCATAATATGGGGCTACTTGAAGAGGTTGTTGGTACTCTTTTCTGTACGCAAGTATGATTTCGTTTTGATACACCGCGAAGCTACTCCTTTGGGGCCTCCGATGGTAGAATTCATATTAAGCAGGGTCTTAAAGAAAAAAATCATTTACGATTTCGACGATGCGATATGGCTGTCCAACACATCTTCCGAAAACAAGATTATTGCAGGCATCAAGTGGCATAAAAAAGTCAGATCTATTTGCAAGTGGAGCTATAAAGTCAGTTGTGGAAACGAGTTTTTATCAGAATTCGCAAGGAATTATAATGAGAATGTGATTATCAACCCAACAACGATTGATACTGTCAATTTGCACAACCCGGATTTGGTCAAGCCTGATTTTAAGGATGATTTACCTGTGATTGGATGGACAGGAACACATTCTACAATCAAGTATTTATATAAGCTGGTTCCTATACTACAAGAACTGGAAAGGGAAATTGATTTTAAGTTTTTGATCATCTCAAATAAAAAGCCTGATATTGAACTCAACTCTTTAGATTATATACCTTGGAATCTAGCAACCGAAATAGAAGACTTAGCTCGAATCGATATTGGAGTCATGCCTTTGGAAGACGATCTTTGGTCAAAAGGAAAATGTGGTTTCAAAGCATTACAATACCTTGCTCTTGGTATACCGGCAGTTGTTTCTCCTGTTGGGGTCAATACCAAAATAATCGAAAACAATAAAAATGGGTTCCTGTGTGATTCAGATGAAGAATGGCTGGCGAGTTTAAAATCAATGCTAGTTGACGAAAAGCACAGAACAGAATTGGGACGTTACGGTAGGCAAACTATAATCCAACAGTACTCTGTTATTTCAAACAAAAACAATTTCTTAGACCTATTTGAATGATCTCTTTTTTCTCTAAACTTCTTTGGTGCTGGTTTGCCTGCTGAAATTGCTAATAACGAAAATCGCAGTCAGGAAGAATGGCAGAATTGGTATTTTGTATCTAACAAGAGAGCCGAAATTACCAGAAGAAATACCGACAGCAAAAGCAAAAGTCATAGTAAATACTAAAAAAAAGACAAGCATTGGCTCGCTGATCAACTTACTCACAATACGTTTCAATCCACTTTTAAATAAAATGTAGATTGTTAACATTAAAAGTAATAACCCCTCAAATGCCGACAAGGCCATTACAATACTATTAATCTCCCAAAAATACGGTCTGAACAATGTTGTCCATATGGCTGGGAAAAACTTTCGCGCTACTCCTTGATAGGTAAAATCATAATCCCCTAAGTCGTAACCTGATCCTTCGTCACGTACCGTCCAAAGAGAATTATCCCTGGCGGTCACCTCCGCAGTCAGCAGCAATTTATCCAGAGAATACTTTTGGCTTTGAGAAGTAATGCTCACTGCTCCAAAATATCCAGCCGATACTGTAATCGCCAATAATAATGGGGCAACAATTGCCTTTAAGGCTATTGATTTAATCTGCTTATTGTAATGCAGGAATAACCAAACGAAAACCACCGGCAGATAACATAATAGTATATAGATTTTAATGATATAGATCACATATAACCCAAAGACAGTAAGTATCAAAGATGATAGAAGTGACTTTTTGAAATACACAATCTTAATCAGCGCATAGGTAATCCAACAAAGAGCAGCCAAAGCAAGTGTATCTTTCATAACACCCGAACCCCAAAAAAGAACAGACGGCACGAAGAAAAAGGCTACGGCTAGTTGCGTGTGTATATTAGGGTACGTTTTACATAGAATTGAAAAAAGCGCCCAAAGGCCAGAGAAACTAATCAAAGCAAAAAAGATCGCAGTAGCAGAATATGTGTCAAACGTCAAAATGCCAATCAAGCCAGCCACCCTCACTACAAAGTAAGAAGGCGTATCATTAAAGTACCACATTCTTGAGGTATACTTGAAAGTATCTGACATGTATTCATTCTCATAAAAGATTAGTTTGAATGCGGCTGATGGGGATTCGGTAAAGGCCTCCCAGATATAATGACTTCCATAAGTGGTGAACCCAAAAGTATCCCCACTCCCATAGTAGAATTGGTAAATCAACCCAAGCGATATAGCGCCAACAAATTTGAGCGTTAAGGCTATTATAAAGTACCTCTTAGTGTCTTTGTTTGTGACATACGGCCTAATGATATAGGCAAGCACATAGATGATGATGAGCAGTATAGGTGTTACTAAAAGATCCTTTTCAGTCATTAATACTAGCTTTTGGTTTTTCGAGCACCTACAATTCCAACCATTTAAAAGTGATTATTGTCATCTGTTACTCAATTATAATTAATTAAATTCGTGTATCAATTTTTTGACTAATGAGAAAGATTTTACTTTTTGAACTCAACGAAGTCCCTTTCAGGGTAATAGATCATTACTGCGAGCAATTCCCTTCATCCAACTTGGCAAGGATCATCAATAGAAGTTATCAGTATGAAACACTAACTGAAGACGAAGGTCATTTACATCCTTGGACAACCTGGCCTACCTTACACAGAGGTATCTCCAATAAAGTACACAAAATAAAAGATTTCGGAGAAGACCTTTCTAAACTCAATAAAACGCACCCTCCATTATGGCAACTACTTCGTGATCAAGGCATTAGCGTTGGAGTCTATGGCTCCATGCATTCCTATCCATTACCCAAGGATGCGAATGATTATGACTTTTATGTGCCAGATCCTTTTGCGCAGACAAGTGACTGTGTCCCGAAATCCATAGAGCCTTTTCAGGCATTCAACCTTTCTATGGCTAGAAGGTCTGGCAGGAATATAGATTCGGGCATTGACTATAAGTCAGCCGTTAAGTTAGCAACTAAATTACCTGGATTAGGTATTAAGCTGAAAACAGCCACTTCTGTAGCTAGCCAACTTGTACAAGAAAGGGTCTCCCCTTGGAAAACCACTCGAAGAAGAACATATCAATCTGTACTTGCCTTTGATGTGTTCATGAAATTGCTTAAAAAGCACAAACCACAATTCGTCACATATCTTTCTAATCATGTCGCCGCCACTATGCACCGGTATTGGGCAGCTACTTTTCCAGATGATTACGAAAAGAATAACCTCAGCAACGAGTGGCTTCAGACATATGCCGGCGAAATTGATTTCGCCATGAACAAGTTTGACGAATTCCTTGGGGAATTGATCCCATTTATTGACAATAATCCTGATTATATGTTGGTAGTGGCGAGTAGTATGGGACAAGAAGCCACCAGTGCGGAATTAATTAAGACAGAACTTGCTCTCAAGAATTTCAATAAGTTCTTCAGCAAACTTGAGTTGAGTAATGAAGATTGGGAGCAAATGCCCGCTATGCACCCGCAGTACAATGTGAAAGTCAATAAGGACAAGGTACACTTACTGGTTCAGAATCTGAACAAACTAAACATTAAAGGTGAGCCTCTAAGCTTTAGACAAAAAGATGAAGTATTCTTCAGCATTGACTTTGGGCATGTGGATATGGAAGAAAATGGTGTCCTGTATGAAAACCAAAGCGTATCATTGGAAGATTTTGGTTTGCACAATGAACACGTAGATGAGGAAGCCGCCGGAACAGCTTATCATATACCGGAAGGTTCTATGATTATCTACGATCCCAAAGATGGTGCTAATAAGCAAAGAGAATTCAGAATCAATACCACCAGATTCGCACCTAGTATACTGGAAAACTTTGAAATAGAAGTACCCAGCTACATGACAGATGAAAGAATAGAAGCCATTTCTGGTGCTCTGAAAGCAGTGTAAACCTGACCGTTAGAAACTAGTTTTTAACTTCAAGTGCGTTATTGGTCCATTGCCACGCACTTTCCATCATTTGGTCGATATTATATTGTGGTTCCCACCCCAGAACGGTTCTGGCTTTGGAATAATCGCTGTAAATGACCGCAACGTCTCCTGCTCTTCTACCTCCCAATTCGTAGTTGAGTTTGATCCCAGAAGTTTTCTCAAAACATGTAATGGCTTCTAATACAGTTGTTCCCTTTCCAGAACCCAAGTTGATGATATCGTGGCTCTTATTACTTTTCTTGGTGACTAAGTAATCCAATGCCATGATATGTGCATCGGCAATGTCTACCACGTGAATATAGTCTCTTATACAGCTACCATCCCTAGTGTCATAATCAGTGCCGTAAACCATGAATTTTGGGAAGCGGCCAAGAGCAGTGTAAATAAGTCTCGGCACCAGGTTATCAAAGTTGGTCTTGGGTAATTCTCCGTTCTTCCCTGAAGGGTCGGCACCAACCGGGTTAAAATAACGCAGAGATATCGCTTGAAAGCCATCCATAGATTTGGAAAAATTCTCCAGAATCTCTTCACCCATTTTCTTAGTCATCGCATATGGAGATTTCAAGTCTCGCCCGGCCTCTGTATCTTCTGTTACAGGAGAGGGAAGATTATCTCCATAAACGGAACAACTGGAAGAGAATATGAAGTTATCAATATTGAATTTCCTACAACACTTCAAAAGGTTGATGGTAGAATTCAAGTTGTTATCGAAATATTCAAGCGGTTTTTCTACCGACTCTGGAACAGACTTATAAGCGGCAAAATGGATAATACCGATCACGTTCTTTTCTTGCTCAAAAACGCTCTCTACCAATGCCAAGTCTTTTAAGTCTATTTGATAATTCTTAATCCTCTTACCGGTGATTTCCTCAATGCGGCCCACAACTTCGGCGTGAGAATTGACCAAATTATCGATTGATATAACCTCAAGCTCAGTTTTTTTGAGCAGCTCGATAACTGTCTGGGAACCAATGTAGCCGCAACCACCGGTGACGATTACTTGACCTTTAAGGGAGGGATAAGAATTCATGGTTAAATGATTAAATCAGAATTAACTATTGTGTAGTAAATCTAATTCAAAAAACAACTCAATGAATAAAATAGAATGAGAAAAAAGTGTTAAGAATATCTTAAAGCTCCTTCAACCTCTTTTTAGCTTCTTTATAAGCCGGATGTTTTCTTTTAGCAAGCTTCTTGACCTTTTTGTAGTATTCCTTGGCCTTGGTCTTATTTCCATCTACATCGGCATAGATTCTACCTAGATTGAGCATAGAATACAGATAGTAGCCTGTATCAGTAGCTTCAATTTCCTCGGCGAATTCCATGGCGCGATTATAACTTGTTTTGGCTTCTGGATATCGCTTACGGGTTTCGTAGACATGTCCTAGAAAAAAGGCCGCATACCTTCCGCTGGTGGCTTCATAACCTAATTTACCACTGTCTATGTGAGTTAGAATCTTCTCAGCTACTGGTATTACATCGTTGAATTTACCATTGGAATAAAGTAACCGGGCGTAATAGCGGTGGAAGTAGGAGTTATCCGGATACGTTTGATGTAGGTACTCTCCTATTTGCAATGCACTTCTTTTATCATTCTCGTAATTGTTTAAAATACGCATCAGGAATACTTGAGCCTCAGTGCGCGTATAAAACGCATTGAATGATACCTCCCTGAGCTGTTTGATGCCAAGTTCCTTATCTCCTTTCGGGAAGAATACCAGAATAGGTTTTAATAAAGGATAGTTTTCGGGAACCCAGACCGAGAAGTAATTATAGAGTGCATCTCCAAATAATAGCTCAGGGCTTAGTTCATGCTTTCCCTTGCTATCGTCTAAATACTTCAATGCGTTTTTCCCGGCTGAGGCGGCCTTCCGCCATTGTTTACGTTGGTCTTCAGAATAAAGACGCCCCTTAAAACCGTATCCAGCGGCCAAGAAAAAAGATGCTTCTACTTTATGTTCTGACTTTTTCCTCAGGCGTTTAGCGACATATATGACGGTATCCATGTATGACAAAAAGCGGTCATCATGGCTAGTATCACGGGTGTTGGGCAGGATTTTCCACCACTCACTGAGGCCAAGTAAGAAATATGGTAGTGGGTGCCAGGCGTACTTTTGTTTCAGCCATCTAAACTGCTGCTCAGCCTTAGCAAACTTGAAATTATACAGATCGTTAAGGGCTTGGGTGGCTTCAATCTGAATCTTCAGATCCGAAAGCAAGATAATAGTAGTATCTTTTTTCTGTGCATTAGCCATCAAGGCGCAGCATGCCAGCAACACGATCAATAAAGACTTTAACATCATTCTACGGTACACATCGACTAAAATATAAATTAAGTTTATCAATAAATAGTTTAAAATGTTAGCCTGCATTATGAAGTTTGCGTAACGCTTGAAAAAGCAGATTATTACCTTTTGACTATCTATTTCTACAAACCTTGAAACATTGAGAAACAATAGAACCAGTTTTTTCAATAGCACACTTACTTCGGCATTAGAAACCCGGTCCGCTTTACTATTCGTCCTATTGTGCTTATCTACTTTGGTGCTACTATTGCTAAAAAAGATTTTCATAGAAAACCAGACGGCGGCCTTTGAGATATTAGAAGAGCGAGGTGAGATGGGCGTAATTCACATCATTAATACCCTTCAGTACTTTTCGATTCCGCTGGTTTATCTTTTCAAACTTTCTCTGACTGCCTTTATTCTTTGGATTGGCTCATTCATGTTCGGCTACAAAATCACATTTTCCAAAATGTGGCAAATATGTATCATCGCTGAGTTCATTTTTTTCCTGCCGGAAATAATAAAAATAGGTTGGTTTTTATTCGTAGATACAGATCCAGATTTTTTCGATATAAGGAGATTCTACCCATTGTCGATGATTAGTTTATATAATATTGAGGATTTGCCAGATAAGTGGTTTTACCCTCTCAAGGCAGCCAATTTGTTCGAGGTACTTTATTGGTTCTTGCTCGCCGCACTAATTAACCTTTCTGCCAGAAAAAAGAGAAGTATCGCTACAGCCATTGTATTCAGTTCGTACGTGCCATTATTTATAATTTGGTTGGCCATTTACGTGTCGGTTTACAAATAATATTCGATGCGTGTTGGCGTTGTTGCATTGGTGGTGCAATTTGCCATTGATGTGGCAGCAGTTGTGAAATATTTGCTATTTTCGCCATTCATATTCAAAATTCTATAGAAACATTTTTCCACAATGGATTTCAAAAAAATTAATAACCTAACTGGCTGGTTTGTCTTTCTAATCGCCACAGTGGTTTATTTGCTTACCCTTGAGATGACCGCAAGCTTTTGGGACTGTGGGGAGTTTATAGCTGTGTCTTATAAGCTGATGGTGCCACACCCTCCTGGAGCACCTCTATTTCTGTTGATAGGAAGAATGTTCTCATTTCTTGCCTTGGGTGATGTGACAAGGGTAGCCTACTGGATCAATGTCTCGAGTGTATTAAGTAGTAGCTTCACCATTCTATTTCTATTCTGGAGTATCACGCTAATTGGAAGAAAGATTCTACGTGTCAAGGACGGAGATGACATTCCGATGAGTAAGACACTATTGCTAATGGGAGCCGGGTTGGTTGGTTCATTAGCCTATACATTCTCAGATTCTTTCTGGTTTTCTGCCGTTGAAGCAGAAGTATATGCTATGTCTTCTTTCTTTACCGCTTTTGTATTCTGGGCCATACTCAAATGGGAACTGATAGAAGATGAAAGTCGGGCCAATCGTTGGTTAATATTGATAGCCTACATGATGGGGCTTTCTATAGGCGTTCACCTTCTTAACCTTGTTACCATTCCTGCCTTGGGCTTAATCTACTATTTCAAGAAACATAGGGTAAGCGTGACTGGTATTGTAGTAACCATGTTGATCAGTGGTTTCTTCATTATTCTGATCAACAATTTCATCATACCAGGCCTACCATCGATTGCCGGTGCATTCGATTTAACATTCGTAAATAGCTTTGGGTTACCATTCGGGTCAGGAGTGCTTCTCTTTGGGTTACTTTTGATTGGAGGTTTGGTAGCTGGTATTTACTATTCTGCCAAAAAAGGAGCTGTAATCTTGAATACTGCATTGCTAGGTCTGGCCTTCATTCTAATAGGCTATTCTTCATATGCCGTTATCGTAATACGTTCTAATTTCGACCCTCCTATCGATGAGAATAACCCGGAAGACGTAATGAGTTTTGTGCGTTATCTCAAAAGAGAGCAGTATGGCGATCGTCCACTCCTTTACGGTCAATATTACACGGCACAACCTACCGGTTCTGAGCAAGGAGATTGGGTTTATACTAAAGGTGAAGAAAAATACGAGCCTACGGACAGGAAGATAAAATATACTTACAGCCCTGAGGAATCTACTATTCTACCTAGAATATACAGCACTGACCCTAACCATCAACGGATATATCGTGAAGTACTCGGCCTGCAAAATGGCGAACAACCAGGCTTCGGAGATAACGTCCGGTTTCTTATGATTCATCAGTTGAGGAAGATGTATTTCAGGTATTTCTTCTGGAATTTTGTGGGGAGGGATAGTGACATACAAGACGCCGAAGTACTATGGCCCTGGGAGTCATTTGAAGATACACCAGAGCTGCTAGCCAAAAATCGGGGTCGTAATAATTTCCTTGCTATTCCATTGATACTAGGGCTAATTGGGCTGGTTTTCAACCTGAGAAAAGACCCGAAGAGTTTTGTAGTAGTGGCGATGTTATTCTTCCTCACCGGAATTGCGTTAATTCTATACCTGAATTCACCGCCGGTAGAACCAAGGGAGAGGGATTATATATACGTGGGATCATTCTACGCTTTTGCAGTGTGGATAGGATTATCGGTGATGGCCTTAGCCGAAGGTATGGGCCGATTTATTAAAGAAGGGAAAACGGCCGCTGGAATAGCTACTATTGTATGCTTGACCGCTCCGGTTTTAATGGCAACTGAGGGTTGGAATGACCATGACCGTTCAGATCGCTACTTCTCAGTAGACTCTGCAAAGAACTTCTTGGCCTCATGTGCCCCCAATGCTATCATTTTCACTGGTGGTGATAATGATACCTTCCCACTATGGTATGTTCAGGAAGTAGAGGGCTTTAGAACCGACGTTAGGGTGGTAGTGTTGAGCTACTTTAATACGGACTGGTATGTCGATCAAATGACCAGGCCTGCCTACGAATCTGCACCATTCCCATTCACCCTGACCAAAGAGAATTATCAACAAGGTGGTTATAATGACTATTTGGTGTATCGCAATATGAACATCAAAAATGAACTGGACATCAAACAGTTCATTCAATTGATCAAAAATAACCATCCAGGGTTGAAGGGTGATGGCTTTAACTTTGTGCCTAGTAAAACCATGGCGCTTAAAATCGATAAGCAGGATGTGATTTCCAAGGGTATTATTCCAGAAGGCATGGATAGCTTGGTGGTTGACAAGATGGTTTGGAATATGAAAGGCAATATTCTTGAGAAAAAGGATTTGATGATTTTGGACATTTTGGCCACCAACAACTGGGAGCGTCCGATTTATCTAAACAATACTTCCATTTCCCAGATCAAACTAGATTTGACTAAGTATGCTATACAGGAAGGAAACGCCTATCGCATCCTACCTATTGAGAACCCTGTTCAAGGAAAACCTTTTGTGAATACGGAATTGATGTACGAAAATATGATGGAGAATTTCCATTATAGAGAGTTGGATAATCCGAAAGTTTACTATAACGAGGACTATCGAAACTTTGCGTTGAACTTGAGGAGTAACATGAACACACTGGCCGAGGCACTTATCGATGAAGGTAAGAATGAGAAGGCGCGTACCTTAATTTTCAAGACTTTGGAGCGAATTCCAGACGCATCTATCCCATTTGACTATGCTACTACTTCTACCGTCGATCTACTGTTTAGAATAGGGGAAAAAGAAAAGGCAGTTGAGATTGCTCAACTAATGACTAGAAGGGCTAACGAGTCGCTGGAATATAGAATTGACAAGCAAGAGTTAGGATCAATAGTTATTCAACGAGACTTCTTCATAATGGCTAGCTTACAGCGTACCTTACTCCAAAATGGTGAGGCTGAACTAGCCAAAAGCATCGAAAATGACTATAACGCTCGTAATGATCAGTTACGAATCTACACAAGGGGTAGACAGTAAAGGGTTTGACTCAAGCTGTTTCCACAAGCGTATTCTGTGGGAACAGCTTTGATTTATTTACTTAGCTTTTCGAAAAACTCCAAACAGGTCAAGGCTGGTATTTCCGTCATGTGAAAGGAGATAATCTTCGTGACTGATGGTATTAACAAGTCCATCATTGCCTTTCTGAAGTTTGTTTCGGTTGAGTCTATTCAAAATATCATAAGGTACTCTTAGTACGGAGGCAGGTAACTTGTATTGAAGGTTGAAGATGTCAAAGCGGGTAATTTTCCGAACAGACTTCCTATTGGCTTCATAGTATTCCATCACCTTATCATTACCTGAAACGCCCTTCATTTCTACTTCATCAAAAATTCCGCTGGCGAGATCAGTTAATTGACTAGCTGTATACTCCCTGATATGCCAGGGATTCCTTGTAAGGGTCTTTTTTATGTTGGGTGTGGTAATGAGCGCAACGCCACCAGGCTTTAGCACACGATAGATTTCTTCCAAAAACAGCTTATCGTCCTGAATGTGTTCGATTACCTGAAAGCTCACTATTGAATCAAAGCGGTCAGACTCAATACCATCAAATGGAGGGATGTTACCCTGAATGAAATTGACGTGCTCATATTTACTTTTCAATTGCTCGATTATCTCTCCAATCTTATCGATCGCAGTGTACTCGGAAACAAGTGGCGATAATAATTCTAGCCCTCTTCCCTCTCCGCAGCCCAATTCTAATAGGCTACCACTCACGTATTCTTTGGCCAGGTAATAGGCTTTCAAGAGCCTCTGGTGTATTGGATTATCAGAAACGATTTTATCTGAAGCTATTTCCGTTGTATATACTGACATACAAATGATCTTTAAGAATTCGCAAATTTAAAGGACTAGCAAGGTTTTTGGTTTAAAAAAATTTTAATTTTCTCACACGTTAAGTGCATCATTGAAATGAAAAACTTTCTTAAAGCATTCATTTACCTCATCCCTTGGTTCTTGAGCACCCAAAGTTACGCTCAAATTGAATATTCTAATGTCAATCTGAAATATCTATATGACCTTGACTGCGAAGTGGTGTTTGATCATATCAGCTATATAACGGAGAATAATGCATCGTTATTCTTGAAATTGAAGCTAGCAGAGGATAAATCGTACTACAAAGTTACCTATGAAACTAAGAATAGTTATCTCGAAAAGGAATTCATAAGAAGGGATTCTTTATCGTTAGAGACAAGCTTGATGAATAGTGATGGTAAGAATCACTATCTGAAAACAACTATCCCTAATGTATCGGAACCTACACTGATCGTGTTCAAGGTTTATAGCATCAAAACCAGTACACCTTATTACTTTGATGTATTACTCGACCCTTCTAGTAAAATGAACAACTCGGGCTTGCTACTGATGCATGCTGATCAAAATGTCCCATTGTTCTCAAATTACATTAGCACGGCTGATACTTTTAGAATGGCCAATTTGGCCAGTACTGGTAATGAAGTTTTTGCCTACCACTATGGAAGTGGCTTTCAAGCCGGTGACCCTCCAATGGTAACCAGAAAATCCGCTACCAACCAATCCCTAAAAGTAGATTCAATTTACCAGTGGCAGACCGGTGTCAAGTATAACCTAGAACCTGGGCTCTTTTTTGCACAAAGTGATACCAATTCCCTACAGGGTTTCTCATTTAGGGTAGTGGACACTTATTATCCGAAGTATGTCACCTTAAATGATTTGGTAGACCCATTGACTTACATCACTACCAGAAAGGAAAAGGGAGCATTGGATAAGGCTAGAGAGAACAAATCAGCATTTGATAAATTCTGGCTTGAAATGACCGGATCATCTGAAAGGGCCAGGAGAATTATTGGACAGTATTATACCCGTATCGCTGATGCCAATAGGTTATTTACGAGTTACAAAAGCGGTTGGAAGACAGACCAGGGGATGATTTATAGTATATTTGGGCCTCCGGATGAGGTCTATCGCACTGGAAGTCATGAAGATTGGATATATGCTGCCAATTCAAACCAAGCCGCTCAGCGCTTCACTTTCAACCGGTTTAATAACATCTTTACGCTGCAGCATTACGTGCTGGAAAGACAAGAAAAGTATAGAAACGACTGGTACTGGGCGGTAAACCAGTGGCGGAAAGGAAGACGACGCTAATGAATAACAATAACAGAAAGAATTCTGGTGACTTAATTTTTGGCACCCGCGCCATTATTGAAAGCATAAATGCCGGCAAGAATATCGATAAGTTACTTCTTCAAAAAAACCTGAAGAACGAACTGATTCAAGAACTGATCGATACAGCGAAGGCTCACCACATACCCTTTTCCAAGGTCCCGATTGAAAAGCTGAATAGAATAACGCGTAAGAATCATCAGGGCGCTATTTGCTTTTTGTCTCCAATCAGTTTTTCGTCTCTTGATAACGTACTGGATACGGCTTATCAAAGTGCCAGTCACCCATTGCTCTTAATACTAGATCGTGTGACTGATGTGCGGAATTTTGGTGCAATTACGAGAACCGCAGAGTGTACCGGAGCCAATGCCGTGATCATACCAGAAAAGGGTAGTGCTGCCGTGAATGCGGATGCCATGAAAACATCTGCCGGCGCACTTAACTTTATACCGCTTTGCAGGGTATCACATTTAGGGAAAACACTTCAATACTTGAAGGACAGCGGTTTGCAGATAGTAGCTTGCACCGAAAAAGCGCAGTCCAATCTCTACGATATAGACTTCAATGTACCTACTGCCATTCTCATGGGGTCAGAAGAAGATGGTATATCTCCAGAGTACTTGAAGATGGCAGACGCCAAGGCCCGAATACCCATGAAGGGGCAAATCAGTTCTCTTAATGTGTCAGTATCTACAGGAGTAGTACTTTATGAAGTGCTCAGACAAAGAAGCCTATAGGTATTTCTGGTTCTTCTTGGTTTTAACATCAGATACGAACTCTCTGAACTTCTTCTCGTTGTCCTTTTGGCACACGAGAATAACGTCTTCATGTTCGGTGACCAAATAACCTTCAAGGCCCTCTACCACGACCAATTTGTCTTTAGAAGCCTTTACAAATAAATCCTTAGAATCGTAAATCAAGGCATTGGCATCTATGACATTGTCATTCTCGTCCTTCTCAAGGATATCGTGCAATGAATTCCAAGACCCTAAGTCCGACCAACCAAAATCACCAAGCACGACAAAAACGTTCTTTGCCTTCTCCATTACACCATAATCAATGGATATGTTTTTGCATTGGGAGTATACTTTTTTAATGGCATTTCCTTCGTTGTCAGTATAGAGGTCATCATTTATCTCCAGAAATAGTTCATTCATTTCTGGCAAAAACTCTCCTAAAGCGCTGTTAATGGCATTTACACTCCAGATAAAAATACCTGCATTCCAGACAAAGTCGCCGCTTTTTAGAAATGTCTCTGCCATTTCCCTTTTGGGCTTTTCTGTAAATGTCTTAACCTTCTTAACATGATCATCCGATTCCAGGAATTGGATGTAACCGTAACCGGTTTCAGGACGACTTGGCTTAATACCAATCGTGATCAAGCGGTCGTCTTGCTGAGCAGATGCTATAGACTCAGAAACAACACCTTCAAATTCTCTTTCTTTGAAAATAGCATGATCAGAAGGAGACACTATCACAACTGCCTCTTTGTCTCTCTTGGCAATCTTATGACAGGCATACGCTATGCATGGTGCAGTGTTTCTTCTTACGGGTTCTGTTAGTATTTGATCGTCAGCTAATTCGGGAAGTTGGCTGCTAACCAATTCTTTGTATTGCTCGTTGGTTACGACAAAAACATTCTCTTTTGGACAGATTGGTAAGAATCTTTCGAATGTCATTTGAAGCAAAGTCCTGCCAGTACCAAGTACATCTAGAAATTGCTTAGGGTGATCATTTCTACTGTAGGGCCAAAACCTCGTTCCAGCTCCCCCTGCCATGATCACCACATAATTATTCTGTATGTTCATAAAGTTTTACTTTGCTCAAGCTAACTCAAGCATGATTATATCTTTTCTTACGTGTAGCAAATGAGATAAGCCATAGGAATATAACACTTATTTTCAAATTATACCTTCTCGTAAAAGGTCATGAAAATGAATGAAACCAACTACTTTATCATTATCCATAACAACAACCTGTGAAATACTTTGTTGCTCCATTATCTGCAAGGCTTTTACCGCATAATCCCCCTTACTGACCGTTTTGGGCGATAATGACATTACTTGCCTGGCATCGAGGGAGAAAATATCTTCAGTAGTTTGCAAAGTCCTACGCAAATCACCATCAGTGATAATACCAACTAATTGATCCCCATCGAGTACGGCAGCTGCGCCCAGCCTTTTTGACGATATTTCAACAATAACATCCTTCAAAGAGTCTTCTACCTTAACCATTGGTAGCTCATTCGAAGCATAGAGATCGTCTACTTTTAAATACAACTGTTTACCTAGTGCTCCGCCTGGGTGAAGACGGGCAAAGTCGTCACTGGTGAAGTTGTTTAACTCAAGCAGGCATACGGCCAGGGCATCTCCCACCGCCAAATGAGCCGTCGTGCTCGTTGTAGGGGCCAGGTTATTAGAACATGCTTCTTCTCCTATAGTGGCATTCAATACGTGGTCAGCATGTTGCGCCAGATAAGATGACATGTTACTTACCAATCCAATGAGTTTGCATCCTGTTCTTTTGATTAGCGGCACCAGTACTTTCACTTCCGGTGTATTACCACTTTTAGAAATGCAGAGGACAATATCATCTTTTTGGATCATGCCCAAATCTCCGTGTATAGCATCTGCCGCATGCATGAATAATGCGGGTGTCCCCGTGGAGTTTAGGGTGGCAACAATCTTATTGGCGATGATGGCACTTTTACCTATTCCGGTAATGACTACTCTGCCTTTAATTTGGTGGATTTCCTTAACGCAAACCTCAAATTTGTCGTCGATAAAACCCGCGATATTACGTAGCGCATCTGCCTCATTTAAGAGTACTTCCGTAGCTATTTTTTGGATATTTTTTTGTATTTTCACATCCTTTTTATTTCAGGCCCAGGCATTTTGGGCAAAGATATAGAAATCAGTAACTTTTATAGAATTAGCAAAAAGATGTTGGTAGAACAGGCGGACGAATTGTTAAAAGTTAAACTGAAGGAGATTTTCGGTTATAATTCTTTTCGGGGTAACCAGGAAAGGATTATTAAGAACATCTTAAACGGTAGGAATACGTTTGTGATCATGCCTACCGGGGCCGGAAAATCGCTTTGTTACCAACTACCTGCCGTAGTATCCGATGGCTTGGCTATAGTCATCTCCCCGCTTATCGCTTTAATGAAGAATCAGGTTGACCAGCTCAGTGCTTTTGGCATTCAGGCTGAGTTCTTAAATTCTACTTTATCGAAATCTGAGATTAATCGGGTAAAAAAGGAAAGCCTTGAAGGCAAGATTAAACTGCTTTACGTAGCGCCTGAGTCGTTGACCAAAGAGGATAATATTGCCTTCCTGAGGAAAGTACAGATTTCCTTTGTAGCCATAGACGAAGCCCATTGTATATCAGAGTGGGGACACGATTTCCGACCAGAATACCGCAGGATCAGATCTATCATTTCAGAATTAGGCGAACTGCCGATTATAGCGCTTACGGCTACTGCCACTCCCAAGGTTCAACTTGATATAAAGAAAAACCTTCAGATGGAAGAAGCCGACCTATTCATGTCTTCTTTCAACCGTAAGAATCTCTATTATGAAGTAAGGCCCAAGAAGCACGCCAAAAAGCAGTTGATCCAATTCGTTCGACAACATAAAGGCAAGTCTGGGATCGTATATTGTCTGAGTAGAAAAAAGGTAGAGGAAATTGCCGAGTTACTAAAAGTTAATGGCGTAAAGGCTGCTCCATATCATGCGGGTCTTGATTCTGGTGCCAGAATGAAGAATCAGGATGATTTTCTGAATGAAGAACTCGATGTCATTGTCGCCACCATCGCATTCGGGATGGGGATAGATAAACCTGATGTTAGATTCGTAGTACACTATGATGCTCCCAAATCACTTGAAGGTTACTACCAGGAAACGGGTAGAGCCGGCCGCGATGGGCTGGAAGGCAATTGCCTCATGTTCTACAGCTATAACGACATCCTAAAACTCGAAAAATTCAACAAAGACAAATCAGTACAGGAACGCGATAATGCAAAGATGCTGCTTGAGGAAGTAACTGCTTATTCGGAATCCGCAGTGTGTAGAAGAAAGCAGTTGTTACACTACTTTGGGGAAGAATACGACGTAACCACTTGTCATGAAAATACGGGCAGGTGTGATAATTGCAGGTGGCCGAGAGAGCGTTTTGAAGGCATGGATAAACTTCATATTGCGCTAGAAACCACCAGGCAAACACAGGAGCGATTTGGTATTACCCATTTAGCTAATGTCATTCGAGGATCCCAAAATCAATATGTGCAGAGCTACAATCATGACCAATTGTCGGTATATGGAAAAGGCAAAGACGAAAGTGACGATTTTTGGAAATCAATACTTCGTCAGGCTTTGCTCTTCGAATTTCTAGAAAAAGACATTGAGCATATTGGCGTCCTTAAACTTTCTAAGAAAGGTCGCCAGTATATTGATAATCCATACAGTGTTGAATTTGTAAAGGATCACGACTTCACAACCAATGTGAGTGAAGAGGAAGAATCCGATAGGGTCGCTGTATCCAAGGCTTATGACGAAAACCTTTTCGATCATCTAAAAGCGCTAAGGAAACAGGTAGCGAAGCAAAAAGACCTACCACCTTATGTCATTTTCCAGGATCCTTCTCTTGAAGAAATGGCCACAACCTACCCAACCAGTGAAGAAGAACTCTCGCAAATCAATGGTGTGGGTATGGGAAAGGTTAAGAAATTCGGGCTAGAATTCATTAACGCCATCAAGCAATACGTGGATGAAAATGACATTACCACGGCATCAGATGTGGTGGTCAAATCATCGGTGAATAAGTCGAAGATGAAAATCTTCATCATTCAACAGATCGATAGAAAAATTGACCTGGAAGAAATCGCAGAAACCAAAAGTATCAGTTTCGATGAGCTGCTAATAGAGATTGAGAACATCTGTTTTTCAGGCACTAAGCTTAATCTTGATTATTATATCGACCAAATCCTCGATGACGACAAGCAGGATGACATCTACGACTATTTTCTTAGTGCAGAAACTGACAGCATAGATATAGCACTTGACGACGAAGACAATCAGGATTACTCTGAGGAAGAGCTTAGGCTTATGAGGATCAAATTTTTATCCGAATACGCCAATTAGAAACTACTCTTTCATTCCTACCGAATCATAGTAGCAAGTTTTACGCTGTTAGATATTTAATAGCCTGACAATTCACTGTTATTTACCTTATCAATAACTTAGCTTTGATTCAAAATTCTATTCTATAATTCATGAATATTCTTGTCATTGGAAGCGGGGGGAGAGAGCATACCCTGGCTTGGAAAATAAAGGAAAGTGAACGTTGTAAAAAGCTATTTGTAGCGCCAGGCAATGCCGGCACTGCATCTATCGCTCATAATGTAAATATTGGTGTCACTGATTTTGAAGGTTTAGCTGAGCTTTGCCTGAAAGAACAAATTCAAATGGTTGTAGTAGGGCCTGAAGCGCCGTTGGTGGCAGGCATAAGGGATTACTTCGCCGCAGATGAAAGATTAACACATATCTCGGTTATAGGTCCTGATCAAAAGGGAGCGGCATTAGAAGGCAGTAAAGACTTTTCGAAGAAGTTCATGCTCAAGCACAATATTCCCACTGCTCAGGCACGTACATTTAACACCAAGGAATTAGAGCAAGGCTTAACCTATCTTGAGTCTTGTAAAATGCCAATAGTACTCAAGGCGGATGGTCTGGCGGCAGGCAAGGGTGTTATCATCAGCGATAACCTTGCAGATGCCAAAGTCAGTTTAAAAGAAATGCTGGAAGATAAAAAGTTCGGGCCAGCAAGCGAACGTGTGCTCGTAGAGGAGTACCTTGACGGCATTGAGTTATCGGTTTTCGTTCTCACTGATGGATTAAACTACAAAATACTTCCTGAGGCTAAGGACTACAAACGCATCGGAGAGGGTGACTCAGGGCCAAATACTGGTGGGATGGGTGCTGTTTCCCCTGTGAGTTTTGCCGATGAGGCTTTCATGAATAAGGTAGAACAACATATTATCAAACCCACTATTGATGGGTTAAGCAAGGAAGACATTGATTACAGAGGTTTTATTTTCATCGGCCTTATGAATGTAAATGGAGATCCTTATGTAATCGAATACAATGTTCGAATGGGTGACCCCGAAACTCAGGCCGTGTTACCAAGAATCAAATCTGACTTTGTCGCACTTTTTGATGCTACTGCCAATCAAACACTGAGCGAGGTAGCATTGGCCATTGATGATACTACATCAGTGACTGTTGTACTGGCATCCAATGGTTATCCTGGTAGTTATGAAAAGGGAAAGGCAATATCAGGCATTGAAAATGCAGATGATGCGCTGGTATTCCACGCCGGAACCAAATTGAATGAGGAGGGTGTGGTCACTAATGGTGGACGAGTAATGGCTGTAACGGGTCAAGGTCAATCGTTAAAAGGAGCAGTAGAAAAAGCTTATTCATCCGCTCAGCACATATCGTGGGATGGCGTGATCTATAGAAGAGATATAGGCCAGGATTTGCTTGCTTTGAATTAACCCTCTCTTAGCTTATTTTTATCTTTTTCGAAATTACTATACCGTAATAAACAACTACTGATAGATATGGCGGGGTGTTCAACGTGTGTTACCAATGGAACTACAGTAGCTGGATGTAAGAGCAATGGAGGTTGCCAATCCGGCGGATGCAATAAAATGAATGTTTTCGATTGGCTTTCTAATATGGAATTGCCCAACGAAAGCAAGTTTGAAATAATAGAAGTAAGGTTTAAGGGTGGTCGCAAAGACTTTTTCAAGAATTCTAAAAACCTGGATTTGACCACCGGAGAAGCTGTGATAGTGGATGTGCCTAACGGCCATCACTTAGGTTATGTCTCTTTGCAGGGTGAATTAGTACGCCTGCAAATGAAAAAGAAAGGCGTCAAGAATGACGAAAATATCAAACAAATATATCGGCGTGCCACCTTAAAGGATCTAGAGAAGTACGAGCAGGTTTGTAAACGGGAAATGCCTACGCTTTACAGGACCAGGGAGATCATCCACAAGCTTAAACTGGAAATGAAACTGTCGGATGTCGAGTATCAAGCTGACAACGCTAAAGCGACATTCTACTACTCTGCAGAAGAACGTGTAGATTTCCGTGAGCTGATCAAAGTGCTGGCCAGCGAATTTAAAGTGCGGGTAGAAATGCGTCAAATAAGTTTGAGGCAAGAAGCTGGCCGACTAGGTGGTATTGGCTCATGCGGCCGGGAATTGTGCTGTTCGACATGGCTTTCAGATTTTAAAAGTGTTACTACCGGGGCTGCTCGATATCAAAACCTGTCTTTGAATCCTAGTAAGTTGTCCGGGCAATGTGGTAGGTTGAAATGCTGCCTCAATTATGAACTGGAGACATACATAGAAGCGGTTAAAGACATACCGGAGATAGAAGTCCCTCTTCAAGTCGAGAAAGGTGATGCCAAGCTCCAGAAAACTGATATATTCAGAAAAATCATGTGGTTTGGATTTGATGATGAGAATGTCTGGCATCCAATCAAGACGGATAGGGTACAGGAAATCATTGAGCTCAACAAGCAAGGTAAAAAACCGGCTACGCTATTTGAAGATGAGTTGGCCACAGCCGAATCTTTCTCTTCAATGAATAATGACCTGGAGAAGCTTGACAGAAAATACCGCAACAAATCCCGGAATAAGAAACGAAAGAAAAAAAGAAGAGACAATCGTCGTAAACCTAAGGCTAATCAATAGCAGATTCGTTAGTTCTTGAAATGATATCCAAAATCAAGTCAATCCTTATTTTCATCGGCCTGTCTTTGATGGCCGTAGTTTATTCTTCCTGTGATAGTCAGCGAATCTTTGAGCAGAATATCGACCTAAAGCAAAGGTTTTGGGCGAAAGACTCTATCGCCCGATTTGATTTCCGTATTGATGATATTTCCAGCCGGTACAATATCTACTACAACGTGCGGAATACAAACACCTATCCAAATCATAACCTTTACATCACTTATTATCTTGAAGATTCCACTGGCAACATCCTTAAAAAAGAGCTGAACAATCAGCAGCTTTTTCATCCTAAAACTGGGAAACCATTCGGGAGAAGTGGCTTGGGAGATATTTATGATCACCAGTTTCTCCTACTCGAAAACTATCAATTCAGCAAGCGAGGGTTATACCATATGAAATTAGAACATTTCATGAGGTATGACACACTCCCCGAAGTTGTCTCTCTTGGTATTCGAGTGGAAAAATCTGAACAACCAGACCAGAAATGATCAGGCACACACGCATAGTGGCCTCCCGATTCATGTCTTTTTTTGTTGATTGCTTAAGTTTGCCTAACTTTTTCGAGATATGAGAATAATCATAGCTGGAGCCGGCGACGTGGGATTTCATTTAGCCAAATTATTGGCTTATGAAGAAAAGGATATCGTTCTTATTGATAGAGATAAGGAAACATTGATCGCTGCCGCCAACAATTTAGATGTGGCCACTGTTCATGGTAATTCCACTTCATACAGCGTGTTGGAGGAAGCTGACGTGCAAAATGCCCATTTGCTCATTGCTGTTACATCTTCTGAAGAAACCAACCTTACGACCTCGATCATAGGGAAGCATTTAGGGGCAAAGAGAACGGTTGCAAGGATTGAGAATATAGAGTACCTCCTGAGCAAGGATAAACTCGACCTGAAAACACTCGGCATTGATGAAATCATTTCTCCTGAATCCTTAGCTGCCAAAGAGATAAAAAGGCTTCTCAAAGAAGTCGCTTTAACTGATACTTTCGATTTTGACAATGGCCGTCTGTCATTGGTAGGTGTAATGATAGACGAGGAGAGCATCCTTAATGGCAGGTCACTAATTGAGCTAGCTCACCTAAACCCTGAGCAAAACTTCTTAACGGTTGCCATCTTACGCAATAACGAGACCATAATACCACATGGTAATAACCGGTTCCAAGCCGGAGATCACGCCTACTTTATCGCGCAGCAAGACGGACTTGATAAGGTTATTGAATTGTCGGGTAAAAAGCGGGAAGACATTAAAAGGATCATGGTGTTGGGAGGTAGTAAAGTAGGGCTGCATGCTGCTAAACGCTTAAGCAGAAAATTCAACGTCAAGCTGATTGAAAAGGACAAAGAAAAGTGCTTTGAACTGGCAGACAAACTACCTAATGTGATGGTCATCAATGGCGATGGCAGAGATGTTGAGTTGCTTGAAGAAGAGGGGATTAGCGAAATGGATGCTTTTATCGCTGTCACTGGTAACTCTGAGACCAATATCATTTCCTGCCTGGTAGCTAAGAATCACAACGTAAAGAAAACAGTCAGTCTGGTTGAGAATATAGATTACATCCACCTATCCCAGAACATAGGGGTAGATACGATGATCAACAAAAAGCTTATCGCGGCTAACTTTATTTTCAGGTATATCCGAGAAGGAGATGTCATCTCACTCACCAGTATTCATGGTGTTGACGCAGAGATTCTTGAGTTCATCGTTAAGGCTGAGTCTAAAATCACTAAGAAGGAAATTAAAGACCTCGAATTCCCTACAACCGCCATCATTGGTGGTGTTGTGCGCAAAGGTATAGGGTATACTGCCATGGGTAATTTTCAAATCCGCCCAAAGGATCGTGTCGTAGTGCTTTGCAGACCTGATTGTATTCACAAAGTGGAATCATTCTTTAAATGAGGCTCAACTTCAGGATCATCTTAAGCATTCTTGGTCTACTGCTCCTGATCAATGGAGGCTTTATGTTCCTCTGTCTTCCTTTCAGCTTCTATTATGGCCAGGATTGGCTCGGTATTCTTCTGGCCGGAGTAATTACGGCTGGAGTCGGTGCCGGTGTTTGGTATTTTTTTAAAAACACTGAAAATAAGGAGTTAAAAAAGAGAGATGGTTATCTCATTGTGACGTTGGGATGGCTAATCATGTCATTCTTCGGTACCCTCCCCTACCTGCTTACAGGTTCAATCGATAGTTTCACCAGTGCCTTTTTCGAAACAATTTCTGGCTATACAACGACCGGTGCTTCTATTCTCAATGATATTGAAGGTCTGCCTAAACCAATCCTCTTTTGGAGAAGCCTAACCCAATGGATCGGTGGTATGGGAATCATTGTACTCACCGTCGCTATATTGCCAATTTTGGGTATTGGAGGTATGCAGTTATTTGTTGCAGAGGCTCCGGGAATTTCACCTGATAAGCTCAAACCTAGGATTAAAGACACGGCCAAACGATTGTGGCTAATCTATCTAGGCCTGACATTGCTTGAGGCCATACTGCTCATGCTGGGAGGAATGTCTTTCTTCGATGCCATTAATCATGCACTGACTACAATGGCGACAGGCGGTTTTTCCACCAAACAGGATAGCGTAGCTCACTACACATCTCCTTTTATTCAGTATGTAATCATTTTCTTCATGTTCCTGGCTGGAACCAATTTTACCATCACCTATTTCATGCTCAAGGGGAGATTTAAGAAGATCTGGAATAACGAAGAATACAGAACATATGTTTACCTGACATTGGTATTTGCTCTGCTTATATCCTTCATTGTCTTTTCAGAAGACTGGAAAGGCTTCGAGCAATCATTTAGAGATTCGCTTTTTCAAGTAGTATCTATTATCACGACCACTGGTTTTGTTACGGCCGATTATACCGCTTGGACACCATTCTTGAGTGTGCTATTCTTTTTGTTCATGTTTGTTGGTGCCTCTGCGGGCTCTACAGCAGGAGGAGTAAAAATCGTAAGGCATATCATTCTTTCTAAGAATAGCATTCTGGAAATGAAGAGACAGCTTCATCCGTCTGCAGTAATGCCGGTAAGGCTTAACGGAAAGGCCGTACAGAGAGACATTACGTTTAATGTACTCGCATTCATGATGCTGTACTTTTTCATCTTTGCTTTAGGCTCTATACTGGTTTCAATGACCGGAGTAGATTTCATGACTGCCATAGGGGCAACTGCTACCTGCCTTGGCAACATTGGGCCAGGATTCGGGTCAGTAGGACCAGTTGATAACTTCGCTCACGTTTCACCTATCGGGAAATGGCTGCTTTCTTTTCTGATGCTACTGGGAAGGCTGGAGCTATTTACAGTACTCATTCTATTCACTAGCTATTACTGGAAGCGGGTTTAGTCACTGTCTTACGCTGCGAACCTTCACTCTTTAGCGTATCTCCTTAGCGCACTAATTAGCCAATTTCTATATCAGAAAATTTTTATTTAAAGGCTGGAAGATCCGTAGCTCAAAAAAGAAAGGCTGCCCAAGAGGACAGCCTTCCATTAAATTCTTATTCTACCTTTAAAAGGTTATGCAGTGGCGGTTGCTGGAGTTCCAGTGCTCCCCACAGGCTTTTTGGTATCAAGATCAACCACAACAGGTGACGCGATGAATACTGAAGAGTAAGTACCTACTAGCACACCAATAAGTAGAGAGAATGAAAATCCTCTCAACACTTCTCCTCCGAATATGAATAGTACCAATACCACTATTAGGGTGGTAGCAGAAGTAATCATAGTTCTATTCAGTGTACTATTGATTGCTTTATTGAATATCTCCTCTCTATCGGTCTTCGTACCGAGCTTAAGGAACTCACGTATTCTATCAAACACGATCACCGTATCATTAATTGAGTAACCGATAATGGTTAGCATCGCCGCTATGAATACCTGATCTACTTCTAGTGTCATGCCAAGCGCCGTAGCAATGGCATATGCAGAGAGTACAACCAATGTATCATGGAATAGGGCGATGATCGCTCCCAAACCAAATTGCCATTTCCTGAACCTCACTACAATGTAGAAGAATATAACAATCAGCGAGAAGACAATAGAACGATAGGACGCACTCTTGATGTCATCGGCAATCGTCTCTCCTACTTTACTTGAGCTGGAAATAGTGAAGTGCTCGCCATCCAATCTGGATTCATCCTGAACATAGTCTTTCCCGGTAGTTCCTTTTATACCGGCAATCAGTGCGGTTCGAACCAATGAATCAGCCTCATTACTTTCATCATCAACCAGATATGTTGTAGTCACCTCTACAGCGTAATTACCATTATAGTTCTTAGCTGTAACGCCTGACTTATCAAAACTGTCAGCAAGCCCTACTTTGATATCTGAAGCAACAACCGGCTCGTTAAACGTAACTACGTAAGATCTACCTCCTTTGAAGTCCACTCCCAGGTTTAAGCCATTAGTAAGTGTTACTGTAACGCCAAGAGCAATGAAAATGACAGAAGCGATGTAAGCCACTCTCCTTTTGCCCATGAAGTTGATACCTACACTAGAAAGTAGCCCCTTAGAAAGTGGTGTTTTGAAAGAAAGCTTGCTTTCGTCTCCTTTTCGAACCAAGAAATCTACGATCACCCTCGTGATATAAACCGCTGAGAAGAATGAACAGGCAATACCAATGATCAAAGTAATGGCAAAACCTTTAACTGGACCTTGCCCCATGGTATAAAGAATTACAGCGGTCAAGAAGGTAGTTACGTTCGCATCAACAATGGAACTAAATGCCTTATCATACCCTCTTTTGATGGCCTCTCTCAGGGCAATTCCTTCACGCATTTCCTCCCGTATACGTTCGAATATCAGTACGTTGGCATCAATCGACATACCAATGGTCAGTACTATACCGGCAGCTCCTGGTAATGTCAGGGCTGCATTTAACTGGGCTAGAATCCCCAGAATGAAGAAGATGTTGAAAAGCAATGCGACATTCGCCACAAAACCACCTTTTGCATAGTAGGCGATCATGAATAACACCACAATGATTAGACCTGCTAAGATGGAACGAATACCTTGCTGTTGTGCTTTTTCACCAAGTGTTGGCCCGATAACCGCTTCTTCAACAATTCTGGTTGGTGCTGGCAGGGTACCCGCCTTAAGGATATTGGCCAAATCTTTTGCCTCTTCCAAGGTGAAGTTACCGGTAATGGTAGAGCTACCATTCGGGATCTCATTTTGTACTGTAGGCGCAGAATACACGTAGTTATCAAGTACAATAGCGATTCTTCTGTCTATGTTTTTTGCCGTAAGCTTCCTCCACTCTCTTGCACCCTTGGCATTCATTTGCATGCTAACGGCTGGCTTAGTAGTCTGAGGGTCAAGTATGTTACGTGCATCAGTAACTACTTCACCTGTCAACGGCGCTCTTTGACCTCTACCAGTTTTTACAAAGTACAAATACAGGATTTCGTCATCTGTTCCCTCAGGTGTCTCGGGCTTAACAGACCAGACATACTTGATGGTCCTAGGAATGAGGTTCTGGATATCTTTTCTTCTAAGAATTCTACTGATTTCGGTGGTATCCCTTACATCATAAGCCAGACCAAGTCCTGCTCCTCTTTGTAAACCTCTCATTAATGGAGTATCGAAAGCATTGAAGCTTGAATCGATTTCATTGGTATTTGTTGAATCTTCCAGTTGATCAGCCAATGAGTTACCAAGCGAATCAACAGCGGTTGAGTCCGTCTCATCTTCCGTAGAAAGTAATTCGTTTAGATTACCTGCTTGTACAGCATCGCCTTCTACAGTGGATGTAGAATCTGAATTTGCGCTCAGCTCAAGCGCCCTGTTGGCATTGTTTTCCTTAACCAGGACATCATTAATCGCCTGAATTGAAGCCGAGATTTCTGCAAATTCTGCTACTTCCCAGAATTCTAATTTAGCAACGCCTTGGAGTAATTTTCTTACACGTTCTGGGTTATCAGCACCTGGTATTTCCACCTGTATTCTACCAGTTCCTTGTAGCCTTTGAATATTCGGTTGTGAAGTACCAAAACGGTCTATCCTGGTTCTGAGGATATTAAAAGATCGGTCAATGGCATCCTCAATTTCCTCATTGATAACACTCATGATCTCATCATTGCTTGAATCCACGCTGAATCGATCTTTGTTAGCCGCACTGATGAAGATGGGTGCTAATTGTCCATTCGAACTGATATCTTGCCATGCTCCATAGAACAGATCACTGAAAGAAGCTTCGCTATCTTTTTGCATCTCCTTGGCTTTCTCGATGGCAGCCAGGAAATTAGGATCTTGACTATCACCGCTTAAGCCTTTTAGTATTTCAATCGGAGATACTTCAAGCGTTACGTGCATTCCACCCTGAAGGTCAAGACCAAGATTAAGCTCGGTATCTTTAATTTCCTTGTACGAATAATCTTTTCCTAAAAAAGAGCGTGTGGGTATGTTCCAAACCGAATCAAGGTAAGACTGCTTCTTTGAAAGGCTAAGGTTTCCTCCCTGATCTGTCGCAAATTCAACTGCCTCTTTCTGAACACCTCGTGATACGAAAGTGAAAGACAGGTAGTATACGCACAATAAAGTAATGATAATCGTGAGTACAACTACTACTCCTTTGTTTTTCATTTGATTTAATATTTATGTTTTAATTGTTTAAAATTGGAGTGGACGTACCAATAAGGCCAATAAGCTTAAGTGGTGTGTCCGTATAATGAATGTGAAGGGTTTGCCCTAGGGTGCGTTGGGCGAAATGATCTGTCTGAACAAGACTTTAAAGTATCGACTTAGTTTGAGGTGTGGCACCTCGGATGAGCTAGTTTTAACCTCATCTTTATCTAATGCGAAATTGCTGTGAAAATACTGGTCACTTGAAACTACCAGTTGATTAACCGATGATGAGATGACATCATAAGCTGCTTTTACTACTTCCTGATCTTGTTGCTCTTGTCCGTCATCATCTGCTTGAGACTGGTGAGCAGCATTTACTTCTTGGTCGTGATCGGGAAATTGTACAGAATAGACCTGACCAAAGGAAACAAACAGGGCGGCGATTAGACCGAGCAAAAGCATGGCTGCTTTTTTCTTGCTTTGTATGTCTTTGATCAGTTTCATAAATAGAACCACAAAGGTAGATAAAAAACTTAATTCCCTTAGCTTGTGTGTTCAGATTTTAACTTTGATTGCAAAAAAGCAGTGATGACATCCAATCCTGTGTTGAAGTTTCGGTTGTTTGGGACGATTATGTCAGCTTCGTTTTTGTAGGGCTCGATGTAACGCTCATACATGGGCATTACATGTTTTTCAAACCTGTATAGTACGTCTTCCAGATCATAACCTCTTTCATTCCGATCTCTAATGATGCGCCTCTTTAGCTTGATATAAGGTTCAGTTTCAATAAATATCTTTAGATCAATGAGGTTGCGGATTTCTTCAAAGTAGAATATAAAAAGGCCTTCTACTACCAAGATTGGAGCTGGATAGAATTCAAGTTCCCTAGGTTTTACATTTGGGTTGTTAAATGTGTACTCAAAACGAGTGAAAGCCTCACCTGCCTTTAACCTTTCTATATCCGAGATATATTCATTCAACAAAATCGAGTCAGGCGTATCGAAATTCTTGACACCGTTTTCGTCTTCGGGCTGATCTTCCCTGTTCTTGTAATAATTATCCAATGGTAAGAGGCATAACTCTTCTTTGGAAAATTTCTTTAGTAAGTGGTCAAGGAAAAGCGTCTTACCGGAAGCACTTCCACCGGTTATACCAACTACCAACGGTTCTTGCATGCGTCAATAACTTAGTTAGAGGGATTTCAGATGTTCAATTAATTGATCAATAGCTCTTCTTCTATGACTCATTTTGTTTTTTTCTTCGATAGAGATCTCAGCAAAAGTTCTGTCTAAGCCTTCAGGCATAAAAATAGGATCATACCCAAAACCCTGATTACCTCTTTTCTCATTTATGATGGTTCCTCTGACGATACCCTCAAATTGATTTACCTCACCATTCATGACAAGTGTAACGATCGATTTGAATTGTGCACCCCTCTCTTCAACGCCTTCCAATTTGCTCAATAGCAGTTTGATATTGGCATCATTGTCACGTTCAGGGCCTGCATAACGGGCTGAATAGACACCTGGTTCACCATTTAAAGCATCGACCTCCAATCCGGAATCGTCAGCGAAACAGTTGATCTTATAATGATCAAATACATATTTCGCTTTCAACAGCGAGTTGCCTTCCATGGTGTCCTCGGTCTCCTCAATCTCTTCGGAACAACCAATATCTTTCAGGCCCACCACTTCCAGTTTTCCTGAAAGCAGGGTATTAATGTCTTTGATCTTGCCTGGATTGGTTGTTGCGAAGCAAAGCTTCATCGCTTGATGTGTTTATAAGATCAGTTGATTTCTTTGAGGGTTACGTCAAATATCAAAATAGAATTAGGTGGAATGCCAGTTGTTCCTCCTCGACCATAAGCGAGGCCAGAAGGCAAATACAATGTTGCTGCCCCCCCCTCTCTCATCAATTGCAACCCAATTTGCCATCCTAAAATGACACCTGAAAGTGGAAATTGTATGTCTGGTGAGGCGTCAAATACATTGCCATTACTTAAAAAACGGCCTTCGTAGCTAACTCTGACATTATCGCTTATTGAAGGTTGGTCTCCCTGACCCTCGGTGGTAATCACGTAACGCAACCCTGACGGGTCGGTCTGTGCTGTTATGCTATTATCGGCCAGGAATTGATCGATTGTCTCCTCATCTTGCTCCAACTGTTCTAAAGGGCTGAGTATTTCCTCCTCCGAACAGCCAAAAGTAAATGCTCCTAAAAGGAGCATTATCAACATACTCTTTATTCTCATACTTAGTTCTTAATTTCTAATAATTCTACATCGAAAACCAAAACTGCGTTAGGTGGAATACTCCCACCGGCGCCGCGAGGTCCATAAGCCAGACCAGAAGGTATATACAGCGTAGCCTTAGTGCCAGGGTTCAGTTTTTGAAAACCGATTTGCCAGCCTGGAACAACTTGGGTCAACCCAAATTCAATACCATTGTTTTGATCGAAAGTCTCTCCGTTTTCTAAAAGCTTACCATGATAGTTAACTTTTATTACGTCCGTCAACTTAGCTGTTTCGCCTTCACCCTCTTGTGTGATGACATACCTCAATCCATACTCATCTTGTTCTGCAGTGATGCCATTTTCCTCTAAATAAGCATCTATCAGTTGCTCATCCTTTTCTAATTGTGCTTTGCTATTTGCATCCAATTGATCCTTACTCAAGAGAGCTAGTCTTTCCAACGCGTTCTTTTCCATGAGTTTGTTTTGCCATTGTCTGTAGCCATCGTTATCAAGCACATCCGTTACGCCCATAGCCACGGTAAGAATAGAACCACGTTGTACGTTCGGTGGTAAGGTACCACCACCTGGCTCAAAAATATCTTCAGCTTTCATTTTGATCACCACACTGTCTCCGCTAGAACAAAGGTTCACTACCTCTTCCAACCTGCCGGAAGCATTCAACCAAAGCTGATCCTTCTTAAATAAGGCAGGGGATTCTTCCAGTCTACTGATAATGACAGAGTCTTTGTCATCTCTGATTTCGAGATTAGCGACCATAAACTCACCTAACTTGAGTGTATCTCCTTCTTCGTCTTCAACGAACTTATATTGTATTCCTGATGCTGTGGTTATGTATTCTGGCTGCTCGCTACAGGCGTAAATCGTAAATATCACGCCGATCATGACGAGAAGCTTAGATAGATTGGTTTTTTTCATTATGCAAGGGATTTTACAGCTGGGTTCAGCTGTTCTTTATAGTTTAATAGGATGTCTTCAAATTTTGTGACTGTGTCTTCAAGTGACATGAGTGACCTGCCTCCTGCGGCGTTTTTGTGCCCTCCACCTTCAAAGTGAGCGCGGGCAAACTCATTCACCGAAAAGTCTCCTACCGAGCGGAAGGAAATTTTAACTGCCTCGGTTCTGTCTATGATCACCGCAGCGAATTTTATACCCTTAATTGATAGGGCGTAGTTTACAAGGCCTTCCGTATCACCAGTCTTTGAATTGAACCTTCTGAGATCCTCAGCACTGATGGCAAAATATGCTGTTCTGGATTCCCAAATCACTTTTAAGCGCTCATTCAAAGCAAAACCCAGGAACTTCATTCTTTCTACAGAATTGTTGTCATAGATTAGCTTAGCCACTTTGGCTGTATCAGCCCCAAGTTCAGCTAATTCCGCAGCCGCCATGAAAACCGCATGAGTGGTATTAGGATGCTTAAAGCTGCCAGTGTCTGTCATCAATCCAGCGTATAAACATTCAGCAATATCGCTGTCAATTATGTCGACATCACCAAGTTGCTTTATCAGATCCAATATTAATTGAGCGGTAGCAGCTGCATTAGTATCCCACGATACAAATTCAGCAAAGTCTTCCGGCTCAAGGTGATGATCTATTAACACTTTCTTCGCCGTGGCATTTCGTACCAGTTCCCCCAGGTCATTTATGCGGCTCAAACTCGAAAAGTCGAGGCAGAAAATCATATCTGCTTCATTTATCAATTCGGCAGATCGCTGCTCATTACCATGCTCATAAATGATAACATCATCGTTACCTTTCATCCATGTAAGAAAGTCAGGATAGTCTGTAGGGCTTATCACCGTTACAGCGTGTCCTTTCTTGGTCAGGTAACCTGTAAGTCCTAAGGAAGAACCCAATGCGTCAGCGTCGGGCTTGTGATGCGTGGTGATCACGATCTTTTTGGGAGCGCTCAGTAGCGCTTTGAAGGTATTAAGATTTTGCATCTTTCAGATAACTTGCCCCTCGTATCGAGAGAGAACAAGCGGCAAAATTGAAAATAAAATGTATGAAAAACAAAACACCGAGGTGGTTAAGAAAGTTTCTCTTTTTTTTAACATGCGTGGCCGAACTGATTTGTTAGAAAATTCTATTTTTGCGGCGCATATCAATTTTAAAAAAATATCATGGCTGGAAATAGAACCTTTACAATGATAAAACCTGATGCGGTTGGCGCAAACAATGCCGGCGCTATCACCAAAATGATACAGGAAGCAGGTTTCAAGATCGTTGCAATGAAAATGACGAAATTATCTCAAGAGAGAGCTGGACAGTTTTATGCAGTCCACAAAGAGCGTCCTTTTTATAACGACTTGTGCAACTACATGTCTTCTGGCGCTATCATTCCTATGATTTTAGAAAAAGACAACGCAGTTGAAGATTTTAGAACGCTAATTGGAGCTACTAACCCGAAAGAAGCTGCAGAAGGTACAATTAGAAACCTTTTTGCAGAATCAATCGAGGCCAACGCCATTCACGGTTCAGATTCTGATGAAAATGCTTTGATCGAAGGAAGGTTCTTCTTCTCGGATACAGAGCAATTCTAAATGCTATCATACTCGACGGGCCCAGCCCGTTGAGCTTTCTCCTCCGCTACTCATTTCTTAATATATTGGTCGGGTTCTCACTGGCTACTTTCCATATTTGAGAAGATACTGTCAACACGACAGTTAAGAGCATCGCAGCCAAAGCAATCGCAAAAGGCCAAGGTGTTATTGGACCGCTATAAGCGTAAATAGTACTTATCAGTTGGTTCATCATAACATAGGCAAAAGGTGCCCCGAGTAGAGATGCCACCAATAGAATCCAAACAAAGTCTCGATTGATCAATTTAGTGATATTGATCAAACTGGCACCCAACACCTTCCTGATACCAAATTCCTTAAGGCGTTTAGTAATGTTGAATGAAACCAACCCAAACAGGCCAATACATGCTAGCGTTAGGCCAAAGATGGAAATGAAGATCATCAGCTCAATGTTCGTCTGCATTTCATCGTGAAAACCTTTAAATACCTCGTCTTGGAAAACACCAATATAGGGAGTATCAGGCGCCACTTCCTGCCATGAGACTTTTAAGAAATCTGCTGTGGCTATGGTTTGACCTGCTTTAGAACGGACAATCAAATACTTTAAGTCTTTTTCTGCGCTAATGCTTAGCACTACAGGATCAATATTGGCATAAAAATCATCGTAGTGAAAATCCTCCACAATACCGACGACATACCTGCGGATGCTGTCCAGCACAAAGCTCTGATCAAGTGGATTGTCCCATCCCATGGACTCAGCAAAGGTTTGGTTAATTACCACTGTCTCTGACTTATCTGACTGGACGTCTCTTTCAAACCATCTACCATCCTTCATTCTAAGCCCTAAGGTTTTCTCGTAGTCAAAACCTACCTTCAGGTGCCTTATCTGCTTTCTTTGATTTTCGATCTCTATCGTAGTCAGGCTACTGCCTAAACCAATGTGGTCGTGCGATTCGCTGAAGCTGGCGATGTTGGCATTGTAAGTAATCTTCTGCTTCATGGCCTCAAAATGATCTTTATCTTCAGCCAATATTGTAATCACCTGTTCCTGGTTATATCCCCAGTCCTTGTTTCGAAAGTGAATGCCATTTTCAGTAAAAATGAATGCGCCTATGATGGTTTGAATAGCCAGAAAGAACTGAAAAGTTAGCAATACTTTACTAAAGAGGCTTTTCCTACCTAATTTTTCTTTACCTCGAAAAATGCTGGATGGTTTAAAAGAAGAAATATAGAAAGCCGGATATGCTCCTGAAATCAAGCCGATTAACAACAACAATCCTCCAAAAAAGCCGACTGCCACGCTGAAAGAAGAAAACTCAAAAGGTATGGTAATGGGAATAGAGGCATTAAACCCAGGCAAGAAGAGGTAATAAGCCATTAGCGTACCCACCGCTAAAGCGAAGAAACAAATGAGTATATTCTCAACCAGAAATTGCCGTATTATCTGCTTTCTCTGTCCACCAATTACCTTGCGCAAGGCAATTTCTTTCAATCTGGTAGTGGCTGAAACTACGGCTATATTGACATAATTGAAACAGGCCATGGCTAAAAGGAATATGGCTATTACACCTAGCGCCATGCGACCTGCGGGATGACTACCGGTAGATGCACTTCCGAAGATTTCAAAACTGCGTAAAGAAATCTCATCCAGGGGTATGAATTCAAATCTTTTGATTGGCCACTTTTCATTGGCCTCATTTTGGATCAACCTAAACTTCTCCAAACCATCAAAAATATCGTCAGGCACACTTCCGGGCTTGAACTGAACAAATGTGGCTCGCCCAAAACCATTCCAATCGGTAGGGTCCCTTAGACCCAGTGTTTCTAGCTTAACGTATGGTAACAGTATATCAAAGCCAAAGCTGGCATTTAAAGGAAATGTTTCTGCTACGGCACCAATGATAAATTCTTCTGAAGCAGCAGTATCTACTTTGAGGGTAAGTACCGAACCAACCGGATCGGTTTCGCCAAAATACTTCTGGGCTATGTTTTTGCTCAGTACGATTTGTTTATTATCGTAGAGTGCTTTTCTACCACCGTATATTAGATTGAAATCAAATACTTCAAGGTATTCCTTGTCTACGAATGATATTCTTTCAGAAAAAACTTTGTCCTCTTTCTTTACTACTGCTGAACTGTAAAACACCCTTACCGTATTGCTTACGTCCGGAAATTCATCTTTGATGGCTGGCCCCAATGGCACTGGGGAAAGCCCCCAGATATCCTTGTTCTTATCATCATGTACCGCATTCAATAGCTGATATATATTCGCTTTATCCTTGTGGAATGAATCCATGTGCAGCTGATAATCGGCGAAGATGAAAATCACAATCGCACAACCAATGGCCAGTGACAAGCCAAAAATGTTGATAAAAGAAGGGATACGGTTTTTCATTAGGTTACGCATGGCGACCTTGAAATAGTTGTTGAGCATAGCGATGTTATTAGATGAGTATTTTTGAGTTTTTGACCTTTTGATATTTGACCACCGAAAAAACCTGATGACGTCCCAAATGAAACTACGCCTGGCTCTTCCTAAACTGCTATCTGAAGCCCTGGCATAAAAAAGCTCGTGAATATCCCCTTGTATTTCCTCAAGTAGGTCTGGGTTGCAATACCACTTCAGAAAACGATCAGCCCAGCGGGGCGGGGTAGCAGGTCGGGGTTCGCGCATCAGGATCGATTAAATTGAGAAGTTAAAAGCGACATCAGGTATTTGTTTATAGAGCTGCATTCGCACACTCATGGCTTCATCTAGGGCCTTTTTACCAGGCATAGTTAATATGAAGATGCGCTTCCTTCTTCCTCCTCTTTCCTTGGTTGCACCACCCATTTCAGAACTGACGAAACGCTTCTCTTCCAACCTTCTAAGTGCTGAATGTATGGCACTTATATTAACTTTTCTACCGGTCTGATTTTCTATTTCCTGCTTGACCTGCACTCCATAAGCATCTGGATACAGTGCCCCTACGGTAAGTAGTACTAACTCTTCAAACTCGCCTAAATACGTTCCTTTCATAGGTTTTGAATTTATTAGTTGTACAAACGTGAAAGATATATATATGTTTCATATTTGTACATCAAATAAAATCCCATGATTATTAGGCCAGCTTACCGGCCTAAACTGGTGTTCTTACTGGCTGAAATTTGAATTTGATTTATTTGTTGATGGAGCCAAGTTGTTCAGGTAGGTCAACATGAAAGGAGGTACCTTCATTGACAGTGCTTTCTACGCTGATTCTGCCGTTCATAGATTCTACTTGTTTTTTCACTATGTATAAGCCTAATCCATGACCATGCGTGTGGGTATGAAACCTTTTGGACATTTGAAATATCTGCTCTCCAAACTGCTCGAGGTCTACGCCAATACCATTATCAGTCACCGTTATTCTGATCTTATCATAATCTAGTCTCGAAGTGGTGACTTTAATCAAGAGCGCACGAGTGTGATCTCGGTATTTAATGCTATTACTTACGAGATTGTAAAATACACTTTTGAGGAATGGTTCGATAGTAAAGATATCTTCTACGTCTGTGAAGTCTTTCTCAATACTCGCTTTTGACATTTTGAGTTGCTCGCTCAGCGCGACTTCCACTGCTCGGAGTTCTTCATTCAAATTGACCCATTCCAGGCTACTATCCACTGTAGTGGTATTGATACTGAGTATCCCTCCAAGACCTTTAATTACGTCATCGAGGTATACTGCAGATTGCCTGATGCGGTTAACGAGGTCTTCATCGATCTTTTTGCCCCCCATTTCGAATAGGTTGAGTAGGCCTAGAATAGAAGCAATGGGGCCGCGAACGTTGTGAGAAACGGCAAAGCTAAAGTGCTCCAATTCAGCATTGCGTGCCTTAAGTGTTTTATTGGTATTGACTAAATCCTGGCTTGTCTTTTCTACGATTCCGTACAACTGTTCGTTTTTCACGCGTAGCTCCTCAGCCTGCTCTTCAATGATTTGGTTGGCTTCTTTGAGTTGGAGGGTGTTATTAATGATTTCCTTATTCAGTTGTTGCAATTGCTCATTTTGAGCCTCCAACTCATCATTTGATTCATTGAGTTGGCCAATAAGTTGGCCGTTCTTGATGGCAAATTGAAGATTGACACGCTTCAAAAAAATGATCGGAACAATCATCACCACAGCACCAAAAATGAAAATGACATTTATATAGTAGTATCTGGTGTCTTCAAGTCCGACGTCGTAATAGCCTACATTGAATAGATTGTGAACAGGATCAAAAAATGCCAGTAACAGAAGTGATAAGCTGGTAAGTAAAAGGACTGTCTTCTTGTTCTTAAAAGAGAAAAATACTGAGGGCAGAATAACCGAAACAAAAATGAATATCCGAGATTCGTAGTAGGTGAAATTCTCGTTGAGGGGTTGGTTGAGTTTAATGATTATAGAAAGGACAAGTGCATAGATGGGGATGCTGGCGCTTAGCAAAATTCGCCCCAACGTGTGCCATCCATAGTGATGCATGACCAGTATGGCGACCAAGAACAAGTTGAAACCGAACAGGTAGGGTACAGAGACTACCACCCCAAAACTGAAATATACAGTTGTGGTGAATATGGCATTTAGAAATACCAATACAAAGCAAACCCTATTTGCTACTAAAATATACTCAATATCATATCGGGGCACACTCCCGGAAATGCCCAAGTGTGATACAAAGTGCCAGAAATTTTTCACTCCTTAACCTTATTAAAAGGCAAAATTAATAACTAGCACAGCCTGAAACCGCCATTTTTACGCTTTTTATAAGCAATGTACAGAGTGAGTGCCATACTACCGATTTTAGGATTTGACTCTATTGCTAATCTTAAATTTTTTCTTGAATTGTATCTATTGAATAATGGAAAATGGAGGTGTTAGAGTTTAATACAAACGTTTTTCTCTTCAGTAAAAAACTTCAAGGCTTCAAATCCACCTTCTCTGCCAACGCCAGAATTCTTGACACCACCAAATGGTGTGCGCAGGTCTCGAAGTAGCCAGCAATTGATCCAGATAATACCCGATGATAGCCTCCTAGCCATGTTATGGGCTCTTTTTAGGTGCTGAGTCCAGATGGTAGCAGATAAGCCATAAGCTGTACTGTTTGCAAATTCTACAGCTTGATCTTCAGTATCGAAAGGCATAATGGTTACTACCGGCCCAAAGATTTCTTCCTGATTAGTCCGGCACTTATGGTCCAAGCCTGTAATGATAGTAGGGGCTACAAAAAAACCATCAGCACAACGCCCGTTGAGATGTAATCTTTCTCCACCAAATAGTACTGCACCACCCTCCTCTCGGGCCAATTCTACATAAGAAAGTACCTTATCCATGTGTGCTTTTGATACCAAAGCACCTACCTTGGTATTAGGGTCATTTGGGTCGCCAACGGTGAGCGATTTCGACTTCTCTAAGAAAGCTTCGAGGAATTTATCATAAATACTTCTTTCTACTAAAATCCTGGAACCACATAAGCAAATCTCTCCCTGGTTTGAGAATGAAGACTTAATGGAAGTCTCAATAGCTTCGTCAAAGTCCGCATCAGCAAATATGATATTTGGGTTTTTTCCACCTAGTTCTAACGACAACTTCTTAAACATGGGTGCAGCTATAGCTGATATATGTTTACCAGTATTCGTACCGCCAGTAAAGGATATGGCTTTAACATCGACATGTGAAACGATGGCTTCACCGGCTTTGGCACCTAAACCATGTACAATATTCAATACTCCGGCAGGTAGACCAGCATCGATACAGATTTGTGACAGCAAATAAGCCGTCATGGGTGTCATCTCAGACGGTTTGGCGACGACACAGTTGCCAGCAGCTAAGGCCGGTGCTATTTTCCAGGTGAATAAATAAAGTGGCAGATTCCAGGGTGATATACAGCCAACCACTCCTAGTGGCTCTCTCAGCGTATAATTTATGGCTTGGTCATCGGTTTGATGAAACTCAGAGGCGAAATGTTGAACGCAGGTGGCATAGAACTGGAAATTGGCCGATGCTCTTGGAATATCAACAATACTAGCCAGCTTAACCGGTTTGCCATTATCTACACTTTCGGCTTGAGCCAATGCTTGCAATCGCTCTTCGATCAGGCGGGCAATGTTGATCATGATTTCCGAGCGGCGTGCTACAGGCATAGTCGACCAAGTTGGAAAGGCCTTCTTAGCCGCTTCAACAGCCATATCTACATCCTTGTCATCAGAATCTGGCACCATGCTATAGACCTTGCCTTCCGCTGGATTGATGTTATCGATATAATGTCCTGATAAAGGAGGTACTAATTCGCCATCGATGTAGTTCCGGATTTTTTCCATTTCGCTTTCCTGATTGTTCAGCAATACTTACAGGTTAGATAGCCGCCCACCATCAACCGGTAAATTGATACCGTTGATATAAGCAGCGGCTGGACTGGCCAGAAATGCTGCTGCAGCCGCTACTTCATCGGCATCGGCAAACCTTTTGGCGGGAATATCATTCATCATTTGCTCTGCCATCTCATCAACCTCCAATCCAGCCTTTTGGGCCTTATTGGCCACTATGGCATCCAACCGTTGGGTTTTAGTCATACCAGGCAGTACATTATTGACTGTTATTCCAAATGATGCCAATTCGATAGATAGGGTCTTGGCCCAATTGGCAACTGCTCCCCTAATGGTATTGGAAACACCGAGTCCTGGAATGGGTGATTTCACTGAGGTCGAAATGATATTTATTATTCTACCGTAGCCAGCCTTTTTCATGAAGGGTACTGTGGCCTGGGTCAGTGCTTGATTGCATAGCAAGTGATTAGAAAAGGCTTTTACAAATTGATCAGCGTTTGCATCAATCGCCAATCCCGCAGGTGGGCCTCCGGTATTATTAATGAGAATTTCCGCTTTGCCTTTTTCCTCTAAGTGTGCTTTTACCAGATTCTCCAGATTATTGACATCTTCAAAATCAGCGCATAAATAGCTGTGAGATTGTCTGTTACTGGTATCCAATTCTTCTAAAATTTCTTTTAGTCTCTCCTGGTTCCTAGCCAATAAGGTGACTTCGGCGCCAAGAAGGGCCAATTCTATTGCTATGGCTTTACCTATACCCTGGGTGCTACCCCCAACTAAGGCACTTTTTCCATTAAGGTCTAAATTCATTTGAGTTTTAAGTCAATTCGGTGCTTTGTAAATATAACAAAATCGGTAGATGGGGAACCTGCACTGCTATTCTTGATAAGCACTAATTTTATTATTTTTAGAACGTATTCAATCAAAAAAGCAAAGAGCGTATGGCGATTAGGAGACCTTTTAACTTACAGCAGTGGATAGAGGATAACCGTGACATTCTAAAACCTCCGGTAGGAAACAAAAATCT
>JBCBSS010000052.1:0-44244 GCA_039819065.1 Bacteroidota bacterium
GGTTTACGTATAAAAAATCATGTTCGCTAATAAAAAGTCACTTCCATACATTCTGGGAATCACATTGTTAGCTGCAATAGCTGGCTTTTCGGCATTCTCTGAAAATGCAACCAGTGGCACCAAGAAAACAAGTAAAATCAATGGTTTAAACTTTGTTGCCCCTCCTAACCCCATCTCCAAAGAACAAATGTCGAGCATCCAATTGTCTAACGGCAACTGGGTTGGAATTGTACCTTACGGCTACTCCAGGGGTAATTCCCCCAATGTTTGGTATGATACACCCAGACAATGGTGGGGTGAGCGCTCGGAAGGGACCATAAAAACCATTGCTTATGCCAAGTCGATGGGGTTAAAGATCATGCTGAAACCGCATGTATGGGTTTTGGGCCAAGGGTGGGCCGGCGATTATCAATTGGCTACGGATGAAGAATGGCAACAATGGGAAAAGGATTATGAAAAGTATATCCTTGCCTTTGCCCATATCGCTGATTCCATGGATGTGGAGATGTTTTGTATTGGTACAGAGTACAGAAAAGCAGTAGTGGCAAGACCGGATTTCTGGAGGCAACTGATCAAAAAAACACGAGACGTTTACGACGGCAAAGTCACCTATGCTGCCAATTGGGATAACTACCAGAATGTGCAATTCTGGGATCTTTTGGATTACATCGGCATAGACGCCTATTTCCCTTTATCAGATACCAAAACACCGAATGTCGCAACACTAGCACAAGGCTGGAACAAAGACTTTCAAGATATCGATACCTTCAGACAGCAGTGGCAAAAACCGGTGATCTTCACTGAATATGGCTATCAAAGTATTGACTACAACACAGAAGGGCATTGGAAATTAAGCCAGGATACACTTTCTGTAAACCTTGAAGCACAAGCCAATGCCTATGAAGCTTTATACAGGACATTCTGGCCACAAAGCTGGTTTCATGGCGGTTTTCTATGGAAGTGGCACGCCAATCACTCACATTACGGTGGCCCATCATGCAAGCGTTTTACACCCCAGAATAAACCAGCACTTGACGTTGTAAAAAAGTGGTACGCTGACGAGTCCATTTTCATTCACCATTAGTAAACATCTTATTCACTTGATGTGTATTGGTCAAAAGAATAACTTCGTTTTCTAATTGAACAACTCCATCCAAATGAGCTTTACGGAAAGTTTTAAGGCGAAAGATAATAATGAGCTTACCCGAGCCATTGCCTCAAGAAATGATCTATCACTGAGCGGAAAAATAGCCCTTGCTGACGCTATCGAAGAGCGAGAGCATATGAAAGCGTCATTTCGGGAAGAATACGATGCCCTGATAGATGATATAGGTATACAAAGAGAACGCATCCAAAACCTTGAATTCTTAAATCTCTTAGGGCTGAAACTGCAAAAGGATGCCGAGACAATGGTACTCAAGCGCAGTTCTTCAGGCAACACATTGGATGTATTTGCTATCATCATTGGCGCAGTGCTTACGATGTTATGCTTTCCTATGGCTATAGGAGCGGCCTTTTTTCCACAGCCAGGGAGCCCAGCCATGGGCAATGCGTTCATGGTCATTTTGATGCTTGCCGCCGGAATCGCGGGTTTTTTACTATTCTATAAAGGCCTGAATCGTAGGCTCACTTTAGGAAGGTTTGAATTATCTAAAATGGGTAATAACTGGGCACTAAAGCGGAGCACCGACTTATCTACCGAGTCCGTTCCTCTGCCAGATGGTGTGCAATTCTCACTTTTACAAAAGGAAGAAAAGTTTTGTCTGGCTTACGGTGATGACCAAAATGAAAAGCAACCGATTTATGAGACAGAGGCTGAGAGCCTTGTCATTATAGAAAGCATGAAACGCTTAGTGGAAGTGCTTAATGGGGCTGAATACTAAGGAGTATTGGCCTCCTCCACCACAAAGAAACCTTCGTTACCCGAGTTTTGATACAGTGGCATAAAGATCAGACCATCACAGGGCGATTCTATATTGCCATTGCGGTCACTAGCCAATAACTCCCCTTTGCTAATCGGTTGGAAGTTGTAATAGCCCGGTTTCATTTTGAACCGATCAGTTCGTTCTACCCAATGCATGTATTTGACCTTTACCAGATGAGGGTAATCGGTAATCATATCCTCTATGATCTGATCATGTCGAGAAAACTCGCCACCGTGTTGCCGTTCAATATTACCTGAAGCAAACAGTAGCTCCCAGATGCCTGAGGTATGCAATTCTACCGCCTTTTGGCTACCAATTAATCCTCCTTCAAAGGCGAAGGAGATAAAGCCGCGATCATGCATGAACTTCAGTAAAGTACCTTTCAGGTATTTGTCCAAATCCAGCACTATAGGAAGCTTGAGCACCTTCACCATGTGTACAGTGCTTTCATCTTGAGGTATGATGACAAAATTGCCTTTATCCGAAGAAGTAGCGTGTAAATCAACCAGTATTTTTTCTGTATAATCACCCTCCGATTCCTCCTCTATCAAGTTCAGCAGGTCCAGCACTTCTTTGTCCTCGACGCCAAGATCGCCATTGGACCTGTTCGTTAGACCCTGGATATTCTCCTCCGTCCAACACCTATTCATGTCATAGTCTAAAAACCTCCTTTCCGCATGGATAGCGGCAGTATTACCCAGAAGGCCAATAATCTTTCCTTTGAATGGAATATCGTTTTGCTCGATTGCTTCAAAAACCCTGTAGATGGCTTTTGCTCCGGTGAGTTCATTGCCATGTAAGGCACCTATAAATATAATTAAAGGTCCTCGTTCAGCACTTTCAAATTTATTGATTAACCTGGTGTTGCTCATTAGAATTATTTGACCTGTTATGATGAGCCGCTTTCAAAAGGCCGGCTGTAATGTTCAAAAAATTACCTTCGGTCACGATACCTACCAACTTGCTTTTCTTAACCACAGGGAGGCAACCTATCTGACGTTCGCGTAGGGTATTCATTGCTTCAAAGATAGTGGATTCAGGATCAATGGTAATCGGTGTTTTGATCATCAAATCTTCCACAGTCACATTATCATCGCTTTCGAACTTCCGCTGTTGGCAGAAGTATCGCATCAACATTCTGGACGATAGCAATCCAATTAAATTCCCTTTGTCATCTTCTACCGGTGTGTACCTGATCCTTTGCCAGTCCATCATATCAGCTACCAGCTCAGGGATATCCTCCTTATGCACAGTAAAAAGATCTGTAGTCATAAACTCTTCCACTAGAATAGAAGAAGGGTGCCAGTTTGAAATATCCTCCAGGTTAGCCAATTCCCATTCGTGTATCGGCATGCCCTTTTTCTGGTTCTTTGACATACAAGAGGTTATGGCCATTAGCACTTCTTCTTTAGAACATTCTTTACTCATGGAAGAGAAAGAATTCAACAGCCAGGTAGCACCAGTCCTCCTCGTTTCATTTCTGGCTTCAATGACCTCCAGATACCTGTTTATGTCCTCAGGGTTGACATCATTCTTTTCTAGCCCTTCTCGGCAAATAGGCAGCAATTCATCTTTGATCAGCTGACGGACACCCACCTTCTTACCATTGAACCAACGCAGTTCCGTATTGATGCCATTGAATGCGGTAGTCATAAAATTAGATTTGGCATCATCGAAATCCATCAACTCAGATACATTAGGGTAATGGTCACCAAAAGCATTCATCAAACCCAACCAAAATGCTGCATTTGATACTTGGTCAATCACACTCGGGCCAGCCGGAAAAATACGGTTTTCTATGCGCAGATGGGGTTTACCATTTGGGCTAATGCCGTAGCATGGGCGGTTCCATCTATACACGGTAGAATTATGTATCGTCAATGCTTTCAATTTCGGTGTTTGACCGTTCTTCAACGTATTTAAACAATCCTTCTCTATATTGGCCATTAACATGACCCGAAACCTTGCTATGTCTTCACGGTATAGATCAAGGATAGAATCCTTGAGCCACTTATTACCAAACATAACACGGGCACTTCGGTCCCTGAGGTGCTCACTTGTCACCCTTGTATCTACAGACTGCTGAAAAAGAGCAATTCTGGTTTCATTCCATAACCGCTTACCAAACAAAAGCGGTGAATTGGAGGCAATCGCCAATACCGGCGCTGTCAATAGTTGCGCTACATTATACTTCTCTACAAAGTCATCCGGATCAACCTGCAAATGAACCTGAAAACTAGTATTGCACGCCTCCAACATAGCGGAATCATGCTTCAGGTTCAACTCGTCGATACCTCTTATACGCAGCTCATATTGCTTTCCTCTCAGCTTGCTTATCGCCTTTACCAGGGCATGATACCTCGACAAAGGTGTCAAGTTCTCCATCTCAAGGTCAAACTTCCTCAGCGTCGGCAGAATACCGGTAATGATATAGTCAATACCCATTTCATCGGTAACCGTCTTAAGCTGATGTAGCACCTCATCGATCTCACTTTCCAGTTGAGAAAAACAATTAGTCGTAAATGGTTTAGGGAGCAGGTTGGCCTCCAGATTAAACTTGGCCAATTCAGTGGTGAAAAGCTCGTTATCGAGTTTATCCAGTACTTCTAAATTAACAGGCGAAGGCTTCAAATGGTTATCAATAAGGCATATTTCCTGCTCGGCTCCTATATGGATGGGACCATCATCAAACCAGTTGTCCCTTAACATGATTTCGAGTGCTTGAATATCCCGTAACAAACAGCGTGTGAAGTGATTGAGCTGCTTTTGTGTAGATACCAATTTTACATTGAGGTCCCCCATGATAATTAAGGTTAGATTAAATATTTCCTGTCCCTCTGACAAAGCAATCCGCCAAGTCCATTATATTGAAAGCTGATGACTTAATTTGTAGTATTTATCAATCAAAAACATGACGAAAGCCAGCTTTTCTCTGATTTTCATACTTATCACTCAGGTATTAAGGGCTCAACCCGGTACCGATATCTATCTTTTTGACCTTAAAGCAGTAAGTGGGCAAATTGAAATCTCAAACCCAAAAAACGTTACCCAACGCACTGGTTACGACAATCAGCCTTACTTCTATAGTAAAGGGAAGCGGTTATTCTACACGGCATTGATAGACGGTAGTCAAACGGAAATCTTCTCCTATGATCTATCCAAAAATCAGAGTGTCAAAATGACCAACACTGAGGAAAGTGAGTATTCTCCAACCATTACACCCGATAAGCGCTCCTTTTCTACCATCAGAGTTGAGAAAGATGGAACACAACGGTTATGGCAATTTCCCATCAAGGGAGGAGAACCTTCTCTGGTTTTCAATGATGTTAAGCCTGTTGGTTATCACTGTTGGGTGGATAAAGAAAGAATAGTCATGTTCGTATTGGGTGAGCCGAATACCATGCAAGTCGGCCTTACTTCCTCGCAGCAATCAAGTAAAATAGCTGAAAGTGTTGGTCGCTCATTTCATCATATTCCCAATAGTGAATTGATCAGTTTTATACATAAAGAGACTGATGAACAGTGGTTTATCAAAAGCTACAACCCAGAGACCGGAGCAATAAAAACTATCGTTAAAACACTTCCCAAAAGTGAGGATATTGCATGGTTAAAGGATGGCACCGTTCTAATGGGTTCTGAAAATGTGTTGTACAAGTTCCACCCGAAACAGGATAAGTCTTGGGTTAAAGTAGTGGATTTGAACGAATTCAATTTGCCTAATGGTTTTACCAGATTGGCTGTAGATTCTGGTAATAAAAAACTAGCCATTGTGGTCAATGAATGAGCTATAAGTTCTCTTCTTCCCCTACTATTTTTCTTAAGTGAAGGTTATCGTAGAATAGTTTTGTACTGAGCGTATCTACAAAAATTCCATCGGTAGAAAAGGAGAATTCTTCCAACCCTTGGGGTGTATAGTAGGTGAATTTTCCTTGGAACCTCCCCCCTTTTCTAAGCTTTATCACTTCATCCCAGCTTTGGTCAAGTGGTCTTTGATCTAGCAGAATGGATCCTTCTGGGGTCAAAATATTACTGTTAACTGAAACGTTACAATGCGATGGTTTAACGGAAAGGATATGATTACTGTGGTTGACTAGTCTTAAGTTGAGGTGCAAGCTATCCGCTTTCTGATAACTTGATAACGTTATGGCCATTCCATTGATGGCTATTTCCTGATCAGAGATTTGAACAAATTGTTGGTATTGATTGGGCGGAGTGGGTATTCCTGTATGTTCAGTAATCGCTTCATCATTAGGGGATTTTTCCTGAATGTTTTCATCCCAATATTGCATTTGTTGGTTAGCAAAAGCTTCTTGGTCGATAGCATAGGTAAACTTAGTTAACTGATCTTCGAACCCATAGTTGGACAGGTAGGCTTGATACTCTTGTTCTTCACTACGGAACTCGTAAGTGTAGTTTTCAAGACGCTTACTCTCTAATTCCAAAAATCCCAAGTTCATACTGTATACAGGTTGTGCATCACCTTTTAAGCCATATTGATGGAATAACCACCTTGAATTGACAGGATTAAACTTAACGACAAAATATCGTCCAGCTTCAGTGTTTTGGCTGCCACAATCAGCACTTAGCGTAGTGCTCCTTGTACCATCAGTCAGTGCTATCTGTGCTTCGCTACAATGAATTGTTACCTTCTCCTGATCATCACCGTCCAGCATACCATGTACTTCATATTCGCCATTCTCCAAAATGTACAATGCCGCAAAAAGGGACAATCCCTGTGCTGTCTTTACCGCCTTGCCCTCGTATTGAAGCCTAACGGCGGCTTGGTTTACCTCAAAGTCATTCAGGACAGATTGATAACGCTGACCTGAATCACAACTTATGAAGACTAGTACTGTGGAGATAATAAGTAGTAGAGAGGGTTTCATTACTGGCTTTGATAAGAAAAAAGGAAAGAAGCCCCGAAGGGCTTCGATCACTATTTAGGGGACCATATTGAATAGCTATTCGGGGGTGCCTGAATTTTGACCCATCTATTACTTTGGGTCCTAGGCTCCCACCCAGAGTTGCCTGTAAAGTCTTTAATTGTTGTATTGCTCCAATTTGTCTGGATCCATCTTTCTTTCCATGAACCCGAATTATTGATATAAACAACTATGCCTGGACTACCATTTCTGCGAGCTATGTATTCGTCGTTGTCCGTATACAGTACGGATGTAGAACCAGTGGCTTTGTTTCTATGGATCCAAATCAGATTGTTCAGTTTGTTTTTATCTAACCAATCTTCGTAGTCTCTGTAAAAAAGAGTAGGATATCCTTCGTGAGTGAATATGTAGGCATAAGCCAACATCTTCTTCCAGATTACATCCGTATCGTGGTTGGTAACGAATGTCACTGCCTTAGCAGGATCTCTTTTCCAAAGCATATCGTCGTTAAGGCTATTCAGGTTATTCCCGTCGAAGGCCCTGTCCATAGCGTAGTAGGCAGCAAAATCGAAGGCCGAAGACCTACGTCCTGTGCTGTTTACCCAGTTTTGAAGGGTGTTCGCATTGCCATCCCAATTCTCACCTACTGCAAAACCGCCGGTGTAGTCAACCCAGTCTCTTACTACCCATCCACCGAAACCTTTCACATAGTCGAATCTCCAGCCGTCAAACTTCATCGTATTCTTGTAGTATTTGGCCATGCTGTAGTTCTTCTTCCAAAGCCAGTCTTGAACGTAAGGCTGAGAGTGACTCAAGTCAGGGAAACCAGCAAAAACACCTTCATCAGCACTTCTGATGTTATTAGGGTGAAAATCAGAAGCTGATCTGTAGAATTGGCCTGAAGCGGGATTGTAGTCTGTATAAGTATTCTTACCAGCCCACGGGTTCCATTCCAAATCTCCACCACTATTGTGGTTGATCACGATATCTGCATAAACATCTATATTTCTCTGATGTGCTTTAGAAATGAGGCTTTGCAGTTCAGATTTAGAACCAAACCTTGTTTCGGTAGAGCCTTTCTGATTGTAGTTACCGAAATCCCAATAATCAAACGGATCATATCCCATAGAGAATGGGCCATTGAGTGTCTTGTTCACTGGTGGTAACCAAATGGCTGAGATACCTGCGTTATTCCAGGAGTCAATCTTACCTTTAACTGTGTTCCACCAATTGCCACCAGAAGGTACATTCCAATAGAACGCTTGCATCATTACCCCACCACCGGGGCCAGCACTGGCTTCATTTTTATGCTGCTTGTGAAATTCACCTGTTACATCGATTTCCTGGAAATTACTATTCTCCAAGTCGGGTTGCGGGTCTTCTACCAAGGTGTCCGAACATCCAAAAAGGAACACGGACACCATGAAGAAACTCATAAAGCTCTTACGAAGAGCTCGAAAATTACTATCTGCTTTCATGGTATATAAGTGTTTGTTAATTGTTAGCCGAAGGTCCTCTAAAGTGCTTGCAGCTCAATGGTTAGCCCAACACTCAATATTGCACAATTAAAAGATAGGGTTGAAAATACTATCTTTTTAAACGCTTTCCTCTTGGTGAAAAATCATTAAAGCTGAATGAATTTAGTGAAATAAATTGCAATAAATAAAGGGTTTAAGTCAGTTTTGTTTAAAAAATTCATCGTAACCGTTTGTGCAAACGTTTACGGAGATAAATTTATTTTTTGCACTGATCCAATATTTTATTTTGCATTTTACATCATAAAATCATATTAATTATTGACAAAAGTCATCAAAAAATTATCTACCGATCAAAAGGCTCTTGTACGTGTCATAATTGTTAATTGATTGGAAATACTATTTGATTTGGCTAGGAGAATTACCTAGTTTTTGTAAGAAATAACTTTAGCAATCGTTTGCGTAGTCTATCGAATTACAATATAATCAATAGCATATACGCTAATCAGTAAGACTTGATAGCCAATTGTTTTCAATAGTACTATCCCTATAATGTATCGAAAAGTGTAGGCTGACTACAGGAATATTGATTATCCCTGATGTGTTGCGAATAGCTGGGCAAGCTAATTATCAAAGGGTTACTGAGTGTGTAGAAATGAATTGGGTCTATTTGGTATTTCAAGGCAGTACGTTTGTGGGTTAGACCCGCCTTATCTGATATATGAATACCAGTAAATATGGACTTATCCACTGACCTGACTATGTGAGGAGCTAAAGCGGCGTAAATGGCATCCTCTTACTCCTGACTTGATAAGGATTATGAAAGGCTATACCCAGCTGATTAACTAAATGCATGTTTTACATGTCAGGGGTTAGATGGGTCAACAATTCGTGAGCATCTACAAACAAAAAACCCGGCATAAGCCGGGTTTCATTAGATAAAATGTGTGTTACAAATATTCTTAATGTAAACTACTTGTTTACTTTTTTCACAATGGCTTCGAAAGCGTCTGGGTGATTCATCGCTAAATCCGCAAGTACTTTTCTATTCAGATCAACATTGGCTGCCTTGAGCTTACCCATGAATTGTGAGTATGACAAACCGTGTTCTCTGCTTCCTGCGTTAATTCTTTGAATCCAAAGCTTTCTAAACTCTCTTTTCTTTTGTTTTCTGTCGCGGTAAGCGTACGTCCAACCTTTTTCTACTGCATTTTTAGCAACCGTCCATACGTTACTTCTTCTTCCCCAGTAGCCTTTTGCAAATTTTAATATTCTTTTTCTTCTAGCTTTTGATGCTACGCTATTTACTGATCTTGGCATAATTTTAATTTTTTGGCGTTTGGCGTTTTTTCAAATCTTATCTGGTATCAGACCAAAAACCTGGTTAAACAAAAAACCTAAATTGATTTGTGGATCAAATCCTTAACATCGCTTTCACGTTGTTCTCATCTGACTTATCTACTAAACCTGTGTGCGTCAGGTTACGCTTACGCTTAGTAGACTTTTTAGTCAAGATGTGACTCTTGAAAGCGTGCTTGCGTTTGATCTTTCCGGTACCTGTCAGCTTGAACCTTTTCTTAGCTCCGGATTTTACCTTTACTTTTGGCATTTCTATATATTTTAACTTTATCTAATGCTTACTTTTTCTGCACCTTTGGTGCAAGAATGATGGACATTCTCTTACCCTCCAACTTGGGCATGTGCTCGACTTTGCCATGCTCTTCTAGTTCCTGAATGAACTTAAGCAGCAAAATCTCTCCTCTTTCCTTAAATACGATCGTTCTTCCTACAAAGTGTACATAAGCTTTTACTTTGGCACCATCTTTTAGAAAGTTCATGGCATGTTTGAGCTTAAACTGAAAGTCATGATCATCTGTATTTGGACCAAAACGGATTTCCTTGATGACAGTTTTATGTGCCTTCGACTTGATCTCCTTTTGTTTCTTTTTTTGCTCGTATTTGAACTTTGAATAATCGATTACTTTACAGACCGGTGGATCTGCTTTAGGCGATATTTCTACCAGATCCAAGCCTTGGCCGCTGGCTATTTTCAAAGCTTCATCAATGTTGTAGACCCCTACTTCTACGTTTTCACCCACCACACGCACCGTCTGGGCCGTGATCAGTTTGTTAATCTTATAGGGCTCCTCAACTCTCCCCCTCCGTTGATACCTAGGGTTTATTCGTTTAGCGATTTTTAACCTCCTTTATGTTTATCTTAAAAAATAAGTTGCAAATATCGTGATAATTTTTTGAATAATTCAAACAACGCTCAATTATTCAAATTCACTTTTTATTGTAATTAATCAATTCAACGAGGTTTTAGCCTCTTTTTGGAAGATCTCTACAAATTCAGTGAGGCTGAAGCTACCTTTATCCCCTTCACCATGTCTTCTGATGGCTAGTTTGGCCTCTTCCTGTTCCTTCTCACCAACGATGATCATATAGGGTACTTTTTTAACCTCAGCGTCGCGAATCTTTCTTCCTATTTTCTCATCTCTATTATCAACAAAACCCCGAATGTCATGCATAATTAAGCTATCATATACCTCTCTGGCATAATCTGCATATTTCTCAGAAATCGGCAATACAGCGATTTGATCCGGAGCAAGCCATAGAGGGAAATTTCCGCCACAGTGTTCGATCAGGATAGCCACAAAACGTTCCAGGGAACCAAATGGTGCCCTGTGGATCATCACTGGTCTATGTTTTTGGTTATCGGCCCCCACATATTCTAATTCAAAACGCTCTGGTAAGCTGTAGTCTACTTGTATAGTACCCAGTTGCCAACTTCTGCCCAAAGCGTCTTTTACCATGAAATCGAGCTTCGGCCCATAGAAAGCCGCTTCTCCCAGTTCTTTTATAGTGTCAAGGCCCTTCTCCTCTGCTGCCTCTTCTATTTCTTTCTCGGCACGATCCCAAAGGTCATCTTGGCCGATATACCTCTCTTTATTTTCAGGGTCTCTCAACGATATTTGGGCTGTGTAGTCCGCGAAACCCAAAGAAGTGAAGACAAGATTAACCAAGTCAATCACCTTCTTAAACTCATCCTTCACCTGGTCAGGGCGGCAAAATATGTGCGCATCATCTTGGGTGAACCCTCTCACACGCGTCAGGCCGTGAAGCTCACCGTGCTGCTCATAACGATATACAGTACCAAACTCAGCCATTCTAATCGGCAGATCTTTGTAAGAGTGAGGTCTGGATTTATAAATCTCACAATGGTGGGGGCAATTCATGGGTTTAAGTAAGAATTCCTCATCTTCTCTAGGCGTTTCTATGGGTTGGAAAGAATCCTCTCCGTACTTTTCATAGTGACCAGATGTTACATAAAGCTCTTTACCGCCAATATGTGGCGTAGAAACCAGATCGTAACCTGCTCTTAACTGGGCTTTTTTCATGAAATCCATGAGCCTTTCTCGCAAGATTGTTCCTTTAGGCAACCATAATGGAAGGCCCATACCTACCCTTTGAGAAAAAGTAAACAGGTCTAGTTCTTTACCTAGTTTTCTGTGATCTCGCTTCTTAGCTTCCTCCAGTAATTCGAGGTATTCGGTCAGCTCCTTCTGCTTAGGGAAGGTGATGCCATAAATTCTGGTAAGCTGTTTTCTTTTTTCATCGCCACGCCAGAAGGCACCAGCAACATTCAAAAGCTTTACCGCTTTGATAAAACCAGTATTGGGTATATGAGGCCCTCGGCAAAGGTCTGTAAATTCTCCTTGTTTGTAGAAAGTGATATTGCCGTCTTCAAGGTCTTCCAGCAACTCAAGTTTGTACTCGTCACCTTTATCTTCAAAGTAGGCTATGGCATCCGCCTTGTTGATCTCCTCTCTGGCGTAGACACTTTTTGTTTTGGCCAATTCTTTCATTTTAGCCTCCACTTTGACTAATTCTTCTTCTCCGAAGCTGGTATCACCGAAATCCACGTCATAATAGAACCCTTTGTCGATAGCAGGGCCTATTCCGAACTTGACACCTGGATATAATGCCTCAAGGGCTTCTGCCATGAGGTGGGCAGAAGAGTGCCAGAAAGTCGCTTTTCCATCCAAGTCATTCCATGTCAATAACTGAACCGTTGAGTCTTCCTCGATTTGTCGGGATGAATCCCATACTTCACCATTCACTTTGGCAGCCAGCACGTTTCTGGCCAAGCCTTCACTTATGCTCATGGCTATGTCATGGCCAGTCACACCCTTTTCATACTGTCTTACAGAACCATCGGGTAATGTAATTTTGATCATGCGTTATTCAGTTATTTATATCAGTTATTTCCTGGACGTTTAGGTACTATGGCTGGTGGCGGTGGTGCACTCTTTTCAGCCTGATGTCGCCTTAAACGCCACAAATATGCAACTTTTCTTTCCAATTTAGCCAACTCGTCAGTGGCTAATTTATGGGATGGATCATTCTTTAAAATATACTTGTAAGCTTCTATCGCTTCATCATATTTTCTATTGCCATCGAAAGCTTTAGCTATCAGTAATTGGCTTTCAACGTGACTTGCATTGAATGTCACTGCCTGCTGGGCATGTGCTAGTGCTGATTCATACTTGCGCAATTTCAGATAGTTACGCCCTTGTAAGTAATGGATTTCAAAATCTTCCGGGCTCAATTCAAGTATTTTGTCATAGATATGGGCCACTGTGTCGCGTTGATCAAGCTGCTGGTAAATAGAAGCTGATTCAATAAGATAATCTCGATTAGTGGTGTCGATGCCATGAAGCTTGCCTAAATAGTCAAGTGATTCGGTAAACTCACCTTTGGCTTTATGTATTCTGGATGTCAGGAACAGCGCTTCTTCATCAGTTGCCTTTTTCTCAATGACCTTTTGAGCTGCTAGAAGGGCATTGCTTGTATCTCCTATAGCATAATACGTTTGTGCTTTAACCAGCAACACATCACTGCTGTTAGGATCATACTTAATGGCTTCATTAATGGATTGAAAGGCTTTACTAGACAAGCCGAGTTGCAGGTATTCTTTGGCAGCAAGTACAGAGGCTTGAGGATGGTTGTAATTGAGTCTGCGCAATTGGCTAAACGCATTGATCGCTTGTTCATGACGATTCAAAGCAGCTAGTATCTGCATTTTTAATAAATGGAACTCAGGATCAGATGGACTTTTGCGGATCGCGTTTTCCACGCTGGTCAAAGCTTGCCGTGGGTTTCCGGCATGGTATCGCAGCTTCGCCTCACGATAGTAATTGTTGCCATCATCGTCTCTATCTGACTTATGCGCAACGATACGGATCAACTTTGTGGTATCCGACTGAACTGTCAGGTTGGGTATCTCATTTCTTGAATGCTGCTTTGTACAAGCGGCGCACATGCAGGCCAGAAACAAGGCTATAGCCCATTTTGACAGTTTGTTATATCGTTTTGTAGTCGAACTATGCATGAGTCTTGTCAAAGTTAATTTCAAAGAGTCAAATCTAATCAGTATATTATAATAAAAAACCATCAAAAAATGCGAGCAGGCTTCTCTATCATGGTCTTATTATTTTGCTTGCTTTCTACTCTGAATAGCATAGCGCAGGACGATATTTTTAGAATCGGAGTGATCGAATACAAAAGCGAGGAGAAAGTGCTAGAGACCTTTGGGCCTATTGCCAATTATATCGGTAAAAAATTGGGCAGGCAAGCACAGTTGGAAATCGTTCCTGCTGAAGCGTTAGGTTTTCGGTTATCACAAGGTGAGCTTGATATGGGCGTATTCAAGCCGTTTCCGTATCTAAAAGCGAAAGTAGATTTCCCAAAACTCCAAGTATTTGCCACGCATAAAGTAAACAACCTGGAATCCTATACTGGTTTGATTCTGGTCAATGAGGAAAGCGGCATAAAACTGCTCAGGGACTTAAAGGACAAGGAATTTCTTTTTGTCAAACCGCAATCTACCTCCGGCTATTCCTACCCTAAAGGTATATTCAGAGAACATGATATAGACATTGATTCGGCCTTTTTCAACTACGATTTTTCTTATGATCACAACACATCATTGGAAGCACTGAGAAAGAAAGAAGTTGATGGGATAGCCATATCAACAGAAAATTTCGGCAGTAAAGATGACATAAATCTATCAGGCGTGCACATTTTGGAAGAGTTCGAAGTCCCCTATCATGCCTATGTCCTATCACCCAGATTAGATTCAGCGCTTAAAAATGATGTCAAAGACATCATGTTTACGGCAGAAAAAGACCCGTCCGGTAAGGTCGTTCTCAATAACAGCTTGCATATCACCGGGTGGGTACCTAAAGATGACCATTACTACAACTATCTCAGACGATACCTTAGAATCGTACGAGTTAAACCAGCAGCAAAACTGGTTTTTGAAGTTCAAAAGAGCGCCAGAGAGTATTTCGATAGCAAGGGAGATATGCTCAATATTTTGGAGCAGAACATGCGCAATGCCTTGTCGAATACCCATAGGTTCTCGAAAGTCGGCGATATTGAAAACATCAGCAATTATGAAGAGGTAAAGATCACTTTATCCAAAGTAGATGAATCCACCTTTCACTACGCTTCTTACTTCAATGACGATTTCATAGAAGGGTTTGATTTACAAGAATCCCAGCTCAGGGAGTATCTACATCTTGCTGTTGTGAATGATGTATTGAGTCGGTCTGAAATAACGACTCGCCTCCTATCTAATGGAGAAAAATGGTTTGTGACTTACGGCACAAATGACGGACTGAGAAAGGGGGCTTACCAATATACTTTGAAGAAAGAGTCCGGAGAAGAGGTACCGCTGAAAGTAAAGGACATAACTGAACTGAACACTACCTTCAAAAAGAATGGCGATTACCATGAAGATGATAAGGTCACCATTAGCTATAAGTTACTGGATATTGAGAGTGAGGGTATTTCAGTGCTGCGTCAACTCAGTATGGATGGTTTCTGGCAAAAGGACTTTTGGGATAAATTGGGCTTGATAGGTGGTATCGTGGTGGCTATTATATCTGCTGTTGTAGGTTGGTTTTTCAATACCCGTAAGAAAAGAAGGTTTAAATCCATATTGAACCAGGCTAACTATTTAATGAAGGAGTTTCTGGAAGATAAGTATAAGCTTGACCTGAAACTGACAGAGATTAAAGAGCAAATCAGTCAATACCTTGAATCAGGACAAATTACGGAAAACCAATTCTTAATCCTGAATAGCAAATTGGATGAGGTGGAAAAGGCTATGGGTAAACCGGTCGATGAGCAAGACACAGGTCAAAGCATGAAAGACGTAAAGGACATCATTAAGAAGAATAAAATTGACGAAAACTAATTGCCTGATTACAATATCAATTGGAAGCTAACCTTCACGCCAAAGCTATTTACATCGGGTCTATCCAAATAGGTTAATCGATGGAAGGCGTCTATCCTGAAGACTTTGAATATGTTTTCTATACCGTAGCCTAATTCTACGTAAGGGCCATCATTAAGCTCACGAAACTGCAATACTTCGTTGCCCCCGGCATCTAGATCAGGTATAAGATCTCGGTTGTGTTGTTGAATACCTCCATACAGTAGATTGGCTGTACCAACAAAACGCCATTTGAGTTTCTTGAATAAAGGCACCCTATTCAGTAAAAAACCCTGGAACTGATGGCGGTAGTTAAGCGAAACATAGCTATCACTCACGAATTCAAAGAAATCCATCAAGTTGTATGCCCTTGGTATGTAGAAGATGGTTTCGTTACCAAGATGCCCCTCTAATAGAAGAAAGGGAACCGGCTCAAATATTCTTCTGGCGGTGATAGAATAAGTGGATGTACCCAGAAGTCCGAGTTTTAGGCTTTGAAAAGCATTGACCGAAACATCGTGGTAGGTAAAATCTCCGTCTAGCAGGTTACTCACGCCTAGGGTATAATTGACCGTCACTACCGGCGATTGTACCGTACCTAAACTCAATCGTTCGTTATCATTCTGAATCCAAATTTCGTCCTTACCAAAGCGGGTTTGCAAAGTCACCTCAGATGTGGTGAAATTACGGCCTAGTTCTGGCGTCCCTCCTTCTCCAAGGTTTGTGATATAGGCAAAATTGAAGATCGGATCAAAATACCGATGCTTTAAGATGATCTTTTCATTAAGCCCTTTGCTTAACTCAGTTTGAACGTAAAATCGGTTTTCAGTTAGCAAGTAAGGTGAAACGTGCCTACGGTTTCTAACGAATGTTTCAAAAGGTACGCTACCGATGAATCCCTCCTTGGTGTCCAGACCGATTTGTTCTATATCGTAACTGGTACTAAATCCGAGCTTTGTCCAGGGCTTCCGGGAGGCAATGTATTCTACCCCAGCCGAATATTTCCAACGCTCATCAAGTGTGCCATAAGCTGCGTAGCCACTGAATATCCACTTTCTGCTAAACTTGACGTTGGTTCTAAAACCAAGGCGAAATCTATTTTGCTCGATATTATTGGTGGCATAAGTCAGCGGATACGGCCCAAAATCGATCTTGCCTAATGATATGTATCCTGTACCCAAATAGGTGACAATGTCTGTCAGCCTGCGTACGGGTGTTATATTGCGCAGCGTATCGATCATTTGGATCACGTTCTTCTCGGTGGGTGTGAGCGGATCATGTCTTTTCCTATCCCAAAACTCAGGATCAGGTTGTCGCGCATCTTCTGCTACCTCAATACCTGCATTGTAAAACTTGTTGGGCTTCGGTTCGTTTATCACCCAATCCTTATTGGAAGTATAGAATTTGGCCAAAATACCTGCATTGTTCTTGGCAAGTTCACTCACGTCAATAAGCACTCTCGATTTAGTAGGAATCCATGGCCCAGCTGCGGTGGGCTCTAATTCTTGCTGGATTTTGATCTTCTCAATGAAGTTCAGGTTGGCGCTTTTGTCCACATACACATCGACCTGTTTCAGCGCATATTCATCTTTGGTGATCCAAATCGAACCGTTAAAAGCAAGGTCTTGCTCCCGTTTCGGTTCAATGTCAATGCGATAACAGAAATGATCATCAATGTAAAGGCTATCGGTAAGATATACATCGTAGTAAAGCTTCCAGCCATCGGCAATAGGCGAAATAAAGTCTTTCTCGACGATGTTCAGCCAGTTTTGATAAAAGTTGTATTCCTGAAAACTAGAACCGATAAGTTGGCTGGTAAGGCTACCATCAGTAATACCAACACCAGTAATCTTCGTTTTTAGGATATGCTCTCTTCTTAGGGTTGGTGTCTTCCTGTAGTAGAATTTCGATATGGATTCTGAAATGAAAATAGGTAAAACCGGCTTGCCGTCCTCTCCCGCGATCCTATCGATACTGTCCAAAACAGTGGTTACCTTCTTGACCAGTTTACGCTCTCTAAACTTATCAGTGATATTGTCTATATCAAATTCGATCTTATTATAGCTTTCGTATTCGTAGGCATCTAATGATCGTTTATCGTTGGCCTTTTTGTTTTTGACCACATTGCGCAAAATGGCAAAGGCAGGATTTTCTTCGGCTACAAAAACAATCTCCTCCAGATTTTGCACCTGTTCTTCAATTTGGAAATTGAGTTCCTGGGTAATACCTCTTGTGATAGCTTTAGTTTTAGTCTTGTACCCAATGTAAGAGACAATCACTGAGTCTACTGCCTGATTGGTTTTGATGGTAAAGTATCCCACAAAGTCAGTAGTAACTCCATCGGTCGTTCCTTGAAAGAAAACATTGGCAAAAGGGACAGGATCGCCGGTGTTGGCGTCAATAACTTTTCCTTTAACTATGGTTTGTTGTGCATCTGCCTCATTAAAAGCTGTTATAAAGAAGGCAGACAGAATAATCAGTCTAAAAAATCGGTTCATATTAAGGGTTGAATATTACCTTAACTAAAAATTAGCTGTCCAAGTTCAATGGTTCCTTTTCACCTAGAAATTTGGGCTCTTTTTTAATCACGTATAAATCCCAAACCGCCTTGGGCCGGGCTAGATATTCTCGCAGTTTCACTTTAAAAGATTCACTGGCAGGCAACTCAGTGGTCACCATAGCAACCGCTTCAATATCAAAATAGTCACTGATGAACAAGGCCCGGAAACTATGAAACGGCTGGGTGATGATCGTTATTTTATCCTGTCCAAATATCTCTTTGCACCGTACAATAGAATCCAGCGTTCTAAGACCTGCATAGTCCAGTGTAATCGCCCCTCTCGGAATACCTCTTGAAACCAAGGCGTTCATCATGGCTTTCGGCTCATTGTAGTATTTGGAACTGTTATCTCCACTTACCAATATATGCTTCACCTTGCCTTGCTTATAAAGCCTGGCTGTGGTTTCCATTCTTTCTTCGAAGAATGGATTTGGCGACCCATCAGGACGCTTGTTGCTGGTACCAAGAACAAGTGCCACCTTGTTATCGGGCACACTGGTCACGTCCTCGTATATCATATCGGTAGTAGAACTCACTATCCAAATATTGCACGACAGGATAAAAACAGCGATTAGGGCAATGCCCAGAATCAGTATTTTGAAAAATCGCTTTAACAATTTCATTATCACTAAAGACAACTAACACCTAAAAGCATTGAGGTTCAAGCCTGCCCCTAAAGTGAGCATCAACATCAGTAGTCTAGCACTACATTCCAACATTTAAACTTCTACAATGCAAAGAGGCTGTGTTAGGTCAGTTCTTTATTTGCATGGTTAATATATTACAGCACTTGGCTATTTTTATTGTTCTGTAGACCGTAAAAATTCCTTTTCCATCAAATCAGCATTCTTCACGATCTTTTTAAACCACTCCAATTTAATTACTTGTTTTTCTTCTTCTGTCAGCGCCCAGTCCAAATCGCTTTTATTCAGTTTTGATCGTATAATATTGAGCGAAATTGCCGCACAAACAGAAATGTTTAAGCTTTCTGTAAAGCCAAACATGGGAATATGCACCATTTCCTCGGCCATACCTAACGCCGTATCAGAGAGTCCCGTTAGTTCCGTACCAAACGCCAGTGCCACTTTTTGATCCATTTCAAGGTCATGTATTGACTTGGCCTCCTTTTTTGGTGTGGTACCCACTATTTTGTAACCTTCCTCCTTCAATGTGGACAGACAAGACTTCGTATTATCGTCACTTTCACTGTATTTGATAATATCGACCCATTTGGATGCACCGTGTACGATCCTTGGGTTGACATTGTAATCATTGCTATTCTCAATGATATGCATATCCTGAATACCAAAGCAATCACAAGTTCTTACAACGGCGCTAGCGTTATGAGGTTGGTATATATCTTCCAAAACGACCGTAATATGTCGTGTTCGTTGAGCCAATACTTCGTCAATCAATCCCTTCTTGTGATCTGTAACGTAATCAGAGAAGTAATGAAGCAGTTGTTGTCTAATAGAAATTGACATAAGGCTCATTTAGAAGCAAAAAAGGGCTGCAAACTATTTCCAGTGCAGCCAAGGGCGGTTCTTGTTAGAAATCAAGCTCTATGGTCTCACCTGCACCATAGGCATCCCCCCCTTCTCCTTTTTCTTGGCTCTCAGCAGGTTTTCCTGTTTCCTGCGGCTTGGTTTCCTCTGGCTTAGGCGTCAACAGCTTAACTTTATTTACTTTATGTGGGCTTAATTTGTTACCCAGTGCCTTCCAGCCTTTCACATCGATTAGGCTTTCTATGGCATGTATTTCCTTCTCTTTGGTTTTACTCTTTCCTTTAGTGATGTCTATTTCCAATTGAGCATTGTTCTTAGTCGTGATCACTATAAGTTTAGAACCTTTAGACTCGCTAATGAAAGGGAAGGTCTTGCCTAGCGTAGAGGTTTCAATTTTGAATCGCTTCACATAATACGTTTTACTTTCGCCATCGTAATGGACTGCAGAGATGATTTTTTCAGGATCATACCTTTCTATAAGGTTGATTTTCGCTGGCTCGTATCGATTGGTAAGCTCATAGGTAGTCAATTCATAGGAACCATCTTTATACAGCAGCATGACTCTGTCTTCTCCATTAAACTTACCTACGTACTGCCCTCTTTCTTCCTTATTGAGCCTTCCAATAGAAGAATCATACCAGATATCCAGCCCGCTGAGGGTCGATGTTCCGGCAGACTTAAATTCTATTTTTCGAACGGCGTACCTGGTTAGTATGTTACCACCCGCACTTCGCCCTTTGATCTCGATATCAGTAAAGTCGAAGTCAAACACCTTGATCCTGGCGCGGCTGTTGGAGGTGAGTTTTATGGTCACCGTTTCAGCCTCTCCATTGGGATTGGCCGTGATATACATCAGCTTAGATCCTTTTTCGCCCTTGGTGATGTCGTATTCTCGATCACGGGTTACTCCCAATACATTGAAGCGCTTCACCATAGAACGGCCGGTCTTGCCATCCAAATAGATCGCGTTGTAAACCATCCGCTCATCCGATTTCTTGAACACTCCAACTTCCATGATGTCCTTACCCATGAATATCTTGTCGGAAATACGCGAAACCATGTATTTACCGTCCCTTCTGAAGACGATGATATCGTCGAGGTCGGAACAGTCGCAAATGAATTCATCCTTTTTAAGACCATACCCCACGAAGCCCTCTTTGCGATTAACGTAGAGTTTTTGATTATTCGCAGCAACCACTGTTGCGGCTATGCTGTCGAAGGATTTGATGATGGTTTTCCTCTCTTTACCCTTGCCATACTTTTCTAGAAGGCCCTGGTAATAACCAATCGCATATTCGGTGATGTGCGCAAGGTTGTATTCGGTCTCTTTCAGCTCTTCTTCCAACTTACGGAGCAATTCATCCGCTTTGAAAGCGTCAAATCGCGAGATACGCTTAATCTTGATTTCTGTAAGTCTGATGATGTCATCCTGGGTGATCTCACGATAAAAATCCTTTTTATAAGGGTCTAATCCTTGATCTATCGTTTCGAGAACAGCCTCCCAAGTCTCGCACTCTTCTATATCCCTGTAGATTCTATTCTCAATGAAAATTTTTTCTAATGAAGAAAATAAGATCTTCTCCATGAGCTCTTTCTTCTTGATCTCCAACTCTTGGGTAAGCAAAGAAACAGTCTGGTCAGTATTGACCTTCAATATATCGTTGACCGGAAGAAAGACAGGTTTTTCATCAATGATCACACAGGCATTAGGCGATATACTGGCCTCACAGTCCGTAAAGGCATAAAGCGCGTCGATGGTGATATCGGGAGATTGTCCTGGTGCCAGGCTAATTTGTATCTCTACGTCCTTGGCTGTATTATCAACTACTTGTTTGATCTTGATCTTGCCTTTATCGTTGGCCTTAATGATAGAATCAATCAAACTGTTAGTAGTGGTACCAAATGGAATTTCTTTGATCGCCAAAGTTTTCTTATCCACCTCTTCGATAACGGCTCTGACTTTGATCTTACCCCCTCTTAATCCTTGATTATATTCTGAGAAGTCGGCTGTACCACCAGTGGCGAAGTCAGGGTATATTTTAGGCTTTTTGCCTTTGAGAATATCAATTGAGGCGGTGATCAGTTCGCAAAAGTTGTGGGGGAGGATTTTAGTGGAGAGACCTACTGCAATACCTTCAACACCTTGCGCAAGCAGCAATGGAAATTTAACCGGTAACGTAACCGGTTCTTTCTTTCTGCCATCATAAGAAAGCTGCCAATCTGTAGTCTGAGGATTGTAAACTACCTCTAACGCAAACTTTGAAAGCCGTGCTTCAATATATCGTGGCGCAGCGGCTCCGTCCCCGGTTCGTACGTCTCCCCAGTTTCCCTGAGTTTCAATGAGCAAATCTTTCTGCCCGAGATTGACGATGGCATCTCCTATGGAGGCATCACCATGGGGGTGATACTGCATCGTATTACCAATCACGTTGGCTACTTTGTTAAAGCGACCATCATCCATCTCCTTGAGGGAGTGCATTATTCTTCTTTGTACCGGCTTAAAGCCGTCCTGTATGGCAGGAACAGCACGCTCCAGAATCACATAAGAGGCGTAATCTAAAAACCAGTTTTCATACATACCGGATACCGGCAGTACATCATTTATAGAATCTTCGTTGTGGTGTTCTCCTTGCCCGTTTTGATTAATGTTATTCTCGTCCATCTAAGGTTCTAATTATTTCCTACCTATTCACCTTGCCAGTTCCTGTAAACATCACTTTCCAGGAACTCAGGAAAATCTGTAAAATCAAAGTCATTGTTGGTCAATTCTAATTCGCGCTTCATAACTTCAGCTTGCTTGATTACACGGTCATACTGTTCGTTGAACAGTAAGGTGGTCAAAAGAGCGAACTGAAACTCTTCAATCTTCGGAAAGTCATCGGCTATGTTTTCAAATTTCATTTGCGCTTCTTCATATTGCTCCGCTCCTAGCATAGCATATCCACGATATGCTTCCAATAATTCATCACCACCAACGGATTTATCCAGGTTGTCGATACTTTGTATCAATTTATCCCAGTCTTCTTTAATGGTGTAGTAATCAATCAAGACCAAGTCAAGACTTGGATCATCGGGGAAATTTCTGCGATAGTTATTGATAGCAGCTTTGTATTCATCCTCTTTATCCATATTGACCAAGATCTGCATGTTGAGGATATGCCCCATTTTCTCTTTTTTTAACTCATCCGGCAATTCTTCAAAAAGGTTATAAGCACCGATATAGTCAAATAAATTAAGCTTGCTTTTGATTTCAGTGAGCTTTTGAAAAGCCTGAAAATTCTCATCGTCGATTGATCTGGAAAATACACTACTTTCCTCTTTATTGAACAATAGACCGAATAATCGCCCCATTGTTTTGCTGATTGATTCACCGGACAGGAAAATATACAAGTCCACAATTCTAATTTCGCCATCGACTGTAGATAACTCGTAATCGTGGTAGTTGAGGCCTTCTAATCCATAGAGCCTGAAAATAAGATGGGCTCTATTATCCTTCTCATAGTATCTAATGAAAGAATACAACCCATCATCTGCCTTAACTGCTCTTACGATTTCCTTACCGAAAGACGCCAAATCTTCTTTCGCCCCTCTTTTTATTTCAGCATCGTCAAGGCTATAACCAAAGTCTTTTAAGGCTAAATCTGTAAAATGGTCCGCATCGAAATTCTTATGGAACGTTTCGGCGTCTCCTTCATTGAATGCCGTTTCGATCATCTTGCCAAAATCGATATACGCCTGCTCATCAAGAAGCTTCTCCTCTGGTTCGGATTGGCACGCCTGCAACAGCACGATCAATGTGAGGGATAGAAAAATAGTAGGTCTCATAGGTTCAGTTAGTGTATCGGGAAGGTCACTGGCCTAAGCTTCTTCCACCAAGTCTTTTTCCACCTTCAGGTTATCGATGATAAAGTTCTGTCTATCAGGCGTGTTTTTACCCATGTAGAAACTAAGTAAGTTCTTGATGCTCAAGTCTCTGCTGATGATGATAGGTTCAAGCCTGATGTCTTCTCCGATAAAATTACCAAATTCATCAGGTGATATTTCGCCCAGCCCCTTAAAGCGAGTGATTTCAGGCTTCGCTCCTAGTTTCTGCATAGCGGCTTGTTTTTCTTCTTCGCTGTAGCAATAGATCGTCTCTTTCTTATTTCTGACCCTAAACAATGGTGTTTCCAAAATGAAAACATGGCCGTGGCGGATGAGGTCAGGGAAAAACTGCAAAAAGAAAGTCAATAGCAACAATCGTATATGCATGCCATCTACGTCCGCATCAGTGGCGATTACAATTTTCCGGTAACGGAGCCCATCAAGGCCGTCTTCTATATTCAAAGCATGCTGTAGTAGGTTGAACTCCTCATTTTCATAAACCACCTTTTTGGTCAGGTTGAAGCAATTAAGTGGTTTTCCTCTGAGGCTGAATACAGCTTGTGTTTTTACATTTCTTGATTTCGTAATCGATCCGCTAGCCGAATCACCCTCGGTGATGAATATCATGGTATCATCTACCAGGTCGCCTTTCTTGTCACTGTAGTGTACCCTACAGTCTCTGAGTTTCTTATTGTGCAAATTGGCCTTCTTCGCACGTTCATTGGCCAACTTTTTAATGCCCGCAATCTCCTTTCGCTCACGTTCTGATTGCATAATGCGCTTCAACAAAGCATCAGCGGTATCGGGGTTTTTATGCAGATAGTCGTCAAGTTCTTTCTTTATGAAGTCATTAACGAATGTACGCATAGTAGGCCCGTCAGGAGCCACATTGAGCGATCCGAGCTTGGTCTTAGTCTGTGATTCAAAAACCGGCTCTTGAACGCGTACAGCAATGGAACCAACGATACTGGCCCTGATATCCGTAGCATCGAAGTCTTTCTTGTAGAATTCTCTCACTGCCTTCACCAGAGCTTCTCGTAACGCGGCGAGGTGTGTACCTCCCTGCGTGGTATACTGCCCGTTCACAAATGAGTAATAGTCCTCGCCATATTGATTAGAATGACTTAATGCCACTTCTATATCATTGCCTTTGATATGTATGATAGGATACCTTAAACTTTCCGGATCGGTCTTTCTTTTCAGAAGATCAAGCAGGCCATTTTGCGAATGAAACTTCTTGTTATTGAAATTGATGGTCAGACCAGCATTGAGGAAAGCGTAATTCCACATCTGGTCTTCTAAATACTCTGGAATGAAATTGAAATTCTTGAATACAGTATTGTCAGGCTCAAATGCGATTAAAGTACCATTCCTACCGCTGCTGCTGGTCACCTTTTGGTCGCTGGTTATCTCACCTTTAGTAAATTCGGCCAGCTTAGTTTGTCCATCACGGAAAGACTGTACTTTGAAATAGTTGGAAAGTGCGTTGACTGCTTTTGTACCAACACCATTCAAACCTACAGATTTCTGAAATGCACCACTATCATATTTTCCACCGGTATTGATCTTGGATACACAATCTATTACTTTACCCAAAGGTATGCCTCTACCATAGTCTCTGACTTCTACTCGGTGGTCAGTTATTTTAATATCAATGGTTTTACCATGACCCATCATGTGCTCATCAATGCTATTGTCAACCACCTCCTTCACCAGCACATAAATGCCGTCATCCTGGGCCGACCCATCTCCCAACTTTCCAATGTACATACCAGGTCTGAGGCGAATATGTTCTTTCCAATCCAGCGATTTAATACTGTCTTCGGTATACGCTACGTTGTTCTCAGCCATCCTATATTTCCCCTTTTTTAGATTGTCTTAATGAGCGAATAAAATTCAATTTAGTCATTTATTCAAGGGTTTCCTCGAATTGGGAAGTGTCAAATTTTAGAGTAAAAATTGACATGAAATACCATAAATATCAGATTATCAGATATTTATAAAACGCAGTAAAAAATGTTGGTTTACGCTGTAGTTTTCGGCTTGAATAGAAAACTGATAGGCAAAGAAATAAGCCAGATGATAATAAAGCCTCCGGTAACGTAGATGAGATAGCCGAAATTATCGTAGTTGAAGTTTTCTCCGCTATTGTACAAGGTGATAAACTGCATGCATACAATGAAAAATAAATTCAATACAGCGCCGAAGCTAAGTACCCATTTTATCAATGTTGGGGCATAACGGTACTTTCTATTGGCTCTGTTATTTAATGATCTGTAAATAGAATAGAGCACAAAGTTGCTGAAAGCGGTAAGCGCCAGTGTTACATAAAACAAAGTGTCTCTCGATACCACCAGACTGTCTACCCTATCCTCTCGGGTGAGTATATTCACCATTTCCGGAATGGATGCGTAAACATATAATAAGCTGGCAAACGTAGCCAGTACAGTAACAAACCAAAAGGCCTTGATCAACCTTGCCATATCTCAGATTTTGGGACGAAGTTATTATTTTTATGCTTGAATAAACAAGCGAAAAAGACCAGAGTTCGTTTTGTGTGTTATATACATAAAGCCTTTACTAAACTTCTATATGAGTAATATGATTAAGTTGCAACGGTACCTATTTATTCTAATGGCTACTAGCCTCACACTAAGTTGTTCAAAGCCAGTGGATATAGATGGATTTGACGAGACCGTCTGGAAGAATGATAAAATGGGTTGTGCCAGTGAAAGGGTTGAATTACTCAACAGCCTTATGAATGAGCGTGAAAAGATCAAAGGCTTGAATACCTCTGAAATAGTCAAGGTGTTAGGAAAACCGGACATCCATGACCTGTCCAAAAGAAACCAAAAATACTTTGTTTATAATGTCACTCCAGGGCCGAAATGCGAGCGTTATACAGAAGGTGCCAGTTCCACTACGCTTAAAGTAAGGTTTAATGCGGTAGGCTTGGCTTATGAAGTTCTGGTGGACAAACCTATTGCTTCTCAATCTGCACGTTAATACGTTCTACGATTTGAAGCACAGCAGGGCATACTTCCATGTTCTTCTGTGTTAGCTTCAGGATTTGATACATCCGCTTTCGATTGGTATGGGGATATTCACGACACGCTCTTGGTCGATCCTCATAAACAATACATTTGTTATCATGCCCCAAGAAAGGACAAGGAGCATGGTTAAGCACATAGTCACCCTCTTTATCAACATGCAAGTACATGTCAATAAACTGCTTCTCTTTCATTTTTAATGCTTTGCTCAACCGCTGTATATCAATATCATAGAATATCGGACTGGTAGTCTTACAACAATTGGCACATTGCAGGCAGTCGGTTTCCTGAAACACTTCTTCGTGGTGAGTATGAAACCATTGATCAAGTTGTTTTTGGGGCTTTCTCTTCAGCGTATTGAATAACTTTTTGTGCTTACTCCGGGCATCTTTACTGCTTTGTTTGAAGGCTTCCAAGTCGATCATACGCTCATTCCATTTTAGTTGCTAATGCTTTAAAAGCTTTAATGTTTCGAAATTAATCGCTATATTAAATAACCTACGGGAAATGCGCCTTCTGAAAAAAAACTATAATCATTAAAGACTAAAGCCATGCAATTCCATCAAAACGAACTATTTCTTTACTATGACCCCGAGACAACCCGGGGCAAGCAAACCAGAGCTTATGCCTGCTCAGTTTGTGGCCACTTGAATGATGTCAACTATCAAAAAACCAAATTAACGACCACGCTCTGGAAAGAGCTGGTAAACATGCTGGGTAGAAAACCCAAGGACTTACTGGACAAATCAAACCCAAAGTATCAACAAAAGGTAGCTGGCAATACATTTACCATGACCGGATGGCTCGAAGTATTGGCTAACAATCCAGATATGCTTAAAGCTCCAATCGCCATTTACAATAAAAAGGCAGTGTTTTGCGAAAAGCCAAGTGACATTCTGAGATTGGATGTCAATAGCAAAACTTCATCGAAAGTACCACCACATTTGAAATCTGTGCACTGATAAAATGGGGCTGCACAAAGGGCAGCCTCATCAATTCCTCCCCTCCTCTTAAAGATTCACCCTATTTGGTCACTATCCTTGGCATTTGAAGGGTAAATGTATTCTTTTGCGACTGTAGAATTTTGATATAAAACAGTCCTCCTTTCATGAAAAACATAGCAGTAATTGGTGCCGGCACCATGGGCAATGGAATTGCTCACGTTTTTGCCCAAAAAGATCACAAAGTATCATTGATTGATGTATCAGAAGAAGCGCTCAGTAAAGCACTAGCGACTATCGGAAAAAACCTGGATAGGCAAATCAAAAAAGAACTCATCACGGAAGAGGTCAAAACCCAAACCCTTTCCAATATCACTACCATGACTGATATCAAAAGTGGTGTTTCCAATGTAGACTTGGTAGTAGAAGCAGCTACTGAGAACATTGATCTCAAGCTTAAAATATTCCGTGAGATGGATGAGCATAGTGCAGACAACACTGTTCTGGCCACTAATACTTCTTCTATCTCGATTACCAAGATCGCTTCTGTTACCAAAAACCCGGACAAGGTTATCGGTATGCACTTTATGAATCCTGTACCAGTCATGAAGTTGATCGAGGTGATAAGGGGTTATAATACTTCGGATGAGGTTACCAATCAGATCATGGAGCTTTCTAAGTCGTTGGGTAAAGTACCGGTAGAGGTGAACGACTACCCTGGATTTATTGCCAATCGCATTTTGATGCCTATGATCAATGAGGCCATCTACTCACTCTATGAAAGTGTAGCAGGTGTAGCAGAGATCGATACTGTGATGAAGTTAGGTATGGCACATCCTATGGGGCCATTACAACTAGCAGACTTCATAGGTTTGGATGTATGTCTTTCTATCCTCAACGTACTCCATGAGGGCTTTGGCAACCCTAAGTATGCCCCATGCCCTTTGCTTGTCAATATGGTTGAGGCTGGTCACAAAGGTGTGAAGACCGGCTCTGGCTTCTACAGCTATTCGCATGGCACCAAAGACTTAGTGGTAGCTGATCAGTTTAAGAAATAGGCTGGGTTCGTTAGAATCGAAAAAATGATATAAAAAAAGAGGCTGAATTTTCAGCCTCTTTTTTTTATATCAACTTGCCGTGCCCTTAATAGGCATCACGCACTATTTGCAGTACTTTTTGATCACATCTTCTGCTTCTTCCAAGCCAAGGCGTCTAGCTGAAGAAAAGTCTTGACAAGCGCTTCTCTTTTGCTTTTTGAATATTTTGAGTGATCCTCTAGCCATATAAGCCTCGGCTAAATTATCATTGATACTAAGGGCAGAATTGTAATCATCCAAAGCATCATCAAGGTTACCTAACTTCTGATTGGCCTTACCTCTTAGGTAAAGTGCGTTCGGATTGTTCTTATCGTATTTAATGGCCAGATCGAAGTTGTAATGTGCATTTTCATAATCAGACTTACGATAGTAGAAGTCCTTGCCAACGCTTATATAAGCGCTCGCATTTAAGGGATCTTTTTTCAGCACGGTATTAAAATCGACCAGTGCCTTTTCATACTGCTGCAACTCTTCGTACGCCCTACCACGATTGTAGATGGTCTTAAGGTCAGCAGGGTTAAGCTTCAAATATTCGGTATAGGCATCAACTGCCTGTTGGTATTCTCCCTTGCGCAAATGCTGATCACCTATGCTGGATTCTTCTCCTCCACAAGATATCAAGAGGGTGATCGATAATAATGTTAAGATTGCTTTTGTCTTCATCAGTTATGTTTGACCACTGTAAATAAAAATAGTGACAACACTTAGTTGTCACTTAATGGCCGCAAAGGTATATAAATTTTGTCTTAGACAGACTCAAGAAATGCTGTCACAGCATCCCAGTAATGTTTTGAGTCTGAAAACTTCTCCCACAAAGCCCTTGAACCGTGATTCCCTGCACTACTGGGCAGAAAATAGTGTTTTTGACCTTCGGGTATAGCTTCGTATATCTTCCACCAACTGCCCTTTTCATTTTTAGCCGATGTAATAAACACTGGCTTAGTAATGTTTTTAGCGCTTTGCGTGACGAAATCTTTTGGTTTCCCTTGCCCTGAGAAATACTCACCGGGTGCAAAAGCCAAAGCAGCATCAATGGCATCAGGCATATCCCCGGCCAGCTTCAACACCAATGCAGAAGAATAAGAGCTGCCCCAAATGATCAGTTTACTTTCAGACAGGTTACTCTTGGCATATTCTATTGAGGCAATCATGTCTGGTATAGCATCGACGTACGACGTCTGTTTCAGCGCTTTCTGGGCGTTAACCTTCGTTTCATTCTTCACACCGTTCACTGTACCACCGGAGCGTTGGTCTACCGCCATACAGTTATAGCCCATGGCGTTAAGTTTGGGAGCAATCTCTTGGTATTCCCCCCTACTCCAGTTAGCCTGATGAAACAATACAATGAAAGGGGCCGTTTTCGGATGGGCCATGTAGAGATCAGCGACCACCTCAAGGCCATCTTTCGATTTAAATTTGATTTTCTCCTTGGCCATGGCACCACTGGTTATTAGCACTAGACCTATGAGCAATAATTTATTTAAGGATTTCATTAGAATGGTTATGGTTCTATTTGATCAACGTTTACACGTAATTATCGTTTCTTCTTGGCCAGATTTACTTCGTTCTTCAATCCGCTGTAGCCAGTTAATTCTACCCCAGCACTGCCAATGAACATCTCAGCTTTTAATTTGACTGGTACACGATTCTCATCGTCAGTAAGCCAGGTAGTGATAGAATTCTCTCCGTCAAACAGTTTATTGTCCGGCATTATTGGCACCAGCTTTACAGTATTGAACTTACCTGCCTTGGTCTTGATCACTTCTTTGCCTTTGTAGATAATCTGCATATCGTAGAAGGTATCTTCAAAGAAACCTTGTACCGCTACCGTATCACCCAGAGCGAGGCCGGAAAAATTAACAGTTCTGAGATATAGGAATCCACTGATCAAATCACGGATATCCTTTGGCGCCGAGTAGTACATCGGTTCTTTGAATTTGCCTGTCTTTTGGTTTTTCACCTTTGCCTCGATCATATTGGTTTTATGATCAAAGCGCACCACTTCGTCTTTTTTGTACTTGCCTTCCCGAATCTTTCGATAGGCAATATGCGGTACTATCGCAGCGGTATCCACGTAAGCACCCCATTGATCATCTATATCAGCCACCCAATCCACAACACCTACTGTTTTACCATAGATGTCCACTTTGTAGCAATTGCGGTAATTGATGTTGTAGAGGTCGTCACTCACTTTCATTTTGGCTTTACCGATGGTAAAGAAGCCAAAATTCAATTTGTAATTCAGTACCTCCCCTCTGCCAAAACTGTTATGGTCAATTTGCCCATAGTGTACTTCATCGCTTACAATGAAAGCAGATAGGCAAAGAAATAGTGTTCCAAATCCTAATAGACGTTTCATGGTGGTAAGTTTTTGTACTCACAAAAACAAAACAAAGGTGATGCCAAAACGTACTAAACCGCTACATCATTGTCCCTTAGCGCATCATTTAAGGAAGTTTTTTTATCTGTGCTCTCTTTTCGCTTACCAATGATCAAAGCGCACGAAACATTGTAAGTACCGGCAGGGAATTCCTTAGAGTAAGAACCAGGTATCACAACCGAGCGATCAGGCACATATCCGCGCATTTCTACTGGCTCACTTCCTGTTACATCAATGATCTTTGTACTTTGAGTAAGTACTACATTCGCACCCAATACAGCTTCCTTACCTACTCTCACACCTTCCACTACGATTGAGCGAGAACCTAGAAAGGCATTATCCTCGATTACTACCGGAGCGGCCTGAATTGGTTCTAAAACACCACCGATACCAACGCCACCGCTCAAGTGTACATTCTTTCCAATTTGCGCACAGCTACCGACAGTAGCCCATGTATCTACCATAGTACCACCATCTACATAGGCACCGATATTAACATATGATGGCATCATGATTACACCTGAGCTTACATAAGCACCGTATCTGGCTATGGCATGAGGAACCACACGAACACCCAATTCTTTATAGTTCTTTTTCAGGGCAATCTTATCGTGGAATTCGAAAGGGCCGACCTCTATGGTTTCCATTTTTTGGATAGGGAAATAAAGAATCACCGCTTTTTTGATCCACTCATTAACCAACCATTCGTCGCCATTTGGCTCAGCTACTCTTAGCTCTCCACTATCAAGGCCTCTGATCACTGATCGTACTGCATCTTGAGTTGATGTATCTTGTAAAAGGCTTCGGTCATCCCATGCCTTCTCTATGATAGACTTTAATTCCATAGAAGTTTTTAAGTTTTGATTATGTAATGAATTATTTTCGGACCATGTCCATGCGTCGCATAGTTATAGCCTCTATTCTTAAGCCGGTTAATGACACACGTGCTTTTGAAAAACTCGGTGCTTCGTTGAGCAAAACAAATAAATATGAGGTTAATATAATCGGCTTCGCTACAAAAAAACTTCCTAACTACCCGAACGTCAGGTTCCATACAGATTACCATTTTAACCGCTTGAGTTGGCAAAGGTTATTTGCGGGTCTCAAGTTTTTGAAACGGTTACGTTCCCTACGTCCTAGCTATATCGTAATTACTACCCACGAGCTTATTATTCCGGCTCTTTTCTACAAGCTTTTCCATAGTACTATTCTAATATATGACATCCAGGAAAACTACGTTCAAAACATCCTACATACCTCTGCATTTCCCAGCATTATCCGGCCGATTTTAGCGAGCTGGGTCTCCATTAAAGAGCGTGTGTCCAGAAGATTCATAGACCATTTTTTACTAGCAGAAAGGTGCTATGAAAAGGAGTTGAAGTTTACTCGCAAGAAAGCTACAGTACTCGAAAACTATTACCAACCACCTACTTCAGGAATGATGTCAACCCCTCCTAAGGTGGTGAAAGGTGAGCCGATTAAACTGATTTTCTCAGGTACACTTGCAGAAGAAACTGGTGTATTCCGGGCGTGTGACCTGATGAACAACCTACAGCAAATTGATCCTAATGTTACCTTGACCATCATTGGTTATTGTAATAAATCAGAGGTTCTAGAAAGGTTGCAACAACTCGCAAACAGCTCAAACCATATCGAACTAATTGGTGGAAATGAACTGGTTCCGCATGATCAAATAGTGAATCATTTAGTGCAGGCTCATTTCGGTATCATTTCCTATTTACCTTCACAAAACACAAAAGATAGAACACCCACAAAGCTATTCGAATACCTTTCAATTGGGCTACCCATACTACTAACGGAACACGCTCCATGGGCTGAAATATGCGCTCCTTATCAGGCCAGCATTAACATCGATTTCGAAACATACAGTGCTCGAAATGTACTTGAACAGATGTATGCAGAGCATTTCTATCCAAACGGTCCGAGCTCGCATTTTCTATGGAAAAATATTGAAAGGCAATTGTTAAATATTATCCAATCTCTCTGAGGCATTTAATGCTAATAATCAGATAGTTACATACCCCCTTCTTAATCAAAATATCAATATTAAAACTAGGCACCAAAGCACTTAGATTTTACACATTTTCATCCCTAGCTGTGCAGAGTACTACTTACCTGTCCATTTCATAGTCCAAAACCTAACGCGTTAATTTTTAGGCTTGCCTAAAAATCACCAAATCATTGATAAAACCAAGCCATAATACAGCTTAAACAGCTTTTTGATGAAATTTTAAATTATGTCTAAAAAATATTTTAGATTAATCTAAATTTTGTATTTTTGTATCTTGAGCATCAATAATATCTATGCTAAGCCTTGCGGAAGAAAATTATTTAAAAACCATCTATCACCTTTCTGATGGCGGCCTGAAGGAAGTGAGTACTAATGCTATCGCCGATCATCTCAATACAAAGGCAGCGTCAGTCACCGACATGATCAAGAAGCTGAATGGCAAAGGCCTCGTTACCTACAAAAAATACAAAGGGGTCAACATATCTGAAGACGGAAAACCCAAGGCGCTGATAGTGATACGAAAGCATCGGTTGTGGGAGGTCTTTCTGGTAGAGAAGTTGAAGTTCCATTGGGATGAGGTACACGAGGTAGCCGAACAGCTTGAACACATCAGCTCTCCCCTATTGATCAAGCGCCTGGATGAATTTCTCGGCTATCCCAAGTTTGATCCTCATGGCGACCCTATCCCAGATGAGAATGGGGAATTCAAATTCAAACCTCAGGTGCCATTGAGTGAAACTGACATTAACGGTATGGGCATACTAGTGGCGGTTAAAGACACTTCTTCCCCATTCTTAAAATACCTTGATAAGATAGGCATCTACATTGGCGCCAAACTAAAGGTACAAGACAAGGTAGAGTTTGATGGCTCGCATGAAGTACTGATCGATGGTAAAAAAACCGTTTTCATTTCGAGAGAGGTCTCGGAAAACCTACTAATCACAGAATAAAATGAAATATAAATATTCCTATATACTCCTTCTACTCGGCCTTGTTTTTTGGGGCTGCGATTCTGGCAATAAAGATGGTAGTGTCAGCGAGAAAAAGCGGCTTCAGATCACCGCTACGACGGGCATGATTAAAGACGCCATAGTGAACATTGTAAAGGACTCAGCGGATGTTATAGCTATTATGGGACCAGGCGTTGACCCGCACCTATATAAAGCTACGCAAGGTGATTTAGGCAAACTCAATAACGCTGATGTGATCTTCTACAACGGTCTATTTCTAGAAGGCAAAATGGGCGAAATACTGGAGCGTATGGGACGCACCAGGCCGGTCATAGCTGCGGCAGAAAACATCTCCAAAGACAAGCTCAGAGGTAGCTCAACCTACCAAGATGAGTATGATCCCCATGTGTGGTTTGACGTCAGATTATGGAAAGAAGTAGTGAGTCATATCAGTAGTTCTCTTCAGCGTCTTGACAGCGTTAATGCGGCATTCTATATAGCCAATACCAACCGTTATTTGACCAGGTTGGATAGCCTTCACCAAACGGTAAGAGAGCAGGTAAGTACGATTCCTGAAGCACAACGGGTACTAATTACTTCGCATGATGCATTCGGATATTTTGGTGATGCGTATGGTATGGAAGTAGCGGGACTACAAGGTTTGTCTACTGCATCAGAGGCTGGTTTGAAAGATCGCGTGGACCTGGTAAATATGATCATAGAACGGCAAATCAATGCCGTGTTTATTGAGACTTCTGTTTCAGAGCGTGCTATCAAAGCGGTTGTGGAAGGCTGCCAGAAAAAAGGCTTTGATGTGAAAATCGGTGGCAGTTTGTATTCAGACGCTATGGGTGAAGAAGGTACTTCTGAAGGGACGTATGTAGGAATGGTGAATGCTAATGTTCAGAAAATTGTAAACGCGCTCAGGTAGTTATGATACACCATGTAGAAAACCCAGTACTGGAAATACACGATCTTACTGTCTCTTATGACAGAAAGCCTGTGTTATGGGATATTGATCTGACACTACCAAAAGGCAAACTAATAGGCGTAATAGGCCCTAACGGCGCAGGCAAGTCTACCCTATTGAAATCGGTAATGGAATTAATTCCAGCCAGTAGCGGCTTTGTCAAGCTCTTCGGCAAAGATCTGGATGAAGTGCGTAACCGCATCAGCTACGTGCCACAAAGAGAAAGCGTTGACTGGGACTTCCCGGCGTCGGTTAAGGATGTAGTATTGATGGGGAGATATGGCAAGCTAGGCCTCTTCAAACGCCCCAGAAAGGCTGATCTTGAGGTGGCTATGGATAGCTTAAGGAAAGTAGGGATGGAGGCTTATGCCAAACGGCAAATATCACAGCTTTCCGGAGGTCAGCAACAGCGCGTTTTCCTGGCCAGGGCGTTAACGCAACAAGCGGATCTCTACTTCATGGATGAGCCTTTTGCCGGAGTAGATGCTGCTACGGAAAAGGCCATAATTGATTTAATGCGTGGTATGGTTGATGAGGATAAAACAGTTGTGGTGGTGCACCATGACTTGCAATCGGCCATTAAATACTTTGACTGGGTCATTTTGGTCAACATGCGGCTTGTGGCGTCTGGGCCAATAGAATCGGTCTTTACAACGTCGTTATTACAAGAAACCTATGGTGGTAAACTCACACTACTTTCTGAGGTGAGCAACCTACTGCAAATGCAGCGTTTCCCGGATAGAGAATTGAAGAAATAATGAGTGATTTCGCAACATTCTTTTCTTTTTCTGACCCCAACATCAGATACGTAGTGTTTGGCTCTATACTGCTTACCGCTAGCTCAGCCATCGTGGGGTCTTTCACATTCTTAAAGAAGAAAGCACTGGTGGGTGATGCTGTGGCTCATTCTATACTTCCGGGAGTTTGTTTGGCCTTCCTCCTTTCCGGTACTAAAAACCCTATCTATTTGATCATGGGTGCATTCGCCACCGGTTGGCTATCATTGGTATTTGTGGACATCATTAGCAGCAAATCTAAAATCAAAGAGGATACGGCCATAGGCCTGGTACTATCTGTCTTTTTCGGTGTAGGTATCTTATTACTGACCTTTATTCAAAGCTCCAATAATGCCAATCAAAGTGGCCTCGATGATTTCCTATTTGGACAGGCAGCTTATTTGGTTGGTCAAGACCTCATTGTATTTAGTGTTGTAGCATTGGTACTCTTGGCGGCCGTTTGGTTATTCTTTAAAGAATTCACGCTGATCGCCTTTGATGAAGCCTATGCACGCGCGCTAGGGTTCCCTGTTCGCATGCTGGAGCTCATTCTGACATCACTAACTGTTTTGGCCGTAGTGACCGGCATACAGGCTGTTGGCGCTGTATTAATGGCCGCTATTTTGATCACACCGGCTGCAGCAGCGCGATTTTGGACTAATAATATCGTTAAAATGTTGTTCCTGGCAGCCATCTTCGGTGCTTTCTCAGGTTTAGGTGGGGCATACATTTCGTTTACGGCACCATCTATGCCCACCGGCCCATGGATCGTGGTGGTGGTTTCTTCCATTGCTTTCTTCTCTTTCTTCTTTGCCCCCAGAAAGGGCATTTTCCATAGGATATGGTTGCAGAAAACAAACCGCAGCAAAATTCTGGATGAGAATATCTTGAAAGCTTTCTACCAGATTGGTGAAACGCTCAGAGACTTCATGGAACCCAAAACCACAGACGAAATACTAGAGAAACGTTTCTTCAAAAAGCACGAACTCTTATCTGGATTGAGAAGACTAAGGAGGCAGGGTTTTGTAGAGCGCAAACGTAATGATGCCTGGCAGTTGACCCTTGCGGGCAAGCACAAAGGACAACGAGTGGTGAAGTTGCACCGTTTGTGGGAGTTATACCTTACCAAGTATTTGCGCATAGCTCCTGATCACGTACATGAAGATGCTGAAACCATTGAGCATATTCTAACTCCGGAATTAGAGGCACAACTGGAGCGCCTGCTCAATTACCCTACAATAGATCCACATCAATCAGAAATACCCTACAGATAGTATGCATAGTTTTTGGATAATATTGATCGGTTCTTTCGTTGCTATCTCCTGTGGCTTGCTAGGCTGCTTTCTCATTCTACGCAAAATGGCCATGGTGGGAGATGCTATTTCGCATGCCGTTCTACCGGGGATCGTCATTGCTTTCATCATTTCAGAAAGCCGGGATTCTTTTATGATGCTTATTGGGGCAGTCTCCATTGGTATTTTCACCACGTTCTTAATAGAATTTCTGCACCGTAAGGGTAAATTACAGACAGACGCTTCAATAGGAGTTACTTTCACCTGGCTTTTCGCCATAGGTGTAATTCTGGTTTCCTACACAAGAGAAGCACATATTGATGAGGAATGCGTACTTTTTGGTGAGATCACCTATGTTTCTACCGACCTCTGGATTACCGATGCAGGCACAAATCTAGGTCCTAGGTTTGTGTACATTACTGGTGTTACGCTTTTGCTCAACCTGCTTTTCATCATTTTCGGTTATAAAGAGTTGAAGGCGACTACATTCGATGCCGCTTTTGCTGGTATCATGGGCATCTCGGCAACACTCTGGCACTACTTACTCATGGGCTTTGTATCCATGACTACGGTAGCCTCTTTTGAATCAGTGGGAGCCATTCTGGTCATCGCTCTTTTGATCGCTCCCCCTGCCACTGCGTATTTACTGACCACGAATTTAAAACGGATGCTCATTTTGACATCTATTATTGGTGTAATAGTGGCTGTAACGGGGTATTACCTTGCTGTATTGGTAAATGGCTCAATTGCTGGTGCCATGAGCACTATGGCAGGTGTATTATTTGCGCTGGCCTTTCTGTTTTCACCCCAAGAAGGTATACTGATTAAGAAGCGTAAAATAGAGCAGAAAACGGTTAATGCATAAGGCGCAACTATCCTTTGGTCCGGTTTTGTCACTGACTCCCTTCCGCTCCCACGATTCTCACCTCTGCTCTCCTATTCTCCTCTCCACTACCTTCAGAATGTTCTATGGCACCATAACCCTTTGCTACAATGCGTGATTCATCAACCCCCTTGCTTACGAGGTAATTAAGCACGATTAGCGCCCGCTTTTGAGATAGCTCAAGGTTAAACCGTGGGTTGCCGTCTGCAGAGGCAAAACCGGCAACATCGATGCTCAATATCTCGTATTTGTTGATCAGGTTAATGACACTATCCAGTTCCTGTTCGTGCTTGCTATCAATGGCACTCTGCCTGGCATTGAAATATATCTTATGGGCTGAGGCAATCAAATTTAGCTCATGCTCCTCAAACTTGACTTTTTGAGAATTCTCTACAGCAGAGGCTGATTCTTTTTGGGACACCAGCTCCTTGATTTGGTTATTGACCACTACGATTCTATCCCCGGCACCTTGCCTACCCCCGTGGTATTTTACCTCGAAAATGTCGGTAAAACCTATACCACCTTCTCTCACAGAAGCAAAATAACCGGTACGACCATCGGGTGAAACGTGGAAGTAAATTTCATCATCGGGCGTATTGACCGGGTATCCTAAGTTCTCCGGCTCTGACCATTCACCACTCGCACTGTCATAAACTGAACGGAATATGTCGTAACCGCCATAACCCTTGTGTCCTGAACTGCTGAAGTAGAGCGTTTTACCATCAGTGGCCAAATGTGGGCTTTCTTCGTCGAACTTGGTGTTAATTACGGGCCCGAGGCTCTTAGACTTATACCACCTGCCCTTATTATCTTTTATACACATGTATATGTCCACACCACCTCTACCACCCGGGCGATTGCTGCTGTAGAATATGATATCCGAACTGCTGGTCTCGCTCACCGAGTTTTCGGCATAGTAACTCGAGTTGATCTTGTCGGTCAGGTATTTGGGTTTCGACCATTCCGAACCATTGTATTCAGAATAATATATATCGCCGGCATTGTCATCCCTGTAGATGTAGAGCCTGTTGCCATCTTCAGATAGCGAAATACTCGCTTCGTGAAAGGCTGAGTTAATAGGGGCACCAATGTTTTTGGCCTGCGTCCACTTTCCATTAACCTTCCTGGATATAAAGATGTCTTCGAAGTAGAAATTGTCTTCGTCAACGTTCTCACTGGTATTGCCATCTTGTCTTCTTGAAGTGAAGATCATCACATCTCCTTTTTCGTTTAGCACTGGAGCATAGTCCGGCCAGGGAGAATTGATCTCTTCACCGAGCGGAACAATAGAATACTGAGTAGGTTTGGAGATGATATCCTTACCACTCTTACATTCGTGTATTCGCCTTTCAACGGTCTTTAATCTGGTTTTGTCTTTTCCTCTATACCGTGGGTGTGCCAAGAATTTTTTGCGGTACTTCTCGTAGTATTCTAAAGCTGTATCAAAATCTAGCCCATAGTGATACCCTCGTCCAATTTGATAAAGCATATCAAACCGATATGATGGGTCCTGATCATAAATTCTAAGAAAATATTTGGTGGCCTGATCTTTATTGATCGTCTCCAAGTAAAGTTGACCCGCTCGCCAGTTGGCTTTTAAATTATTAGGGTCTAAGTCTGCGGCCTTGGCATAAAGTTCTTTAGCAATTTCAATGGCTTCCTTCTGCTGGCTGTATATCTGATCCGCTTGAGCCATGTATTCTTGTGATAGTGCTACAGAGTCAGATTGTGAAAAAACTGACGTCGAAATCAAGCCAAAAAATATCAGTGCGCCAAATGCCTTCTTGTTGAAGTATTCCTTTAACATCGATACCATTCTAGTAAATGAATCAATAATTTATTCCTTTTTTAAGGAAAACAAAAAAACTTCTCGATAGTCACGGATGAATTCGCGATGAAATGGCCCTTAACAAGGATTTTTAGGTAATTATCTTATCTAACACCTCTCAATGGGTTTTATTTAATATCTGTACCGCTTATCGTAATTCGATACGCTGTAGAAATAGAAAATGGTAAGAAGTTGTATCAGTTAGAACTTAAAACCTCCGCCTTCAGATAGTGGCGAAGAACAATCCAATGAGTCGGAATCAATTCTGATGCCTACTATGAGGATATCATCAATTTGACGCTCATTGGCCCCTATCCATTCTTTCAAAACTTTATCAAGCTCTTCTTTTTGTTCTTGGTAAGGCAAGGTGTGGTTTTTGAAAAGCATATTTCTCAAGTTGCGCACCATGAACTTTTGGTTCTGTGGCCCACCAAACTGATCCTGATACCCATCTGAGAATAAGTAGAAATCAATATCCTCGTCTATAGGAATGCTATGCAGTTTAAATTTAGTTTTCTTACGAGGCTGCATGCCTCCAATATGGAGTTTGTCACCTTTAATATGTCCCAACTCTCCATTCTTGACATAGATCATCGGATTAGACGCACCGGCAAAATGAATCATTTGCTCGTGACAGCTAACCACACACACGGCAATGTCCATACCATCCCGGTTCTCATTCTGGTCTTGGTTCAATACAATCCGTATACCTTCGTTCAGCTCTGACAATATTTGATCAGGTGAGTAGATCTTGCGATCTCGAATGATGCGTTGAAGTAATGCGTCTCCAATCATACTCATCAAAGCTCCTGGCACACCATGGCCGGTACAGTCGGCGGCTATTACGAACTTATAATGTACTTTATCTGTCTTGATCTCATCAAAAAAGTAAAAGTCCCCGCTTACTATGTCACGTGGTTTGTAGAAAACGAATGAATCAGGGAAGAGGTCTTTGATGTAATCATCCGATGGCAACATCGCCTTTTGTATACGATGTGCGTAGTTTATACTGGCCGTAATATTTTCATTCTGCCTTTCTATTTCTTCTTTCTGGCGCGTCACCTCTTCAGTACGCTCGATCACTTTTTCTTCAAGGCTGGCGGAAAGCTTCTCCAGATCACTGAATGCCCTGGAAAAACGCTTGGCAAGAATTACAGTCTGCAGTATTAGTAGAATACCGAAGCCCACCGGAACGAATTCTGGTATGCCTGTCAGTACGATGTTTATACTTTGTAGAAAATCATTAAGACCGGCAAAGACCATCATGAAGATTCCTATGGCTTGTAAGGTTGATTCTGCTCTTTTTCTCAGAATAGCCAAAACCACAATCACGATGATATACAATATCGGGGCAAAATTGAGTACGTTAAATACGTTGATCAATGGTGAAAAAACACTCACCGGTACCACCAGTACAAAGAATGAATAAACTGATGTTATGCCTACAATGATCCTAACTACTTTATTATTAACCTCCTGAGGGTAAAGTGCCTTCATGTAAAGCACCCCTATGGCAGGTATCATGAAGCTAGAGATAAAATAAAGTTTACTCTGCCAAACGAAGGACAGAATATCGGTTATTTTGAGGTATTGATAAAGTGCATGTTCGCCGAATACTATAAGCCTGATGACGATAAGTATACAGAGAATGGCAAAATATAAGGTCGAAAATACCTGTCTTCTAAAATTGAAAAGAATGAGGTGATAGAAGCCTATAATGAAAACACACCCTATCCAAAGCAGGTAGAGGTTACTACCTAATTGTTTTCTTCGTTCAAGTTGCTGGGCATCGCCAATTTGGAAAGAGGTTTGTGCAATACCAGCCACAAATAGGCTGTAATTTGCTACTTGCACCACAATTTCAAACTCTTTGCCGCCATCAAGCATGACCAACTTTTCGAGAATGAGGTTTTTGTATTGATCAGGATCCACAACCCCCATGGCGTTAACTACCTTCCCATTGATCCACACCTTGTTGGCGCTCCATATCTTAGGTATGTAAAAGCACAATTCTTCAACACGCTCGTCAAAAACTACCTTGGCTCGAAAGGTAGCATAACCATAGTCAGGAAAACTGTTCCCTTCCCCATCTACGTAGGTATTCCATGAATTGGGAACATCTACATAAATTGGCTCATCAACTGTTCCTTTTCTAAAATCGTCAGGTGTGTAAAGTCTGTCCCAATAAAATTCCCAAGAACCGTTCAGATCAATGATTGGAACTTTGTGGTCCTCGGTATTTATTTGTATCAGTCCGTTGGTAACTTCCTGAGCCTGAGATAATGGGATGTAAAAAAGAAATAAAAAAAATAATACCAGATATCTATACCTCGTCATGCGCTACACTAAAAGTCTGTGAAGATAACAATTCTTCACCTCAAAACCTGTATTCGCATGTCTTTTGAAAGACTTTCAAAAGAATTCAGTGATGTGAGGTATGCTCCGAAATTGATAATTTTGGGAACGAAAAAATTTACTTAGATTTTTATCATTAAGGTCATATAATTATGCAAGAAGAAACGATAGTGGCATTGGCCACACCTCAAGGTACCAGCGCTATCGCGCTTATCAGGCTTTCCGGCCATGATGTGGTCGCTATCGTCAATCAGGTTTTTCGAGGTAAGGACCTTAGCCAGGTCGATTCTCATACCATTCATTTTGGTACTATTCGAGATGGTTCGGAAATCATTGATGAGGTAATGGTTTCTGTATTTATAGCCCCTAAATCTTTCACCAAAGAAAACTCAGTAGAAATATCTTGTCACGGCTCACAATACGTTGTGCAGCGCATCATCAAAGTACTTCTAAAAAACGGAGCAAGGCTGGCCAAAGCCGGTGAGTTCACCAAAAGGGCTTTTCTCAATGGCCAGTTCGACTTAGCCCAGGCAGAGGCTATAGCCGACCTGATTCATTCAGACTCGGAATCATCCCATCAGGCTGCCATGAATCAAATGAGGGGCGGTTTTTCTAAAAAGATCGCCAGCCTAAGAGAAGAGTTGATACATTTTGCTTCCATGATAGAATTAGAACTAGATTTTGGCGAGGAGGATGTAGAATTTGCCAGTCGTGATGATCTGAAGGGTTTAATCAATCGCTTGATGGAAGTATTGACGCTACTGATCAAGAGTTTTGATGTCGGTAATGTCATCAAGAATGGTGTTCCGACGGTAATAGCAGGAAAACCTAATGCAGGTAAGTCTACCCTACTCAATGCCTTACTTAATGAGGAGAAAGCCATTGTATCAGACATAGCTGGTACCACTCGAGATGTGATTGAGGATGAAATGAACCTGGGGGGCATCACTTTCCGATTCATTGATACTGCCGGGTTAAGAGATACTACAGACACTATTGAGGCCATTGGCGTGGAGCGAACCAGAAAGAAGATGAAAGAGGCTTCATTAATTCTCTATTTGTTTGACCTAGGCTCTGAGAGCATCACCGATATCGGACAAGAAATCAATCGGCTAGAGAACCAAGGCATTCCCTTTATAGCAGTGGGTAACAAAGTAGATCAGGCCGATCGCGAAAAGATTGAAGTCCTCGAAAAAAGAGAAGATACCGTTCTCATTTCAGCCTCATCAGAAATCAACCTTGATCAACTCAAAGACAAAATTCTGAAAATTGTCAACTTGGCCAGCTTTAAGACAGGCGATACAGTAGTCACCAACATTCGCCACTATGAAGCACTACTCAATTCTAAGAACTCGCTCCAAGATGTAATTAATGGTATCGACAATGGTGTTACGGGTGACTTTCTAGCCATGGACATCCGCCAAAGCCTTCACCACCTGGGCGAGATCACCGGCGAGATCACCACGGATGATCTATTGGCTAATATCTTTTCGAAGTTTTGTATTGGTAAATAATGATCAATAAAAAGACATAAAGACTTATCTAAACTTACTATTTGAACGGAAAAATGGCCACCAATTGTTTCTAGAAAATGCCCCTTACAATTTTAGCAAGATTCATCACGATTATTCTGATGAACGCAAAGGCTTTATTGTTTGGAGGGATCTGTTGGAGGAGCGATTGTATTAAGGAAATATTGCAGTAAAAGGAATAAATTACTAAGGTTCGTAATACGACAATAAGTTCACATAAAGTGAACTTTTGAAATTGTTTCCCGTATATTTGTATGAGAGTTCATATAATAAAAAAGCAGACCATCGAAGAATATTGCTCCAGGCAAGCGAAAGGTAAATCTGCCTTTCAGAATTGGTTGGAATCAATCAAGTATGCTGATTGGGATGAACCAGGGGATATTAAACAGACCTTTAATTCTGTCGACTTTTTAGGTGATGGTTATAACAGAGTCATATTTAATATTGGAGGCAATAATTATAGAATGATATGTAAATATGCGTTTGGAAAGAGAGCTGTACACCTTTTCGTGTGTTGGGTAGGTACGCATGCAGAATATGACAAACTGTGTGATAAAGGAGAGCAGTATACAGTCAATAAATACTAAGCTCATGATCATACGTTTCAATAAGGAGAGTAAGCAAGTCTATCTCATCCTGATCACCTTCTGAGAAAACTAAT